>NZ_JAPZLD010000010.1:0-280080 GCF_030182635.1 Amycolatopsis ponsaeliensis
CGGGGCCCCCCATGGCGCCCCCCCGCTGACCCCCATGGGCGTTTAGGCCCACCTACCGGGGGTCTGCCGCCCTTATGGTGGCCTTAACGGCACTTGGGCTACTTCTCCAGGATCGCGGTGATGCCCTGGCCGCCCGCCGCGCAGATCGAGATCAGGCCACGGCCGGATCCCTTCTCGTGCAGCAGCTTCGCCAGCGTCGCGACGATCCGGCCGCCGGTCGCGGCGAACGGGTGCCCGGCCGCCAGCGACGAGCCGTTGACGTTGAGCTTCGTCCGGTCGATGGCGCCGAGCGGCTCGTCCAGCTCCAGCTTCTCCTTGGCGAACGCCGGGTCCTCCCACGCCTTGAGCGTGGCCAGCACCTGCGACGCGAACGCCTCGTGGATCTCGTAGAAGTCGAAGTCCTGCAGTGAAAGCCCGGCGCGCGAGAGCATCCGCGGCACGGCGTACGCGGGCGCCATCAGCAGGCCTTCCTCGCCGTGGACGTAGTCGACGGCGGCGGTCTGCGAGAACGTCAGGTACGCCTGCACCGGCAGCTTGTGCGCCTTCGCCCACTCGTCGGTGGCGAGCAGGACGGTCGACGCGCCGTCGGTCAGCGGCGTCGAGTTGCCCGCGGTCATCGTGCCGCCGGGGCCGCCGAAGGCCGGCTTGAGCTTGGCGAGCTTCTCCGCGGTCGAGTCGGCGCGCAGGTTCTGGTCGCGCGCGAGCTTGAGGAACGGCGTCACGAGGTCGTCGAAGAACCCGCGGTCGTAGGCGGCGGCGAGGTGCTGGTGGCTGGCCGCGGCCAGCTCGTCCTGCGCCTCGCGGGTGATCTCCCAGATCTTCGCCGTGAGCGCCGCGTGTTCGCCCATCGAGAGGCCGGTGCGCGGCTCCTCGTTGCGCGGGATCGCCGGGACGATGTGCCCGGGCCGGATCTTCGCGACGAGCTTGAGCCGGTCCCCGAGCGTCTTCGCGGCGTTGAGCTGGATGAGGATCTGGCGCAGGTCCTCGTTGACGGCCAGCGGCGCGTCGCTCGTCGTGTCGACGCCGCCGGCGATGGCCGAGTCGATCTGGCCGAGCGCGATCTTGTTGGCGACGTTGACGATGGCCTGCAGGCCGGTGCCGCACGCCATCTGGACGTCGGACGCGGGCGTCGCGGGCGAGAGCTTGCTGCCGAGCACGCTCTCGCGGGCCAGGTTGAAGTCCTTCGAGTGCTTGAGCACGGCGCCGGCGGCGACCTCGCCGAGCACCTCGCCCTGCAGTGAGAAACGGCTGACCAGGCCGTCGAGCGCGGCGGTGAACATGTCCTGGTTCGACGCCTTCGCGTACGGGCCGTTCGACCGCGCGAAGGGGATCCGGTTGCCGCCGATGATCGCGACCTTGCGGACGGCTGCTGTCTTCCTGGGCGGCATGAACGTCACCTCTCTGGTCGGCTCTCTCACACTGTAACCTACTCGCAAGTAGGTTAGACTGCGACGTGACGCAGACTGCACGGGAGGCATTCGATGGCTGACAGGTACCAGCAGTTCACGAAAACCCCGTTGGGGAAGTTCGTGGTGCCGAAGCTCGGCCTGCCCAACCCCGCCACGCTGCGCCGGTACAAGCCCGGGCAACCCGCCCTCGAGGGTCCCGCACTTCTCGGCGCCGCGCCCGGCGGACGGCTCGAGAAAACCCTTCGTGACCAGCTGGCCGACGCCGGCATCGACGTCGTCACCACTTCGGGTGACCGGCACGCGGCGCTCGTCTTCGACGCCACCGGCGTCACCGACCCTTCGAGCCTGCGCGAGGTCTACGACTTCTTCCACCCGGTGATCCGCAGCGTCGGGCCGTCCGGCCGCGTCGTCATCCTGGGCACGCCGCCGGAGCAGGTCGAAGGCCGCGAGCGGATCGCTCAGCGCGCTCTCGAGGGCTTCGTGCGCTCCGTGGGCAAGGAGCTGAAGCGCGGCGCGACGGCTCAGCTCGTGTACGTCGCCGAAGGCGCCGAAGAAGCGACGGAGTCGACGCTGCGCTTCCTGCTCTCCGCGAAGTCCGCGTTCGTCGACGCGCAGGTCATCCGGATCGGCGCCGAAGGCAAGACGGCTTCGGCGCCCGCCAGCTGGGAGAAGCCCCTCGACGGCAAGGTCGCGCTGGTCACCGGCGCGTCCCGCGGCATCGGCGCGGCGATCGCCGAGGTGCTGGCCCGCGATGGCGCGCACGTCGTCGCGCTCGACATCCCCGCCCAGGGCGGCGACCTGTCCAAGGTGGCGAACAAGATCGGCGGGTCGTCGCTGCAGCTCGACATCACTTCGCCGAGCGCGCCCGCGAAGCTCGCGGAGTACCTGAAGGAGCGTCACGGCGGCGTCGACGTCGTCGTGCACAACGCGGGCATCACGCGCGACAAGACGCTGGGCAACATGAGCGAGAGCGCGTGGGACTCGGTGATCGCGGTGAACCTGGCGGCGCAGCTCGCGGTGAACGACAAGCTGCTCGGCGACAAGATCCTGCGGGAGAACGGCCGCATCATCGGCGTCTCGTCGATCGCGGGCATCGCCGGCAACGTCGGCCAGGCGAACTACGCGACGTCGAAGGCGGGCGTCATCGGCATGGTGAACGTCGGCGCGCCGCAGCTCGCGGCGTACGGCGGCACGATCAACGCGGTCGCGCCCGGGTTCATCGAGACGAAGATGACGGCGGCGGTCCCGCTGTTCATCCGCGAGGCCGGCCGGCGGCTGTCCAGCCTCGGCCAGGGCGGCCTCCCGGTCGACGTCGCCGAGACGATCGCCTGGTACGCGAACCCGGCGTCGGCCGCGGTGAACGGCAACGTGGTCCGCGTCTGCGGCCAGGCCCTGCTGGGGGCGTGACGTGGCGATCCGCGAACTCGACAGCACCCCGAGCCTGGCCACGCTGTACCCGAAGGCACTGCTCGGCGGCGTGCTGCGCAAGTCGTCCGGCTCTTCGCTGCCGGACACGGAGCTGGTGCGGACGGGCGTCGTCGTCGACCCGGCACACCTGGCGGCGTACAACACGGTGTGCGGCTTCCGGCTGAGCGACGAGCTGCCGGCGACGTACCCGCACATGCTGGCGTTCCCGCTGCAGATGGCGCTGATGACCGAGCCGGCGTTCCCGTTCCCGCTGCTCGGCATGGTCCACGTGGCGAACCGGATCACCCAGCACCGCGCGCTGCGCCTGGGCGAGCCACTGACGATCCGGGTGCGCGCGGAGAACCTGCGCCCGCACGAGAAGGGCCGTCAGTTCGACGTCGTCAGCGAGGCTTGGGCCGGGGACGACCTGGTGTGGGCCGACGTCAGCACCTACCTGCGTCGCGGCTCTTCTTCGGGTTCTACTTCCCGGCGCGACCAGCTCGCCCCGCCGACGCCGGACGCGATCTGGCGAGTGCCCGGCGACATCGGCAGGCGGTACGCGGAGGTCTCGGGCGACCGCAACCCGATCCACCTGCACCCGCTGACGGCGCGCCTGTTCGGCTTCCCCCGCGCGATCGCCCACGGGATGTGGACGAAGGCCCACGCCCTGGCCGCGTTCGAGGGCCGGCTGCCATCGGCGTTCACGGTGGACGTCCGTTTCAAGCAGCCGGTGCTGCTGCCGGCCAAGGCGGGCTTCACGTCCTGGGCCGACGGCGACGGCTGGGCGTTCGAGCTGTGGAGCAAGTCGAAGCCACACCTGGACGGCACGATCACCTCACTCTGACGGCTTCCAGACCTCGCCCTCGATGAGGTCGTTGAAGCCGAGCCAGACGAGGTTCATCAGCCACGACGCGAGGACGCCGTCGGAGATGTCGGGGTGGTCGAGGGCCCAGTCGGCCAGCGACTCGGCCGCCCCGACCAGCGCCGCGGACAGGCCTTCGCCGGAGAACTCGGCCTGCTCGCCGACGCCCTTGCGAGTACCCGCGGACACGACGAGCGCGGCGACCAGCTGGATCGCGCGCGCCCGCATGTCGGTGACCTCCGCGGCGAACGCCCCGCCGACGGTCAGCGCCTGGCGGTGCAGCACCGTCCACGACTCGCGGTACTCCGCGACGAAGCGGTAGAACGACCGCAGGCCGTGCCAGAGCTGCATGTCCGGCGGCAGATCGGGCTTCACCCCGGCCTGGATGGCTTCGAGCAGGCGGGTCGCCTCGCGGCGGATGCACGCGCCGAACAGGTCCTCCTTGGACCCGAGGTAGGTGTAGATCATCGGCTTCGAGACGCCGGCGACGTCGGAGATCTCGTCCATCGAGGCCGCGTGGTAGCCGTGACGCGAGAACACCTGGACGGCGGCGTCCAGGATCTGCCGCTCGCGCACGGCGCGCGGTAGCCGCCGCGCCCGCTCGGGCGGACGCTGATCATCCTCTGACACGCTGGACCTCCCTGTTGCTGCCCGGAGACGGTACCGGGCGTTGCCCCGGGAGGGTGATTTCGGCACGCTTGCCCGCCTACCTACTGGCGGGTAGCCTACGTGTGAGTAACTTGAGAGGGAGTGACGATGGCCGACAACGCCGGGATGACCAGCGCAGATCAGGTCGCGGAGCTCCGTGGAGCGGCACTGCTGGACAGGCTGGAGCGGCTCGACCCGCTCGGCCCCGAGGCGCACGCTCTCGACGTCAACGCACTGGCGGAGGCGGTCAACCCCCGCGACCTCGGCAAGGACGACTTCCGAAGACTCCTGGCGGCGCTGCTTCGCCTGGCGGAGCGCGCCCCCGCGTTCGACCTGAGCAAGGTCGAGCCGGCGCGGTTCGCGTCTCTGGTGTCTTCGGCGTCCCGCGCGCAGCTCGAGAGCGTCGTCGCGGAGAGGCCCCTGCGGGAGCGCGTGCTGGACGAGATCTTCGCCCGCATGGGCGCGCACATCAGGTCTGACAGGGCCCGTGACCTGCACGCGGTGGTCCACTGGCGCCTGTCGGGCGGCGTCGGCGAGGGTGGCTACGACCGCTACGAGACGGTGATTTCGCACGGTTCGTGCACGGTGAGCCGCGAGATGCGCTCCTCGCCACGGGTCACGATCACAACCGCCCCGGCGGACTTCTTCCGGCTCATTACCCACCAGGCGACGCCGGCAGTGTTGTTCGTCACGGGCAGAATCAAGGTCAAGGGCGATTTGGCCTTCGCGGCGGGCCTGATCGGATTCTTCGACCTCCCGCACCCCGTATAGTCCGTCCCTGTGCCCCGAAAAGCGAAGTGGCGCCTTTCCCGGCCCCGCGGAGTTCGCGCCGGCCACGCGGTGAACGCGTTCGCGGACAAGCTCGTCATCGGCAACCTGACGCCCACCCAGTTCATCCAGGTCCTGGAAACCCTGCACATGCTGGGCGAGTCGGGCGCGGGCATCGAGCTGAGCTCCCTGTCGACGGACGTCCTGGTGGACGTGGTCAAGCGCTCTTCGCGAGACCAGCTGAAGGCGATCGCGGACCACGCGGAGCTGCGTTCAGTGTTCCTGGACGAGATTTTCCGCCGAATGTCCGAGCATTTCTTGCCGGAGCGAGCGCGCCATGTGGACTTCGTGGTTTCCTGGCGCTTTTCCGAGGGAGACGGCGAGGACGGCTACGACCGTTTCCAGACAGTGATCGAGGACGGCGTGTGCGTTTCTTCGACGGACTTGTCACGCACCCCGGACACGACGATCACGCTGTCGGTGGACGACTTCATCCGGATGGCCACAGGTAACGCAGCAGTGGCGGCGATGTTCGTGACGGGCCGGGTGAAGGTCAAGGGCGAGTACGCCCCGGCGGTGCGGTTCTCCAGCTACTTCGACATCCCCAAGCCCAGCACTGACTAGCCCCCACGACAAGGGGCATCCTTCCCACCCGACTACCCGTGGCCGACTGACTTCTGAAGGACCTTCATCGGCGTCCGCGGACTGCTTTTATGACGCGGTCCGCGGCGGTCTCCGCGGTCTCGTGTTCCCAGATTCGAAGTGCAAGCCAGCCGGCTTCGTCGAGTCGAGTGTCGGTGTCGGCGTCACGCCTGCGGTTGGTTTCGATCTTCTCGCGCCAAAAGTCCGCGTTGTTCTTCGGCCACGTTGCGTGCACGGGACACCCGTGCCAGAAACACCCGTCGACGAAGACTGCTACACGGGCAGGGCCGAAGACCAGGTCTGCCTCCCGCCGCACCCCTTTGACCGGTCGCCGGTGCACTCGGTAGCGAAAGCCGGCGGCGTGGAGGATCTTGCGCAGTGTCATCTCGATCCCGGTGTTCCGGGACTTCTGCTTGCTCATCCGGATGCGTACCGCGGATGTGGTCTTCAGGCGCTCCACGCGCACATTGTGGCAAGGCCCGAGTCAGTTCTCCACGATCCGGCCCTCGATGACGGTTGGCTGCTCCTGCCGACGCGGCGCCTCGGGGACCACCTCACTGTCCACCACCATCACCGGCCCACGTCGCTGGTTGGCGAACCGCACCGCCCGCTTCTCCATCCGCTTCAACCACAACCGCCGAGCCACCGCGCGCGACGGCGGCAGCATCAACAGCAACCCCAGCACGTCGGAAACGAAACCCGGGACCAGGATCAACACGCCGCCGAGACCCACCAGCATCCCGTCGGTGAGTTCCTTCTCCGCCGGCTGCCCAGCCCGGGCGGCGTCCATGAACGCCCTCATCGCCTTGGCGCCTTCGCGGCGGGCCAGCCAGGAGCCGATGAACGCGCCGGCCAGGAGGAGGCCCAGCGTGCCGAGGACGCCGACAGTCGAACCCACCGCCCAGATCGCGGCGATCTCGGCGAAGACGTAAAGCAGGAACGCGACAGCCATACTCCTACAACGAACGACCCGTCCGATTTGCTCCCGGACCACGGACGGACCGGTCGGTCGCTGTTCCCGGTACCAGGTCAGCGCAGCAGCGTCTCGATCATCGAGCGCAAGCCGGTGGTCAGCCGGTGGGTCTCGCCTGTGCGCAGCAGGTGCAGCATCAAGTCGCTGTGCAACGAGCCCAGCAGCAGGTGCGCGATCAAGTCCGAATCGAGGGATGGCGCCGCCGCGGCGAGCAGGTCTCGGACGTGGGCGTGCCACGACACGTAGATCGGGTTGTTCAGCCGGTCCGTCGACGCCTGCTCGAACGCCGCCATCACCTTCACGTTGCGGGTCGCCAACTCGACCACCGCGTCGAAGAACGCCGCGAGCCGCGCAGACGGCGAGGCGCCCGGCCCCAGGGGTGGCGGGCCTGAGTCCACCGCGGAAGAAAGCGCTCGCACTCGCTCCTCCACCAGCGCGCGCATCAGGCCTTCGCGGTTTCCGAAGCGGTGGAACACCGTCCCCTTGCCGACGCCGGCCGCGGCCGCGACGCGATCCATCGAAACCTGCGAAAGCTCGTTCGTCTCCAGGAGCTCCTCGGTCGCGCGCAGGATCGCCCGGCGGTTGCGGGCCGCGTCGGCGCGTTCCATGGAAGCTCCTCGACAAGTTGACTGACGGTCCATATAGTAGGCGACCGTAAGTTGACCGATGGTCCAGTTAGGGAGCGGCAATGCGCGCAGTGGTGCTGTACGGCACGGGTGGCCCGGAAGTGCTGAAGGTCGAGGACCGGCCCGAACCCCACCGGCAGGACGGCGAAGTGCTGGTCCGCGTCGAGGCAGTCGCGGTCCCGTTTTACGAGACCCAGCTGCGGGCCGGGCTCCTCCCCGCCTCCAGCGAAGCGACGGTCTTCGGGCACGAAGCCGCGGGGATCGTCATCGAGGCCGACGACGAAACCCTCGTCGGGCGCCGGGTCGTCACCATGTCCTTCACCGGTGGCGCCTACGCCGAGGTCGTCGCCGCGAGCCAGTACACGGTGGTGCCCGACGGGGTTACCGCCGAGCAAGCCGTTGTTGCCGCTGTCCCCGCCGCGGTGGCGCTCGCGCTGTTTCGCACGGCGAACGTCATCGAGGGCGAAACAGTGCTGGCCGAGGCCGCTTCCGGGGCGATCGGCGGGTATGTGACGCGGCTGGCGAAGGCCCGCGGCGCGCGGGTTGTCGCCACGGCCGGCGGCGGGAAGTCCGTCCCGGACGCGGACGTCGTGCTCGACCACAACGACCCGGAATGGCGCAAGGACGTCCCCGAGGGCGTCCACGTCGTCTTCGAGTCGATCGGCGGAGCGCGCGCCGCCGAGCTCGCGACGAAACTCGCGCCGCGTGGCCGGATTCTCGCCTACGGCCTGCTCAGCGGCGAGTTTCCGGCGTACCCCGTCGCGAGCCTCGTGGCGCGCGGACTCACCTTGATCGGCTTCGGCGGTCCCGACGCCTACGGCCGAGACGTCGCTGCCGCCCGCGAAGAGGCCCTCGACCTCGTCGCGGACGGCACGCTGACGCCGGTGATCGACCGGACCTACCCCCTCGATGAAGCCGCCGCGGCGCACGAGCGCGTCGAGAGCCGCGAAGGCGTCGGCAAGGTCGTGCTCGTTCCCTAGCTCGGCACCTCGTCCAAGTACGCCTGCGCCTGAAGGGTGAACAGATCCGCGTACCCGGCCTTCGCCGCCATCAACTCCTCGTGCGTCCCGTACTCCGCCACCTTCCCGTGGTCCAGCAGCAGGATCCGCTCCGCCTGCCGCACCGTCGAGAACCGGTGGGAGATGTACAGCGTCGTCCGGCCCTCGGACAACTCACGCAGCCGCGAGAACAGATCGTGCTCCGCCTGCGCGTCCAGCGCCGACGTCGGCTCGTCGAGGATCAACAACGGCGCCTCGCGCTGGAACGCCCGCGCCAAAGCGATCTTCTGCCACTCGCCGCCCGACAAGCTCACGCCCTGGTCGAACCAGCGCCCCAACGGGCTGTCGTAACCACTGGGCAGCCGCTCGATGCGCTCGTCCGCGCCCGCTCGGCGAGCCGAATCCTCGATGTGGGGACGATCTTCCAGCCGGGTCAGGTCGCCCAGGCCGATGTTCTCCGCCGCCGTTCCCTGGTAGGTCACGTAGTCCTGGAACATCGCGCTGATCCGCGTGCGCAGCTCGACCGGGTCGTACTCGCGGATGTCGACGTCGTCCAGAAGGATGCGGCCGGCGGTCGGGTCGTACAACCGGCACAGCAGCTTGAACAGCGTCGACTTGCCCGCGCCGTTGCGGCCCACCACCGCCACCGTCTCGCCTGGGCGGATCTCAAAACTGACGTTGTCGAGCGCCGCCTCGTCCGCGCCTGGGTAGGCGAAGGTCACCGAGTCGAACTCGATGTGTCCCTCCACTGTGGACGGCATGGGACGCGGTGCAGGAGGCGCTGTGATCTCCGGCTTCGTGTCCAGGAAGCGGTACAGCGTGTCGAGGTAGAGATTGTTCTCGTACATCCCCGAAAACGCCGTGAACAGCCCGGACACCGACGTCTGCACGGACGTCGCCGCGGCCGTGTACAGCGCCAAGTCGCCGAGCGTCAGCCGGCCGCCGACCGCCTCCAGCGCGATGTACAACGCGATCGCCGAGCCCGCGAGCGTGCTCAGCAGCCCCCACGACGTCGAGCTGAGGTTGCGGTTGATCGTCAGCTTCCGCTGTCGCTCGTACGACACCAGGCCGAGCCGGCGGAACCGGTCGACGAAGTACGGGCCGAGCCCGAACAGCTTCGTCTCCTTGGCGTACGTGTCCGTCGTGACCAGCGACGACAGGTAGTCCATCCGCCGCTTGATCGGCGACATCAGGAACGTCAGCCAGAACGCGCGCGAGCCGTACTTCGACTGCGAGATGAACGCCGGGATCGGCGCCACCAGCGCGACCAGCGCGAGCAGCGGGCTGATCGAGACGAGCAGCGCGATCATGCTGCCGAACGTGATGAGCGTCCGGACGAGCCCCAGTGCGGAGTTCATCATCGACAGCGGCCGCGTCGGCGCCTCCTGCGCGGCCTGGCGCAGCATGTCGTAGGACGTCGAGCCCTCGAAGTACGCGAGGTGCAGCTCGCTGGCGTGCGCCATCACCTGGTGGCGGATGGTCAGCGTCATGCGTTCCTGCAGCAGCGACTGCGCGATCGACGTCAGCGCGCTGCTGATCGCGGTCGCGGCGAGCACGCCGAACTGGAACAGCGCGACGTTCACGATGTCGCCGGTGGTGCCCGTGTGCTGGATCGCCGCGACGACCGCGTCGAGCAGCAGCTTCGCGATGTACGCGGTCACGGTCGGCAGGAGGCCCGACAGCAGCGTGATCAGCGCCAGGAGGATCGTCAGGACCGGGCTGGCCTGCCACGTCAGCCGCACGACCTTCGGCAGGCCGCGGACCGTGCCCGCCACCGACGTCTTCGCGCGTTTCAGCCGGGATCGCCAGTCCTTCGGCTGGTCTTCCGGCTTGGGCTCGGGGATTTCGACCGGTCCGGTGAGCCCGCTTTCCGGGACCGTCGACGCGTGCCGCCGCCTTCCTCGCCGAGCCAGCATGAACTCCATGCCGCCCCCACCGCCCGGGATCATTTGGCCTCCACGGCGCCGTGCAGGAAGACGTCGACCACCTGGCGCGTGGTGGCGGGGTCATCGAGCGGTGCCATCCGGCGGCCGCCGAACAGCAGGGTCAGGAACAGCGCGGCCAGCTGCTCGGGGGCCAGCCGCAGCCGGTCCTTTTCGGGCTCGAACAGCTCGGTGATGGCGCCGCGCATGGCGGCCATCGACTCGCTGCGACCGCCCTTCCACGTGCCGCGCCGGTCCTTGAGGCGCTGCTCGGGATCGCGCTGCTTGTGCCGGCCGGACGCGTGCAGGGCGCCCATCAGCGCGCCCATCCGCTCGAGGTGCGCGCCGAGCGCGTCGGCGGCCTCGACGAGCCGGTCTTCAAGGGGCTGGTCGATCGGGATTTCGGCGATCGCGTCGAGCACGTGGTCGGGGCGCAGCGCCTCGGCCGTGCAGGCGTCGAACAGCTCGTCCTTGTCCTTGAACGCGCGGAAGATGGTGCCCTCGCCGATGCCGGCGGCGCGGGCGATCTGGCTGGTGGTCACGCCGGCGCCGTGCTCGATCAGGAGCGGCAGCACCGCGTGCACGATCATGGCGCGCCGGGCTTCGACGCTCATGCCCGGCGCTCTCCGCCGGGTTTCGGGTGCTGGTGTCATGCGACCAGTGTGCGGAGTGAGTGCTCACTCCGTCAAGCGAGTATGCCGACGGCGAAAACCATGAAGGGCACCCTCATGGGCGTTAACGCCCATGAGGGTGCCCTTCATGGCATGGGAACTAGTACGTCATCGCCATGGCCGGGTCGGCCAGCAGGGCGCCGACGTCGGCCAGGAACTCCGAACCCTGCTGGCCGTCGACCACGCGGTGGTCGAAGCTCAGCGACAGCTGGAGCACCTTGCGGACCTTGATCTCGCCGTCCACCACCCACGGCTGGTCCTTGATCGCGCCGAGGCACAGGATCGCGGACTCGCCCGGGTTGATGATCGGCGTGCCGGTGTCGACGCCGAACACGCCGACGTTGGTGATCGTGATCGTGCCGTTCGCCATCGCCGCCGGGGACGTCTTGCCCTCGCGGGCCACGTCCGTGAGCTCCGTCAACGCGGCCGCGAGCTCCTTCAGCGACAGCGAGTCGGCGTCGCGGACCTTGGGCACGATCAGGCCACGCGGGGTGGCCGCGGCGATCCCGAGGTGCACGTAGTCCTTGTAGACGATCTCCTGCGCCGCTTCGTCCCAGACCGCGTTGATGTCCGGGGTGCGCTTCGCCGCCAGGCACACGGCCTTCGCCGCGAACGTCAGCGGCGTGACCTTCACCCCGGCGAACTCCCGCGACTTCTTCAGCTTCTCGCGGAACTCCATCATCGGCGTGACGTCGATCGTCAGGAACTCCGTGACGTGCGGAGCGGTGTACGCGCTCTGCACCATCGCCGCCGCGGTCATCTTGCGGACGCCCTTGATCGGCACGCGCCGCTCGCGGGTCGCCGGGTCGTAGCCGGTGTCCACAGCGGACACAGCGGGAGCAGCCGAACCGTTCGCCGCCCGCTCGACGTCGTCCCGGGTGATCACGCCACCGTCGGCGCTCCCGGTCAGCGCGTGCAGGTCGACGCCGAGGTCCTTCGCCAGCTTCCGCACCGGCGGCTTCGCCAGTGGGACGTACCCGCCGCGCGGAGCCGCGACCGGAGCCGGAGCGGGAGGAGCGACGACAGCGGCAGCCGGAGCGGGAGCGGCGGGAGCCGCGCCCTTCCGGGCCCGCCGCTGCGTGACGACGGCCTTGGAGCCGTAGCCGACCAGCGGCTTCATCTCCTCTTCCTCCGCAGGCGCGGCGGCAGCGGGAGCAGCAACCGGAGCAGGAGCAGCCGCCCCACCGGGGTCGACGTCGATGGTGAGGATCGCGGTACCGACCTCCACCGTCTGCCCCGGCTCGACGTGCAGCTCCGTGACCACCCCGGCCCACGGGATCGGCAGCTCGACGGCCGCCTTCGCGGTCTCGATCTCGACGACGATCTGGTTGACCGTCACCGTGTCGCCCGGCTTCACGTGCCAAGAAAGAATGTCGGCTTCGGTCAGCCCCTCGGCCGTGTCGGCCAGGGGGAACTGTTTGTACGTAGGCATTGCGCGGAGATCCCCCTTACCAGGCGAGTGAGCGGTCGACGGCGTGCAGCACCCGGTCCAGGTCGGGGAGGTAGTGCTCCTCGAGCTTGGCCGGCGGGTACGGCGTGTCGAACCCGGTCACCCGGAGGACGGGCGCTTCCAGCGAGTAGAAGCACTCCTGCTGGACGCGCGCGGCGATCTCCGACGTCAGCGACGACTCGGACGGCGCCTCCGACAGCGCGATCAGCCGGCCGGTCTTGCGCACCGACTCGAACACCGGGCCGAGGTCCAGCGGCGAGAGCGTGCGCAGGTCGATGATCTCGAGAGACTTGCCCTCGTCCTCCGCTGCGGCGGCCGCGTCGAGCGCGACCTTCACCGAAGGCCCGTACGCGACGACCGTCGCCGTCGTACCTTCACGGACGATCTGCGAGGAGAACATCTGCTGCGGCGTGCCCGCGACGTCGATCTCCGTGCGCAGCGCACCCGAGTGGTACAGCCGCTTCGGCTCGAAGAACAGGATCGGGTCGTCCGACTTGATCGCCTGCTGGATGCCCCAGTAGGCGTCGACGGCGTTCGAAATGGACACGACCTTGAGGCCCGGGATGTGCGCGAACAGCGACTCCGGCGACTCCGAGTGGTGCTCGACCGCGCCGATCCCGCCGCCGAACGGCACCCGGATCACGATGGGCATCTTGATCTTGCCCTGCGTCCGGTAGTGCAGCTTCGCCAGCTGCGACGAAATCTGGTCGAAGCCGGGGAAGATGAAGCCCTCGAACTGGATCTCGCAGACCGGCCGGAACCCGCGCACGGCCAGGCCGACCGCGGTGCCGATGATGCCGGACTCCGCCAGCGGCGTGTCCAGCACGCGCTGCTCGCCGAAGTCCTTCTGCAGGCCGTCGGTGATCCGGAAGACGCCGCCGAGCTTGCCGACGTCCTCGCCCATGATCAGGACCTTGGGGTCCTCTTCCATCGCGCGGCGCAGGCCGAGGTTGAGCGCCTTGCCGATGGTGAGTTTCTGGAGGTCGGTCATCAGTGCTCACCCGCCGATACGAAGCCGTCGAGGTAGGACAGGAACTCTTCGCGCTGCGCCTCCAGCACCGGGTTGCCCTCGGCGTAGACGTTGCTGAAGATCCTCTCCGGCGGCGGCTCCGGCATGTTGAACGTGTACTCGCGCAGGTCGGCGGCGAAGGCGTCGGCTTCCTCCTGGACCTTGTCGAAGAAGGCGTGGTCGGCGCCGCCCTTGCGGGCCAGGAACGCCCGGACGCGCTCGATCGGGTCCTTGAGCTTCCACTCTTCGAGCTCGTCGGAGAGCCGGTAGCGCGACGGGTCGTCGGTCGTCGTGTGCGCGTCCATCCGGTAGGTGAACGCCTCGATCAGGACGGGTCCGTTGCCGTGGCGGCACTCGTCGAGCGCCCAGCGGGACACCGCGAGGCAGGCTAGGACGTCGTTGCCGTCGACGCGGATGCCGGGGAAGCCGTACCCGCGGGCGCGCTGGTAGAGCGGCAGGCGCGACTGGCGCTCGGTCGGCTCCGAGATGGCCCACTGGTTGTTCTGGCAGAAGAACACGAGCGGCGCGTCGTAGACGGCAGCCCAGACGAATCCTTCGTGGACGTCGCCCTGCGAGGTCGCGCCGTCACCGAAGTAGCAGATGGTCGCTTCGCCGTCGTCGTCGCCGACCTTGCCCTCGAACTTCTGGCCCATCGCGTAGCCGGCGGCGTTGAGCACCTGGTTGCCGATCACGATGGTGTACGGGTGGAAGCCCGTGCCCTGGTAGTCCCAGCCGCTGTGGTCGGTGCACCGGAAGATGCCCAGCAGGTCCTTCATGTCGACCCCGCGCGCGTACGCGACGCCGTGCTCGCGGTAGCTGGGGAACGCCATGTCGTTCTTCTTCAGCGCGCGGCCGGAGCCGATCTGCGCGGCCTCCTGGCCGAGCAGCGGGACCCAGATGCCGAGCTGGCCCTGGCGCTGCATCGCGTTGGCCTCGCGGTCCGCGCGGCGGACGAGCACCATGTCGCGGTACAGCTGGCGCAGGGCTTCGTCATCGATGTCGTCGACGTACTTGTCGAACTGGGGCGACGGGACCCGCTCGCCTTCGGGGGTGAGCAGCTGAGTCAGCTCAGCGCCACCTTCGCTGGTCGCTCGCAATCCGGCGATCACCTGCTCGGGGGAAGGCTGGGCCGCGACGGCGGCCGGTCCATCTCCAGGCTCCGGGTGCGTCCACTGTTCGGACGGCATGGGCGTTGCTCCTCGGTGTCGGTGCCTCTGGCGGCCGCTTGTGGCGACCACAGCGACTGCACCGGCGGGGACCAGCGCATCGGGTCTCCGAAGCGCTCGGTCACCGTCGGCATTGACGGTTCACGCCGACATCCTGGCACGAAGGTCTGCGCTTTCGTCAGGCGCGGTTGCTGATTTGTTGCTGAGAAACGGGTCCTGAACAGGCAAAACGCTAGGAAGCCCGAGCATTGGACCTACGAGAGTAGGGAGCCGGTCGGCGGGCTCACCAGGCGCGTCCGCACACACGGGCGGCCGTGCGCACACGCGCGCTCGCGCTCCGTGCCCGCCTTTGTGACGTGCCGCACGGTGGGACGTGCGTGGCAACATGGGCGGCGTGGAGCAGAAATCCGTTCGTGAATCCGTCGTGACGTCGTGGACCGATGACGTCATCCCGAGCCTGTCCGGACTGGTGGCCATCCCCGCCTTGTCCCCGGCCTTCGACGCCGAGTGGGCGACGACCGGCCACCTGGCCAACGCCGTCGACCACGTCCGCGAGTGGATCGCCGCGCGCGACCTGCCCGGGGCGACCCTGGACGTCGTGCAGCTCGAAGGCCGCACCCCGCTGCTGCTCGTCGACGTCCCGGCGACCCCGGGCGCGGCGGGCAAGGGCACCGTCCTGATGTACGGCCACCTCGACAAGCAGCCCCCGGTCGGCGGCTGGTCCGAGGGCCTCGGCCCGTGGACCCCGGTGATCCGCGACGGCCGCCTGTACGGCCGCGGGTCCGTCGACGACGGCTACTCCGGCTACGCGGCGACGACGGCGATCGAAGCCGTCCACGCGGCCGGCGGCGAGCACGCCCGGATCGTGGTGCTCCTGGAGACCGGCGAGGAGTCCGGCAGCCCGGACCTGCCCGCGTACGTCGAGCACCTGGCCGACCGGATCGGCGGGGTCTCGCTGGTGGTCTGCCTCGACGCCGGCGGCAGCGACTACGAGCGGTTGTGGCTGGTCACGAGCCTGCGCGGGATGCTGCACCTCGACGTCACGGTGCAGCTGCTGGACTCGGCGCAGCACTCGGGCATCGCGAGCGGCGTCGTCGCCAGCTCGTTCCGAGTCCTGCGGCGGCTGATCGAGCGGCTCGAGGACAGCGCGACCGGCGATCTGCTGCTCGACGAGCTCAAGGTGGACGTCCCGGCGAACCGGCTGGCCGAGCTCAAGGCCGTCTCGCAGGACTTCCCCGAGGCGCTGACGACGGCGTTCCCGCTGGTCGAGGGCGGTCGGGTGATCACCGAAGACGCACTGGAGCTGATGCTCAACAACGCGTGGCGTCCGACGCTGTCGATCATCGGTGCCGACGGCTTCCCGAAGCCCGCCGACGCCGGCAACGTCCTGCGCGAGAGCACGACGTTGACCCTGAGCTTCCGCCTCCCGCCGACGGCCGACGCCGCGAAGGGGCTCGAAGCCGTGAAGGCGGCCCTGACCACCGACGTCCCGTACGGCGCGAAGGTCACCTTCGGTCACAACCCGCAGGCGGAGGACGGCTGGAACGCGCCGACCGAGTCGCCGTGGCTGACGAACGCCCTGCGCACGGTCAGCGACGAGGTCTTCGGCCAGCCCCACCGCGCGACCGGCATGGGCGGGTCGATCCCGTTCATGGGCCTGCTCTCCCGCAAGTACCCGGAGGCGCAGTTCCTGGTGACCGGCGCGTGCGGGGCCGACTCGAACATCCACGTGCCGGACGAGTGGCTGCACCTGGACTACGCGCAGCGGGTGACCGAGGCCGTGGCGCACATCCTGGACGCCCACGCCCGCGGCTGATCCCGTCTGAGCGGCGCTTTCACCGCGAAAGCGCCGCTCAGCCCAGCCGGGTCAGGTGGACCGAGACGTCCAAAGTGGACTGCCCGCCACCCGTGAAGATCCCCTTCAGCGGCGCCACGTCCGCATAGTCCCGCCCCATCGCCACCCAAACATGCCGCGGCCCGACCGGGATCGCGTTCGTCGGGTCGTACGCCCACCACCCGCCGGTCCAGACGTCGACCCACGCGTGGGACTCGCCCTCCACCACCTCGCCGAGCTTCGCGTCCGGTTTCGTGTGCAGGTACCCCGACACATACCGGGCCGGGACGCCGATCGCGCGCAGCATCACCAGCGTCACGTGCGCGAAGTCCTGGCACACGCCTTCACGCGCCTGCCACGCGTCCGTCGCCGTCGAGTGGACGCCCGTCGTGCCCGGCTGGTACTTCAGCTGCTTGTTCACCCACTCGCACACCGCGAGCACCGCCTCGGCCGGATCCAATCCGGTCCGCAGCGAACGGGCCTCGCGCGCCAGGGCGGCGTCGCGCGGGGTGTAGTCGGTCGGGGTCAGGTACTCCGTGCGGTGGTCGACCACCGTCTCGCTCCGCAGGTCCTTCCACGACGCCGTGCGGATCGGCTCGGCCTCGTCCGCCGTCTCCACCACCGACGTCGCCAGCACCGTGAACTCCGTGTGCGGCGCGTGGAGGTCGAACGACGTCACGACCGTGCCCCAGTAGTCCGTGTACCGGTAGGCGCGGGTCGCCGGGGTCGTTTCGATGCGTGTCGCGACCGTCGTCTGGCGCCGGTCCGAACGCGGGGTCAGCCGCGCCTCGTTGTACGACTGGGTCGCCGGCGTCGCGTACCGGTACCCCGTCCGGTGCGCCACCCGCAGCTGCCACGTCACAGCGAAACCTCCGCACCGCTCCACGCCACCCACGGCGACGTGCTGAAGTACTGCAACGACACCGCTTCGCCGATCTCCTTGATCGACGTCTGCAACGTCCCGAGCCGCCGCGGCAGGTCCGTCAGCAGGTCCGCCGGGCGCAGGAACTCCAGCTCGCTGCGCGCCCGGCCGAGCTCGCGCAGGGCCTCGGACTTCTCGTTGTTGCGCGCGCCGCCGCCCGGGTCGAGCCGCTGCAGGCACTCCTCCGCCTGCCGCAGCGCGTGGAACACCGAGCGCGGGAACAGTGTGTCCCGCAACAGGAACTGCACGACGCGGCCGGCGTCCAGCGCGCCCCGGTACGTCCTCAGGTACGTGTCCTGCGCGCCGGCCGAGCGCAGCACCGTGATCCACCCCGGCGACGACGCACGGTCCGCGACCCGCGACAGCAGCAGCCGGACCACCATGTCGGCGCGTTCGATCGAGCGGCCGAGGACCATGAACAGCCAGCCGTCGTCCCGGCTCATCGTCGAGTCGGCGAGCCCGGCGAACATCGCCGCGCGCTCCTCGACGAACGACAGGAACGCGTGCGGCCCGGCGCGCCGGGCGTAGCGCTGCCGGTCCGGGACCGCGTTCCACGTCGCGTTCAGGCATTCCCACAGCTCGGTCGGGACGACTTCGCGCGCGCCCCGCGTGTTCTCGCGCGCCGAGTTGATCGAGCCGACGATCGACGCCGGGTTGTCCTTCGCGTACGCCACCAGCTCGGTCAGCTTCCAGACGTCGAGGGCGTCTCCGTCGGGGTCGTCGATGCCCAGGACGGCCAGCAGCTGCCGGCTCGCGTGGTCCGGGTCGACCGTCGCGTCCTCCAGCAGCTGGTGGACCGAGACGTTGAGGATCCGGGAGGTGTCGTCGGCGCGTTCGACGTACCGGCCGATCCAGTACAGCGACTCCGCGTTGCGTGCCAGCATCCGGACCCCCTAGCTCTGCTGTTGCTGCTGCTGTTGGGACGAGGTCAGTTCGGGTCCCTGTTCGGCGACCAGGCCGTCCACAGTGGACATCGCACCGAGCGCGGGCTGTTCGAGCTCTCGTTCGACGGTGGACGCGCGCGACGCCAGCACCCACGTGTCCTTCGAACCGCCGCCCTGCGACGAGTTGACGACCAGGCTGCCCTCCGGCAGCGCCACCCGCGTCAGCCCGCCGGGCAGCACGAAGATGTCCTTGCCGTCGTTGACGGCGAACGGCCGCAGGTCGACGTGCCGCGGCGCGAGCCGGTCCTCCACCTTGGCCGGCACCGTGGAGAGCTGGACCACCGGCTGCGCGATCCAGCCGCGCCGGTTCGCGCGCACCTTCCGCCGCAGGGTCGCCAGCTCCGCCGCGGTCGCCTCGGGCCCGAAGACGATCCCGTAGCCGCCGGAGCCTTCGACCGGCTTGACGACCAGCTCGTCGAGGTGCGCCATGACGTGGTCGAACTCGTCCGGCAGCCAGCACCGGAACGTGTCCACATTGGGCAGCAGCGGCTTCTCGTTCAGGTAGTACTTCACCATCTCGGGCACGTAGGTGTAGACGAGCTTGTCGTCGCCGACGCCGTTGCCGACGGCGTTCGCGACGACGACGTTGCCCGCGCGCGCCGCGTTGAGGACGCCGGCGATGCCGAGCACCGAGTCCGGCCGGTAGTGCACCGGATCGAGGAACTCGTCGTCGATGCGCCGGTAGATGACGTCGACCTGGCGCTCGCCCTCGGTCGTCCGCAGGTAGACGACGTTGTCGCGGCAGAACATGTCGCGGCCTTCGACCAGCTCGACGCCCATCAGCCGGGCCAGCAGCGAGTGCTCGAAGTACGCCGAGTTGTGGACACCGGGAGTGAGCACGACGACCATCGGGTCGGCGACGTTCGCCGCGGCCGCCGCGCGCAGCGCCCGCAGCAGGTGCGACGCGTAGTCCCCGACCGGCCGGACGCGGTGCTGGGCGAACAGGTCCGGGAAGACCCGCGCCATCGTCCGCCGGTTCTCCATCACGTACGACACCCCGGACGGGTTGCGGAGGTTGTCCTCCAGCACCCGGAACGTGCCTTCCTCGTCGCGCACCAGGTCCACTCCGGACACGTGGATGCGCACGCCGTTCGGCGGGTTGATGCCGAACGCCTCCCGCTGGAAGTGCTCGCACGAGGTGATCAGCCGCCGCGGCAGCACGCCCTCGCGCAGGATCTGGCGGTCGCCGTAGATGTCGGCGAGGAACGCCTCGAGCGCGCGGACGCGCTGGGCCACGCCCCGCTCGAGCTTCGACCACTCGGCCGCCTGGATCACCCGCGGCACCAGGTCCAGCGGGAACGGGCGCTCCTGGCCGGACAGTGAGAACGTGATGCCCTGGTCGACCATCGCCCGGTCCAGCGCGAGCGACCGCGAGTTCAGGTCGTGGGCGTCGAGTGCGGCGATCGACTCGTACAGCGCGCGGTACGGACCGCGGACCGTCCCGTCGGCGGCGAACATCTCGTCGTACGCGCCGGCGTGCGGCCGGTCCGGCGAGAGGTAGCCGTCGAACCGGGCTCCCGGCCGGGTGATCCGGCGGGTCGTCGCCTTCCTCGCGCGTCGACCGGAGGGGGGCAGCCGGGGCGGGGTCGCGTTCATGAACGACATCCTGACCCACGTGCCCCTTCGTGCGCGACACTCCCACACCGGTGGGCGCGGTGCGAAACGTCGCTGTAACTCGACAGTGCTGTGCTTTGGTATGGATGAGTGGCAATATGCGTGCTCTCACGAACTGAGAACTACGAGGAGTGACGACGTGGCCCGAGGACCCCAACTCAAGGCGCTCGCCCTGTTGCCCGCTTTCGCCCTGGTCGGACTGACCATGGCCTGCGGCGCGGGTGGTAGCGGTGCCGGCGACGTCGGCTCGAGCAGTGCCGCTCCGGCAGGTACTGGTTCGGGTGACGCGGGCACGGTCGCGAAGGACGACGCGCTCGCCGCGCTGGTGCCCGCCGACGTCAAGACCGACGGCAAGATCCTGGTCGGCCAGGACCAGAGCTACCCGCCCAACGAATTCCAGGACAACGGCAAGGCGGCCGGCTTCGACGTCGACCTCGGCACCGCCATCGGCCAGGTGCTCGGCGTGCAGATGGAGTTCCAGAACGCTTCGTTCGACGGCATCATCCCCGGCATCGGCTCGAAGAAGTACGAGCTGGCGATGTCGTCGTTCAGCATCACGAGCGAGCGGCTGCAGACGGTCGACATGATCTCGTACTACAAGGCCGGCACCTCGCTGGGCGTGCTGAAGGGCAACCCGGACGGCATCAAGGTCGACGACCTCTGCGGCAAGAAGGTCGCCGTGCAGAAGGGCACCACGCAGGTCGAGGACCTCGACAAGAAGAACGCCGCCTGCACCGGTGGCGGGAAGCCGGCCATCGAGATCACGCAGCTGCAGGCCCAGACCGACGTCAACCTGGCGCTCACCGCGAAGCGAGTGCAGGCCGAGCTGGCCGACTCGCCGGTCATCGACTACGCGGTGAAGCAGACGAACGGCGCGCTCGAGGTCGTCGGCGAGCCCTACGACACCGCGCCTTACGGCATCGTGCTCGGCAAGAACAGCGGCGACTACGGCAAGGCCGTCCAGGGCGCCGTGCAGAAGCTCATCGACAGCGGGGCCTACAAGAAGATCCTCGACAAGTGGGGTCTGTCCTCGGCCGGTGCGGTCACCAAGTCGGAGATCAACCCGGCTTCCTGAGTCAAAGGACTGAGTTCGTGAGCTCCTCCGAAGCGCCTCCCGCCGAGGCGCCGAACGACGCCGAGTCCATCAAGGCCGTCCCGGTGCGCCACTACGGGCGCTGGGTGGCCGGGGTGATCATCCTCTTCCTGGCGTTCATCGTGGTCCGCAGCGTGATCACGAACGATGCCCTGCAGTGGCCGGTCGTCGGCCAGTTCCTGTTCGACGACCGGATCCTGCGCGGTCTGCAGAACACGTTGATCCTGACGGTGATCTCGATGCTGATCGGGATCTTCGGCGGGATCCTGCTGGCCGTCATGAGGCTTTCGCCCAACCCGCTGACGTCGGGCGCCGCGGCGCTCTACATCTGGCTGTTCCGTGGGACCCCGCTGATCACGCAGCTGATCATCTGGAACTTCCTCGGCCTGGCCTACTCGCGGATCGGGCTCGGCATCCCGTTCGGGCCGACGTTCGTCAGCTGGGACACGAACCTGCTGATCACGCAGTTCACGGCGTCGCTGCTCGGCCTCGGCCTCAACGAAGCCGCGTACATGGCGGAAATCGTGCGCGGTGGCATCCAGTCGGTCGACTCCGGCCAGCTGGAAGCAGCGAGCGCGTTGGGGATGAACCGCACCAGGACCCTGCGGCGGATCATCCTGCCGCAGGCGATGCGGGTGATCATCCCGCCGACCGGCAACGAGACGATCTCCATGCTGAAGACGACGTCACTGGTCGTGGCGATCGGGTACTTCGAGCTGATGGTCGCGGCGCAGACCATCTATTCGCAGAACCTGAAGACCGTGCCGTTGCTCATCGTGGCCGCGCTTTGGTACCTGTTCATGACATCGGTGCTCACGGTGGTCCAGATCCAGATCGAGAAGCGGTTCTCGCGCGGCACCTCGCGGGACGTGGTTCAGCGCCAGGGCTGGGCAGCGAAATTGTTCAGCCGGGGTGGAGGGAACGTCACATGACGCCGGTGGTTTCCGCACAGCGGATCTGCAAGAGTTTCGGCAGCGTCGACGTCCTCAAAGGCATCGACCTCGAGGTCAACGAGCGTGAGGTGCTCTGCCTGATCGGGCCGTCCGGCTCGGGCAAGTCGACGCTGCTGCGCTGCATCAACCACCTCGAGAAGATCGACGCCGGCCGGCTGTACGTCGACGGCGTGCTCGTTGGTTACCGGCAGCGTGGCGACAAGCTGCACGAGCTGCGGGAGAGCGAGGTCGCGTTCCAGCGCAAGGACATCGGGATGGTGTTCCAGCGGTTCAACCTCTTCCCGCACATGACCGCGCTGGAGAACGTCATGGAGGCGCCGATCCAGGTGCGGCGCGAGCCGAAGGCCCAGGTGCGGGAGCGCGCGCTGGAGCTGCTGGACCGCGTCGGCCTCGGCGACAAGGCGAAGAACTACCCGGCGCAGCTGTCCGGCGGGCAGCAGCAGCGCGTCGCGATCGCCCGGGCGCTCGCGATGAAGCCGAAGCTGATGCTGTTCGACGAGCCGACGTCCGCATTGGACCCGGAGCTCGTCGGCGACGTCCTGGGCGTGATGAAGCAGCTCGCCAAGGACGGCATGACCATGGTCGTCGTCACGCACGAGATGCAGTTCGCGCGCGAGGTGGCGGACAAGGTCCTGTTCATGGACGGCGGCGTCGTCGTCGAAGAGGGCCCGCCCGACCAGGTCATCGGGAGCCCGCGCGAGGAGCGGACGAAGTCGTTCCTCGCCCGGGTGCTGAACCCGAACGCTTGAGGTGAATAAGGCCGTTGGCCTGCGAAACGCCTGCGAATATCGTTCGCTTTCGCTACTTTGAAGGAGGGTGAGGGAGGGGGCGGCCGGTGACGACCGAAAACGCGCTGCCTCCTCTCGACCCGTTCGCGGGCATCCCGGACCGCCGGTACGAGGTCAAGGCGTCCGACCTGCTCAAACCCGGCAACGGCGGGTTGCTGCGCTGGCGGCGGCAGGCCACCAACGCGCCGATCGTCTACGTCGAGGACGCCTACATCACCGGCACGCTCGACCTGCGCGCCGCGGACCTCAAGTACCTCTTCCGGTTCGAACGCTGCCGCTTCGAGCAGCCGCCGGACGTGCGTGAGGCGCACTTGCTCGGCCTGGTCTTCCGCAAGTGCTGGCTGCCCGGGCTCAAGGCCCGCAACATGCGCAGCCGCAACGACGTCCGGCTGATCCGCAGCGTCGTGCAGGTCGACGGCGCCGACCGCGAGATCGAGGAGACCACCGTCCAGCGCGGGGACGACCGCGAACGCGGGATGCCGAACGCCGCGGTCAACCTGACCGACGCCGTGATCGAGGGGTCGCTGGTGCTGACCCGCACGGTGATCGCCCACCCGCACGGCAAGGCGATCCACGCCGACCGGCTCGTGCTGAACGGCGCGCTGCTCGCGTACCGGATGGTCGCGAACGGCGAAGTCCGGCTCCCCGGCCTGCGGACCGGCGGTAACGTCAATTTTTCGGGCGCCACGCTGAACAACCCGGACGGCTTCGCGCTCAACGGCAACGGCCTGCACATCGGCGGCAGCCTGCTCTGCGAAGTCGACAACTACGGGCCCGCCAGCCAGCGGAAACGCTTCTCCGCCACCGGGATCATGTACCTGCCGAGCGCCACCGTGGACAGCGACATCGTGCTGCGCGAGGCGAAGCTGACGGTGTCCCAGCAGGGCCCGATCGCCGTCGACGCGTGGAAGTCCAACGACCCGTACCTCGACCCGCGACCGGCACTGGTCGCCGACCGGATGCGCGTCGACGGCAACGTCGAGCTGTCGGACGGCCTGCAGGCGCTCGGCACGCTGCGCATGGTCAACGCCCGGATCGGCGGCTCGCTGCGGCTGGCCGGCGCCGAGGTCAGCGTCGTGCGCGGCAAGTCGCAGCCGTACTACGACCGCGCGCTGCACCTGGACGGCACCGAGATCGGCGGCGACATCGAGGCGACGAGCCTGCGCGTCCCGGCCGGTCAGCTGCGGCTGGCGGACGTGACCGTCGGCGGCAACTTCCTGGCGTGGAACTCGATGTTCCGGCACCCGGGCCGTGACGTGTTCTCGGCGCGCCGGTCGAAGATCGCGGGCAACTTCCAGCTCACCGACGCGACGATCCACGGCACGCTGCGGCTGCAGGGCGTCGAGGTCGGCGGCTCGATCAACCTGGCCGGCACGCGGTTGACGGAGCCGGGCATGCGCTCGACCAGCAGTTTCTCCCTCGACATCCGCACCGGCCGGATCGGCCGCGACCTGACGCTCCGGGACAACAACAGCCGCCCGTTCGTCGCGGAGGGCGGCGTCAACCTCGACGGCGCCCAGGTCGCCCGCAGGGTGGATCTGCGCGGATCCGAGCTGGGTTCGCTGCCCCCGTTCCTGGTGGCACTCGACGCGGGCGACGTCGCGGCGGACGAGTTCACGCTGACGCCGAAGCTCCCCCCGACCGGCCGGGTGGTGCTGCGCCGCGCGCACTGCGGAACGCTGACCGACAACGAGGAGTTCTGGGCCGCGTCCGGCGGCATCGAGCTGGAGGACTTCCGCTACGACGCCCTCGGCAAGAGCATCCCGCTGGCCGACGACAAGGCGCTGGACCACCGCATCGAGCTGCTGAGCAAGGCCATGCGCGGCTACCGGCCGGGCCCGTACGACCAGCTCGCGCACATGCTCCGCGCGGCGGGGAACGAAGAGCACGCGTCGACGGTGGCGTTGCGCAAGCAGCAGTTCAGGTACGAGGCGCTGGCTCGCGGGTTCAAGTTCTTCGGGCCGGGGGTGCGGCTGTGGAGCTGGCTGCAGCGATCGATGGTCGGCTACGGCTACCGCCCGGTGCGCGCGCTGGGCTGGCTGTTCACGCTGCTGGTGCTGGGGAGCCTGTGGTTCGGCCTGGGCTCGGACGACTGCGTTCACTGGCAGTCGGCGGACCAGGCTCACCAGATCATCGCGAACGGCCCGCGCTGCGTGGTGAACCAGCAGGACACGGGGCTGCAGTGGAACCCGGTGATCTACACGGCGGACCTGCTGGTGCCCATCGTGGACTTCGGCAACAAGAGCCGCTGGTACATGCACGGCCCGGACAACTGGGTGGCGGCGGGATTCACGGCATCGGGCTGGATCCTGGCGACCACGGTGGCGGCGGGCGTCAGCCGGATGTTGCGCCGGGAGAACTAACAGCTTCTAAGCTTTTCTAGCTTTCACGCTAGACGGCGTCAGATTCGGCTAGTCGATGAAGCGGGACCAGAAGTCTATGTACCTCGGACCGTCCGGTGGGGCGGTGCTGATGCCGCCCGTCGCGAACTCGCGGTTCAGGTAATCCCGCAGGTCACAGCCGTAAACGATGATGTCCGTCTGGTACACCGACAGCACCGGGTAGCCCGCCGTTCCCGCGAAACCCGGGAGGTACCGGTGCCCGCACACCGGCACCAGCTGCGGCACGTCGGCCAAGCGCCGGCGGGCTTCGCGGACCGCGTCCTCCGGGCCGACCGGGCGCGTGCCCCAGTCCGGCAGCCAGAAGCCGTTGTGCTCGACGTCGTACAGCACGCCGTCGACCGGCCAGGCCAAGCGTTTGCGCAGCTGCTCGGTGTTGCCGCAGCGCCAGTCCGGCCAGCGGTCGCCGATCGGGACGCCGGCGGACAGGAACGTGCGGTGGTCCACGGCGAAGCGGAAGCCGAACCGGCGCTCGACGTCGTCGAGCTCGGATCCGGTCAGCCCGGGACGCACCGGTTCCCGGAGGTTCTCCTGCAGGTGCCGTGCCTCCTCGAAGGTGAGGGCGCCGGCCGGCTGGACGGGGGTCATGGTCCGAAGCCTAAGCGGCGGCTCACCCCGCCGCGCGTTCTTTTCCGCCGTCTTGGCGGGGCACCCCCGTGGGGTGAGTTTGTTCTCTCATCGGCTGAACTCCGGAACAGAGCGTGAACAGTTGTAGTTCACTCTTGCCGTGACTTCACCCCGACCGCAGGCCCGCGTGCGCGCCCCCGAGCTGCGCGGCGACGTCTGGCTGAACACCGGTGGCCGCGCGCTGACCCTCGCCGAGCTGCGCGGGCGCGTCGTCCTGCTGGACTTCTGGACCAGCGGCTGCATCAACTGCCTCCACGTGCTCGACGAGCTGCGCCCGCTCGAAGCCGAGTTCGCGGACGTGCTCGTCACGATCGGCGTCCACTCGCCGAAGTTCCTGCACGAGGGCGAGCGCGCGTCGATCGAAGCCGCGGTCCGGCGCTACGAGGTGCACCACCCGGTCGTCAACGACCCGAAGATGGAGCTGTGGTCGCAGTACGCGGTCCGCGCGTGGCCGACGCTGGCGGTCGTCGACCCCGAGGGGTACGTCGTGCACGTCGCCGCGGGCGAAGGGCACGAAGAGGCGCTTCGCCGGGTCATCGCGGACCTCGTGACGAAGCACGAGGCGAAGGGGACGCTTCGCCGCGGCGGCAGCCCGTACGTCCCGGTCGAGGAGCAGGTCAGCGAGCTGCGGTTCCCGAGCAAGGCCGTCGCGACGGCCGAGGGGCGCGTCCTCGTCGCGGACACCGGGCACCACTCCGTCGTCGAGTTCGCGTCGGACGGTGAGACGGTCATCCGGCGCTTCGGCAGCGGAGAGCGCGGTGGCCAGGACGGGCCGTTCGACATCGCGACGTTCGCCGAGCCGTCGGGTATCGCACTGCTGCCCTACGACGTCGCCGAGCGCGCCGGTTATCACGCCGTCGTCGCGGACACCGCCGGTCACCGGCTGCGCGGCCTCGACCTGATCACCGGCGAGGTGACCACGGTCGCCGGCACCGGCGCGCAGTGGCGCACCGGACCGGACGCCGGCAAGGGCGTCGAGGTCGACCTCACGAGCCCGTGGGACGTCGCCTGGTACGGCCCGGTCGGCGGGATCGTCGTCGCGATGGCCGGCAACCACACACTGAGCGTGTTCGACCCGGTCTCCGGCACGATCCGCCGCTTCGCCGGCACGACCGTCGAAGGCCTCCGAGACGGCGACGTCAGCGAAGCCTTCTTCGCGCAGACGTCGGGCCTCGCCGCGGACGGCGACAAGCTGTGGCTCGCCGACGCGGAGACGTCGGCGCTGCGCTGGATCGAGCCCGACGGCGAGTCGTTCACGGTGCACACGGCGATCGGCGTCGACCTGTTTTCGTTCGGCCACACCGACGGCCCGGCCGACAAGGCGCTGCTGCAGCACCCGCTCGGTCTCGCCGTGCTGCCCGGCGACAAGATCGCGATCGCCGACACCTACAACGGCGCGGTCCGCCACTTCGACATCTTCACGCGCGAAGTGACCACGATCGCCACGGGACTTTCGGAGCCGCAGGGCCTGCTGCTGCACGACGGCGAACTGCTGGTCGTCGAGTCGGCGGGCAACCGGATCGGCCCGTTGCCCGCGGGCGAGCCGACGCTCGTCGCGGGTGACGCGCACGCCGTTCGCAGGCCGCCGACGGTGCTCGCACCGGGCGAGATCGACTTTTCGGTGCTGTTCACGGCACCGCCGGGCGAGAAGCTCGACGACCGTTTCGGCCCGTCGACGCGGCTGGAGATCAGCGCGTCGCCGCCCTCGTTGCTGGCCGACGGCGTCGGCACCGGCACCGGCTTGAAGCGCAAGATCCGGTTGGCGGAGGGTGTCACCGAGGGTGTGCTGCAGGTGGTCGCGCAGGCGGCGAGCTGTGACGACGGTGGTGAGCACCCGGCGTGCCGGATCACCCGGCAGGACTGGGGCGTACCGGTGCGGCTCCAGGCGGACGGGGCGCGCGAGCTGAGCCTGGTCATGGCGGGTGAGCCCGCCGAGTAGCATGCGAACCGTGTCTGACGGGGCGAAACTCGAGATCCAGATGCTGCACGACCGCGTGCTGGTGCGGTTGTCCCCGGACGAGGGCGAGCGCCGCAGCAGCGGCGGCATCGTGATCCCGGCGACGGCGCAGGTGGCGCGCCGGCTCGCGTGGGGTGATGTGCTGGGCGTCGGGAACAGTGTGCGGAACGTCAAGACGGGCGACCGCGTGCTCTTCAACCCGGAGGACCAGTTCGAGGTCGAGATCAGGGGCGAGGGGCACCTGGTGATGCGCGAACGCGACATCCACGCGGTGGCGACGGAGCAAACCGAACAAGGAACGGGGCTCTACCTGTAGGCGGGGGCGTGGCAGACGACGAGGCGCGCGAGCGTGCCGAGGTACGGGAGCTCGAGCCTGTGACCGCGGAGCCGCCTGCGGCAGCCGAGCCCGCCGCGGAGCCGCCTGCGGCACCCGAGCCGGCTGCGGCAGCCGAATCGCCTGTGGTCGAGCCCGCTGTGGAGTCCGTTGCCGGCGCTACGCCCGCCGAATCACCTGCTGTCGAGCCCACCGAGCCCGAGCCCGCGGAGCCACTCGCCGCCGAGTCCGCCGAATCGGGCGCGGAACCCGAACTCGCACCCACCGACGAGCCGCCCGTCACCACTGATCTCTTTGCCGATGATCTCCTCGGCGAACTCCTCGAAACCCCCACGCCACCACCGGCGCCGGAGACTCCCGCGCGGAAGCTTCGGACCGGACTTGCCCGCGCCATGATGTCCGTCGGGATCGCGCTCGGGCTCTTCGTCATCCTCTATGCCATCGATCTCTTCGCCAGTGCCGGGGATGTTCCGCGGGGCGTGACCGTTGCCGGGATCGAGGTCGGCGGGCTGACCCATGCCGAAGCCGAAGCCAAGCTGCGCAAGGAACTCGAGCCGCGGCTCACCCGGCCCGTTGCCATCCACGGGGGCGATGTCCAGGCCCAGCTCGTGCCCTCGGAGTCCGGGCTCGGGCTCGACTGGCCGAACACCCTCGGGCTCGCCGGGCACCAGCCGCTGAGCCCGATCACGCGCGTCATGTCCTTCTTCACCACTCGCGAGGTCGGCGTCGCGACGCGGACCGATCCCAACCAGATCGGCCAGGCCGTGCGCGAACTCGCCGAGCGCAGGCTGAACCACCCGGCCACCGAAGGCTCGGTCGGGTTCATGGCGGTCCAGGGCAGCGATGGCGGTGTCACGCCGTACCCGATCCTGCCGCGGCAGGGGCAGCAGCTGACCGACCTCGACGGCGCCGTGCACGCCGTCACCGACCACTGGCTCGACCCCGGTGGCGTCAAGCTCGGCATGGCGATCACGCCCGTCAAGGCGACCGCGGCCGGTGTGCAGGCCGCCTACCAGCAGATCGTCGTGCCCGCCGTCGCGAAACCGGTCGTCGTGCACGGGCAGGGCAAGGACGTTCCGCTCACGCCCGCCACGATCGCGTCGTCGTTCCAGTTCGCCGCGGTCGAGGGCGGGGCCGTCGAGGTCCGCATCGACCAGGGCAAGCTGCAGGCCGCCCTCAAGGACGGGCTCGCCAGCACCGAGACCGACGGCAAGGACGCCCAGATCGTCTTCACCGGCGACCAGCCGGCCGTCGACCCCTCCGAGGACGCCCGGAAGGTCAACTGGGAGAAGACCTTCCTGCCGCTCATCGACGTGCTCAAGAAGACCGACGGCCGGGACCTCCCCGTCGTCTACAGCGCGTCGAAGCCCGGCGTGACGACCGACGCCGCCGGTGCGCTCGGCATCAAGGAGGTCGTCGGCGAGTTCGCCACCGGCGGCCTGGCCGGCCCGGCCGCGACGAACAACCGGACGCTCGCCGCCCGCTTGTCCGGCACGATCGTCAAGCCCGGCGAGACGTTCAGCCTCGGCGCCCGCTCCGGCCCGCGTACCGCCGACAACGGCTACGTGCCCGCCCCGGCCGACGAAGACGGCACCGGCGCGACCGTCGTCGGCGGTGGCGTCTCGCAGCTCGCGTCCACTTTGTACAACGCGGGCTACCTCGCCGGCCTGACCGACGGCGGCCACCTCGAGCACGACCACTACCTCGACCGCTACCCCGTCGGCCGCGACGCCAAGGCCGTCAACGCCGACGGCAGCCCCGTCGAGCTCAAGCTGACCAACGACTCGCCGACCGGGATCGCCATCCAGGCCATCGTTTCCGGCGACTCCGTGACGGTCCGGATCTGGGGCACCCGCCACTACCGCGTCGACGGCCAGACCGGCGCCCAGGTGCCCGGAGACCCGCCACCGGTCCAGTTCGGGGGGACCAGCCCGTGTCAGCCGTCGATCGGCACGCCCGGCTTCAGCGTCACCGACACCCGCGTGCTCTACGACATCACGAGTGGCGCCGAAGTCCGCCGGACGTCGCACACCGCGACCTACGGCCCGCGCCCGACCATCCTCTGTTGAGTTGTCAGCGAAGGACCATGCACCCCGCCTCCTCGAAGTCGCGCAGCCACGCCGGCTCCCGGAAGTGCTTGTTCCACCGCAGATCCAGTTTGTCCAATTTGGACAGCCGGGCGATCGACGAAGGAAGGGAGACGAGCAGGTTCTCCCGCAGGTCGAGCTGACGCAGCTCACCCAATGAACCGATCGACGCGGGCAGCGAAGTCAGCCCGTTGCCCCGCAGGTGCAGCTCCCGCAGGGCACCGAGCGTGCCGATCGACTCCGGCAGCGCGGTCAACGCGTTGCGGTACAACCGGAGTTCCCGCAGCGAAGAGAACCCGGAAAGATCCGGCGGCAACTCGGTGAGACGGTTGTCCGTGCACCCCAGGTACTTCAGCGTCCCCAGCCGGCACCACGCCGAAGGGAACGCCGTCAGCCGGTTGTCGCTGACGTACAGGTACTCGGTGAGCCCGGCCAGCTCACCCAGCTCGTCCGGCAGCGAGTCGAACTCGTTGTGCGCCAGGTCGAGCGTGTGCACGGACTTCAACGCGGAAATCCCCGGTGGCAACGAAGACAGCCGGTTCGTCGCCAGGTTGAGCACCTCCAGCCCGGTGTGCTCCCACAGCGAGGCAGGCACCGACGAGAGCGAGTTCCGGTACAGGTCGAGCCGGGTCACGCCGGCCGGCAGCGAGGGAAACTCGGTCAGCCCCCGGCTGCTCAGATCGAGTGACGTCATGACGACCTCCGCGTCGAGGGCAGCAACGCCCAGGTGGCCGCATCGTCCGGAGTGGACACCTGGATCCGCAGGCCCGGCACCTCCGACACCGCCAGCTCGGTCAGCCGGAAGGTCATCCGCCCGGCCCGCGGGTGGTGCAACCGCCGCAGCCGCGCCCGCGGTTCCGCCACCTCGTGCCGCTCCCACAGCTCGACGAACTCGGGACTCAACGCCGACAGCCGCCGGATGTCCTCTTCCCAGCCCGGATCGCCGACGTGCCTGCCGTACTCGGCCCGCATCCGCGCGACCATGTGCGGTACCTCCTCGTCGTAGTTCAGCAGGAACGCCCGCGCGTTCGGTTCGGTCACGCAGCACCACAGCAGGTTCTTGTGCAGGCACGGCATGCTGTGCCACTCCCAGAACAGCTCTTCCTGTGCCGCGTTCGACGCCAGCACGTCGAACCGGCCGTTGACCACCGTCGCGGGCACCGGATCCAGCGCGCGCAGCACCTCGCGCACCGCGTCCGGCACCACCTCGGCCGACGACGGCAGCCGCGACGGCGTCAGCTCCGCCAGCCGGTACAGGTGCTCCCGCTCCGGGTGGTCCATCCGCAGCGTGCGCGCCACCGCGTCGAGCACCTGCGCGCTCGCGTTGATCGGCCGCCCCTGCTCCAGCCACGTGTACCAGGTGACGCCGACGCCGGCGAGCAGCGCCACCTCTTCGCGGCGCAACCCGCTGAGCCGTCGGCGAGGACCGGGCGCGAGCCCGACCTCCTCCGGGCCGATCCGCGCCCGGCACGCCTTGAGGAACCCGCCGAGTTCCTCCCGGCGGTTCGTGCGGACCTGCGTCTGGGTCATGCGGACATGGTGCCGGAGGGGTACGACAGTTTTGGACGGCTCAGCGGACGGAAGCGGGTACTCCCAGCACCAGCATCACCAGGCTCTCTCCGCCGGGAACCGAAGAACCGCAAGGTCAGGTACATGACACTGACCACTCCTGCCCCGGCCACGGACCGGGAAGCCCGGCCGGACCGGCGGCCGTGGTTCATGCTGGCCGTCCTGCTGCTCGGCCAGTTCATGGCGCTGCTCGACGTCACCGTCGTGAACGTCGCCATGACCGACATCCGCACCGACCTGCACGCGTCCGGCGCCGCGCTGCAACTCGTCGTCTCCGGCTACACCGTGGGCTACGCGATGCTGCTGATCACCGGTGCCCGCCTCGGTGAGCTGTTCGGCCGGCGCCGGCTGTTCGTCACCGGCACGATCGCCTTCACCGTCTGCTCGGCACTCTGCGGCCTGGCGCCGGACGAAAAGATCCTCATCGTCGCGCGGATCGCGCAGGGCGCCGGGGCCGCGTTGATGATGCCGCAGGTCATCAGCGTCATCCAGGCGCAGTTCACCGGGGCCGCGCGGGCGAAAGCGCTCAGCGCGTACACCGCGGTCATCTCCGTCGCGTTCGTCGCCGGTCAGGTCGTCGGCGGGGTGCTCGTCGGCGCGGACCTGTTCGGGGCGGGCTGGCGGCCGGTCTTCCTGGTGAACGTCCCGATCGGCGTCCTCGTGGCCGTGCTCGCCGTCAAGTTGGTGCCCGGTGGTGCCGCGAAGGCGGGCCGGCGGCTCGACCTCGCCGGGCTCGCGATCGCCGTGCCGGCGGTGGTGCTCGTCGTGCTGCCGCTGGTGCTCGGGCACGAAACCGGCTGGCCGGCCTGGACGTTCGGCTCGATCGCCGTCGGCGCGCTGCTGGCCGTGCTCTTCGTCGTCGTGGAACGCCGCGTGCGCGATCCGCTCGTCGACCTCGCCGTGCTCAAGATCCGCGGTGTCGCGCCGGGCTTGGCCACCCTCGGGGCAGGAGTCGCGTCCTACGGCGGATTCCTCTTCTGCGTGGCGCTGCACCTGCAGTCGGGCCTCGGCAAGACGGCGCTGGCCGCCGGCTTGGCGATGGCCCCGGGCGGGGTCGTCTTCGGCCTGTGCGGGTTCTTCTGGAACAGGCTGCCGCCGCGGGTGCACGCTTGGCTGACCCCGTGCGGTTACGTGGGATCCGCGATCGCTTACGTGCTGCTCGGGCTGGGCCGGGACGGCGGCACGCTGTTCTTCGTGGCCCTGCTGCTCTTCGGCCTGTCGATGGGCCCGGCGTTCGGCTCCCTGATGGTGAACGCGCTGACGCACGTCCCGCTCGAGCGCGCGGCGGACGTCAGCGGTCTGCTGACCACGACGTTGCAGCTGGGCCAGGTCATCGGCGTGGCGACGTTCGGCAGTGTGTTCCTGACGATCGCCACGACGTCGTCGGCGCACGCCCTCACCACGACGATGGCCTGCGCCGCCGCGCTGCTGCTCGTCGGCGCAGGCCTGGCCGTCAGGCGGTAGTGCGGCTGCCGCCCTTGACCCTGGCGTAGATCGCCGAGGCCGCGATGACCCCGACGACGGCGGCGACGATCTGGAAGATGTGCCGGATCCAGTCGATGCCGGAGGTGTCCTTGACGCCGAACACCCCGGCGAGCCAGTTGCCGATGAACGCGGCCACGATGCCGACAACGATGGTCAGCCAGATCGGGATCTTCTGGTCGCCCGGCGCGAACAGCCGGCCGAGCACGCCCAGGATCAGGCCCACGATGATGGTCGAGATGATGCCCCAAAGTCCGCCGAGCACAGCTGCCTCCTCGGATTGCGCAATAAGCGCCACGGTGGCACCGATCCCGGCGCATCGCCCGCGCAGACCCCCGATGGAGTGAGACACGGAAAAGCCCGGTCCGGCGCACCCCCGACGGTGCACCGGACCGGGCCTTGGTCCGAGGTGTTACCTGGTCACGCCGCGACGGCCGTAAGCGCCGGCGGCGATGCTGACCCCGATCGCGGCCAGGACGACCTGCGTCAGGATCTCCAGCCAGTCGATGCCGTTGGTGTCGGCGTAGCCGAGACCACGGGCGATGGCCGTGCCGATGAAGGCGGCGATGATGCCGATCAGGATGGTCAGCCAGATCGGGATGCTCTGCTTGCCGGGGGCGACCAGCCGGCCGAGAACACCGATGATCAGCCCGACGATGAGTGCGCTGACGATGCCGGCGACAGTCATCACTTTCTCCTCTCAAGGATCCGCGAACCCGGCCACTCGGGTCCGTCGGACTCGGTGAGCGGAGTGCCCGCCCCGCGGGTCCCCGAAACGCGAAAAGGGCCCTCCTCACGTGAGGAGAGCCCTTTTCGTGACCATCAGAAAGCGGCTTCGTCGAGCTCCATCAGCGCGTTGTCGGCGGCCTCGACGATCGCGCGGCGAGCGGTCAGCTCCGGCAGCACCTGCTTCGAGAAGAACGACGCCACGGCGATCTTGCCCTCGTAGAACGGGACGTCCTTGGCGGACGCGCCCGCGTCGAGCTTCGCGATCGCGACCTCGGCGTGCTTGAGCAGCTGCCAGCCGATGAGCAGGTCGCCGACCGACATCAGCAGGCGGACCGTGTGCTGGCCGACCTTGTTGATGTTCTGCGGGTCTTCCTGCGACGTCGTCAGGTAGCCGATCAGCGAGCCCAGCATGCCCTGGGTGTCCTCGAGGGCCTGCTTGAGCAGCCCGCGCTCGTTCTTGAGCCGGCCGTTGCCCGCCTCGGACTCGATGAACTTCGTGACCTCGCCGGCGACGAAGGCCAGGGACGCGCCCTTGTCGCGGACGATCTTGCGGAAGAAGAAGTCCAGCGACTGGATCGCCGTGGTGCCCTCGTAGAGCGAGTCGATCTTGGCGTCACGGATGTACTGCTCGATCGGGTAGTCCTGCAGGAAGCCGGACCCGCCGAGGGTCTGCAGCGACTGCACGAGCTGCTCGGTGGCGCGCTCGGAGCCGACGCCCTTGACGATCGGCAGCAGCAGGTCGTTGACGCCGTGCGCGACCTTCTGGTCACCCTCGCCGGTCCACAGCTGGTCCTGGAACGACGCCGTGTACAGGTACACCGCGCGGAGGCCCTCGGCGTACGCCTTCTGGAGCATCAGCGAGCGGCGGACGTCCGGGTGGTGCGTGATGGTGACGCGCGGCGCGGCCTTGTTCAGCATGTTCGGCAGGTCGGCGCCCTGGACGCGCTCCTTGGCGTACTCGAGCGCGTTGAGGTACCCGGTCGACAGCGTCGCGATGGCCTTGGTGCCGACCATCATCCGGGCGTACTCGATGACCTGGAACATCTGCGCGATGCCGTTGTGCACCTCGCCGAGCAGCCAGCCCTTGGCCGGGGTGCCGTGCTGGCCGAAGGTCAGCTCGCACGTCGTGGAGGCCTTGATGCCCATCTTGTGCTCGACGTTGGTGACGTAGGCGCCGTTGCGCTCGCCCAGCTCACCGGTCTTCGAGTCGAAGTGGAACTTCGGCACGAGGAACAGCGACAGGCCCTTGGTGCCCGGCTTGGTCTCGATGCCGGGACCCTCGGGGCGCGCCAGCACGAGGTGCATGATGTTTTCGCTCATGTCGTGCTCGGCGGAGGTGATGAACCGCTTCACGCCGTCGATGTGCCAGGAGCCGTCCTCCTGCTGGACGGCCTTGGTGCGGCCGGCGCCGACGTCGGAACCGGCGTCCGGCTCGGTCAGCACCATCGTGGCGCCCCAGGCCCGGTCGATCATGAGCTGGGCCCAGTGCTTCTGCTCTTCGGTGCCGTTCTTGTTCACGATCATCGCGAAGTTCGGGCCCGCCATGTACATGAACAGCGGGGCGTTGGCGCCGAGGATGAGCTCGGACGCGGCCCACTGCACGGTCGGGGGCAGGCCGAAGCCACCGAGGTCGTTGGTGAGGCCGAGGCGCCACCATTCGCCGTCGAGGAGCTGCTTGTAGCTCTTCTTGAACGACTCGGGGATCTTGACGCTGAAGGTCTTCGGGTCGTACACGGGCGGGTTGCGGTCGGCGTCGGCGAAGGACTCGGCGAGCGGGCCGGTCGCGAGCTTGTTGAGCTCGGACAGCACCCCGCGGGCGGTCTCCTCGTCGGACTCGGCGAGCACACCCTTGCCCAGGCGTTCCTGGACGCCGAGCACCTCGAAGAGGTTGAACTCCAGGTCTCGGACGTTGCTCTTGTAGTGGCCCATGTCGTCACTCCAATGTGTTCGGCTCCCCGGCCGGGCACATGTTCGCCTTACTCGCCGGTAACTTCAGGATATTACCTGCGGGTAACTGGAGCAAGCAGATCCGCACTTCCGAGTGCGGAAATCCGGGTCCCTTCAGGGGTCAGCGCTGCCCCGGGAGGGCCGTTGTGTCGGCTGTCACGGGCACGTGGCCGTCTTCTGCCCGGGCGACCAGTATCCCGCCGCGGAAGGCGATCGTCACGGCGTGCGTCCGGTCCCGCGCGGACAGCTTGCGCAGGATGCTCTTGACGTGCGTCCGGACCGTCTCGACGGACAGGAACAGCAGCTTCGCGATCGCCGAGTTCTCGAGCCCTTCGGCGACGAGCTGGAGCACCTGGTACTCGCGCCGGGAGAGCGGCATCCCGCCACGCGGCGACGGCGGGCTGTCGTGGGCGAGATCGCCCTTCGGCACGGTCGACCGCTTCGGCCGGGCGGTGAGCGCGGCCAGCGCCGGGTCGATGTACCGGCGCTCGGTGTGCGCCCGCCGGATCGCTTCGGCGAGCCGTCGCGAGTCGATCGACCGCGGCACGATCGCGTGCGCCCCGGCGGCGATCGCGGCCGCGAGGTACTGCTGCGTGCGATTCGTGTCCCGGATGAGCGTGACGAGGATCAGCGCCGGGTCGCCGGCGTTGAGCAGCTTCGTCAGGTGGCAGTTCGGGTCGAGCGCCGAGTCGAGCACGACGACGTCCGGCTTGACCTGCTCGCACAGCTGCAGCGCGGCGTGGTGGCTGGCCGCCTGGCCCGCCCAGTGCAGCCCCTGGCTGCGGTGGACGAGCGCGGCGAGGCCGTCGCGGAAGATCGGGACCGGGTCGACGACCGCCACGCCGAGACTTCGCCCGCCGGGTCCGGTCGGCCCGATCGGCCTGCGGGTGGGCTCGATGCCGTGCATCGTGGGCCTCCGTCTCTGCGCCGTCGCTCTTGGGACGCCTGACGCGACCCCTCGGTTCACGCGTCCGGCACCGTCCGGTCTCCCCTGCCGGGACCGGCCAAAAGTGACTCCTCCTGCTTGGTACGAGTCGCGATTGCGCAGCTCATGACGCCATCTCCCCCTCATGGCCTAATCGCCCGGTCACAGCAAACTCTGGGTAGAAAACCTTCCGGGGAAGTGGGCTCGACCGGGCTGGAAAGGACCTGATGGGGCGGTTGGCGCTACTGAGGGTGGCCCGCCTCTTGTTCAACGATTTCGACGATGTTCGGATGCGGCCCGCAGCTCCGCGAACTCGGCCGCGAGCCCGGCCGGCGTCCAGTGCGCGTTGAGGCCGCTCGGATTGGGCAGCACCCACACGTGGGTGTCCCCGATCCGGTGCTCCTGCTGCCCGACGCGCGCCTTCGGGAAGCCGAACGCGGTCCGGTAGGCGGTGATCCCGACGACGGCCAGCCACCGCGGCCGGAACTCGAGGACTTTCGCCTCCAGGAGCTTGCCGCCCTCGCGCAGCTCATCGCCGGTGAGCTCGTCGGCGCGGGCGGTGGTCCGGGCGACGACGTTCGTGATGCCGAGCTTCAGGTCGAGCAGCTGGTCTTGTTCGTCCGGTTTGTAGAGGTGTGGGGTGAACCCGCCCTGGTGGAGCGCCGGCCAGAAGCGGTTCCCGGGACGGGCGAAGTGCTGCTTCAGTGCGCCGGAGTAGAGGCCGGGGTTGATGCCGCAGAAGAGGACGTCGAGACCGGGGGCGAGGACGTCCGGGATGGTCGTGTTGTGCGCGGCGGCCAGCTGGTCCTTCGTGGGTCGGGTGCTCACGCCTTCAGTTTCCGGCACGCTCGGGGGATGGACGTCACCGCGGACGGATGCTCGGTCGAGGTCTACCGGTTGCTGCCGCCCGCCGGTGAGCCGGAGATCGTGCACGCGGCGGTGCCGGCAGGGGCTTCGATCCTCGAGCTGGGGTGTGGGGTCGGGCGGGTCACCCACCCGCTGATGGAACTGGGCCACCGCGTGGTCGCCGTGGACGATTCGCCGGACATGCTCGCGCATGTCCGGTCGGAGACGGTGTGCGCGCGGATCGGCGACCTGGACCTGGGGCGGACGTTCGATGCGGTGCTGCTGGGGAGCCATTTGGTCAACACGGCGCTGGATTCGGACCGGCACGCGCTGCTCGCCGCCGCTCGACGGCATTTGGCGCCTTCGGGGCGGCTGATCGTCGAGTGGCATCCGCCGGAGTGGTTCGACTCCGTCGCTTCCGGTCAGGGCGGGCGGCTCGGGGACGTTGCAGTCGAGTTGGCCGATGTCGTCCGTGAAGGCGACCTGCTTTCGGCGACGGTCCGGTATTCCGCCGACGGGCGGCGGTGGAACCAAGAGTTCACCTGCCGCCGCCTGGCTCTCGACGACGTCCTGACCTCGGCGGGCCTGACTTTCGACGGCTGGCTCACCGATGACCGGAACTGGTTCGCCGCCCGCGCCCGTCGCTGGGGGTGGCGAAATGACCACAGACCTGCGTAACCTGTTGTGATCTCCCGCACAGCGCCGTACCGAGGAGGATTTCGTGCAGCTTCCGATCGTCCTCGGGCTGGTCGCGCTGGTCTTGGCCGTCGCCGCCCTCGTTGTCGTTCTCGAGGACCGCAGGGCCGCCAAGCGGGCCGCCTTGCAGCGGAAAGCCCGGTTAGCGCGTCTCGGCGAAGTGGACCCGCTCGCTCCGGGCCGGCTGCACGCCGACCGGTGAACGCAGGATCGCCAGCAGCAGCGCTCCGAACACCCAGCCGACTCCCGCGCCGAACGTGTTGTTCATGAGGTCGTCCACGTCGAAGATGCGGTAGACGTACGGCGCCGTCCCGAAGTTGGCCGTGACCTGCGTGAACTCGATCAGCAATGACGCCGCGAAGCCGATCAGGACCGTGCCGGTCAGGCCGCGGCGCCACAGAACCCGGGCGAACACCCCCAGCGGGACGAACAGCAGCACGTTCATGCAGGCCTGCTGGAACGTCTGCGTCATGAACCACTGCGACAGCGGCTCGCCGTGCTTCAGCAGCTCCGTGTGGATGTCAGTGATCCACTGGAACGGGTGCAGCTGCACCGTCTGGCTCAGCCGGCGCGTGCCGGGGCCGGGCAGCGGCAGGAAGACGACCGCCAGGGTCATGCAGCCGTACAGCAGCACCGCGGCGGTCGTGACGATGCCGCGCAGTCGCAGGCCGCCGTGCCGGGCCAGCTGGGTGATCAGCTGCGGCACCAGGACGACGGTCCACAGCGCCAGGAAGCCGATGAATCCGTACTGCAGGGCGGTGACCTGTGCGTTCGTCATGCCACCGACGTTATGGATCATGACCGGCGAGCACTTCGGTCGAAGAGCCGGACCCCATCGGCCACTCGGCCGAACGGCTCCCGGCCGATCGGTCAGTCGTCTTCGCGTTCCTCCGAGCGCTCGGCCCGCCACGCGCTGAACACCGTGCCCCCGATCAGCAGCACGACGACGGCCAGCACCACGAGTACGACCTCGATGCCCATTTGTCCCCCACACGTCCTAGTGCCCGGCTCATCGCCCCTGGCTGAACCGCCGTTACGGCGGTGATCGATGTCATGCCGGGTGAACCGAGACGTAACCGGATGCGGCTTGCGCTCACCCGGGAATGCCCACGACGCTCGGCACGTCGAACTCTTGTGGGGGCAACGAAAGGGAACGCTCATGGCACCGGTCCGGGTCGGCATCGTCGGGCTCAGCGCGAACGGCGGCTGGGCCGCCACCGCGCACGTGCCCGCGCTGGCCGCGGTGGACGGCTACGAGCTTCGCGCGCTGAGCGCGAGCAGCGCCGACTCGGCGCGGGTGGCCGGGGAGAAGTACGGCGTGCCGCTGACCTTCGGCGACGCCGGGGAATTGGCGCGGCACCCGGAGGTCGACCTGGTCGTCGTCGCGGTGAAGGTGACCGAGCACCGCGCGCTGATCGAGCCCGCGCTGGCGGCGGGTAAGCAGGTGCTGAGCGAGTGGCCGCTCGGCGTGAGCCTGGCCGAAACCGAGGCGCTGGCCGAAGCGGCGAAGGACGTCAAGACGGCCGTCGGCCTGCAGGGGCGGTCCGCGCCCGCGTTGCGTTACCTGCGTGACCTCATCAAGGACGGCTACGTCGGCCGCGTGCTCTCGACGTCGTTGATCGGCTCGGGGGGCAACTGGGGTCCGTCGGTCCGGGCCGGGCGCGACTACCAGCTGCACCCCGAAGGCGGGGCGACCATGCTGACGATCCCGTTCGCGCACACCGTCGACGCGTTCGACATGGTGCTCGGCCGGTTCTCCGAGCTGTCGGCGACGATGGCGACCGTCCGGTCGCGGGTGCGCGACGAGGTCACCGGCGACTCGGTCCCGATGACCGCCCCGGACCAGATCGCCGTCAGCGGCGTGCTGAACGGCGGCGCCGTCGCGTCGCTGCACCTGCGCGGCGGGTCCTCGCCCGCCACGGACTTCCACTGGGAGATCAACGGCACCGAGGGCACGCTCGTCGTCACCGCCGCGGACCCGCTGTTCTGGATCGCGAAGGTGACGTTGCGCGGCAGCCGGACCGGCACGCTGGAGAAGCTCACCGTGCCCACCCGGTACGAGCTGCCGCAGCTGGCCGGGCGCGCCGCCGAGCCGTCGTACAACGTCGCGCACGCCTACGCGCGGCACCTCAAGGGTGACCTGCCGGACTTCGCGCACGCACTGCGCGTGCACCGCGTTCTCGACGCCGTCCAGCGGTCCGCCGACGCCGGGACGCGGATTCACCCGGACGCAGAGTAACTGTTACCGACGGTAGTAGCTTTTCCGCGAACCCGGACTTACTCTCGGGTAATGGACGACGTTGTCTACGACCGCGAGGGCCGGGGCGAGCCGCTGGTGCTGATCCACGGCATCGGCCACCGCCGTCAGGCCTGGGCGCCGGTGTTCCCGCTGCTCACGCCGCATCGTGACGTCATCGCCGTGGACCTGCCCGGCTTCGGCGAGTCGCCTGAACCGGCCGGTGGTTACGGCGTCGAGCCCGCGCTGGTGATGTTCAAGGGGCTCTTCGCCGAGCTGGGGCTCGACCGCCCGCACGTCGCGGGGAACTCGCTCGGCGGCCTGCTGTCGCTGGCGCTCGGCCAGGCCGGGCTCGTCCGCAGCGTCACGGCGTTGTCGCCGGCCGGGCTGTGGAACCGGACGCAGAAGATGTACGCCGTCGCCACGCTCAAGGCCCATCGCGCGTTCGCCCAGCGCACGCCGCCGCACGTCGTGCGCCGGATCGCCGCGACGGCGGCCGGACGTAAGGCGCTGACCGGGATGATCGTCGGGAAGCCGGCCCTGCTGACCCCGGACGCCGTCGTCGAAGACGCCCACGCGCTCGCGACCGCGCCGGGCTTCGAGCCGACCGCCGCGCAGTCCCGCGGGGACTTCCGCTTCACCGGGCCGGTCACCGGCGTCCCGGTGACCGTCGCCTGGGCCGAGCACGACCGGATCCTCGCCCGGCCGCGCGTCGCCGACCTGCGAAAGGTCGCTCCCAACGGGACGTTCCGGCTGCTGCCCGGCTGCGGGCACGTGCCGATGAACGACGACCCGGCGCTCGTCGCGCGGGTGCTGCTCCAGGGAAGCGTTAGGTGACATTCGCTTTACGGCCGTCTTTTGACCCTGGCAGCCGACTGCTCCGCGAGGCAGAATCCTCCGCCGTGCGCCCGTAAGGGGACCTGGGCGCGAATCGGAGGAAACACGCATGAGGCTTTCAACCCGGCTCGTGGTGCTCGCCGCGGCCGCGCTGGCGACGACGGCGGTGACCACCGCACCCGCGTCCGCGGGCCAGCGCCCGGACCCCACCACCGACGTCCGGATCATCGGTTTCAACGACCTGCACGGGAACCTGGCGCCGCCGACCGGCTCCAGCGGCCGCGTCACGCAGTCCGACGGGACCACTGTGGACGCCGGCGGCGCCGCTTATCTGGCGACGCACGTGAAGCAGCTGCAGTCGCAGGTGCGCAACTCGCTCGTCGTTTCCGCCGGCGACAACATCGGCGCGTCACCGCTGACCTCGGCGCTGTTCCACGACGAGCCGACCATCGACTTCCTGAACATGCTGGGCGTCACCGCGTCCGTCGTCGGCAACCACGAGTTCGACGAGGGCTACAAGGAGCTGCAGCGCATGCAGTTCGGCGGCTGCCACCCGACGGACGGTTGCCAGTTCGACAAGAAGTTCAAGGGTGCAGACTTCCCGTTCCTCGGGTCCAATGTGTACTTCACCAACGGCCTGCCCGCGCTGTTGCCGTTCACCGTCAAGTTCGAAGGCGGCGTGCCGATCGGTGTCATCGGCGCGACGCTGAAGGACCTGCCGTCCGTCGTCACCCCGGAAGCCATCAAGGGCCTGAAGTTCGGTGACGAGGTCGAGGCGATCAACCGCACCGCGAACCTGCTCGACTTCTTCGGCGTCAAGTCCCAGATCGTGCTGATGCACCAGGGCGACAGCACCGAGCTCGAGGGCCCGAACGACTGCAAGGTCCTGCCCGGCCCGGCCACCGCGATCGCCAAGGCGGTGACCCCGAAGGTCGACGCGATCTTCACCGGCCACAGCCACCAGCAGTACAACTGCGTCATCAACGACCCGGCGGGCCAGCCGCGTACGGTCATCCAGGGCTCGTCCTTCGGCCGGCTCCTGTCGGTCGTCGACCTGAAGATCAACCTGAAGACGCGGGACGTCGTCCGGTCGGCGACGCAGGCGCACAACGAGATCGTCACCCGCACGGTCACCCCGGACCCGGCCGTGGCGGCGCTGGTCGCCGACGCGACGGCGAAGGCAGCCCCGATCGGGAACAAGCAGGTCGGCACGATCACCACGGACCTGAAGGCGGCCGGGAACGCGGCCGGCGAGTCGGCACTCGGCGACGTCATCGCCGACGCGCAGCTGGCGGGCACGCAGTCGAACGGCGCGGTCATCGCGATGACCAACCCGGGTGGCATCCGCGCCGACCTGACCTACGCGTCGTCCCCGGCGGGCGAAGGTGACGGCGTGGTGACCTACAGCGAGGCGTTCACCGTCCAGCCGTTCTCGAACATCATGCAGACGATCACGCTGACCGGCGCGAACCTGAAGAACGTGCTGGAGCAGCAGTGGGCGCCGGGCGTGAACCCGAAGTTCCTGCAGATCTCGAGCTCGCTGCACTACAGCTACTCGGCGGCCGCGCCGCAGGGCTCGCGGGTCTCGAACATCACGGTGAACGGCACGCCGGTCGACCCGGCGGCGACGTTCCGCGTGTCGGTGAACAACTTCCTCGCCGCCGGCGGGGACGGCTTCACCGAGTTCACCAAGGGCACCAACCTGGCCGGCGGACCGGTGGACCTGGACGCGCTGGTCGCGTACCTGGGCGTCCACCCGAACCTGGCCCCGCCCGCGGCGGATCGGGTCACCCTGCTGCCGTAGTCCGGTTTTTCCAAGACGCCGGGTCGACAATGGACCCATGACGACTTGGGAAGACGTCGTCCGCCTGGCCTCGGAACTCCCCGAGGTCGAGGCGGCGACCTGGTACCACACGCCCGCGCTGAAGGTGGCGGGCAAGGGGTTCGCGCGGTTGCGCACCGAGGCCGAAGGCGGCCTGGTCGTGATGTGCGGGCTCGACGAGAAGGCCGCGTTGCTGGACTCCGGCGACGCGGCCTTCTTCACGACATCGCACTACGACGGGTACGGCTCGATCATCGTCGACCTCGATCGCGTGAAGGTCGATCAGCTGCGTGAGCTGCTCGAAGAGGCGTGGCGGCTGAAGGCGCCTCGCCGGCTCACGACTTGAGCTCGCCCTTGAGCATGCTCATCAGGATCATGTCGTGGCGCTCGCCGTCCATCGCGACGAACGCCTCGCGGTGGCGGCCGTCTTCGGAGAAGCCGACCTTGCGGTAGACGTGCCGCGCGCGTTCGTTCTCGGCGACCACCCAGAGCGTGATCATGTGCAGCCGCATCGAGTTGAAGCCGTAGCGGCACATCAGGCGCAGTGCCTCGGTGCCGTAGCCGCCGCCGTTGCGGTATTCGGCGTCACCGATGTAGATGTCCAGCTCGGCGTTGCCGATCTCGGGCTCGGCGTCGCGGAGGTCGATGATGCCGATGAGCTTGCCGTCGGCCTCGATCCCCAGGACGACGAGCCCGTAGCTGTTGAGCGGGCGTTCCTCGGCGTGCTTGCGCAGCTGCGCAAGGGAGCGCGGGTGGCTGTTGGTCATCCACCGGCCGACCTCGGGGTCGTGGATCCACGGGTGGATCTTCTCGGCGTCTTCCGGTTCCAGCGCGCGCAGCCGGACGAGCTCCCCCTCGAGCAGCATTTCTCCCCCTAGTCCCGCTTCAGCAGCAGGAAGTCTTGGACGTTCAGCAGGCCGAGGAACTGCCGCACGGGCGTGGGCATCGCTCGGCGTGACTCATCATGCACGAGCTCGGGCGAACGCACGCGGTAATTACGCCGCCGGGTGACCACGGTGCAACTCTCCGCGGCCAGCACGTTCTTGACCCAGTCGGTGTCGGGGCCGTAGGTGAGCGCGACGACGAAGCCGTCGTCCGTGCGGAAGACGTTCAGCGGCGTGCGGTACTCCTTGCCCGACTTCCGTCCTTTGTGGACCAGCATGCCGAACCCCGGCGCCCAGTTCACGACGTACTTGTTGATCCGGTTGGTGACCACGCGGTTGAAGCGGGCGAGTCCTTTGGGCAGCACCATGCCCGCGATAATATCAACGCTCGATGAATTAATCGAGCGGACGACCCCGCTTCCCGGCCCGAGGTCGCCCGGTGGTGGGATATGGCGCATGTCGACCGAATGGCCGCTGCGCCAGGACCCGGAAGCGCCGGTGATCATCGCCCTGGCCCTGGTCAACGATCCGGACGCGCTGGGCTTCGTCGTGCTGGACGACGAGGACGACTGGTTCATCAGCGACGGCACCGAGCTGTCCGAGGACGTCGTGGTCAACCGCGAGAGCTTCGGCAAGATGTCGGTGCGCGAGGCCCTCGAGCTGCTCCCGCAGCTGGCCGCGCTGGCCGGCCTGCCGACGGGCATGGCCGCCGACTGGGACCCCGAGCGCCGCACGTGGCTGCTGTCGTCGGTGACGGGTTCCGACGACGAGGACGAGGACATCCGGCTGCTCGGACAGCGCCGCGCGGCCTGGGAGTTCGAGGGCTCGCCGGACGACGAAGCCCAGATCAGCACCGGCCTCACCGAGATCCCGGCCGGCTGGCAGCAGTCGGTGCGCGCGGTCCGCCAGGTGGTCCGCGAACAGGACGGCACCTGGCTGTTCGTCGGCTTCGAGGTCCCCGAGGCGGAGGACTTCGAGGTCGAGGGCCTGGAACTGGAGCACGTCGCGAACCTGTACCCGGACGTCCGGACGGTGCTCAAGGCGGCGCCGGGCCAGGTCTACGACCGCGAGACCCCGGACGCCGAGTGGGAGCTCGTCGAGGGTTAGACCTCGATCGGCAGGGGGAAGAGCCCCCGCGTGATCGGGCTCGGCCACCAGGTGAGTGCGTTTTCGGCGACTGCGAGTCGTGCGGTCGGAAGCCGCCGGAGCACGGTTTCGAAGGCGACGTCGGCTTGCAGCCGGGCGTGATCCAGCGGACCGGCGTTGATCATGCTCGACGCGAGTGACGGCCGGTGGTCGAGGCAGCCAGGCCCACGTGCCGGTCGGGAAGGCGAGCCGGTGCGGTGGCCGTTCACGCAGCCAGGCGTACGCCGGCGAGGGGTCGCGATCGAAGTCCGGACCGAACAGCGCGGGCTCTCCCATGCCCCTCCACCCTGCCCGGAAAACTTTCTTCGCGACAAGTGTCCCGGCGCGTCCGCGCCCGTTCGTCCTTACAGTGAGAGCCGGCGATCGGCGCCGGTCAGGATCTGTGAGGAGCAGCCATGCCCCAGTACGCCGCGATCATCTTCGCCTCCGACGTCGACCCGACCAAGCCCGAGGCCGCGGACATGATGAAGGACTACGCCGAGTTCCACGACGGCGCCCAGGCCGTCATCCGCGGCGGTGCGGCGCTGTACCCGACGGCCACCGCGACGACGGTCCGCGTCACCGGTGGCAAGGGCGGCGACGTCGTCACCAGCGACGGCCCGTACGCGGAGACCAAGGAAGCGCTGACCGGCTTCTACCTGATCGAGTGCGCCGACCTCGACGAAGCCGTCAAGGTCGCGTCGCGCATCCCGGGTGCCTGGGACGGCGCCATCGAGGTCCGGCCGGTCGTCGACTTCGGCCGGTGATCCACGCCGGGGACGCGGTCGCGCGGCTGGTCCGGGACGAGGGCACCCGGGTACTGGCCACGCTGGTCCGCGTCACCGGCAGCGTCGACCTGGCCGAGGACGCGGTCCAGGACGCCGTCGTGCGCGCGCTGGAGACGTGGCCGCGCGACGGCGTCCCGGACAACCCGCGTGGCTGGCTCCTGGTGGCGGCCCGCCGTCGCGCGGTGGACGTCGTCCGCCGCGAAGCGAAGCGGCTCGGGAAGGAGGCGGACGCGATGCCCGCGTTCGACCCGTTCCCCGACCCGGTCTCGATCCGCGACGACCTGCTGCGGCTGGTGTTCACGTGCTGCCACCCGGCGTTGTCGGTGGATGCCCAGGTCGCGTTGGCGCTCCGGACGTTGGGCGGTTTGTCGACCGCAGAGGTCGCTCGCGGCCTGCTGGTCCCCGAAGCGACGATGGCGAAGCGCCTGACGCGCGCGAAGCAGAAGATCGCGCAGGCTCGGATCCCGTACCGGGTGCCCGCGGCGGAGGAGCTCCCCGCACGCTTGGCCGGCGTCGCGTCGACGGTGTACCTGATCTTCAACGAGGGGTACACGGGCCGGGTCGCGCTGCGGGCGGAGGCGGTCCGCCTGGCCCGGCTGCTGGCTTCGCTGATGCCCGACGAGCCGACGGCGTTGGGGTTGCTGGCGTTGGTCCTCCTGCAGGACGCCCGCCGCGCGGCCCGGTTCTCCGCGGGGATGCCGGTGCTGCTGGCCGAGCAGGACCGGTCGGCGTGGGACTTCGAGCTGATCAAGGAGGGCGTGGCGCTGGTGGGGGCCGGCCTGCGCCGCACACCGTCGGTCCCGAACGTCTACGTGGTCCAAGCGGCGATCGCGGCTTGCCACGACCTGGCACCGTCGTATTCGGAGACGAACTGGGACGCGGTGATCTCCTGGTACGACGTGCTGTTGTCGGTCCAGGACACACCGGTGGTCCGGCTCAACCGCGCGGCCGCGGTGGCGGAAAGGGACGGCCCCGCGGCGGGATTGGCACTGGTGGACGCGTTGGCGGAGCTGGACGATTATCCGTGGTGGCACGCTTCGCGGGCGGAGTTGTTGCACCGCTTGGGTTCTGCGTCGGCGTCCGCCGCTTTGGGGCGGGCGGTGGAAACCGGTTTGCCGGATGCGCACGCGGCTCATTTGCGAGCCCGGATACAAAAAGAAAACCCCGGAGAAAATGTCCGGGGTTTCATTGAGAGCGGATGACGGGAATCGAACCCGCGTATTCAGCTTGGGAAGCTGATGTTCTACCATTGAACTACATCCGCAGTGTGTCGCCAGCATACACGGCGGCGTGATCCCCGTGTCCAGACCCCTCCCTCCTTGACGTCCGCGCTTCAAGTGACAACACTTGTTGTCGACCTCGGAGGTGAGCGCCATGGAAGAGCCCGAGCTGTTCCGCGAAGGCGGGTTCCGGCTGGCCCAGCGGCTGTTCATCGAAGGGGACATCCGGGGCGACGAACGGCAGGTCGCCCGGCTGCGGGAGTTCGCCCAGGTCGAGGACCAGCGGGCCGACGACGTCGTCGCCTGGATGGCGCGGCAGCCGAAGGGGCAAGGGCGCCGGCTTTTCGAGGACGCGCTGAAGAACGGCGTCGCCGAAGAAGGGCCGCTGAAGGACTTCTTCGACGAGGTCAACGCCAAGCCCTACTGGGTCGACGACGAGCGGCTCGAGCGTGGCGCCAAAGCCATTACCCGGGCCGGGTTGCTGGGCCTCTTCCCGCTCGGGGACATGTCGCTGATGGGCGGCTACCTCGCGTCCCGCGCCACGAAATCCCTGGTCGGGACCGGGGAGATCGAGTACAAAGCCACGCGGCGGCTCGTCGAGACCGCCGCCTGGTGGATCGACGTCACCACGCCCGGTGCCCTCAAGCACGGCGAACAGGGCTACGCCTCCGCGCTCCGGATCCGGGTCGTGCACGCCCACGTGCGCGCCGCCATGAACCGGCGGGACGACTGGGACTACGCCGCCTGGGACCGGCCCGTCAACCAGGTCCAGACCGCCGGCACCCTCCTGCTCTTCTCCCTCGTCTACGTCTTCGGCACGCAGCTGCTCGGCCTCCGCTACTCCGCCCGCGAGCGCGGCGACATCCTGCACCTCTGGCGCTACATCGGCTGGCTCATGGGCGTCGACGACGAACTGCTGCCCACCTCCGAAGAAGACGCCTGGCGCCTGCTTTGGCTGCTCGCCGCCACCGAGTTCATCCCGGACGACGACTCGAAGCGCCTCGCCAAGGCGCTCATCGAGGCCAACGCCGCCGTCGGCGAGGGGCGCGGCGCCGTCGGGAAGGTGCTGTCACACGTCTCCGTCGCCGTGCACTCGTCGATCAGCCGGCTCGTGCTCGGGAAGACCAACGCCGACTTCCTCGGGCTGCCGAACGACCCCGTCGCGCAGGCCGCGATCGTCGCCGTGGCGGGCGTCAACTTCGCCGCCGAGACCGTGCGGCGGTTCATCCCCGGTGCCACCGCGCTGCAGGAACGGATCGGCGAGGCCGGGCGCCGCGGGTACGTGAAGCGGCTCGAGAAGCTCTTCGCGCCCGACACGACCTACGCGCAGCACATGCGGGCCGCCTGAACCCACCGGATAGGCTTCCCGGCGTGCTGCTCAGTGACCGTGACCTCCGCAAAGAGCTCGACGCCGGCCGGCTCGGCATCGACCCCTTCGACGCCGGCATGGTCCAGCCGTCCAGCGTCGACGTCCGGCTCGACCGGTACTTCCGCGTCTTCAACAACAGCAAGTACACCCACATCGACCCGCAGCTGCAGCAGGACGACCTGACCTCACTGGTGGAGAAGGAGGGCGACGAGCCCTTCGTCTTGCACCCGGGCGAGTTCGTGCTCGGCTCGACGTACGAGCTCGTCACCCTCGCCGACGACCTCGCCGGCCGCCTCGAAGGCAAGTCGTCGCTCGGCCGGCTCGGGCTGCTCACGCACTCGACCGCCGGGTTCATCGACCCGGGCTTCTCCGGGCACATCACGCTCGAGCTTTCGAACGTCGCGAACCTGCCGATCACGCTCTGGCCGGGCATGAAGATCGGCCAGCTGTGCATCTTCCGGCTCTCCAGCGCGGCCGAGTTCCCGTACGGGTCGAGCGAGGCCGGGTCCCGCTACCAGGGGCAGCGCGGCCCGACCCCGAGCCGGGCGTACAAGAACTTCCACCGCGTCGACACCTGGCGCTAAGCGGAGATCTTCTCGTCCCAGTCGATGCGGTGATTCCACATGAAGGCGTTCGGGTCCTCGTCGAACGGCTTCGAGAACACCCGCTTGATGAAGAAGTCGCGGACCACCCGTCCGACCGGGCCGATCACCTTGTCGTCGCCGTTGCGCTTTCCCGCCGCGACGACGGCTTCGACGCGCTCGCGCCGCAAGCTCTCGTACGTGGTCAGCGCGCGCTCGACGTCCGGCACATCGCGAAGGCATTTGCCCAGCGTGACGGCGTCTTCGATGGCCATCGACGCGCCTTGGCCCGCCGCCGGTGACGTCGCGTGCGCCGCGTCGCCGATGATCACCATGCGGCCGCGGTGCCAGACCGGGACCGTCGGGAAGTCGAACGTCGGCCACGCCGGGTAGACCTCGCGGGTCGCGCGGACGATCTCCGTCGCCGGTGTCCGGTCGCGCTCCACCAGGTGCAGCAGCTCGGTGCGCAGCTTCTCGCCGGCCAGCGTCGCCAGCTCGGAAGCGGTCGGCTCGGTCTTGCGGGCGGGGTTCGCGAACCACCAGACGCGGCCGTCCGGGCTGACGACGTGGCAGAAGAACACCCGCTTGCCGAAGACCATGTTCAGCACGCCCGGCTCGTCCGGCAGGGTCAGGCCTTCGGCGAACCCGCCGGTGTTGAGCAGCGGCACGTACCGCGGTGCCGGCGCGTCCGGGTCGATGATCGTGCGGACGCGCGACCGGAGTCCGTCGGCGCCGACCAGCAGGTCGCCTTCGACGTGCGAGCCGTCCGAGAAGTCCGCCCTGACCTGCGAAGACGTCTGGCTCGCGCCGATCAGGCGTTTGCCGTACTCGGCGTGGATCCCGCGCCGGGTGGCCTCGTCGCGCAGGGCGACGTAGAGGTCGGAGCGCAGCACGGTCTGGCTCACCGTGCCGTCCGGCAGGGTGCCGCCGAGGGCGAACTCGGCCAGCCGGGTGCCGTTGCCGAGCCCGATCGACATGCGGGGCGAGTCGAAGCCGGTGCCCTTGACGACGTCCTTGAGGCCCAGCGGCAGCAGCGCGTCCAGGCCGTTCACCGCCAGCGTGAGGAACGCGCCGACGCCCTCGGCGCCCCGGTCGTACGCCTCGAACAGCACCGGTTCGTGCCCGGCCTCGTGCAGGGCGATGGCCGTGATCGTGCCCGCGATGCCGCCCCCGATGATCAACACCTTGGTCATCTCGTTCGTCCCCTCGAATCTCTTAGAAACTAATTCGTTCTGTCGAACTAAAGAGTGGGCTAGGCTGAGGCCCGTGTCAAGTGAGCGAGCGCACCTGGTCGAAGAAGTCCTGCTCAGGTCCCGGGAGCTGTCGACGGAGACGGTCATGTTCCACACCGCGATCTCCGAGACGCGGGGGCTGTCGGCCGTCGACAGCAAGGTCCTGGACTACCTCGCGCGGTTCGGGCCGCAGACGCCGAAGGACCTCGCGCGGCTCTCCGGCCTGGCGCCCGCGTCGGTGACCGCGATGATCGACCGGCTGGAGCGCAAGGGCATCGTCGACCGCCGGCCGCACCCCGACGACCGCCGCCGCGTCCTCATCGCGCTCGACGAACAGGCCATCGCGAGCGGCGTGCATCTCTGGGACAACCTCGTCAAGCGCATGTACGAGCTGTGCGACCGCTACACCGAAGACGAACTCCGCACGGTGATCGGGTTCGTCGAGGGGGCCACCGCCCTCACCCACGAATCGACGGCGAAGCTGACCGGATCCACGGACGGGTGAGATTCGGCCCGCGCGGCCCGCTCTCATGCCAGGCTCCCTAGGTCGTCTCGGCCCCGGAGGTGGCGAGGAGTGCCGTTGCCCGAAAGACCGCTTCGCCTGGTTCTCGTTCTGGCACTGGTCTTCTTGGCCTCGGCGCTCGTGCCGTCGGCCGGTGCGGCCGGTGCCCCGCCTTTCGCGGTGGGCTACGACGACGTCGTCTACGGCGACTTCGTGTACGCGGGCAACGGTGTCCTGCGCTGCCCGGTCGCCGCCGACCACGCGCCGGTCGCCGGCGCGGTCGACACGCCCGCGGCGTGCGCGAACACCGCGGACCGCAAGGACACCCTGGTCAACGACGACTTCTTCATGCAGTGGGCCGACGTCGACGCCGACCCGGCCACGTTCGACTCGGCGAGCGCGTCCGTCCGCATCCCGCCCGGCGCCCGGATCGTCTTCGCGCGCCTGAACTGGGCGGGCAACACGACGGGGACGACCTGCGGTTTCCGCGAGGGAATTCCTGCCGTTCCGCCGCCCGGGAACCCCGCCACGCAGAACGTCCGGCTTTCGGTGGGCAGCGCGAAGTCCGTCGACGTTCGTCCGTCGGCCTTCGCCGAGGACGGCCCGTATTACTCGGCCCACGCCGACGTGACCGGCCAGTTCGCGGGCGCGCCGACCGGCGCCGCGCTCGACGTGACCGTCGGCAACGTCTGGGCCCCCAAGGGTTTCGACTGCGTCGGCGGCTGGTCGATCGCTCTGGTTTACGCGTATCCGTCGCGCAACGCCGACTTCGCGCCGAACAAGCGCAAGGTCGTCGTCTACGACGGGCACGTCCGCCAGGCCTCCGACGTCCCCACGGAAACGACGATCACCGGCTTCCGCGCGGCGGCCGCCGACGCGCACCTCGGCGTCACCGCCTACGACGGCGACTGGGGTGGCTCCGGCGACCAATTCCTGGTCGACGGCACCCCGGCCGCCGAGCCCGCGACCGGCGGGACGTCGAACTTCTTCATCTCCAACGCCGACAACGCGGCCGCGCCGGGCGTGAAGAACAACTTCAGCGTGGACGCGAAGTCCTTCGACGTCGACAACATCCCCGCGGGCGCGACGAGCGCGAAGCTCGGCTTCGTCACCAGCGGGGACAGCTATCTCGCGCAGAACATGGCCTTTTCCGTGCCGGTGCCTGAACTCCAGGCCGCCCTGCGCGTGAAGCAGCCGAAGGCGCACGCCGGCGAGCCGGTGACGTTCACCGTCGCCGTGACCAACCCGGGCAGCGTCGCGGCGTCCGGCGTGCAGGTCGCCGACGAGGCCTTTCCGGCCTGCGCCAAGCCACTCGGCACGCTGACGCTGGGCCAGACGGTCACCTACGACTGCACCGGCCCCGCCCCGGCCGACGACTTCACGAACTCGGTGAAGGCGACCGGCACGAGCGCACTCGGCGACGCGCTCGACGGCGACGCGACCGCCGCCGTCGACGTCGTGCACCCGTCCTTGGGCATGACGAAGACGGCCGACAAGCCCGCCTACCGCGGCGGCGACACCGCGACCTTCACGATCAAGGTCACGAACACCGGCGACACCGGGCTTTCCGGCCTGCGGGTCGCCGACGTGAAGGCGCCTTCGTGCGCCCTCACCGGTGCTCTCGCCCCGGGCGAAAGCCGCACGACGACGTGCACGGCGAAGGCCCCGATCGCCGACGGCGTCAACACCGCGACCGCGGCCGCCACCGACGACTTCGGCAAGGAGGTCACGGCCACCGCGGACGCACCCGCGCCGACGATCGCGCCCGCCGTCGAGGTCACCAAGACCGCGAACCCGCCGGTGATCCACGCGGGCGACGCCGTGACGTTCTCCGTCGCGGTCAAGAACACCGGCGACAGCCCGCTCGCGCCGGTGAAGGTCACCGACGACACGACGACGTCGTGTTCGCGCACGTTCGACGGCCTGGCCGCGGGCGCGACGCAGACGTACACGTGCACGGCGAACCCGTCCACGACGACGACGTCGCACGTGACCGCCACCGGCACCGACCTCGCGGGGCAGCCGGTGACCGCCACCGCGCCGGCGACCGTCACGGTGATCACGCCGGCCCTGACGCTCACGAAGGACGCCTCGCCCGGCATCGTCCGCGCCGGCGACCCGATCACGTTCACGATCACGGTCGCCAACGCCGGTGACACCCCGCTGACCGAGGTCGCCGTCACCGACGACCGCACGCCGGCGTGCGCGCGAGTGATCGGCGCGCTGCCGCCGCAGGGCAGGCAGACGTACACCTGCACCGCACCGGCCCCGCCGGACGACTTCACCAACACGGCAGCCGCGTCGGGGAAGGACCAGCTCGGCCGCACGGTGAAGGTCACCGACGACGCCGTGGTCGACGTGATCCACCCGGGGGTGGCGCTCGCCGCGCAGGCTTCGCCCGCCGCTGTCCGCGAAGGCGACACGGTGACGTGGACGATCACCGCCACCAACACGGGCGACGTGCCGCTGACCGGCGTGACGATCGCGGACGACCAGGTCGCGACGTGCGCGAAGCCGCTCGGGACGCTCCAGCCGCAGGCGGTGTCGGCGTACACGTGCACGACGGTCGCAGGCGCCACCGGCTTCACGAACAAGCCGGCGGTGACGGGCATGGACCCGACGGCCCGGCCGGTGACGGCGGCCGCGGAAGCCGCGTTCGCCGTGCAGCACCCGGCCGTGGCGCTCACCGCGGAGGTCACGGGCGGGCCGTTCCGCGAGGGTGACGTGGTGCCGCTGCGGATCACGGTGCGCAACCCGGGTGACGTCCCGCTGACTGGCTTGCGAGTCACGGACTCACCGGCGTCTGGTCAGCAGGCCAATGGCGTGCCGACCACCGGGCAGGCCACCAGCGGGCCGCCTGTCGGCGGGCAGAACGCGAGCACCCGAACCGCTGGCCCGCGGGCCACCGGACCGCAAGCGCGAGCCACCGGCTGCGCCCAAGTCCTCGACGGCACCCTCGAACCCGGCGCCACCCGGGACTTCGGCTGCACCCTCACCGCACCGGCCGACGACGTCACCGCCGCCGTCCAGGTCACCGGCACGCCACCCACCGGCCCCGCGGTCACCGCGAAGGCCCAAGCCGCCGTCGACGTCGTCCACCCGGCCGTCACGATCGGCAGGACCGTCGAGCCGAAGGTCGTCCGCGCGGGCGACACCGTCACCTCGACGATCACCGTCACCAACACCGGCGACAGCGTGCTGCGCGACGTCTCCGTGGCCGATCCCGGCGCACCGGCATGCGCCAAACCCCTGGGTTCACTCGAACCGCGAGCCACGCAGAACTACAGCTGCACTCAAGTCGCCGGCGAAGCCGACTTCACCGCCACCGCGGCCGTCACCGCCACTGACGCCACGAACCGTCCCGTGACCGCCACCGCCGGGGAACCGGTCGATGTCATCCACCCGGCGGTCACCATCACGGACGACGCGACGCCCGCGCAGGTCCGGCAAGGCGACACCGTCACGTTCACCCTCGTCGTCGCGAACACCGGCGATGTCCCACTGACCGACGTGTCCATTGCGGACAGTCGCACTCCGGCGTGCGCTCAGTCCATCGGCACCCTCCCTCCCGGCGCCTCCCGGCACCACTCCTGCACGGTAAACGCTGGCACCGACAGTTTCGTGAGCTCCGCCACCGCGATCGGCACCGATCCGACGAACCGCCAGGTCAGCGCGACCGACGATGCCTCCTACACCGTCCAGCACCCGGCACTCTCCATCACGCAGGAAACGAAGGGCCCCTTCCGCGAGGGCGACGCCGTGCCCCTCGCGGTCACCGTCGCGAACACCGGCGACGTTCCCCTGACCGACGTGAAGGTCAGCGAGCCCTGCGTGAAGGCCTTCGCCAAGCTCGAAGCCGGCGCGAGCCAGAAGTTCGGCTGCACCACGACCGCGCCGCAGGACGACGTCATGAGCACGGCGAAGGCCACGGCCGCGGCGCCGATCGGCCCGCCGGTCGCCGCCGGGGACGTCGACGAGATCGATGTCATCCACCCGGCCGTGAAGATCACCAAGGAAGCGAAGCCGGCCACGGTCCGGGTGGGCGACGACGTCACGTTCACGATCAGCGTCACCAACACCGGTGACGTCCCGCTGACCAGCGTGTCCGTTGTGGACGACGAGCCGTGCGCGAAGAAAATCGGCACCCTGGCGACCGGGGAAAAGCGGATCTACACCTGCACTCGAAAAGCGCCGGAGGACGACTTCACCACCGTCGCGGAAGTCACCGGAATGGACCCGACCAATCGCTCCGCGCAATCGAAAGCCGAGGCGAAAGTCGACGTCGTCCACCCCGAGATCGCCCTGATGAAGGACGCGGCGCCGTACGAAGTCCGCCCGGGCGACGTCGTCACGTTCTCGATTCTGGTCAAGAACACCGGAGACGCGCCGCTGACCGCCGTGTCCGTCGTGGACGACCACACGGTGTCGTGCGCGCACACCGTCGCTGACCTGGCCGCGGACGCCGAAGTCACCTACACCTGCACGACTGTCGCGGGCAGGGAAGGCTTCACGAGCAGGGCGACCGTCATCGCTCAGGACCCGACGCGCCGCCCAGTGACGGCGTCCGGGGACGCCACCTTCAAAGTCCGAAGCGGCTGAACGGAGTAACGCCGGAGCGTCCGATTGCCGCGGGTTCCATGTCGGTCGTCGAATGCCCGGCCCGGGAAATGTGACCAGTGCGTTCGTAGGGTTCTCGCTGTAATCGTTCCGTGATACGTTCTCGCGCCGTGTCCCCCATTGGTGAACGTGGTCGCGTGGTGATGGTGTCACTCAGTGTGCTGCTCGGCGTTTTCTCCGCCGCGACAGGCACCTGGATGGCCACCGCGGAAGGAAACACGGCCGAACTCGGCGCCGCGGCCTTGGTGCTGCCCGACGCGCCGGGTGGCTCCGGGGGCAGCACCGGCACGGACCTCGCCGGTGGGCAGTCCCCGGCCACGAAGCAGGCCACGACCGACGCTTCCGCGCCGACGACGTCCAGCGCGGCCCCGGCTCCGACCGAGACGTCCGAAGCCCCGAAGCCGACGACGTCCGAAGCGGCCCCGCCGCCGAGCACCAAGGCCGCGGCCCGCGTCGCCTCCTCGACGACCGAGCAGGTCATCTCCCTCGTCAACGACGAGCGCGCGCAGGCCGGCTGCAAGGCGCTGGCCGAGGAATCGCACCTGACCACGGCCGCGCAGGACTACAGCGACGACATGTCCGCCCGGAACTTCTTCGCCCACACCAACCCCGAAGGCGTCACGTTCGACCAGCGCATCAAGGTCGCCGGCTACTCGAAGCCGGGCGCGGAGAACATCGCGAAGGGGCAGACGTCCGCGGCGCAGGTCATGGACGCCTGGATGAACTCCGAGGGCCACCGCGCGAACATCCTGAACTGCTCGCTGACGAAGATCGGCGTCGGGTTCACCAAGGCGGGCAACTACTGGGTCCAGGACTTCGGGTACTAGACCGGGTTGTTCCAGCGCTCCGCGATGTCGCCGTAGCGGGCGAGCACGGTGGCCCGCAGGTCGGGATCCGTCCGCGGCACCGGCTCGATGAACACCTCGGTGACGTCGTTGAACGACTCGGTCAGCTCGGCTGCGATCCGCACGCAGGCGCGTTCGACGTCGCCGGCGCCGAGCGAGTCGTCGAAGTCGACGCGGGTGCAGACGAGGACCTGGTCGGTACCCATCAGCATCGTCTGCAGGTCCACGACGGCCTCGATCTCCGGCGCGGCGGAGAGGTGGTCGCGGACGCCGCGGACGATCTCCGGGTTGGCCTGGCGGCCGATGAGCAGGCCGCGGTTGGTCCGCCCGAGCAGGTAGGCGACGAAGGCGAGCAGCACGCCGATGACGATCGAGGCGACGCCGTCCCAGACCTCCGAGCCGGTGACCTGGTGCAGGCCGATGCCGGCGAACGCGACCAGCAGGCCGATCAGCGCGGCGGAGTCCTCGAACAGCACGGTCTTCGGGGTCGGGTCGTCGATCAGGCGGAGATATGCCCAAAGTGACCGGTTTTCGGCCTTCGACTCCCGGACGGTCTGACGCACCGCCTGCACCCACGACGTGCCCTCGAGCACGAAAGCTACCGCCAGCACGATGTAGCTGAGGATCGACGTGCTCTGCGCCTCGCCGTGGCCGAACAGCGTCGAAACGCCCTCGTAGAGCGCGAACATCGAGCCCGACGCGAAGATCGACACGGCGGCGAGCAGCGACCAGAAGTAGCGCTCCTTGCCGTAGCCGAAGGGGTGCACGCGGTCGGCCGGGCGGTCGGAACGTTTCAACGCGGTCAGCAGCAGGACCTCGGTGAACGTGTCGGCCACCGAGTGCGCCGCTTCGGAGAGCATCGCGCCCGAGCCGGTGATGATGCCCGCGATCAGCTTCATGATCGCGATCGCCAGGTTCACCCCACCGGCGAGCAGGACGGTCAGCGTGCTTTCGCCACCGGGCTTTTCGGGTTCCTCGCTCACCTTGGTGAGCGTAATGGTCAGAGGCGGCGCAGGCCGTGCAGCACGCGTTCCATGAGCGCCACGGCCGGACGGCCGTCGGTGTTCACGCGGGTGTCGTGGATCGTGACCAGGCCCTGCTCGGCCATGTCGTCGAGCAGTACGCGGGCGACGCCGAGTGGCACGCTGAGCCGGGCGGCGACCTCGGCGACCGAGCGCGGGTGGTGGCAGATCGAGCGCACCGAGCGGAACTCGCCGGTCAGCCGGGCGCCGTTCCAGTGCGCTCCGGCCCGCGTCGAGACCATGGCTTCGATCGCCAGGTGCCGCCGCGACTGCGTCCGGCCGCGAGTGAGGACGTAGGGGCGGACGAGCGTCCGCTGGACCGGCACGTAGCCGGCGTCGACGATCCGGCGTTCCTCGAGGGGTTCGTCGCTGCGGAGAGCGTGCCGGCCGACGGAGGGGAGACGATCTTCCCCGCGCCCGGCCGGCTTGGTCCGCGGGTCCTCGCCCATCCTCGCTGCCCCCTGATTCCGTCATCGTCGAAGTGGCCTCGCTGGCAGCGGTGGCGGCGAGGAAAGGCCAGGATACGCCGGACTACTGGGCTTTTGGCCAACGTTTCTTGTTGGCCTGATGGGCCATTTCGGTGAATATCGTGAACATTATTCGGGAAATCGATTGCCGTGACAAAATCCCAGCTGGTGGACGCGGAGATCGGTGACAACGGGTAGCCCGACAGCTACGAAAATGCGGTTATCACCCTTTCCACAATGAAAAACGGCCCCGATCAGGAAGTCCTGACCGGGGCCGCGCGCAATTCGATCTGCGTCACTCCTCCGCGAGCGACGGCGCACCGAGGGCGATCGGTTTCGGCTCCGGCTTGCGCTTGACCGACTCCAGCAGCATCTGCGCGACGTCGACGATCTCGACCTTCTCGCTCGCGCTGCCGTCGGCCTGGCGGGCCGTGAGGCCGTCGTTCAGCATCACCTTGCAGAAGGGGCAGCCGGTCGCGATCTTCGACGGCGCGGTGCCGAGCGCCTCGTCGACGCGCTCGACGTTGATCCGCTTGCCGATCTTCTCTTCCATCCACATCCGCGCGCCACCGGCACCGCAGCACATCGACTTGTCGCCGTGCCGCGGCATCTCGCGCAGCTGCGCGCCGGTCGCGCTGACCAGCTCGCGCGGCGCCTCGTAGACCTTGTTGTGGCGGCCGAGGTAGCACGGGTCGTGGTAGGTGACGTCCTCGGCGACCGGCGCCACCGGCACCAGCTGCTTCTCGCGAACCAGGCGGTTCAGCAGCTGCGTGTGGTGCACGACGTCGAACTGGCCGCCCAGCTCCGGGTACTCGTTGGCGAGAGTGTTGAAGCAGTGCGCGCAGGTCACGACGACCTTGCGCGTCTTGCGCTCCCGTCCCTCGAACACCGAGTTCAGGATCTCGACGTTCTGCTGGGCGAGCATCTGGAAGAGGAACTCGTTGCCCGCGCGGCGGGCCGGGTCACCGGTGCAGGACTCCTCCGAGCCGAGCACCTTGTACTTGACGTCGGCCATGTGCAGCAGCTCGGCGACCGCGCGCGTCGTCTTCTTCGCGCGGTCCTCGAACGCGCCGGCGCAGCCGACCCAGAACAGGTACTCGGCGTCGCCCATGTCGCCGTCGAACACCGGGACCTCGAAGTCCAGGTCCTCGGTCCAGGCCAGCCGGTCCTTGGCGTTCTGGCCCCACGGGTTGCCCTTGTTCTCCAGGTTCTTGAACATGCCGTTCAGCTCGCTGGGGAACGACGACTCGATCATCACCTGGTAGCGGCGCATGTCGACGATGTGGTCGACGTGCTCGATGTCCACCGGGCACTGCTCGACGCAGGCGCCGCAGCTGGTGCAGGACCAGAGGACGTCGGGGTCGATCACGCCGCCGTCGTCGCCGATCAGCGCCTTCTGCGACTCGGCGATGGCCAGGACGTCGATCCCGGCGTACATGTTGTCCCCAGACCCCGCCCCACCACCGCCCTCAACGGAGGCGCTTCGCGCCGCTGTGTTGGACACCAGGCCGACCTCGTCGCCCGCCATGTCGCGCTTGCCGCCGGCCATCAGGTACGGCGCCTTCGCGTAGGCGTGGTCACGCAGCTGCGTGATGAGCAGCTTCGGCGACAGCGGCTTGCCGGTGTTCCACGCGGGGCACTGCTCCTGGCAGCGGCCGCACTCGGTGCACGTCGAGAAGTCCAGCCAGCCCTTCCAGGTGAAGTCCTCGATCTTGCCGACGCCGAAGGTGTCCTCGTCCGGGTCGGCTTCCTCGAGGTCGAGGACCTTGCCGCCGCTCATCATCGGCTTGAGCGCGCCGAGGGCGACGCCGCCGTCCTGCTCACGCTTGAAGTAGATGTTGAAGAACGCGCTGAAGCGGTGCCAGGCGATGCCCATGGTCATCGTGCGCGCGACGACGATCAGCCAGACCGTGGCGCTCATCAACTTGACGAACGCGAAGACCGTGACCAGGTTCGGGCTGGCCGGCAGCAGCTCGCCGAGCGGGTTCGAGACGAAGGCGGCCCAGGTCGGCGTCTCGTGCGCGCCGAGCGCGGCCTTCGCGGCGCGGACGCCGATGATGCCGATGCCCTCGATCAGGACGACGGCCTCGATGAAGTACGCCCACTTGAAGTTGGAACCTTGGAAACGGCTCTGGCGGTCGGCGCGGCGCGGGTGGTTGCGCTGGCGGATCGCCATCAGCACCAGGATGCCGACGATCGTCCCGACCCCGAGCAGCTCCATGAGCAGCTGGAACGGCGGGAAGTCGTCGAGGATCGGCCAGCCCCAGTGCGGGACGAAGACCTCGCCGTAGGCCTCGAACAGGGCCAGCGAGCCGAGCAGGAAGCCCCACATCACCAGCCAGTGGGCCGGTCCGACACTGCGCTTCCGGTTCATCCGGGTGTGGGCCGCGAACTCCTTGACCAGCGTCTTCATGCGCGGCATGAAGGGGCCGTTGCGGGTCGCGTCGGGCTGTCCGAGGCGGATAACCCGCACGAAGCGGGCGATCGTCGCGGCGAACATGCCCCAGGCGACGAGGCCGAGCAGGACGGAGATCCCGCCGAGCGTCAGTTGCAGAGCGCCCATCGTTCGGGTGCCTTTCGTCCGGATGGATCAGTGGTGGTGCGGGGAGACTAACCTTCCTTACTGATGAGTAACCCGTTGAGTGGGCCTAAGTCCCACCGATGTGGTGTACGTCGCTCTTTGTTTCGGGACGATCGTTCAGGTAGTTTTCACCCTATGGGTGCGTACCTTCTCCTCGCGCTGGCGATCGCCGCCGAGGTCTCCGCGACGATCTCGCTGAAGCTCTCCGAGGGCTTCTCCAAGCTCGGGCCGTCGATCGTCGTGGTGGCCGGGTACGCCGTGGCGTTCGTGGCGCTGTCGTACGTGCTGAAACTCGGGTTGCCGATCGGCGTCGCGTATGCGATCTGGGCCGCGGCCGGCGTCGCTCTGGTCGCGATCGTCGGCGTCGTGTTCCTGAAGGAACCGGTCAACGCGGCGATGATCGCCGGGCTGGCGCTGGTCATCGGTGGTGTCGTGCTGATCGAGATCGGGAGTGCATCGACGTGAAACTTCAGGTCGACGGCCGCAAGGTACGCGGTGACAAGCGGCGCGCGGAGATCATCGAGGCGACGCTGCGGGTGATCGAGCGTGACGGCGTCGCCGGCGTCACGCACCGGATCGTCGCGGCCGAGGCCGGCGTGCCGACGACGTCCACGACCTACCACTTCTCGTCGCTGGACGACCTCCTCATCGCGACGCTCATCTCGTGCGCCCGCGACATGGCGACCGAGGTCTACTGGATGATCGACCGCGCCCGCTCCCGCGGCTCGCGCGGCGCCGAGGAGGTCGCGGTCCTGCTCGCGGAGGCCTTGGGGCCGCGACGCGGGCGGACGATGGCCGAGTACGAGCTGTACCTGCTGGCCGCGCGGAAGCCGGAGCTGCGCCCGGCCGCGCGTCGCTGGCTGGACGTCCTGACGTCGATGGTCCGCCACGACGACGAGGTGGCGTTCCGGGTGTTCCTCGCGGGCATCGACGGGCTGCTGATCCAGGGCCTGATCGACGACGAGCCGCCGTCGGCGGACGAGCTGCGCCCGGTGGTGGACTACCTGCTGAAACCGCGTTGACGCCTGGCTTATTTTCGGATCATGCGGACCTTCGGTGACTACGAGCTCGACGACGATCGGACGCGGCTCGACCTCGACGTGGTGTGGAAGTTCCTCTCGACCGAGGCGTATTGGGGCCGGTGGCGCACGCGTGCGCAGGTCGAGGCCGCGGTCGACGGGTCCTGGCGGGTCGTCGGCGCCTACCGCGGCGACGAGCTGGTCGGCTTCGCACGCGCTTTCTCCGACGGCGTCAGCTCGGCTTACCTGGCGGACGTGTTCGTCGTCGACTCCGCCCGCGGCACCGGGCTGGGCAAGGAAATCGTGCGGGAGATGATCGACAACGGCCCCGGCGCCGGGTTTCGCTGGATGCTGCACACCGCCGACGCGCACGGGCTGTACCGGCAGTTCGGTTTCGGTGAGCACACCAAGGGCCGCTACCTGGAGCGCGAGGGCGTCAACCAGGAAGCCCTGCGCTGAAGCGCTGCCCGGCACCGATCCGTCCCGGTGCCGGGCAGCGCTCAGGGAACTCAGCCCTTGTTCTCGTACACCGGCGTGATCACGGCGCGAGCCAGCGTGTGGCCGAACATGTTGAAGCCGAGGAACGCCGGCGTCGCGTCCTCCGGGACGTCCAGCTTGTCGACGTCGAGTGCGTGCACCGCGAAGTAGTAGCGGTGCGGGCCGTGCCCGGGCGGGGGTGCCGCGCCGAGGAACTGCTTGACCCCGCCGTCGCCCTTGAGCGTCACCGCTGTTTCGGGGAGGCCGGAGCCGTCGCCCGCGCCGGAGGCCAGCTCCGTCACCGACGCCGGGAGGTTGAACACCGCCCAGTGCCAGAAGCCGCTGCCGGTCGGGGCGTCCGGGTCGTAGCACGTGACCGCGAAGCTCTTCGTCTCCGCCGGGAAGCCTTCCCAGGCCAGCTGCGGCGAACGGTCCTCGCCGCCGGCACCGAAGATGCCCGAGAGATGGGGCGTGGCCAGCGTTTCGCCGTCGGCGACGTCGGTGCTGCGGAGGGTGAAGGACGGCACGTCGGGCAGGGATTCGTACGGGCCGGGTGCTTGCGGCATGGATCCTCCTGATCACGGAACTGGAGCCTGGCGCCAGGTTAGGCCCCCCGAGCCACCCCCGCGTGTCAGGGACGGATCTCAGGGTCTTTCGGGGGGTTACCCCCATGTGCCGCCCCCGCACCTGGCCATAACGTTTCTCACGCAGAGGAAACTCACTGAGGGGACCAACGACCATGGCGCGCCCGCTTCTGGCTCTGGGTGGCATCGTCCTGATCGGCGTCGGCCTGGCGACCGCGTTCGGCTGGGGCTGGGGATCGGACTTCGAGAACACCAATACCCTTTCGGAGACGATTCGCAGCGTGAAGCTGGAAGGCGACTCGGGGTCGGTGAAGATCCGCACCGGCACGGGACCGTCGACGGTGCACGAAAAGATCAACTACCACTGGCGCGGCAAGCCGGGCGACGCGTTCTACCGCGTCGACGGCGACCAGCTCGTGCTCAGCGACTGCGGCACCAACTGCTCGGTCGACTTCGAGGTGGTCGTGCCCGAGGGCGTGCCGGTGACCGGCCGGATGGACTCGGGCGGCCTGGACGTCGCCGGGGTGGCGAGCGTGGACGTCCAGTCGGACTCCGGTCACGCGCGCGTCGAAGACGTGCCGGGCCTCGTGAAGCTGCGGCTCGAGAGCGGCGGGATCGACCTGTCGGACGTCGGCGAGGTCCAGGTGCACGCGGACTCGGGCAGCATCAAGGGCACCGGCGTGCGCGGCCCGGTCGACGTGACGGCGTCGAGCGGGAGCGTCGACTTCACGTTGGCGCAGGCGAACAACGTCAAGATCAAGGCCGACAGCGGCAGCGTCGACGTCGAGGTGCCGGGCGGGCCGTACCGGGTCGTCGGGGACAGCGACAGCGGGCACCGCAGCATCGACGTCCCGACCGACGGTTCCGCGCCGAACACGCTCGACCTCACCACCGACAGCGGCAGCGTCACGGTCCGCGCGGCCTGACCTTTTCCTTACTACGGGGGCTTTTTCACCATGGTCAAGATCGAACGGCGCGTGCTGGCGGCCGCGCTGCTGGGGGCCGTCACGATGTTCGGCTTCGTGGCGTTCACGCGGGGGGAGGGATCCGCGGCACCGGCCCAGGGGGTGCCGGTCGCCGCGGATTCCCACTATCGAGTGACTTCTTGGGTCGGCACGCCGGCGGAAGTCGCTGTGCAGCAAGGAAATGCCGATTTCTTCTTCTCTTCCTGGGCCGGCCACCGCTCCTGAATCGTCGGTGGTCGCTGTTAGGAAGGGAGCACGCCGAAGGCCGGCGTGCAGGGGAGGAACCGGATCATGGATGTGCGCCGGATCGCCGCGGTCATCGCGGCGGTCGTGGTCATGGGGGCCGTACCGGCGGTGGCTTCAGCGTCTTCTTCGCTGACGTGGCAGCCATGCGCGACGCAGCAAGAACAGGCAGCCGAATGCGCGACGGCCGACGTGCCGATCGACCGCGCGCGGCCGGAATCGGGGTCGGCGCGGCTCGCGTTGACCCGGCTGCCGGCGCTCGATCCGGGCAGGCGGATCGGTTCGCTGCTGGTGAACCCGGGCGGGCCGGGCGGTTCCGGCGTCGGGTTCGTGCAGTTCGGCGGGCTGGCGTCGCCGGACCTCGCGCGGCTGCGGCAGCGGTTCGACGTCGTGGGCTTCGACCCGCGTGGCGACTGGTTCAGCACGCCACGCATCACGTGTGACCCGGCGAAGTTGTTCGATCCGGCGCTCGACCGGTTCCCGTCGTCCCGGCCGGGGTTCGACGCGCTGGTGGCGCACAACCGCGCGGCGGGCGAAGACTGCTCGGCCCGGACCGGGCCGTTGCTGGCGAACGCGGACACGCAGAGCGCGGCCGAGGACATCGAGACGATCCGCGTGGCGCTCGGCGAGCCGAAGATCTCGTGGCTGGGCCTGTCGTACGGCACCGAGCTGGGCGCGGTCTACGCGTCGAAGCACCCCGGCCGGATCCGGACGATGGTGCTCGACGGCGCGGTCGACCACGCCCGGCCGCTGCGCCAAGCGATCCTCGAAGAGGCCGCGGCGACCGAAGACGCGCTGGTCCGGTTCGCGGACTGGTGCCGCGGCTCGGCGGACTGTGCCTTGCGGGGGCGTGATGTCCTCCGCTTCTACGACGACGTCGTGGCCCGGGCGGCGCACGGCGCGGTGTGGGCGAGCGACCTGGGCCGCTCGGCGACGGCCGACGAGATCTCGGCCGGCGTCTACAACCACCTCTACCTCCGGGAGGAGTGGCCGGCGCTGGGCAAGGCACTGGCCGCGGCCGGCGGCGAGTTCCCGGACGCTCGCGGGCTCACCGAGCGGAACCAGTTCCTGTCTCCGATCTACGGCGCGTACCGGGCGATCGGCTGCCACGACTTCCCATCGCCGTTCACCGGTCCGGCGGACCTGGGGGCGATGGCCGGGCTGCTCCGCGCGGTGGCGCCGCACAGCTGGCGGTACTCGGAGTTCTGGGACTTCACCAGCGGCTGCACGGGCTGGCCGATCCCGGCCAAGAACCCGCCGCAGCCCCACCCGGTCCACGGTGCCGCACCGATCCTGGTGGTCGGCGGCGCCCACGACCCGGCGACACCGCTGGCCTGGGCCCGCGGCCTGGCGGCGAGCATCGACGGCGCGGCGTTGCTGACCCGCACCGACGACGGCCACACGGGGCTGTTCAACTCGGCGTGCGCCCGCTCGGCCGAGGTGGAGTACCTGGTGAGTGGTGTCACACCCGCTCGTGGGCACATCTGCCGCTGAACCCGGGAACAAGAACCCGGACCGGCTCGTTAGGCTGGATACGAAGGTTGAGTGCAGTCGACTCAAGTACGACTTGACGAGGTGCACGAAGACCCGACTAAACTTGCCAGAGCCTCGCTCAAGGCGAGGAAGAACGTGCAGGTCACGTACATAGCAGGCTTACACAGGAGGAAAGCACCATGGCGCGAGCGGTCGGCATCGACCTCGGCACGACCAACTCGGTCGTCGCTGTCCTGGAGGGCGGCGAGCCGACGGTCATCGCCAACTCTGAAGGCTCCCGGACCACCCCCTCGATCGTCGCCTTCGCCAAGAACGGTGAAGTGCTGACCGGTCAGCCGGCGAAGAACCAGGCCGTGACGAACGTCGACCGGACGATCCGGTCCGTGAAGCGGCACATCGGCACCGACTGGAAGACCGAGATCGACGGCAAGAACTACACGTCGCAGGAGATCAGCGCCCGCGTGCTGATGAAGCTCAAGCGCGACGCCGAGGCGTACCTGGGCGAGACCATCACCGACGCGGTGATCACCGTCCCGGCGTACTTCGAGGACGCGCAGCGGCAGGCCACCAAGGAGGCCGGGCAGATCGCCGGCCTGAACGTGCTCCGCATCGTCAACGAGCCGACCGCCGCCGCGCTGGCGTACGGCCTGGACAAGGGCGAGAAGGAGCAGACCATCCTGGTCTTCGACCTCGGTGGTGGCACCTTCGACGTCTCGCTGCTGGAGATCGGCGAGGGCGTCGTCGAGGTCCGCGCGACCTCCGGTGACAACCACCTCGGTGGCGACGACTGGGACGAGCGCATCGTCAAGTGGCTGGTCGACAAGTTCAAGGCCACGAACGGCATCGACCTGACCAAGGACAAGATGGCGCTCCAGCGCATCCGCGAGGCGGCGGAGAAGGCGAAGATCGAGCTGTCCAGCTCGAACTCGGCCGGCATCAACCTGCCCTACATCACGGTCGACGCCGACAAGAACCCGCTGTTCCTCGACGAGCAGCTTTCCCGCGCCGAGTTCCAGAAGATCACCTCGGACCTGCTCGAGCGCACCCGGAACCCGTTCAACAACGTGATCCGCGACGCGAACATCGCCGTCGGCGACATCGACCACGTCGTGCTCGTCGGTGGTTCCACCCGCATGCCGGCCGTGTCCGACCTGGTCAAGGAGCTGACCGGCGGCCGCGAGCCGAACAAGGGCGTGAACCCGGACGAGGTCGTCGCGGTCGGCGCGGCGCTGCAGGCCGGTGTCCTGAAGGGCGAGGTCAAGGACGTCCTGCTGCTGGACGTGACCCCGCTGTCGCTGGGCATCGAGACCAAGGGTGGCGTGTTCACCAAGCTCATCGAGCGCAACACCACGATCCCGACCAAGCGCTCGGAGATCTTCTCCACCGCGGACGACAACCAGCCGTCGGTGCAGATCCAGGTGTTCCAGGGTGAGCGCGAGATCGCCGCGCACAACAAGAAGCTCGGCATGTTCGAGCTGACCGGTCTCCCGCCCGCCCCGCGTGGCGTGCCGCAGATCGAGGTCACCTTCGACATCGACGCGAACGGCATCGTGCACGTCCTGGCCAAGGACCTGGGCACGAACAAGGAGCAGTCGATGACGATCACCGGTGGCTCCGCGCTGCCGAAGGACGACATCGAGCGGATGGTCAAGGACGCCGAGGCGCACGCCGAGGAAGACAAGACCCGTCGCGAAGAGGCCGAGACCCGCAACCAGGCCGAGACGCTGGTCTACCAGACCGAGAAGTTCCTCAAGGACAACGACGACAAGCTGCCCGAGGACCTCAAGGGCAAGGTCAAGTCCGCGATCGACGAGTCGAACGAGGCGCTCAAGGGCACCGACTCGGCCAAGATCCGCGAGTCGATCGAGAAGCTGAACACCGCTTCGCAGGAGCTGGGCACCGCCCTGTACGCCAACGCGAACGCCGACGCGGCCGCGGGTGCGGCCGGTGCTGAAGGCTTCCCGGGTGCGGCCGGTGGCGACGCCGGTGCGGCCGGCGGCCAGGCCAAGGCCGATGACGTGGTGGACGCCGAGATCGTCGAAGAGGACGAGAAGAAGTGACCCACAGCTACGACGAATCCGAGAACCAGGGCCGCGGCCCCGAGGAGCCGGTGGTCGTGCGGGATCGGCGGCGGGTGGACCCCCAGACCGGGCAGGTTCGCCCGCCCGGTCCGGCCCACGCCGCGCCGGAACCGGAGGAAGCGCCCGTGGAGCACGCGGGCCCCTCGCTTGGCGAGTCCATTGTGGACGACTCGGTGTCGGTGGTATCCGACGTCGAGAAGGAGCTGGCCGAGCGCACCGCCGACCTCCAGCGCCTGCAGGCGGAGTACGCCAACTACCGCAAGCGCGTCGAGCGTGACCGCGAGGCGGTCGTGATCGGCGCGAAGGCGACGGTGGTGAACGACCTGCTGCCGCTGCTCGACGACCTCGAGCGGGCCGACCAGCACGGTGACCTCACCGGGGCGTTCAAGGCCGTCGGCGACAAGCTGATCAGCGGCCTGCAGCGCGCGGGGCTCGAGTCGTTCGGCAGCGAGGGCGAGGCCTTCGACCCGAGCGTGCACGAGGCCGTGCAGCACAACACCTCGCCGAACGTGGCAGGCCCGACGGTGACCGTGGTCATGCGCCGCGGCTACCGCTTCGGCGACCGGGTCCTGCGGGCGGCGCTGGTCGGGGTCACCGACCACGAGCCCGGCGGCCCGGCGGAGCACCCGCCCGTCGGTGGCGAGCTGCCGCTCGGCGGCGGACTCGATGACCAGCAGCAGTAAGCAGTATCCGGTTCAGCTGGAAGGAGGAGGCGCCCGATGAGTGCTCGGGAATGGGTCGGCAAGGATTTCTACCGTGAACTGGGCGTCTCCTCCGACGCCACGGCCGACGAGATCAAGAAGGCCTACCGCAAGCTGGCCAAGGAGAACCACCCGGACGCGAACTCCGGCAACGCGCAGGCGGAGCAGAAGTTCAAGGCCGTCTCCGAGGCCTACGGCGTGCTCTCCGACGCGAGCAAGCGCAAGGAGTACGACGAGGCGCGGCGGCTGTTCGGCGGCGGGGGCGGGTTCAACTTCCCCGGCGGCGGTGGCGCCGGCGGCTTCGACGTGGGCGACATCTTCGGCCAGGCCGGCGGCGCGGGCCAGCAGCAGGGTTTCGGCGGGCTCGGCGACATCCTCGGCGGGCTGTTCGGCCGCGGCCGGGCGTCGGCGGGCGCGACGGCGAACCGGCCGCAGCGCGGGGCCGACGTCGAGACGGACGTCCGGATCGACTTCGTCGAGGCGGTCAAGGGCGCGACCCTGCCGTTGCGGCTGTCGAGCCCGGCGACCTGTTCGACGTGCGGCGGCAACGGCGCGAAGCCGGGCACGTCGCCGCGGACCTGCCCGACCTGTTCCGGGTCGGGGCTGGTCAGCCGCAGCCAGGGCGCGTTCGCGTTCTCGGAGCCGTGCCGCGACTGCCGCGGTCGCGGGCAGATCATCGACGACCCGTGCCCCGAATGCGGCGGCGAAGGCGTCAGCACGCGGACTCGCACGCTGACCGTCCGGATCCCGCCTGGCGTCGACGACGACCAGCGGATCCGGCTGGCCGGTCAGGGCGAGCCGGGCCGGGGTGGCGCGCAGGCGGGCGACTTGTACGTCCGGGTGCACGTGGCTCCGCACGCGCTGTTCGGCCGCAAGCCGAAGTCGCTCGACCTGACGCTCACCGTGCCGGTGGACTTCACCGAGCTGACGCTCGGCACCACGATCACGGTGCCGACGCTGGACGGCAAGGTCTCGCTCAAGGTGCCGCCGGGCACCGCGAGCGGGCGCGTGCTGCGCGTGCGCGGCAAGGGCATCGCCAAGCGCGACGGTTCGCAAGGTGATCTGCTCGTCACCCTCACCGCGGCGATCCCCGCCAAACTGGACGACAAGGCGCGCGAAGCACTGCAGGCGTACGCCGAGTCGATGGCCGGGCACGACCCCCGGCCCGAGATCACTGAGCTGCTCGAAGGCAGGTGAGTGGGATGTTCGGCGGGATTCCCCAGGAGGGGGACGAAGAGACCCCGGTGTTCGTCATCTCGGTGGCGGCACAGCTCGCCGGGATGCACGCTCAGACGTTGCGCACCTACGACCGGCAGGGTCTGGTGTCGCCGGGCCGCACGTCCGGCGGTGGGCGGCGCTACTCGATGCGGGACATCGCGCTGCTGCGCGAAGTCCAGCGCCTGTCGCAGGAAGACGGCGTCAACCTGGCCGGCATCAAGCGCATCATCGAGCTGGAGAACCAGGTCGACGCGCTGCGGGCCCGGCTCGCCGAGCTGACCGAAGAACTGGCCGCGGCGTACGTCGCGGGCGAGCAGGCCGCGGCGGCGGCGCACGCGTCCTACCGCCGGGACCTGGTGCCGCTCAACCAGCAGACCGCGATGGTGGTCTGGCGGCCCAAGCGCCGCTGACGTCCTGATGCACCGAAGGCCTCCCCGGGTGACCGGGGAGGCCTTCGTGCGTCAGAGGTCCAGCCGCGGCCAGGCCGCGAGGTCCCGCAGCATCCGGCGATCGTGCGTCGCCACGACCACCGCGGCCGGGGTTTCGAGCAAGGCCTCGGTCAGCTCCTCGACGAGCGTCGCCGACAGGTGGTTGGTCGGCTCGTCGAACACGAGGACGTCCGGGCGGCCGGCCAAGTGCAGGGCCAGGTCGAGCCGCCGCTGCTGGCCTTGGGACATGCGGCCGACCGGCGTGCGCAGGGCTTCGGCGTCGAGCAGGCCCATGGCCGAAAACGGGACGCCCGCACGCTCGAACAGCCGGCGAGCGGTGAAGTCTTCCGGCCACGCCGGGACTTCCTGGCCGATCAGGGCCACCTTCGCGCCGGGCAGGTGCCGGACCCAGCCGGTCGTCGGCGTGAGCTCGCCGGCGAGCGCGGACAGCAGCGTCGACTTGCCCGCGCCGTTCTCGCCGGTGACGAGCAGGCGGTCGCCGCGGTCGAGGGACAGCGTCACCGGTCCGGTGAGACGACCGGCGACGCCGACGTCGTGCAGGCGGACCAGAGCTCGAGCGCCGGAGCCGAGATCGGGCCACCGCAACGACAACGGCGGCTCGGGCACGGTCACGCGGTGCGCCTCCAGTGCCGCCCGCTCCCGGTTGAGCGCCTGGACGACGCCGGGTGCGCGGGACTGGCGCTGGTGCCGTCCGGTGCCCTTGTCCGGCCGCCAGCCGGTGCTGAGCCGGTCGCGCGCCTGCGACACCGCGAGCGTGAGCTGCCGGTGCGTGTCCTGCTGCTCCTCGAATTCCTGCATCCAGCGGTCGCGGTCGCGGCGGCGGCCGTCCTGCCAAGCCTGGTAGCCGCCGGCGTAGCTGCGCGGGCGGCCGTCCTGGCTGGGGTCGAGGTCGAGGAACTCGGTCGCGACGTCGCCGAGCAGCGCGCGGTCGTGGCTGACCAGCGCGACACCGCCGTCGTGGCCGCGCAGGCGCTCGGTGAGGAAGGCGAGGCCACCGGCGTCCAGGTGGTTGCCGGGCTCGTCGAGGAGCAGGAAGTCGTGCCGCGCGCCGAGCAGGCAGGCCAGGCGCACGCGGTAGCGCTGCCCGACCGAGAGCGTGCCGAGCTCGCGGGTCCGGTCGGCGCAGGCGCCGAGGGCTTCGAGGGCGACGTCGACGCGACGTTCGGCATCCCACGCGTCGAGGCGTGTGGCCGTGTCGAGCGCGGCGGCGTAGCGGTCTTCGGCGAAGTTCTCGGTTGCCGCGTCGAGCGCTCGCAAGGCGTCGTCGGCGTCGCGCAGGGCTTCGGTGGTCAGTGTGCCGACGGTCTCGCCGGACCGGAAGGGCAGCGCTTGCCGGGCGACGCCGACGGTGCCGGTCCGGTGGACGGTGCCGTGGTCGGGCGCCCGGAGCCCGGCGAGGACGTGCAGCAGCGTGGTCTTGCCACGCCCGTTCTCGCCGACGATCGCCAGCCGGGACCGGGCCGAAACGGTGACGCTGACGTCGTGCAGGACACGACGGGAGCCGAGCGTGACGCCGACGCGCTCCGCGCGCAGGTGGGCGTGTTCGGGCAGGAGGGAAGTCAAGGGATGCTCCGCAGCTCTGGAGGGAGCCGGGCAGCACGAGAGGGGCCGCCCGGCAGGCCGGAACGGCGGGCAGGGAAAGGAGATCGGTGCGCCGCCGTCAGCGGCGGCTGCGCAACCTCGCGAAGACGGCGAAGGAGAACTTCATGATCACGAGGCTAACGCGGCGCTGAGGCCCGGCCAACCGAATTTCGGCGCGGGGACGATCGGCCGGCTGGGCGTGCGGGCGAGCTGCGAGGGCGGCAGCGCCGCAGCCAAGCGAGCCACAGCCAGGCCGCTGCCGGTGGCCGGACCGGAGGCATCCCGGCGAGCTGCGAGGGCGGCAGCGCCGCAGCCAAGCGAGCCACAGCCAGGCCGCTGCCCGTGGCCGGACTGGAGGCATCCCGGCGAGCATCCTGCGCCGGCCCGAGCCGCAGCTGACCGCGAGCAGCCCGGCAGGAAGGCTGCTCGCGGCCGGCGCCCTGGAGCCGCGGGAGGCGTCAAACCTTGAAGTTCAGCAGCTGCTTGACCTCCGCCGTCCGCGACTCGATGACCCGTCGGGCCAAATCGCGGGTCTGGGCGTTGACTCCGCCGCCAGTTCCGTTCTCCGTCTGGGCCAGCTCCACCGCTCCCTGCTGCTGGCCGGTCAACACGTCCAGGAACTTGCGGGAAAACTCCGCGTCCGGAGCCGACCGGAGCGTGCCCACCAAGTCGGGGGAAGTCATCTTCATGCCGCCGTGGCCCGCGTGGGCCTGGGGGTTCATGTCCATCGTCTCGGGCCGGCCCCAGTCGCGCAGCCAGCGCTTCATGTCGTCCACTTCAGTGAGCTGCGTTGATTCGATCGCCGCCGCCAGCTCCTTCAGGGCCGGGGGCAACGGGTGGTCCGCGGCCAGGCGGACGATCTCGATGCCCTGCTGGTTCTGGGGGATCAGCATCTGCAGGAACATCACGTCGGCCGCGTTGAACGCAGGCGGGGCCGCCGGGGCGGGGGGCCCCGGGGCCCCCCCGCCCGCCCCCGCCCCCCCCCCCACACAAACGCCCGCGCCCCCGCCCCCGGGGGGGGGGGGGGCCCCCCCCCCCCGCCCCGCCGCGGCCGCGCGCCTGCCCCCCCACCCCCCCGCCTGGCCCCGCTCCTACCCCCACTCCAGAGCACACCCACCCCCCCCCCCCCCCCCCCACCGGTCTCAGCGAGGCGTGATCGGTAGCCGCAAGGCGCCCGGTGCGTCGGCCGGGACCACCGGCTTCGAAGGCGTCACCGCCGCCACCCGCTGGTACGGCGAACCCAACGCCGGCCGCGGATCCGTCTCACCCCGATTCGGCCAGAACGCCATCGCCCGTTCGGCCTGCGCCGTGATCGTCAGCGACGGGTTCACCCCCAGGTTCGCCGAGATCGCCGACCCGTCCACCACGTGCAGCCCCGGATACCCGTACACCCGCTGATACGGATCCACGACCCCGGTGGAAGCCGAGTCGCCGATCGCGCACCCCCCGATGAAATGGCCCGTGATCGGGATGTTCGCCATGTCCGTCCAAGCGCCCTGCGGCAACCCGCCGATCTTCGAAGCCACCCGGCGCGTCACCTCATGCCCCGCCGGGATCCACGACGGCGAGGGCGCACCCGAACCCTGGCGAGTCGTCATCCGGCGGCCGAACAACCCCCGCTTCGTGTACGTCGTCACCGAATTGTCGAGCGTCTGCATCACCAGCAGCCCGATCATCCGCTCGGACCAGTGCCGCGGGTTGTGGATCCGCAACAACTGACGACGTTGACGCCACAGCTCCCGCAGCCCCAGCACCCATCGCCGGCGCCCGGTCTCGCCGTCCACCAGCACCGTCGCCAGCAACCCCATCACGTTGCTGCCGCGCCCGTACCGGACCGGCTCCACGTGCGTCACCTCGTCCGGGTGGATCGACGACGTGATCGCGACACCCCGCGTGTAGTCCGTGTCCGGGCGCAGCGACCGCGCCGCCAGCACGGCTTCGGAGTTCGTGCGAGCCAGCAGGCCCAGCCGGGGTGACAGCGAAGGCAGCGTCCCGTTGTCCCGCATCCGGTGCAACAGCCGTTGCGTTCCCAAGGCGGCCGCGGAGAACACCACCTGTGACGCCGTGAACGTCCGGCGAGAACGGCGGCCGGTCCGTCGCGTCTCGACCGCGTATCCGCCGGAAATCGGCCGCACCGAAACCGCCGTCGTCAGGGGATGTACGACTGCGCCCGCCTTTTCCGCCAGGTACAGGTAGTTCTTCACGGTCGTGTTCTTCGCCCCGACCCGGCACCCGGTCATGCACTCGCCGCACAAGGTGCACGAGGAGCGCGCGGGTCCCGCGCCGCCGAAGAACGGGTCCACCCCGGACTGTCCGAAGTAGACGCCGACCGGCGTGCGGCGGTACGTGTGCCCGATGCCCATGTCCTCGGCGACGTCCTGGAGCACGCGGTCCGCGGCCGTCGTCGCCGGGTTCTCGACCACGCCCAGCATCCGCTTCGCCTGGTCGTAGTACGGCGCCAGCTCGTCCTTCCAGTCCGTGATGTGCGCCCACTGGGGATCGGCGTAGAACTTGTCCGGCGGCTCGTACAGCGTGTTCGCGTACACCAGCGAACCGCCGCCGACGCCGGAGCCGCTCATCACGAACGTGTTCTTCAGCAGCGTCAGCCGCTGGATGCCGAAACAGCCCAGCGCGGGCGCCCACAGGTACTTCCGCAGGCGCCACGACGTCTTCGCGAACTCGTCGTCGGCGAACCGGCGGCCGGTCTCCAGCACGCCGACGCGGTAACCCTTCTCGGTCAGCCGCAACGCCGTGACGCTCCCGCCGAAGCCCGACCCGATCACCAGGACGTCGTAGTCCATCACGCCACCACCCGGAAGTCGCTCGCGTCGAGCCGTCGCGTCCGGCGGTCGTACTCGGTGACCAGGCCCGGCCAGTTGGTCGTCACGCGGCCGTCGGCCTGGCGGTACCAGCTCGTGCACGCGCTCCACACGCTGTCTCCCAGCCGCTTCTGCACTTCCCGGTCGTACCGCTCTTCGACGTCGGCCCGCACGTCCACATAGGACACGCCGGGCCGCGTGAGCTGTTCGACCGCCTGGCGGATGTAGCGTGCCTGCCGCTCGATCATGTAGATGATGGACCCGGCGCCGAGGTTCGTGTTGGGGCCGTAGACGCAGAACATGTTCGGGAACCCGGGCACGGCCATGCCCAGGTAGGCGCGCGCGCCGCCGGCCCACTCGTCCCGCAGCGACCGCCCGCCGAGGCCGGTCACGGTCATCCGGCCGAGGAACTCCGTCGCGGCGAACCCGGTGCCGTAGACCAGGACGTCCGCCTCGACCTCGGTCCCGTCCTCGAGCCGGACGCCGCTCGGCGTGATCGAGGCGATCGGCCGCGCCTCGACGTCGACGTTCGGCTGGGCCAGCGCGGGCAGGTACTCGTTGGAGAACAGGATCCGCTTGCAGCCCAGGGGATAGGCCGGCTTGAGCTTCGCGCGCAGCTCCGGGTCCTTGATGTGCCGGCGCCGCAGCTGGGCGGTCCGCAGCTCGAACATCTTCGCCAGCACGGGGTGCTTGGTCATCGCGTACGTCGCGTACTCCGCCAGCAGGAAGATCCGCAGCCGGCCGAGCAGCTGCGTGGGCGGCAGGTGCTCGAACAGCCAGTGCTGCCAGCGCCGGTAGCTGGGGTCGGACTTCGCCATGACGTACGGCGGCGTGCGCTGGAAGACCGTGACGCGCTTCGCGTGCTTGCGCAGCTCGGGTACGAACTGGACCGCGCTGGCCCCGGTCCCGATGACGGCGACGCGCTTGCCGGCCAGCTCGACGTCGTGGTCCCAGCGCGCCGAGTGGAACGCGTCGCCGGCGAAGCTCTCGCGGCCCGCGATGTCCGGCAGTATCGGCCGCGACAACTGGCCGACGGCCGGGACGAAAACGTTTGCCTCGTACGTTTCGCCACCCTGCGTCTCGACGCGCCAGACGCCGCGCTCCTCGTCGAACGCGGCCGCGGTGACCTCGGTCCGGTACCGGATGTGCGGCTCGAGCCCGTACTTCGTGATGACGTCCCGCAGGTAGGCCAGGATGTCCGGCTGGTAGGAGAACCGCTTCGGCCAGCGCGGGTTCGGCTCGAACGAGTACGAGTAGAGCGGCGACGGGATGTCGCAGGCGGCGCCGGGGTAGGTGTTGTCCCGCCAGACGCCGCCGGGCTCGGCGGCGCTCTCCAGGATCGTGAAGTCGGTGAACCCGGCGCGCTTCAGCTCGATCGCCGTGCCGATACCGCCGAAGCCGGTGCCCACGATCAGCACCGACGGCCCCTTCGCCGAACTACTCATGGGAAAAAGCTACGCAGCGGACGCCTGTGACAACAGGCCGCGAACGGTCACTCGATCGAGAATTCCGGCCAGCTCGTCACGCCGGCGGACGGACGCGCACCTCCCGCGTCTCCGCGTCGGGCTCCGCCCAGGTCAGCAGGCGTCCGGCGGTACTTTCCAACGCCGCGAGGTCGCGCTTCGTCAGTTTCTCGAACGGCGACAGCTCGACGATCGCCGCCTTCTTCGCCTTCGTGATCTCCCAGAAGCCGCGTACCTGCCCGCCGACCAGCAGCGTGCCCTTGACCAGGCCGTTCTGGGTGATGACGCGCTTGCGGTAGTCGTCCGAGATCACCCGCGTCCGGTCCGCGTAGGAGAGGATCAGCTGGTCGAACGGCCCGAGCAGCCGGGGCGGCGCCGGGACGTCCTCGTCCGGCACGGTCAGTTCCGGCAGGTCCAGCAGCTCCCGGCCGTCCTCGTCGCGGTACCGCCGGAGGTCCATCGACGACGCGACCTCGCCGAGGCGCGTGATGCCCGCCCACGCCTGCACGTCCGCCACCGTCGCCGGCCCGAACGCGCGCAGGTACCGCGCGATGAGCGAAGCGGGCGAAGGCGGGGGAAGTGGCGCGCCCACCCACTCGTCGAGACACGCGTACGTCGTTTGCCCCGCCTTGCCCCAAATCGCGCGCGGCGGCGTCTGGACCAGCGGCAGCCGACCCCGCGCGAGGTGGGTCAGGGACGCCGGAGCGCGGTCCGGCCAGCGCCGCGCCAGCTCGGCTCCCAGCGCCGTGCTGGACAGCGCCGAAGCGGCCAGCAGCTCCCGTGCCGCCGAGGCGACTTCGAAGTGGTCGAGGTCGGCCAGCTCGCGGGCGTGCTGGGTGTTCGTCTTCAGGTCGCGGTCGTAGAGGACCTGCACCACGGGCCGCCAGGCCAGCGCGTCGGCCGCCGTGACCAGGTGGACCGTGCCGCGCATCAGCGCGATCCGCACCACGCGCCGCTCCTGCAGCAACGAGGCCAGCTCCTGCGGCTTGAACCCCTGCAGCCGCGACCACAACGCGTAGTACGGCGGGAACGGCGCCTGCGCCTGCAGCCCGGCCAGGTGCTCGACGGCGTCGTACGCGGACATCTTCGCGGGCCGCAGCAGCAGCTGGCGCTCCAGCGTCGCGCGGTTCACGGCCCGGCGGCTCAAGGTCTCCACAGCCGTCACCTTAACGATCACCCCGGACAGTTCCGGTCCTCGATTCGACGCGTGCACGGCCGTCATCCATACTTCCGGCCATGGCCGAGCTCGCCGCGCCCGCCGTCGTGGACTGGGACTTCCCGCGCGGCACCGCGAGCATCGAGCTGATGACCCGGTTCGCCGCCGACCGCGGCCTGCCCGCGGAGAAGCTGCTGGCCGCGACCACGCTCTCACCGGAGCTCCTCGCCGACCCGTCGGTGCAGGTCGACGCGCGTCAGGAGCTGGCCGTCGTCCGCGCCCTGGTCGAGCTGGACGGCTCGGACGCCGCGGCGCTGGACCTCGGGCGCCGCTACCGCGTCACCACCTTCGGCATCTTCGGGTTCGCCTGCATCAGCAGCCCGACCCTGCGGGACGCGATGCTGTTCTCCCTGCGCTACTTCGACCTCAGCTTCGCCTTCTGCATCCCGCACGTCGAGCTGGAGGCCGGCCGCCTGACGCTGGAGCTCGACGACAGCCGCGTGCCCGCCGACGTCGCCCGCTTCCTCGTGCTGCGCGACCTGGCCGCGATCTTCTCGGTCATGCGCGACCTGCTGCCGGAGATCGTGCTGGACGACCTGGGCTTCCGGCACGAATCGTCCACAGTGGACGCCTATCGGGCCGCGTTCGGCCTGGTGCCGCGGTTCGGTGCCGACGCCTGCCGTGCGACGCTGGACTCCGCGCTGCTGGCGCTGCCGCTGCCGCAGGCCAACGAGCAGACCGTCGCGCTGTGCGCCGCGCAGTGCGAAGCGCTCGTCGCGCGCAAACGCCGGCGGTCGGGCATCTCGCAGCAGGTCAGGGAACGCCTGGTCCGGCTCGGCGGGGTCGACGCCGGGATGGACGAGATCGCCCGCCAGCTGACGCTGAGCACGCGCACGCTGCGGCGGCGTCTCACCGAGTCCGGCACCAGCTACCGCGCGCTGGTCGACGAGGTCCGCCAGGCGCTGGCCGAAGAGCTGCTCGACACCGGCGTCCTGTCGGTCGAGGACGTCGCGTACCGGCTCGGGTACGCCGAGGCGTCGAGCTTCATCTACGCGTTCAAGCGCTGGACCGGGATGACGCCGGCGGCGTTCGCGCGGCGCTTCCGGGCCGCTCGGCAAGCACCGCCGGGTAGGTGAGCTTGAGCAGGTTGAGGATCGAATCGGTGAGGAAGGTGCGCAGCGCCGCGCGGTCGAGCGTGCCGCGGATCAGCCATTCGCGCGACGCGGCCCGCAGCATCCCGCCGAACGACCGGATCATCGCGCGCAGCTCCTCGCGGCCGTCGGTGACGTCGGTCATCAGCGCGGCTTCCAGCACCCGGTCGGCGGCGATCTCGTCGGCCTCCAGCATGATCCGCTCGATCTCGGGGTCGCGGCCGGCGGACTCGGGGCCGATCACGGTCAGCCAGGCGTCGCGGTTGCGGTCCACGACGTCGATCCAGCGCTCGACGCCGATCGCGAGCCGCTCCTCCATCGTGGTGTCCGGCAGCGCTTCGGTGACCGGCGCCGGCACGATCATCAGCTGCCGCACGACTTCCAGGTAGAGCTCGCGCTTGCCGCCGAAGTAGTGGTTGATCAGCGGGCGCGCGACTCCGGCCGCCTCGGCGATGTCCGAAGTGGACACCGAGGCGTAGCTGCCCGCGCCGAACAGGTGCCGGGCGGCGGCGAGGATCTCCGCCCGCCGTTCGGCCGGTTCGAGGCGGCGCCGCCGCGGCCGGGTCCCACTGGTCATCCGCTCAGCCTCGCGGGGGAGCGGCACGCTGTCAACAAGTAGTTGACCCATCGTCAAAAGAGTGACTCCGGTGGCGGGCAACGGGTGTTTCGCGCCAACCTTTGTCGTTACGCAACCGGAACAACCCACCGGTAACTTCCCGGCGCCCGGATGCGACGAGACGGCAGGGACCCGCGACCGGGCAGGGAGCAGATGAGCGAAGAAGACGCGCCGATCCGGCAAGCCGGACGCTGGGTGAGCGTTCGCCTGCAGCATCGTCACGTCAGCTTCGACGAGGGCTTCGAAGCGGACGAGCCCCTCCCCGACGGCGACTGCGCGGACGAAGAGTCGTTGTCCTACTCGGGAATCGTGATCACGGGTTACGACGAGGGGTCGAAGGTTTCCGAGCACTGGATCCCGTTGGGCGTCGACCCGTCCGAAGCGGATGACGAGCGGTTGATCGAGCAGTTGCGCGAAGCCCTTCTCTGGCAAGCGGGGCGACCGCCCCAGAATGCCGACGACTGAGGATCGTGAGTGGTAATCAGGGTTCCCGACGCGAAGTCACGATCCGGTGCGCAGGCCTTCGAAAGCCACCTTGCACACCGCGTCCGCCACTTCGGTCGCCGACGAGCCGCGCCGCGGTTTGTACCACTCGATCAGTGAGTTGACCATGCCGAAGATCAACCGCGCGGTCACCGCCGGGTCGACGTCCGGGCGGATGTCGCCCTCCGCCTCCGCCTGCTTCACCAGGTCCGTCACCAGCAGGTCGAACTCGCGCCGGCGGGCCAGGGCCGCCCGCTCCACCTTCGTGTTGCCGCGCACCCTCAGCAGCAGCGTCACGAACGGCAGCCGGTCGGCCAGCACCAGCACGCTGCCGCGCACCAGGTGCTCCAGCCGGTCGATCGCGCGGCCGTCGAGGCGGTCCGTGGATGCCGCCACCTCGAACAGCCCGTCCAGCGCGCGGTCCACCGACAGCCGCAGCAGTTCCTCCTTGCTGGGCACGTGGTGGTAGATCGCCGACTTCGTGATGCCGAGCTTGCGGGACAGGTCCTCCATGCTCGTGCCGTCGTAGCCACGCTCGTTGAACAGCTTCACCGCCACCTGCAGCAGCGATTCGAGGTCGTAGCCCGGACGCCCGCGGCGCGGGGTGGTCACGGCTTGTCCCGCTGGTCGACGATCCGCCGCATCTTGCCCATGGACCGTTCGAGCGTGTCCGGGTCGACGACGTCCACCGACACCGTCACGCCGACGCCGTCCTTCACGCCCGAAATCAGCGAAGCGGCCGCCTGCTCGCGCGAAGCAGCCGAAGCGTCGTGGCGCGCCTCGACCAGCACGGTCAGGTGGTCGAGCCGCCCGCGCGTGGACCGGACGAGCTGGAAGTGCGGGCTCAGCCCGGCCGTCCGCAGCACGATCTCCTCGATCTGCGTCGGGAAGACGTTGACCCCGCGCAGGATGATCAGGTCGTCCGTGCGGCCGGTGACCTTGTCCATCCGCCGGAACGCCGGGCGCGCGGTCCCCGGCGACAGCGCCGTGAGGTCGCGGGTGCGGTAGCGGATGATCGGCAGCGCCTGCTTGGTCAGCGACGTGAACACCAGTTCGCCGGTCTCGCCGCCGCCGAGTACGCGCTCGTCGAAGGGGTCGATCACCTCGGGGTAGAAGTGGTCCTCCCAGATGTGCAGGCCGTCCTTCGTCTCGACGCACTCCTGCGCGACGCCCGGGCCCATCACCTCGGACAGCCCGTAGATGTCGACGGCGTCGATCGCGAACCGCTCCTCGATCTCGGTGCGCATCTGCTCGGTCCACGGCTCGGCGCCGAAGATGCCCACCTTGAGCGAACTCGAGCGCGGGTCGACGCCCTGGCGCTCGAACTCGTCGAGCAACGTCAGCATGTACGACGGCGTGACCATGATGATCTCGGGCCGGAAGTCGGTGATCAGCTGCACCTGGCGCGCCGTCATACCGCCGGACGCGGGGATCACCGTGCAGCCCAGCTTCTCCGCGCCGTAGTGCGCGCCCAGGCCGCCGGTGAACAGGCCGTAGCCGTAGGCGACGTGCACCTTGTGCCCCGGCCGGCCGCCGGCGGCGTGGATCGACCGGGCCATCACCGTCGCCCAGGTGTCGATGTCCTGCTCGGTGTACCCGACGACGGTGGCCTTGCCGGTGGTGCCGCTGGAGGCGTGGATGCGCCGCACCTGGTCCTGCGGCACGGCGAACATCCCGAACGGGTAGTTCTCCCGCAGGTCCTGCTTCGTCGTGAACGGGAACTTCGCCAGGTCGGCGAGCTCCTTGCAGTCGTCCGGGTGGACGCCGGCCTCGTCGAACTTCTTCGTGTACGCGGGCACGTTCGCGTACGCGTGCCGGAGTGTCCACTGCAGACGTTCGAGCTGCAGCGCGGCCAGTTCGTCGGCGCCGATGTTCGCCTCGATCATGCTTCTTCCCGTTTCGCGGAGAGGACGCGGCTGCGGCCGCGGAATTCGGCGACGACCTCGGGCCCGCCGGGGGTCTCCCGGTGCACGGTGACGTCGTAGATGCCGTTGCGGCCGTAGCGGGTGCGCTCGGTGGCCGTGGCGACGAGGCGGTCCCCGAGCCGGCCGGCCGCGACGAAGGAGATTTCGGCGCCCGCGGCGACGGTGACCGGCCCGTGGGTGTTGCAGGCGCAGGCGAAGGCGGTGTCGGCGAGCAGGAAGACGTACCCGCCGTGCGCGATGTCGTGGCCGTTGACCATCTCGCGCGTGATCGTCATGGTCGCCACGGCCCGGCCGTCCCCGGCTTCGGCCAGCTCGATGCCCAGCGCGCGCGAAGCCTCGTCGGCGGCGAACATGGTGTGCGCGGCGTTGGTCATTCGTCCTCCGTGCCTGACTTACCGAATGGACGGTCACCTGGGGTGTCGCTCAGTAAAGGCAGTGGCCCGGCCGGTGTCAAGCGTCGCCCCTTCCGATCTCGGGGCCCGGCGGCTACCATGCAAATAACTGAACGTCCGGTAGGTAATTCGGTGGAGGTCGGGACCTGATGGCAGTGCTGCGCAGCTACGTCTCCGGGGAGTGGCACACGGCGGCGGACGAGGGCGTCCCGCTGCACGATGCGGCCACGGGCGAGGAAGTCGCCCGGATCTCGTCGGCGGGCGTCGACTTCGCGGGTGCGCTGGAGTACGGCCGCCGGGTCGGTGGCCCGGCGCTGCGCGAGCTGACGTTCCACCAGCGTGCGGCCCTGCTGAAGGCGCTGGCCTCGCACCTGCGGGAGCACCGCGAGGAGCTGTACGCACTCTCCGCGCGCACCGGTGCGACGCTGGGTGACTCGAAGTTCGACATCGACGGCGGCATCGGCGTCCTGTTCAGCTACGGCTCGAAGGGCAAGCGCGAGCTGCCGAACGACACCGTCTACGTCGAGGGCGCCGTCGAGCCGCTTTCGCGTGGGGGCACGTTCGTCGCCCAGCACATCGCGACCCCGCTGCGGGGCGTCGCGGTCCAGATCAACGCGTTCAACTTCCCGGTGTGGGGTCCGCTGGAGAAGTTCGCGCCCGCGTTCCTGGCCGGGGTCCCGAGCCTGGTCAAGCCGGCCAGCTCGACGGCGTACCTGACCGCGCGGCTGGCCGAGCTGATCATCGAGTCCGGGATCCTGCCGGAGGGGTCGCTGCAGTTCGTCGCGGGCAGCGTCGGCGACCTGCTCGACCACGTGACCGCGCAGGACCTGGTGTCCTTCACCGGCTCGGCGTCCACCGCCCAGAAGCTGCGCGCGCACCCGGCGATCGTGCGGAACTCGGTGCGGTTCAACGCCGAGGCCGACTCGCTGAACTGCTCGATCCTCGGCCCGGACGCGGTGCGCGGGACGACGGAGTTCGACCTGTTCGTCAAGCAGCTGACCGCGGAGATGACGGTCAAGGCGGGCCAGAAGTGCACCGCCATCCGCCGCGCGTTCGTCCCGGCCGCGCTGCTCGACGACGTCGCTTCCGCCGCGTCCGAGCGGCTCGCGAAGGTCACCGTCGGCAACCCGGCGACCGAAGGCGTCCGGATGGGCGCGCTGGCCAGCCTGGAGCAGCGCGAGGAGGTCCGGCGCTCGCTCAAGGCGCTGCTGGACGCCGGCAGCGTCGTCTTCGGCGACCCGGAGCAGGTCGAGGTCGTCGGCGCCGACGCCGAGCGCGGCGCGTTCATCTCGCCGGTGCTGCTCAAGGCCGACCCGGAACGCTCCGAGCCGCACGAGGTCGAGGCGTTCGGCCCGGTCTCGACGCTCATGCCCTACACGTCCACCGAGCAGGTCATCGACTTCGCCGCTCGCGGCGGCGGCAGCCTCGCCGGGTCCGTGGTCTCGGCCGACAAGGAGTTCGTGCGCGAGGTCGTGCTCGGCGCGGCGCCGTTCCACGGCCGGCTGCTGGTGCTGGACGCCGAGGACGCCAAGGAGTCGACCGGGCACGGCTCGCCGATGCCGCAGCTCGTCCACGGCGGCCCCGGCCGCGCCGGTGGCGGTGAGGAGATGGGCGGCATCCGCGGCGTCCTGCACCACATGCAGCGCACGGCGGTCCAGGGCTCGCCGGCGGTCCTTTCGGCGGTCACCGGCCGCTGGGTCACCGGCGCGCCGCGCACCGAGGGCGACGTCCACCCGTTCCGGAAGTCCCTGGCCGAGCTTCGCATCGGTGACTCGGTCGTCGCCGGACCGCGGACCGTCAGCCAGGAGGACGTCGACCACTTCGCCGAGTTCACCGGCGACACGTTCTACGCCCACACCGACCCCGAAGCCGCGGCCGCGAACCCGTTGTTCGGCGGGATCGTCGCGCACGGCTACCTCGTGGTCTCGTTCGCGGCAGGGTTGTTCGTCTCGCCCGAGCCGGGCCCGGTGCTGGCCAACTACGGCCTCGAGAACCTGCGGTTCCTGACGCCGGTCAAGGTCGGCGACTCGCTGACCGTGACCCTGACCGCCAAGCAGATCACCCCGCGGATCGACCAGGAGTACGGCGAGGTCCGCTGGGACGCCGACGTCACCAACGCCGACGGCGAGTCCGTCGCGAAGTACGACGTCCTGACGCTGGTTTCGAAGGAGCAGCCGTGACCGCTGTAGCTTCGCTGGAAGAACACTTCGAGGCGACGATTGAGCGTGACCAGCGCATCGAGCCGCGCGACTGGGTGCCCGAGGGCTACCGCAAGACGATGATCCGGCAGATCGCGCAGCACGCGCACTCGGAGATCATCGGCATGCAGCCCGAGGGCAACTGGATCACGCGGGCGCCGTCGTTGCGGCGCAAGGCGATCCTGCTGGCCAAGGTCCAGGACGAAGCCGGCCACGGCCTCTACCTGTACTCGGCGGCGGCGACGCTGGGCGCGGACCGCGCCGACCTGACCGACAAGCTGATCACCGGCAAGCAGAAGTACTCGTCGATCTTCAACTACCCGACGCTGACCTTCGCCGACGTCGGAGTGATCGGCTGGCTGGTCGACGGCGCGGCGATCTGCAACCAGGTGCCGCTGTGCCGGTCGTCCTACGGGCCGTATGCGCGGGCGATGATCCGCATCTGCAAAGAGGAGTCCTTCCACCAGCGGCAGGGCTACGAGCTGCTGATGACGATGATGCGCGGGACCGCTCAGCAGCGCGAAATGGTCCAGGAGGCCGTCAACCGCTGGTGGTGGCCGTCGCTGATGATGTTCGGCCCGCCGGACGCGGACTCGCCGAACACGGCGCAGTCGATGGCGTGGAAGGTCAAGCGCCACACCAACGACGAGCTGCGGCAGCGCTTCGTCGACATGTCGGTGCCGCAGGCTGCCGCCCTCGGTGTCACGTTCCCGGATCCTTCGCTGAAGTGGAATGCCGAGCGGGAGCACCACGACTTCGGCGCGGTGGACTGGGACGAGTTCAAGAACGTGTTGAAGGGCAACGGCCCGTGCAACGCGTCGCGCATCGCGCACCGGCGCCGTGCGCACGACGACGGTGCCTGGGTTCGCGAAGCCGCTGTGGCGCACGCGGCGAAGAAGGAGGGTTCGGCGTGAAGCACGATTGGCCGCTGTACGAGGTGTTCGTCCGGGGCAAGCGCGGGCTGAACCACGTGCACGTCGGGTCGTTGCACGCGGCCGACGACGAGATGGCGCTGCACCACGCGCGTGACCTCTACACCCGCCGCAACGAAGGCGTGTCGATCTGGGTCGTGAAGGCGTCGGACATCACGGCGTCGTCGCCGGACGAGAAGGACCCGTTCTTCGCGCCGAGCGGGGACAAGGTCTACCGGCACCCGACGTTCTACGACATCCCCGAGGAGGTGCCGCACATATGAGTTTCGACAACGTCTACGAGTCGCTGACCGAGGAGAACGACGCCCGCTGGGCGTTCGGCACCGGCTTCGAGGACCCGCTGTCCGGAGTGGACACTTCGGTGCCGTCCGGTGTGGACGGCGCTCGGCTCGCGGCGTACTGCCTGATGCTGGGCGACGACGCGCTGCTCTTCTCCCACCGGCTGCAGGAGTGGTGCACCAACGCGCCCGAGCTGGAGGACGAGGTCGCGATCGCCAACATCGGCCTCGACCTGCTCGGCCAGGCCCGGCTGCTGCTCGCGCGCGCCGGCAAGGCGGACGGTTCTTCGCGTTCGGAAGACTCGTTCGCGTTCGACCGCGTCGAAAACGAGTTCCGCAACGTCCGGCTCGCGGAGCTGGGCGGCGGGCACTTCGGGCACCTGATCGCGCGGCTGTTCGTGTTCTCGACGTGGCGCCTCGCGCTGCTGCAGCGGCTGGTGTCATCGGTGGACCCGGTGCTGGCGGCCATCGCGGACAAGGGCGTCAAAGAGGTGACCTACCACCGCGACTACGCGGCGCAGTGGCTGGTCCGCCTCGGCGACGGGACCGAGCTGTCGCGGTCGCGGATGCAAGAAGGGCTCGACGCGGTCTGGCCCTACGTCGGCGAGCTGTTCCGCACGCACCCCTCCGAGCTGGTGGACGCGGCCACGCTGCGGCCGGAGTTCGACGCCGTGCTGGACCAGGCTCTGGCGGCGGCGACGTTGTCCGTTCCTGCGGCAGGTGAGCTGGCCGGCGTCTCGGGACGGACGGGCCGCGACGGCGTCCACACCGAGCAGATGGGGTTCCTGCTGGCGGAGCTGCAGAGCGTGGCCCGGGCGATGCCGGACGCGAAGTGGTGACCGCCGAGGCCGTCGCCGCGACGGTCACCGACCCCGAGCTGCCGATGCTGACGCTCGCGGACCTGGGCGTGCTGCGCTCGGTGTCCGAAGTGGACGGTCGCGTGGTCGTCGCGATCACGCCGACGTACACGGGCTGCCCGGCGATGGACACGATGCGCGACGACCTGGAGCACGCGCTGGTCACGGCGGGCTTCGCCGACGTCGAGATCCGGACGCAGCTGTCGCCCGCGTGGACGTCGGACTGGATTTCGGCTTCGGGGCGCCGGAAGCTGGCCTCGGCCGGAATCGCCCCGCCGGGCGCGGCACCGCGGCGGTTGGGTCCGATCCCGCTGACGCTGTCGGCTCCCGCGTCGGCGGTCCGGTGCCCGTTGTGCGGGTCGGCGGACACGGAGGAGCAGTCCCGTTTCGGCGCGACGGCGTGCAAGGCGCTGCGGCGCTGCCGTGCGTGTGCCGAGCCGTTCGAGCACGTCAAGGAGATCTGAGGTGGCGTTTCATCCCCTGAAGGTCGCGGGCGTTACGCGGTTGACCGACGACGCGGTCGCCGTGACGTTCGACGTGCCTCCCGCGCTGGCCCCGGACTTCGCTTTCAAACCAGGCCAGTCGCTGACGCTGCGGCGTTCGGTCGAGGGCCGCGACGAGCGCCGGTCGTACTCGATCTGCGCGGCGGCGGGCACGGCGCCCCGGGTCGGCGTCCGCCTGGTCCCGGACGGGTTGTTCTCGTCCTGGCTGGTGAACGAGGTCCGCGCGGGCGACACGATCGAGGTGGCCACGCCGACGGGGTCGTTCACCCCGGACCTTTCCGAAGGCGGCCACCACGTCCTGATCGCGGCGGGGTCGGGGATCACGCCGGTGCTGTCGATCGTGTCGTCGCTGCTGGCGACCCCGGACGCGACGGTGACGGTGCTGTACGGCAACCGCCGCACGGACACGGTGATGTTCGCGGACGAGCTGGCGGACCTGAAGGACCGGGCGCCGTCCCGGCTCGAGCTGATCCACGTGCTGTCGCGCGAGCCGCGCGAGGCGGAGCTGTTCACGGGGCGCTTGGACGTGCCGAAGCTGCGTTCTCTGTTCTCTTCCCTGGTGCCGGTGTCCTCGGTGGACCATTGGTGGCTGTGCGGCCCGTTCGAGATGGTGACGGGAGCGCAGGAGCTGCTGGCGTCCCTGGAGGTACCGCGCGCGCGGATCCACCAGGAGCTGTTCTACGTCGACACCCCGCCGGCGCCGGTCGAGCACCTCGACCCCGCGGTGGCGGGAGAGTCGTCGGAAGTCCGCGTTGTCCTGGACGGCCGCTCGTCGTCCATGACGCTGCCCCGCTCGACGTCGGTCCTGGACGGCGCGCAGAAGTTCCGCCCGGACCTGCCGTTCGCCTGCAAGGGCGGGGTGTGCGGCACATGCCGGGCGCGCGTCACGGAGGGCAAGGTGGACCTGCGGCGCAACTTCGCGCTGGAGGAGGCCGAGGTCGAGGCGGGGTTCGTGCTGACGTGCCAGTCCTACCCGGTCTCGGAGACGATCACCGTGGACTTCGACGCCTGATCAGCGGATGCGCCCTCGCCGACGACGGCGGGGGCGCGTCTCGGTCTCCTCCTCGGCGGCCGGCTCGGCAGCCGGGTCCGTGAGGCCCAGCATCTCCGCCGCCAGCTGCTGCGAGCTCGCGAACATCCCCGTCGGCGCCTCGCTCGCCCGCCGCAGCGCCGCCGGGCGGAGGCGGTTGTAACCCCGGACCGTCACCGGCCTGCGCGGCCGCAGCTCGTACGCCTTCTCCTCCGCGAGCTCCGCGGCCAGCTCCCGGTCCACCAGGATCGTGCCCGGGCGGGCCACCGACGTCAGGCGGGCCGCCAGGTTGACCACCGATCCGTACACGTCGCCGAAGCGCGCCAGGATCCGGCCCGATGCCATTCCCGCGCGGACCGCCGGCAGGCTTTCGTCCGCCGTTGTGCGCTCCGTGAGCGCCAGGGCGATCTCGGCCGCGTCGACCGCCGAGTCCGCCACGAACAGGACCTCGTCGCCGATCATCTTCACCACGCGGCCGCGGTGCTCGGCGATCGTCTCCGCCGCGAGCAGCTCGAACGCGTCGAGGACCCGGCTCAGCTCTTCTTCGTCGATCTGGCGCGTCAGGCGCGTGTAGCCGACCATGTCGACGAACCCGACCACCTCGGTGCGCGCCTCGACGTTGTCACCCGCCGCCGCGAACGCCCGCCCCGCGTACGCCGCGAGGTGCCGGCGCCAGACGAAGTTCTGCACCCGCTCGAGCTCCGGCAGCAGCCGGTCGACCAGGCGGGCCACCTGGCGCTCGCTGCGCCCCAGCTCCGGCTGCTCCTTGATCAGCTCCCAGAGCATGTCGACCTGCCACTCGGCCAGCCGCGACAGGTGCTGGCCGAGCGCGCGCGTCACCGAAACCTCGATGCTCGGGTCGATCAGCCCCGACTGGACCAGCTGGTCCGCCGTCCGCATCGCCTCGACGTCCGCGTCGGTGAAGACGACCTCGTCGTCGCGCACCGTCGCGAACCCCAGGGCACGCCAAAGCCGGCGTGACCGCTCCTCGGGCACGCCGGCTTTTTCGGCCACTTCGAGCCGCGTGTACTTCCGCCTGCCGCCGAGCAGGACGCGTTCGAGCCGCTGCTGGAGCTCTTCGCTCGAATCGGCCACGAGCTCAGGTCGTGTGGACGATCAGCACGTCCACGCCGGACTTGCGCGCCACCTCCGACGGCACCGAGCCCAGGATCCGGCCGGCGATCGTGTTCAGGCCGCGGTTGCCGACCACCAGCAGGTCGGCTTCGCGCTCGTGCACGACCTTGCGCAGCGAGTCGACCGGGTCGCCCTTGACCGCGACCGTGTCGATCTTCTCCGCACCGGCCCGCACCGCCCGGTCCCGCGCCGACTGCAGGGTGTCCTCGGCCGGCGCCGAGCCGACGACCTGGTACGCCTCGTCGCCGAGGACGTCCTGGGCCTTGTCGACGTCGGTCTTGCTGGCCGGGTAGAACGCACACGCGATGACGAGCGTGGCGCCCGCGTCGCCGGCCACCGCCGCCGCGCGGTCCACCGCCGCGAACGAGGACTCCGAGCCGTCCGTGCCCACCACCACGGTCCGATATGCCGCACCCATGCGCAAAACCTCCAGGTGATCCCGCGTGAGCAGGGACGATAGCCGGTCGGTACCGACCGTGCCGGCTCGTCCGCGCCCGTGTCGGGAGGAAGGTTACTCGCCAGTCGCTTTCTGCGCTCCGCTTGGCCGCGGACTCGGCTTCGGGGCGGGCTTGGGGGCCTGTTTGGGGGCCGGCTTCGGCTTCGGGACGTCGGACGCCTTGATCCGGATCGTCTCCTCGACGTCGCCCACCGGCGTCGTCTTCCCGGTGTCGGCCACCGGCTTCTCCGCCTTGAGGTCTTCGGCCTTCAGGTCGGCCGTGACGTCGGCGGGCACCTTCACCTCGTCGCCGAGGACGGTGTGCGCCTCGGCCAGCACCGCCCGCGCCGCGCGGACCTGCTCGGCCAGCCCGCCACGCACCTTGCGCAGGCTGTCGACACGCTCGTTGGCCTGGGTGATCCGCCGGTTCGACTCCTCGGTCGCCGTCGTCACGCGGCGCCGCGCCTCGTCGGCGGCCTCCGCGAGCCGGGCGTTCGCCTCGTTGATCGAGTCCTGCCGGCGCTTGTTCGCGTCCGCGACCGACTCCCGCTGACGGCGGTCGACCTCGGCCTTGGTCGTCTTCTCCTCTTCGAGGATCTTCGCGCGGATGTCGGCGGCGTCCTGCGTCGCTTCCTGGACGCGGCGCGCGGCCTCGGCCTTGCTCGCGGCTTCCTGCTCGGCCAGCACGCGCATCGCCTCGGTGCGGCGCGAGGCCATCGCGATCTCGAAGTCCTCTTCGACCTTGGTGCGGCGGTCCGACGACTCGGTGTCGAGCTTCGTGCGCTCGGCCTCGGCCTTGTCGGTGATCTCCTTGGCCTGCGCGCGGGCGTCCTCGAGCACCTTGCGGTGCTCCGCCTCCATCTCCTTGCGGCGCAGGTCGAGCTCGGTGAGCAGCTGCTCGTAGCGGGCGCGCATGGCGCTCGCGTCCGTCTCGGCCTTGGCCCGGATGTGCCCGGCCTCGGCTTCGGCGCGGGCGCGCGTGTCGGCGGATTCGTCCTGTGCGAGGCGCAGCATCCGCTGCAGCCGCTCGGACAGGCCTTCGACGCTCGTCGGCGGCTGGGCGAGCCGGTCGACCTGCCCGCGCAGGTCCGCGATCTCGCCGCGCGCGATCTCCAGCTGCCGGGCCAGGTCGCCGGCCTGCGCGATGGCCGCGTCCCGGTCGGCGGTGAGCATCTTCAGGTCGGCGTCCAGCCGTTCGAGGTGCTCGTCGACCTGCGCTCGGCTGTATCCCCGCTTCGCTACGTCGAAGCCGGCTCCCAGCGGCACAAGCTCCCGTTCATCGCCAAGGCTCATGCGCCTACCGTAGTCGCAGCCGGGTCACGGAAGGGTGAGCACCCGGGCCCTGCGCCGAACGTGCCGTGTGATGCGGCGACTGGATCTTGCCGGATCGGCCCGGATCCCGGTGGTTCCTGACACCCGGGATCCGGCCTCGTCGTCGCAGCTCAGGCACCGCGGAACGCGTTGATCCCCTCGATGTGCTTCGCGCGCTTCTCCTCGTCGCGGACGCCGAGGCCTTCCTGCGGGGCGAGCGCGAGCACGCCGACCTTGCCCTGGTGGGCGTTGCGGTGCACGTCCAGCGCCGCCTGCCCGGTCTCTTCGAGCGGGTACGTCTTCGACAGCGTCGGGTGGATCAGGCCCTTCGAGATCAGCCGGTTCGCTTCCCAGGACTCGCGGTAGTTCGCGAAGTGGGAGCCGATGATCCGCTTCAGGTTCATCCACAGGTAGCGGTTGTCGTACTGGTGCATGTACCCCGAGGTCGACGCGCACGTGACGATCGTGCCGCCCTTGCGCGCGGCGTAGACGGACGCGCCGAACGTCTCCCGGCCGGGGTGCTCGAACACGATGTCCGGGTCGTCGCCGCCGGTCAGCTCGCGGATCTTCGCGCCGAAGCGCTGCCACTCCTTCGGGTCCTGTTCGGTGTCGCTCTTCCAGAACTTGTAGGCCTCGGCACTGCGGTCGATGATCAGCTCGGCGCCGAGCTTGCGGCAGATCGCCGCCTTCTCGGGGCTGGAGACGACGCATACCGGGATCGCGCCGCCGTTGAGCGCGTACTGCGTCGCGTAGGAGCCGAGGCCGCCCGAGGCGCCCCAGATCAGGACGACGTCACCCTGCTTCATGTCCGCGCCGTTGCGCGAGACCAGCTGGCGGTAGGCGGTGGAGTTGACCAGGCCGGGGGAGGCGGCTTCCTCCCAGGTCAGGTGGTCCGGCTTCGGCATCAGCTGGTTGGCCTTGACCAGCGCGATCTCGGCGAGGCCGCCGAAGTTCGTCTCGAAGCCCCAGATCCGCTGCTCGGTGTCGAGCATCGTGTCGTTGTGCCCGTCCGGGCTTTCGAGCTCGACGTTCAGGCAGTGCGCGACGACCTCGTCGCCCGGCTTCCAGTTGTGCACGCCGACGCCGGTGCGCAGCACGACGCCGGACAGGTCCGACCCGACGACGTGGTAGGGCAGGTCGTGCCGCTTCGCCAGCGGCGAGAGCTTCCCGTACTTCTTGAGGAACTTGAACGTGGGGATCGGCTCGAAGATCGACGTCCACACGGTGTTGTAGTTGATGGCGCTCGCCATCACGGCGACCAGCGCCTCACCCGGGCCCAGCTCGGGGACGGGGACGTCGTCGAGGTGCAGCGACTTGCGCGGGTCCTTGTCCCGGCTCTCGAGGCCCTCGAACATGTCGACCTCGTCCGCGCGCACGGTCACCCCGCGGTAGCTCTCGGGCACGGGCAACGAGCCGACCGCGGCGGACTCGCCGTTCAGGATGGCCTGCTGGATCTCGCGGAGCTGCGTCATTGATTCCTCCGGGGTCAACGGCGTTGGCGGCAGAAATTACTCGCCGGTAACTCGCGGGCACAACTGTACGAGACGGACAGCACGATTACACGTCGAACTGTGACGGAGCAGTCTTGACCGGCCGGCCAGTCAAGCGGATCATCGGCAGTGGGAACACCCACCCGACCAGCAGTTTCACCGACGGAGGTGAGCACGAATGAGTGAAGTCTCTACGCGCGCATGGGCCCGGCCCCACGATTGGGCCGAGGTCGTCATCGGGGTCGTCGCCGCTCTTTCACCCCTTTGGCTGAGCACGGACACGACCGCGATGTGGACGATGGTCGTCCTGGGCGCCTTGATCGCACTCGACGGCCTGGTCTCGCTGGCCATGCCGGGCATGGTCTACGGCGAAGGCATCCAGATCGCGCTCGGCGTGCTGTTCTTCATCGCGCCGTGGGTGATGGGGTACACCGAGTTCAACGGCGCGTCCTGGACGTCCTGGATCGCCGGGGTGCTGACGGTCATCGCCGGCGCGGCAGCGATGCCGGTCGCGAGCGCCGCGCACCGCACGGCAGGCCAGCACTGACGGTTCCGACGGCCCAGGAGGCACCCGGATGACCGAGGATTCGGCGAAGGAGCGCATCCTCTGCGCCGCCGAGGCGCTCTTCGCCGAGTCCGGCTTCGACGCCACCCCGACCTCTCGCATCGCCGAGCGGGCCGGGGTGCCGAAGGGGCTGGTGCACTACTACTTCCGGCACAAGGCGGACCTGCTCACGGCGCTCGTCGAGCGACTGCCCGACGAGCGCATCGAGCCGGCGGTGGTCGTCGTCCCCGGCGACCTCGTGGGCAGCTTGCGGCGGCTCGTCCGCGAACTCGACCACCGCTTCAGCCGGTCGCTCGGGCTTTCGCACCTGCTGTGGCGCGAGGCGGACACTCATCACGTCGTCCGCGACGCCCTCCACGAGCGCTTCCAGGTGCTGGTCCGCCAGGTCCACGCGGTGATCCAGGCGGCGACGGGCGGGGGCGTGCCCGCGGCCGACGTCGATCGCGCTTCGGGCTTGCTGGCGCGCGCGGTCAGCCACCGGCACGCGACGGCCCGCCACTCGGACGACGACCTGCCTGCCGAGTTCGACGGCGAGTTGACGTTCATCGCCGACGCCCTGGTTTCGAAGACCGCGCCGGCTTAGCCCTCACCGGGGCGGCGCCTACGGCCCCAGCCTCGGCTCACGGCTCCGGCCTCGGCTCGGGACGCGGCTCACGGCCCCAGCCCCGGCGCACGGCCTCGGTCCCCCGGCCCCGGTCTCGGCTCACGGCCTGGGGGAGTGCCACGGTCGGATTGCTGCCCCGCCCCCACCCCTCCCGCCGCTCCGCCCGCCTGTTTGTCATCGTCGTGCGCCTTGGCCGCGCCGGAGTTGTTGCGCCCGAACGGGTCCGCGTCAGTGCGCCGCGCTGTCCTTGGCCGGCTCCACCAGCTCCACCAGGACGCCGCCCGCGTCCTTCGGGTGGATGAAGTTCACCCGGCTGTTGGACGTTCCGCGCTTCGCCGCCTCGTACAGCAGGCGCAGGCCCTGCTCGCGCAGTGCCGCCGACGCCGCGTCCACATCGGACACGCGGTATGCCAGCTGCTGCAGTCCCGGGCCGCTCTTGGCCAGGAACTTGCCGATCGCCGAGTCGTCCCGCAGCGGGGCGAGCAGCTGGATCTGCGTCTCCGTGCCCGCCGTTCCCGGCGCGCGCAGCATCGCCTCCCGCACTCCCTGCTCCTCGTTCACCTCCTCGTGCGCCACTTCCAGGCCGAAGTTCGCGCGGTGGAACTCGATGGCCGCGTCCAGGTCCGGGACCGCGATGCCGACGTGGTCGATGGCCGTCACGAACGGCCGCAGGGCGTCATTCATGGAGGCAGGATAGGGGGCCACCGCCCGGCGTTCTCCCAGAATCGTCGCGTGCCCCGCCTCACACTGGCTCCATCAAGAAGCCCACCCTCCGGGTATGGTCGGAAAAACTGCCCATGCGCCGAAGCTTGGAGGACGCCGTGTCCGGTTCCGTGATCCTGGGTGCCGCCCGTACGCCGATCGGGCGCTTGCTCGGATCCCTCAAGGACTTCACGGGGGCACAGCTGGGCGGGGTCGCGATCAAGGCGGCCCTCGAACGCGCCGGGGTCGCCCCGGACGCGGTGCAGTACACGATCATGGGTCAGGTGCTGACCGCCGGCGCCGGCCAGATCCCGGCCCGCCAGGCCGCGGTCGCCGCGGGCATCCCGATGAGCGTGCCCGCCCTGACGATCAACAAGGTCTGCCTCTCCGGTCTCGACGCCATCGCGCTCGCCGACCAGCTGATCCGCGCCGGCGAGTTCGACATCGTCGTGGCCGGCGGCCAGGAGTCGATGACCCAGGCACCGCACCTGCTGCCGAAGTCCCGCTCCGGCTTCAAGTACGGCGACACCACGCTCGTCGACCACATGGCCTACGACGGGCTCTTCTGCGCCTTCGACCAGGTCGCCATGGGCTCCTCGACGGAGAAGTACAACTCCCGCTACGGCGTCACCCGCGAGCAGCAGGACGCGTTCTCCGCCCGCTCGCACCAGCGTGCGGCCGAGGCGATCAAGAACGGCTACTTCGCCGACGAGATCGCGCCGGTCTCCATCCCGCAGCGCAAGGGCGACCCGGTCGTCTTCGACACCGACGAGGGCGTCCGCGCCGACACCACCGCCGAAGGCCTCGCGAAGCTGCGCCCCGCCTTCGCCTCCGACGGCACCATCACCGCGGGCTCGGCCTCGCAGATCTCCGACGGCGCCGCCGCGGTCGTCGTCGCCAGCAAGGCGAAGGCCGAGGAGCTCGGCCTCACGCCGATCGCCGAGATCGGCGCACACGGCGTCGTCGCCGGGCCGGACGCCAGCCTGCACGAGCAGCCGTCGAACGCCATCCTCGCCGCCCTGGCGAAGGCGAACCTCGGCGCCGACGCGCTCGACCTCGTCGAGATCAACGAGGCCTTCGCCGCGGTCGGGCTCGTCTCGACCGAGAAGCTCGGCCTCGACCCTGAGAAGGTCAACGTCAACGGCGGCGCCATCGCGCTCGGCCACCCGATCGGTGCCTCCGGGGCGCGGCTCGCCGTGCACCTGATCCACGAGCTGCGCCGCCGCGGTGGCGGGCTCGGCGCGGCCGCGCTGTGCGGTGGCGGCGGCCAGGGCGACGCCCTCCTGCTGCGGGTGCCGTCCGCGTAAGTGGCCGGTGCACTCGACCTCGACGACCTGGTCGGCCGCGCGCGGGACGGGCAGCCCCGTGCCGTCGCGCGGCTGCTGTCGCTCGTCGAGGACGCCCACCCCCGCGTCGCGGAGATCGCGCGGGCGCTGACGCCGCACACCGGGCGGGCCCGGGTCGTCGGGCTCACCGGCCCACCGGGTGTCGGCAAGTCGACTTCGACGTCTGCGCTGCTCACCGCGTTGCGCGCGGAGGGCAAGCGGGTCGGGGTGCTCGCGATCGACCCGTCTTCGCCGTTTTCTGGCGGCGCGCTGCTCGGCGACCGGATCCGGATGACCGAGCACGCCACCGATCCCGGCGTGTTCATCCGCTCGATGGCCACGCGCGGGCACCTCGGCGGGCTGTCGTGGGCGACCCCGCAGGCGGTGCGCGTGCTCGACGCGGCCGGCTTCGACGTGGTGCTGATCGAAACCGTCGGCGTCGGGCAGTCCGAAGTGGACGTCGTGAAGCTGGCCGACACCACGGTGGTGCTGCTCGCGCCGGGGATGGGCGACGGCATCCAGGCCGCGAAGGCCGGGGTGCTGGAGATCGCCGACGTCTTCGTCGTGAACAAGGCCGACCGCGAGGGCGCGGACGCGACGGTGCACGACCTCAAGCAGATGATTTCGCTGGCGCGCCGCGAGATCCGGGGCGCGAGCTGGCGCCAGCCGATCGTGCGGACGGTGGCGGCGAAGGGCGAGGGCGTCGACGAGGTCGTGCGGGCGCTGGCCGCCCACCACGACTGGCTGGTGGAGCACGGCGAGCTGGCCCGGCGCCGGGTCGCGCGGGCACGCGACGAGGTCGAGGCCATCGCGATGCGCCGGTTGCGGGCCGAGCTTGCTGACCTGCGGGGCGGGGGACGGCTCGCCGGGGTGGCCGAGCGCGTCGTGGCGCGGGAGATCGACCCCTTCGCCGCCGCCGACGAGCTGATCGCGGACCTGCGGCGCTAGCGCGTTCAGGATCGCCGCCGCGATCCGCCCGAGCAAGAATCCTGCCGCCGCAACGGGTCTTCGCTTCATGACTGCTCCTTTCGCCGTGCGGTGTTTGCCGCGTGATCGACAGCGTGCTCCAGGGGTCCGACAGTTTCGGGGTGCTGCCCGGTCGCGGGTGCCGGGGTTCACCCGACCGTGTGGCACGGGCGACTTTCGCCGGTTCTGGCTGTCGGTGCCGGGCCCTAGACTGCGGGGCGCTCCGGAACCGGGCGATCACTGGGAGGGCGTGCAGGATGAAGAAGACACTCGTCACCGCGCTGGCGGCGGGCGCGTTGTTCGTCGCCGGCAACGGCGTCGCCACCGCGGCCGACGCACCACCGCCGAAGACGACGCACGGGCCGTGCCAGTACACCGAGACGCCGGACGAACCGGCGTCGCGGCCGGTGCCGCTGCCGCCCGACCCGCGGCACACGCCGAGCCACGGCAAGGTCGACGTCGCCGTCCCGACCAGCCAGGGCGCGCTGCCGCTGCGGCTCGACCGCGCGAAGGCGCCGTGCACCGTGCAGAGTTTCCTGCACCTGGCGAACCACCGGTTTTACGACCACACGGTGTGCCACCGGCTGACGTCGTACCCGACGTTGAAGGTCCTGCAGTGCGGCGACCCGAGCGCGACCGGCGAGGGCGGGCCGGGCTACAAGTACAAGGACGAGCTGCCGGTGGACCTGCCGCCGTCGCCGACCGACCCGACGGGCGCGCGCAAGGTCTACGCACGCGGGTTGCTGGCGATGGCCAATGCGGGACCGGACACGAACGGCTCGCAGTTCTTCGTCGTGTACGGCGATTCCGCGCTGCGGCCGAACTACACGGTGTTCGGCACGGTCGGCGCCGAAGGCCTGAAGACGCTCGACAAGGTCGCCGCCGGCGGGATCCAGCCGACGGCGGAGGACCCGGCACCGGTCGACGGGACGCCGGCGCTGCGGACGGAGCTGCTTCGCGTCCGGCCCGGCTGCTGGTTCTGACGGTGAACGCGGGCCACTCCCGGACTCGGGGGTGGCCCGCGCCGGGCATCACGTGTGATTGGAGGGGCATCGCACGTGACTGGGGAGGCATCTCGCGTGATTGAAGGGGCATCACGTGTGATTGCGAGGTCGACTCGCGTGATTGGAGGGTCGGCTTGCGTGCCTGGAGGGTCGGCTTGCGTGACTGGGGGCGGGACTCGTGTGATTGGGGGCGGGAGTTGCGTGATTGGGGGCGGATCTCGGGTGGTCGGAGACAAGATCAGGCTGTGATTTCCCAGAGGGCCTCGATCAACGTCTGGGTTGCGCCGGCGAAGGCGTGCTTCGGGGTTGCCGCGTAGCCGACTATCAGGCCGCCGGGGCGGTTGGTGTCCATCCAGTAGCCGGTCAGGCCCTCGATGCCGAGTGCGCGGCGGCGGCAGGCCGCCATGGCCGTTGCCTCCGAAGGGCCGTCCGGCGGGAGCATCAGCAACAGGTGGAGGCCGGCCGCGATGCCTTGCGGGCGCACCGAGTCCGGGAGAGCGGCCAGCAGACGGGCGCGGCGGGAGCGGTACTCCGCCCGGCTGCGGCGGACGTGCTGGTCGTACGCGCCCGAGTCGATCAGCTCCGCCAGGGCCAGCTGGTTCAGCACCGCCGGGCGTGAACCGCTGTCGGCCATCGCCGCGCGGACCGGCTCCACCAGCGTCCGCGGCAGCACCAGCCACGCCAGCCGCAGGGCCGGGGCCAGGGTCTTGCTCGCCGTCCCCGCGTACACCACCCGCTCCGGCGCCAGCGCCTGCAGCGCCCCGACCTGCTGGTGGTCGAAGCGGAACTCGCCGTCGTAGTCGTCCTCCAGCACGAACGCGCCCGAGCGGGCCAGCTGGGCGCGGCGGTGCGGAGCCAGCGTGACGCCGGTGGGGTACTGGTGTGCCGGCGTCACCACCACCGCCGGACTGTCCAAAGCGGACACGTCCAGGCCGTGCTCGTCCACCGGGACGCCGACGACCCGCTGGCCCTGCGCCGCCGCGATCGAGCGGTACATCTCCAGTGACGGGTTCTCGAACGCCGTTTCGCCGACACCCAGCGAGGAAAGCGCCCGGGACACCACGGCGATGGCGTGCGAATACCCGTGGCAGACCACGATCCGCTCCGGGTCCGCGACCACCCCGCGGGCCCGGGCGAGGTAGCCGGCCAGGGTGTCGCGCAGCTCGGGCGCGCCCAGCTCAGACTCGTAGCCGAACGCTGCCGCCGGCGTCCGCAGCAGGGCCCGCCGGGTCGCGGTGATCCACGCCTGGCGGGGGAACGCCGTCAGGTCCGGGCGGCCCGGCCGCAGGTCCCAGCGCGGGGCCGGGTCGCGGGGCGCCTGCCGTGGCGCGGACTGGGGGAGCGAGCCCGCCGTCGCCACCCGGGTCGGGGCGCCCTGGGCCGTGCGCAGGTACCCCTCGGCGGCCAGGTCGGCGTACACGCGGGTGACCGTGCCGCGCGCGATGCCCAGGTCGTGGGCCAGGGAACGGGTCGACGGCACCGCCGCGCCCGCCTGCCACCGGCCTTCGCGGATGGCCGCGCGGATCGCCGCCGCGAGGCCGCCGCGGCCGGTCGAAGGTTCCCAGTCGAGGTGGACGTCGAGCCCGGAACTGGACCACGATTCCGTCATGTGACTGGACCATACCCGTGGACCAGTTCGGGCTAGCGTGGATGCCATGACGAAGCGAATCGGACTCGGGCGCGCGCCCGGGATCTACCAGGCGATGGCGAACCTGCAGGCCGAGGTGAACAAGGCCGCCGCGAACGCGGGTGTCGACCCGAAGCTGCTCGAACTGGTGAAGATGCGGGCCTCCCAGCTCAACGGCTGCGCGTACTGCCTCGACATGCACAGCCGCGACGCCCTCGAAATGGGCGAGTCGGCGCGCCGGCTGTTCGTGCTCGACGGCTGGCGCGAGACCGACCTCTTCACCGAAGAGGAACAGGCCGCCCTCGTCCTCACCGAGGCGATGACCAAGCTGTCGGCGACCCAGAGCGTGCCCGACGACGTCTACGAGCGGGCGACGAAGGTCCTGACCGAGGACCAGTACCGCGCGATCGCGTGGGAGGTCATCGCGATCAACAGCTGGAACCGCATGGCCGTCACCAGCCACAGCCCGCTCCCGAAGCGCGACGCGTGACCGCCGCCGCTCTCAAGGCGCTGCACGTGCCCGGCAAGCCGCTCGTGCTGCCGAACGCGTGGGACGCCGACACCGCCCGGCTCGTCGAGGCCGCCGGGTTCCCGGTCGTGGCGACCAGTTCGGTCGCCGTGGCGTCTGTTCTCGGCTTCCCCGACGGCGAGAAGGCGCCGGCCGAGGAGATGTTCGCCGCGGCGAAGCGCATCGCGAAAGCCGTGAGCGTCCCGGTCACCGTCGACGCCGAGTCGGGCTACGGCCTGTCCGGCGCCGAGCTGGCGGGCCGGCTGCTCGACGCCGGTGCCGTCGGCTGCAACTTCGAAGACACCGACCACGCCACGGGTGGCGTGCGACCGGTCGCCGTGCAGGCGGAGCGGATCGCCGCCCTGCGCGAGGCGGCGGGAGACGGCCTGGTGATCAACGCCCGCGTCGACTCGTTCCGCGGCGTCGACCCCGAGGGCCACCTCGTCGACGGCATCGCCCGGGCGAAGGCCTACCTAGACGCGGGCGCCGACTGCGTCTACCCGATCCACCTGCGCACCCCCGAGGTGCTCGCGGCGTTCGTGCAGGGCGTCGGCGGCGCCGTCAACGCGCCCGCGTGGCCGGGCAGCCCGGGCCTGGGCGGCCTCGCCGAACTGGGGGTGGCGAGGATCTCGCTCGGCGGCGGGCTCTGGCAGTACGCCCGCAAGCACCTCGAAGCGACGCTCGCGGGTGTCGCCGAAGGAAAACTGCCCTACTGAATGGCCGAAGGCCGCCGCGAGGGTGACCCGCGACGGCCTTCGGTGTTTCGGGGACCGTCAGTGCGTGACGGCCTTCTCGGCGCCCGCGCCGGTCAGGGAGCGGACCTCCATCTCGGCGTACTTCTTCTCGTCGTGCTCCTTGGACAGCACCGTGCCCAGCCAGCCCAGGAAGAACGCGGCCGGGATCGAGACCAGGCCCGGGTTGCTCAGCGGGAACCAGGCGAAGTCCGCGGTCTTGATCATCGACGTGCTCTTGCCGGACACCGCCGGTGAGAACACGATCAGCACGATCGTGATGGCCAGGCCGCCGTAGATCGACCACAGCGCGCCCTGGGTGTTGAACCGCTTCCAGAACAGCGAGTAGAGGATCGTCGGCAGGTTCGCCGACGCCGCCACCGCGAACGCGAGCGCCACGAGGAACGCCACGTTCTGCCCGTTGGCCAGGATGCCGCCGCCGATCGCGAGGGCGCCGATCACCACCGCGGTGATCCGGGCGACCTTGACCTCCGAGTCCGGCGACGTCTTGCCGCGCTTGACGACGTTCGCGTAGACGTCGTGTGCGAACGACGCCGACGCCGTGATCGTCAGGCCGGCGACCACCGCGAGGATCGTGGCGAACGCGACCGCGGAGATCAGGCCCAGCAGCACCGGCCCGCCCAGTTCGAGCGCGAGCAGCGGGGCCGCGGAGTTGACCCCGCCCGGCGCTTTCTTGATCGTGTCCGGCCCGACCAGCGCACCGGCGCCGTAGCCGAGCACCAGCGTGAACAGGTAGAACACGCCGATCAGCACGATCGCCCAGACCACCGAGCGACGCGCGTCGCGGGCGGTCGGCACGGTGTAGAAGCGCATCAGGACGTGCGGCAGGCCCGCGGTGCCCAGCACCAGCGCGATGCCGAGGGAGAAGAAGTCCAGCTTGGACGTTCCGGTGGCGCCGTACTGCTTGCCCGGGCCGAGCAGCGTCTCCCCGGCCTTGCCCGCCTTGTCGACGGCGGCCTGCAGCAGGCTGGAGAAGTTGAAGTTGTACTTGCCGAGCACCCACAGGGTGATCACGAGCGCGCCGATGATGAGCAGCGCGGCCTTGATGATCTGGACCCAGGTGGTGCCCTTCATGCCGCCGATCAGGACGTAGGCGATCATGATGATGCCGACCACGGCGATGACCAGCGCCTGCGCTCCGCTGCCTTCGACGCCGAGCAGCAGCGCGACGAGACCACCGGCACCGGCCATCTGTGCCAGCAGGTAGAAGAACGACACGATCAGCGTCGACGTCGCGGCCGCGGCCCGCACCGGGCGCTGCTTCATGCGGAACGCCAGCACGTCGCCCATCGTGAACTTGCCGGTGTTGCGCAGCAGTTCCGCGACCAGCAGCAGCGCGACGAGCCACGCGACCAGGAAGCCGATGGAGTATAGGAAGCCGTCGTAGCCGTTGATGGCGATCGCGCCGGCGATGCCGAGGAACGACGCCGCCGACAGGTAGTCACCCGAGATCGCGATGCCGTTCTGGGGGCCGGTGAACGCGCGGCCCGCGGCGTAGTAGTCCGACGCCGTCTTCGTGTTGCGGCTGGCCCGGAACACGATCACCAGCGTGATGACCACGAAGGCGGCGAAGATCAGGATGTTGAGGAGCGGGTTGCTGCCTTCCACACCCGCGGCGATGGTCGTCGTCATGCCTGCTCCTTCGAGGATTCGCCTTCGATGTCCTCACGGATCTTCTCGGCGACCGGGTCCAGCTTCCGGTTGGCGTACCGGACGTAGAGGCCGGTGATCACGAACGTCGAGACGAACTGCAGCAGGCCGAAGATCAAGCCGACGTTGATGTTGCCGAACACCTTCGTGCTCATGAAGCCGTGCGCGTAGTCCGCGAGGAGCACGTAGAGCAGGTACCAGAGCAGGAACACCGCCGTCATCGGGAAGACGAACCGGCGCAGACGGCTGCGCAGCTCGCGGAACTCGGTGCTTTCGTGCGCCCGTTCCCAGATGGTCTCTGACGTGTCCGGGGGCCCGCCGCCAGTGTCAGTCGTGCTCATCGCTGCTCCCTGCGACGTTGCGGAAAGTGACCTGCGACACCGTAGGGACGTGTGAGTCTCGCGTGAAGATTCAGCGGCTCAACAGCCGGGCCAGACGACGAACGGTTGACGAACGGTCACGCGGTCCCGTCGAACGGGGTTCGTCGAGATGCAGGCGCAACATCGCCGCCGTCGACCAGGCGGGTGGCCTGCCCCGCAGGGAGACCAGCGCCATTACGCCGAACGCCAGCGGTACCGACCAGGGTGCCGGTTGCTGCACCAAGATCGCCACCCAGCCGTGCAGCGGCGGCCCGGCGAGCGCGAACAAGATCGAGCCGGACGACGCGACGAGCCCGGTCAGCACCCCGGCGATCCCGCCGGCCGCGGTCAGCCGCGGCCACCAGATGCCGAGCACGAGCAGCGGGCAGAACGTCGACGCGGCGACGGTGAAGCCCCACGTGACGAGCACCCCGGCGTCGAGCTCGGCCGAGCGCAGCGCCAGCAGCACCATCACGCCGGCGACGCCGAACACGGCGATCCGCAGCCGGCGCAGCCCACCGGGCACGAGGTCGTGCGCGATCGCGCCGGACATCACCAGCAGCAGGCCGAGTGACGTCGCCAGGAACGCGGCGAACGCGCCCGCGGTCAGCAACGCCGTGAAGAGGCCGCCGGCCCAGCCACTGTCCACTTGGTACGGAAGGGCGACGACCACGGTGTCCGTGGCGCCGGAGAGGTAGAGGCCCGGCACGAGGACGCGGCCGAGGACGCCGTAGACGCCGGGGAAGAGGTAGAAGATCCCCAGCAGCGCCACGGTGATCGCGGCGGTGCGGCGCGCGGCGCGGCCGTCCGGGCTGGTGTGGAAGCGCATGAGCACGTGCGGCAGGCCCATCGTGCCGAGCATGGTCGCGATGAGCACCGCCCACGTCCCGAGCAGCGGGTAGCCCTGGTCGCCGAGGTCGAGCAGCGGGCGCTGCCAGTCGTGCCCGCCGAGCGGCGCGCCGCCGCGGACCGCCGGGACCGCGGTGCCCGCGCCGAACACGACCTCGTCCTGGCTGTGCGCGGTGAACTCGCCCGGTGGCAGGATTTCCGCGACGCCGTTGCGGCGGACGGTGGTCGGCTCGCGGATCTCCATCGTGACGTCGACTTCGAACTTGACCGGCGTCTCGCGGGTGAAGTGGGTGAACTCGACGGGGTTGAGGGCGTCGGTGCGGTTGACGGCGCCGGCCTGCAGCACCAGCCAGATGGCCGGGATCAGGAACAGCAGCAGCTTCAGCACGAACTGGAACGCCTGCACGTACGTCGCCGCGCGCATCCCGCCCAGGGCGAGGGTGATGCTGACCGCGGCGCCCGCCAGCACGACGCCGACCCAGTACGGCGTGTGGCCGACGGCCGTGAGCACCAGGCCGGCGGTGCGGAACTGCGGGACGACGTAGATGGTGCCGATCACCAGCACGACCACCGCGGCCAGGCGGCGCAGCGCGGGGGAGTTGAGGCGGGCTTCGGCGAAGTCGGGGACGGTCAGCGCGCCCGAGCGCCGCATCGGCGCGGCGACCAGGACGAGCATCGCGATGTAGCCGGCGGTGAAGCCGACCGGATACCAGAGCGCCCCGATGCCGTCCTTGACCACGAGTCCGGCGACGCCGAGGAACGACGCCGCGGACAGGTATTCGCCGGAGACGGCGGCCGAGTTCACCAGCGGCGAGATCCGCCGGGACGCGACGAGGAAGTCCGACGTCGTGCGCATGGCGGCGACCCCGCGGACGCCGATGAGCAGTGTCACGAGCACGACGGGCGCGACGGCGAGCGCGACGCCCACTAGCCGTCGTCCTCGAGGCGTTCCGCGCGGCGCAGCTGCCAGCGCGCGAGGACGGCCATCGCCGGGTACGGCAGGACCGCGATCATCAGCCAGGACACCGGGATTCCCAGCAGCCGCACGGTGTCCAGGCCGGGGAAGATCGCGAAGATGCCCGGCAGGCCGAGCAGGAGGGCGAACATGAGGACGAGCGCGGGGACACCGCGGCGGCGCTGGGCGCGGTACAACGCCGTCGCGCGCTGGGTGTCGCCGACGGGGAGGCGGGGCTGGCGCCAGCGGTGGCGGGACCGGCGCCGGGCGTGGGCGAGGCGGGTTTGCGGGCTCGTGACGGCGACCCGGCGGATCTTGCTCATCGCGGGCCCGGCCCGAGCTGACCTCGTTGAGCGGCTTCCAGCAGCCGGTCGCGCAAGTCCCGCGCGTGCCGGCGGCTGACCGGGACGTCGCCCGCCTCGGTGTGGGCCAGCAGCCCGCCCGCGCTGTCGCTCCGCAGTTCCAGCACCGCCCCCACGGAGAGGAGGAACCCGCGGTGGACCCGGCTGAACCCGGTGCCCTCCCAGTACTCCTCGAGCCGCGAGATCGGCATCCGCACCAGGTGCACGCCACCCCGGGTGTGCAGGCGGACGTAGTCGCCGTGGGCCTCGACGAACAGCACGTCGTCGCGGCGGACATAACGCGTGCGCCCGCCGGACTCGACCGGGAGCGCGGCCATCGCGTCCGGGGTCGTGCGCGACGACGGCGTCGCGTTGCGCGTCACCTTGGCCAAGGCCGCGGCCAGCCGTTCGGCGCGGACCGGTTTGAGCAGGTAGTCGACGGCGCCGATGCCGTACGCGGTCACCGCGTGCCCGTCGTGCGCCGTGACGAACACGATCACCGGCGGCTCGCTCAGCTTCGCCAGCAGCCCGGCCAGCTCGAGCCCGTCGAGGCCCGGCATCGAGATGTCGAGGAACACCGCGTCGAACCTGTCGGCCTGAAGCAGCCTCAACGCCTTCAAGGCGTCGGCCGCGCCGACGACTTCGCCGACTTCGGGCGCTTCGCGGAGCATGCGGCACAGTTCGTCCAACGCGGGCGCCAAGTCGTCGACGGCGAGGACGCGCAGACCGGTCACGGCAGCACCCCCGGCTGGAACCGCGGCACCCGGACGACCACGCGGGTGCCCGCGCCGACCTCGGTCTCCACGGTCAGCCCGTACCAGGCGCCGTAGACGTCCCGCAGTCGTCTGTCCACATTGGCCAATCCCATACCCGCGGCATCGTCCTCGCCGGTGCGCCCGGCCAGGATGTCCGCCGCGCGCTTCGGGTCCATGCCCACCCCGTCGTCCTCGACGAAGATCACGCAGTCGTTCCCTTCCGCCTGGCCGTGCACCTGGACGAAACCGGTGCCCGAGCGCGGCTCGATGCCGTGCCGGATCGCGTTCTCCACCAACGGCTCCAGCACGAGGTACGGCACCGCGACGGCGAGGATCTCCGGGGCGACGCGCACCTGGACGCGCAGCCGTTCGCCGAGCACCGCCCGCTGCAGCGCCAGGTACGTCTCGATTGCGCGGAACTCCTCGGCGACGACCGTGTATTCGCCGTGCCGCGCGAGGCTGTAGCGCGTGTAGTCGGCGAAGTCGAGCATGAGGTCGCGGGCGCGGTCGGGGTCCGAGCGCACCAGCGACGCGATGACGGTCAGCGCGTTGTAGACGAAGTGCGGGGACATTTCCGCGCGCAGCGCCCGCAGTTCGGCCTGTGCCGCCTGCTCCGCCGACGCTTCGAGCCGGCCTCGCTCCAGAGCCTGGACGACGAGGTCGGCGGCCTGGGCCGCGACCGCGTCCCGGACATCGCCGACGACCAGCAGCGCCCCGGCCAGTTCGTCGTGGACGTGCAGCGGCAGCACGAGGACGTCCGGCGCGGAGCCGGGTTCCTCGGTGTGGAGCACGCCGTCGAGGACGGTCGCGACGACCGCGTCCGGCCCCGGCCGTCCCGACCAGAGCAGCGAGCCGGACAGGTCGGTGAGGCCGAGCCCCGGGAAGCCGAACAGCCGGCGCAGGTGGTGCGCGGCGCGGCGGGCCCGGGTGCCGGAGAGGCCGTCGCGCAGGTCGTCGGTGATCCGGCGGGCGGCGGCGAGCACCGGCAGCGGGTCGGCGCGGGACGCCGGGCGCAGGTGCACGGTCATCGGGCCTCCCCTCGGCGACGGTGTCCAGGGGACCAGATCCTACGGCTACGCGGGGTCCTCACGGTCGGCCAGCACCTGGGCGTGGCGGCGGAAGCGGCGCCAGGTGCGGTAGTCGTCGAGCGCCGGGACGTCGCCGAGCAGTGTCGCGTTCGGCGGGTAGGGCCGGTCCGGCAGCGCGACCCAGGCGGTCGTCCGGGTCTCCTTGACCGCCACCGGCACCGGCCGGAACGTCGTCGGGTCGAGCGCCTCGCTGTGCCGGACGACCTCGTCGAAGAACCAGGTCGACGTGATCAGCGCCAGCACCCCGCGCGAGGACTTGAGCGCCTTCTTCAGCGGCGCGGCCTCCAGGAGCCGGAACGTCTGGTTGATCGCCGGCGCGGTGACACCGAAGTCGTCGTGGGCGACCTCGCCCGCGTGCAGCGCCATCCGCAGCCGGATCCGGGCCTCGGCGTGGTGGGTCAGGTTGTGCCGGTGCAGCGCCACGGCGAGCGCGTTGGGCAGGTACTCGACGAAGGGTCCTTTGGGGATCTCCGCCGGGGCGAGGACGAAGACGCCGTCCCCGCAGTCCTCTCTCCGGCAGTGCCGCCACGGGACGCCGGCGTCGTCGAAAGCCCGGAACAGCGCGCGGTACAGCCCTTCGCGCAACGCCAGGCGGTGTGGCGTCGTCCTGCGCCGGTCGCCGTAGCCCTCGACGTCCACGGCGAAGATCGTCCGGTGTGTCGCCGGCCGCTCGTAGTTCATCGCACCCTCCCTGCGATCATGCATGTGCCGATGCATGTGCATTTGAGTGTGACGCGGGACACCCGGATGGGGAACCGGCCGTGCGGTGAGCGGTGCCCCTACCGCGGTGACCGGCAGTGAGCGATCGGCGTTGGTGAAATCGCCTGGTGAGCGGATTGACAACCATCACCGCGGGAGCTGACGGACAGAACGTGAAAGCGGCGGGACCGTGCCGGGTCTCGGCACGGCCCCGCCGCCGGATCAGGGGGTCAGCAGGACTGCTTGTAGAAGTACTGCGAGTTGGCGTCCATGTCCGCCTTGGTGATCGAGTGCAGCTGCGCGGTCAGGTTCCGCGTCACCGGCTTGCCTTCGATGGCCGCCACGGCCTGCTGGACGCCCTGGGTGCCGATCGAGGCCGGGTCCTGGGCGATCAGGGCCTGGTACTGGCCGTTCTTGAGGCCCTCGACCTCCGACGGGCTGGCGTCGAAGCCGATCAGGTTCACCGCGCCGACCTTGCCCGCGTTGCGCAGGCCGGTCGCCGCGCCTTCACCGGTGTTGAGGTTGGTCGCGAAGACGCCGATGAGGTCCGGGGTCGACGACAGCGCCGCCGTCACCTTGGCCGCGGCCTGCTCCGGCTCGTTCTGGGTGAACTGGACGCCGATCGACTTCAGGTTCGGGGTGTTCTTCAGCTCGTCCTCGAAGCCCTTCACGCGGGCCGCCGTGGTGGACGTGCCGGCGACCGTGTCGAGCACCAGCACCGAGCCGCTCTTGCCGTTCGCCAGCTTGGCCATCGTCTGGGCCGCGAGCTTGCCGCCCGCGGCGTTGTCGGAGGAGACGGACGACGCGGCCACGCTCGTGTCCTTCAGCGAGGTGTCGACCTCGACGATCTTCGAGCCGCGGGACTTCACCTGCTGGATCGGCGCCAGCATCGCGGTGTCGTCGGTCGGGGCGATGAGCAGCGCCGCCGGCGGGTTCGAGCCGAGGGCGTTGACCAGCTGGGTCTGCAGGGGCGCGTCGAACTTCTGCGGCGCCTGCGTGGTCAGTTCGTAGCCGAGCTTCTTCGCCTCGGCCTCCGCGCCGCACTGCAGGGAGATGTAGAACGGCTCGGCCTGCACACCCGGGATCAGCGCCAGCTTCTTGCCGCCCACCGGCTGGGTCGAGTCACCGGACCCGGTCTGCCCGACCGTGCCGGACCCGCACGCGGTGAGCAGGGCGGCGGCGGAGACCACGGCGCCCATGGCGGTGAGAGTCTTGGTCAGCTTCATTCGTAAGCACCTCTTTGTACTCGGGGGAACTCAGCGGGAGTTGCGGCGACGGCGGCGCTGCTGGTCGAACCAGACCGCGGCGACCAGGACCCAGCTGACGATGAACATCTGCCAGAAGTCCTGGACGTGGATGATGTTGAAACCCTTGCGCAGCACAGCGGGGATGAAGACGCCGATGACCGTGCCCAGGATCGTGCCGACCCCGCCGAAGAGGCTGGTCCCGCCCATCACGACCGCGGCGATGGCGTTGAGGTTGTCGGTGGTGTGCCCGGAGATGGTCGTCGAGTTGTAGTAGGCCAGCGAAAGGAACCCGGCGATCCCGGCCAGGAAGCCGGTGAGCGTGTAGACCTTCAGCAGGTGCGCGGTGACGCCGATGCCGACCCGCCGTGCGCCTTCGGCGTTGGAGCCCACCGCGAACGTGTACCGGCCGAACTTCGTGGTCCGCAGCAGCCAGGCCCCGATCACCGTGATCACGATCGCCACGATCACCAGGTTGGGCACCACACCGAAGGAAGTGCCGTAGCCGAGGGTCTGGGTGAGCTCGGTCGGCACGGTGCGCAGGTCCGAGCCGCCGTTGAGCAGGTAGGCCGTGGCCAGCGACGCCCCCATCGTGCCGAGCGTGACGATCAGCGGCGGGAGCTTCGCCAGCGCGACGAGGGCGCCGTTGATCAGGCCCCAGATCGTGCCCGTGACCACGGCGACGACGAGCCCGACGACGATCACGCCCCAGCCCGCCTTCGACGCGTCGCCGCCGGACAGCGCCTCCATCGTCTTGCCCCCGACCATGCCCGAGAGGATCAGCACCGAGCCGACCGAAAGGTCGATGCCGGAGGTGATGATCACGAACGTCATGCCGACGGAGAGGATCAGCAGGACCGAGGACTCGATGAACAGCGTCTGGAAGGTGAACAGCGTCGGGAAGGTGTCCGGCGCGATCACGCTGAACAGCACGACCAGGGCCAGCAGGACCAGGCCGATCCAGAACGTGTTGGCCTCCAGCAGGCGCTTGCCGAGCGGCCGCTTGCCGAAGCCGGCTTCGGGCGTTTCCTGGATGTCCTTCTGCGCGGGGCTGGACACGCTCACGCCGCCTCCTCTTGCACGAGTGCGCCGGTCATGGCGGCGACGAGGTCCTCGAGCTTCGTGTCCGGCCCGGTGAACCGGGCGACGCGCTTGCCGAGCCGCAGCACCTCGACGCAGTCGGCGACCGACAGCACCTCGGGCATGTTGTGGCTGATCAGCACGACGGCGATGCCCTTGTCGCGCACCTTCTTGATGACGTCGAGCACGCGTTCGCGCTGCACGACGCCCAGTGCCGCGGTCGGCTCGTCCATGAACACGACCTTGGACGCCCACACGACCGAACGCGCGACCGCGACGCTCTGGCGCTGCCCGCCGGACAGCGAGCCGATCGGGACGTCGGTGCTCTGCAGCGTCACGCCGAGGCGCTGGAACTCCTCGACGGCCTGTCGCCGCATTTCGGCCTTGTCGAGCATGCCGAGCTTGCCGAGGATGCCTTTGCGGTGGATCTCACGGCCCAGGAACAGGTTCGCGGCCGGGTCGAGCTCCGGCGCGACGGCCAGGTCCTGGTAGACGGTCTCGATGCCCAGGCGCCGGGCGGTCGTCGGCGAGTCGAAGTGCACCTCGGCGCCGTCGAGGAGGATCTTCCCCGACGTCGGCTGTTCCGCGCCCGAGAGGCACTTGACCAGGGTGGACTTGCCGGCGCCGTTGTCGCCGATCAGCGCCGTCACCTCACCCGCACGGGCCTGGAAAGCCGCGCCGCGCAGGGCTTCGACCGACCCGTAGTGCTTCGTCAGGTCGATCGCTTCCAGCAGGATTTCGCTCATCCGTGCCTCTCTTCCGGCGCCGGCGGCCGGCAGCGGATCACCGTCGCCGTGCCGGACAGCTCGGTCTGGCCGGCGTCGAACGGCACGACGTAGGTGTCGCCCTTCGCCAGCGCGTGCTCGCCGCCGTGCTCGGTGCGCAGGGTGCCTTCGCCGTCGAGAACGACGAGCACCGCGAACGACGGGTCGAGTGACAACGTTGTCGTCTTGTCCGTACGCAGCTGGTCGGCTCGGAAGAACCGCTCCGATCCGCCGGCCAGCAGGTCCACTGTGGACGCGTGGTCGCCCGCGGTGCGCTTGATGATGCTCTCCAGGCGCCCGGCGTCCCAGCCCGAAGTGTCGAGTGCCTCGATGGCGGTGTCGAACCCGATCCCGAGGTGGCCCTTCTCCGGCGACGCGAGGAAGTCACGCCACTCGATGGTCAGCGAGAAGTCCGTCGGCTGCTGCAGCTCGACGACGAACACGCCCTCGCCGATCGCGTGCGGCAGCCCGGCCGGGATGTAGACGGTGTCGCCCGCGGTCACCGGGACGCTGTTCAGCGCGCCCAGCATCGACGGCACGTCCTGCTCCCGCGTCCACTCGGACACGGTCGCCTTGGACAGCGTCTCCTTGAAACCGGGGTAGACGCGCGGGTCGTCGCCGTAGGTGCCGACCACGATCCACGCCTCGGTCTTGCCGAAGTGCGAGTCGAAGTGCTGCTTCGCGAAAGCGTCGTCCGGGTGGAAGTGCACGGGCAGCCGCTGGCCCGCGTCGAGGAGCTTGACCAGCAGCCCGGTCGACGTCCCGAGTGCCTCGACGTGCTTGGCGCCGAGCCAGCCGTTCGGGTTCGCGACGACGGCGTCACGCAGCCAGGCGCCGTCCGGGAGCCGGGTCAGGCCGTTGGTCTCCTGGCCGAACATGGTGCTCACCGAGGCGACCCAGTCTTCCGGGCCGAACTTCTTCTCGGAAGACGCTCCGCGCAGTGCCGCGATGGCGTCGCCGCCGCGGTAGAACTGCGGCGGCTGGTTGGCGGGGAGCCGGAGGGGTTCGAGGGTCACGGGGCGACCTCACCGGAGCCGCGGGCGACGAGATGCACGGGCAGGACTACCTTTCTGGGCGGGGACTGATCTCCTTGGACGCGGGCGAAGAGCAGCTCGGCCGCGGCGTGACCGAGGGCGCTCACGTCGTGCGCGACGACGGTGACCGGCGGGTCGAGCAGGTCCGCCAGCTCGAAGTCGTCGAAGCCCACCATCGCCGGGCGCTGCTCGGCGTGGGCCAGTGCGCGCAGCACGTGCACGGCGACCCGGTTGTTGCCGGCGATTACCGCGGTGGCCGCGTCCGGGCCGTGCAGGAGGCGCTTCACGGCGTCGCCGATGTAGTCCTGCGTCGGCGTCCGCATGGAGACCAGGGACTCGTCGTAGGAGATCCCGTTGCGGACGCAGCCCTCGCGGAACCCGCGCAGGCGCTCGGCCGCGGTGAAGATGTCCGGGCTGTCGCCGAGGAACGCGATCCGCCGGTGGCCGTGCGTGGCCAGGTGGGTGACGGCCTCGATGGTGCCGCCGAGGTTGTCGACCAGCACGGTGTCGGCCACGATGTCGCCGGCCGGGCGGTCGATGAACACCACCGGAGTGCCTGCGCGCATCTCCGGCACCAGGTAGCCGTGCTGCAGGCCGGCCGGGACGACGAGGATGCCGTCCACCCGCCGCGCGCAGAACTCGAGGACGAGCTCGCGCTCGCGGTCGGAGTTCTCCTCGGACGAGCCGGTGAGCACCTGGCGGCCGAACGACGTCGCGATGCGCTCGACCGCGCGGTTCAGCTCGGAGTAGAAGGGGTTGCCGACGTCCTCGACGATCAGCCCGATGGTGCCGGTCGTCGACCCGCGGCGCAGGTTGCGCGCGCCCAGGTTGCGCCGGAACCCCAGCTGCTCGATGGCCGCCATGACCCGCTCGGCGGTGTCCGGGTGCACCGCGGGTTCGTCGTTGACCACACGCGAGACGGTCTTGATGCTGACGCCCGCCAGCCGGGCCACATCGCTCATGGTGGCCCGCCTGCTCGCGGTGCGCGGTGCGCCGTCGCGGTCCCGGCCGGGAGGAGACAACGTTGTCATAGTGACCGGGATTGAACGCCACCTGCCCGTGGGTTGTCAACGGTCTGCGTGCGGATTGTGCCGATTCGGCTACTGACGTCGTAGGTCAGACGGCTGATCTTGCTGTCCCGAAGTGGACAGGTCTTGACGGGACCCTTGACTGCCTGGTGAGCCGCTGCCCAAGGTGGCCCGGTTCGACCGACTGCGCGACAAGGTTGTCATGACACCGTTTCTGGTCGCGCTGATGAGGTGAGAGGCGATGGCGATGGCGCGAGTGCGCTTCAGAGCCGGTTTGGCTTTCCTGACATTGGCGGTGACGGCAGCGGTGGCTCCCGCTGTCCCCGCCGCGGCCGCCCCGGCGACGGACTTCGCGAAGTGGGTCAACCCCTTCGTCGGCACCCGTCCCGGTGGCGCCGACCACGGCACCGGGGGCGGTGCCGGCAACACGTTCCCGGGCGCGGTGGCGCCGTTCGGCATGGTCCAGTGGAGTCCGGACACCGTGAAGTCCCAGCCCGGCGGGTACTTCTACGACGACAACGCCCTGACCGGGTTCAGCCTCACGCACCTTTCGGGCGCGGGCTGTTCGACCTATCAGGACATTCCGTTCATTCCGTACGTCGGTGAAGTTTCGACATCCCCGGCGACCGACCCGTCGCACTACACGTCGAAGTTCTCGCACGCCAACGAACACGCGACGGCGGGCGCCTACGACGTGACCCTCGACAGCGGCGCGAAGGTCGAGCTGGCCGCGACCCAGCGCACCGGCTCGGCGCGGCTGACCTACCCGGCCGGCGCGTCCTCGACGCTGCTGGTGAACACCTCCGGCTCGGTCAACGGCACCGACGACGCGTCGATCACCATCGGCAAGGACACCCTCAGCGGCTGGGCCACCAGCGGCCGCTTCTGCGGCGCGAAGAACAGCTACCGAGTCTACTTCTCGGCCAAGTTCGACACGCCGTTCAAGTCGATCGGCACCTGGAAGAACGGCGCCGTGACGCCGGGCAAGTCCGCCGAAACCGGCGGTGCGAAGGCGAAGGTCGCGCAGCCCAACGGCGTCGACGCGTCCATCGCGCGCCCGGCCAAGGCCAAGCAGCAGGACACCACCGTCAGCGGCCCCGGCAGCGGCGGGTACGTCACCTTCGCCAACCTCAACGGCGCTCAGGTGAACGTCCAGGTCGGACTGTCCTTTGTGTCCGTCGACGGCGCGAAGGCCAACCTCAAGGCCGAGAACACGAAGAAGTCGTTCGACACCGTGGCCGCGGGCGCGCGGAAGGCGTGGAACGACCAGCTCGGCAAGATCGCCGTCACCGGTGGCTCGGACGCCGATACGACGACGTTCTACACCTCGCTGTACCACTCGCTGATCCAGCCCAACGTCTTCTCCGATGTGGACGGTCAGTACCCGGGCTTCGATGGGCGGATCCACAAGGCCGACAAGGGCCACGCGATGTACACCAACTTCTCCGGCTGGGACATCTACCGCTCGGAGGTTCCCCTCCTGGCGACGATCGACCCGAAGGAGACGTCGGACATCGTCCGGTCGATGATGGCCTACGCCGAGCAGGGCGGGTCGTGGGACCGCTGGACCGTGGCCAACGACTACACCGGCGTGATGAACGGCGACCCGTACCACATCATCGTGTCCAGCGCGTACGCGTTCGGCGCGCGTGACTTCGACGCCCAGAAGGCGTTGCTGCTCATGATCAAGGGCGCCACCCAGCCGACGCAGGGCTACACCGAGCGGCCGGGCCTCGACGACTACCAGAAGCTGGGTTACGTGCCGGGCGCCGGCGCGGACACGCTCGAGTACACCAGCGCCGACTTCTCCATCGCCCAGTTCGCGAAGCGGCTCGGTGACAGCGCGACGTACACGACGTTCATGAAGCGCGCGCAGAACTGGCAGAACCTCTACAACCCGGGTACCGGTCACCTGCAGCCGCGCAACGCGGACGGCTCGTTCGCCGGAACCTACGACCCCGCCAGCTCGCAGGGCTGGGTCGAAGGCAACGGCGCGCAGTACGAGTGGATGGTGCCTTACGACCTCGGCGGCGTCGTAACGGCGTTCGGCGGGAACACCGCGACCCAGTCCCGGTTGGACACCTTCTTCACCGACCTGAACGCGGGCACGCAGGAGCCGTACGCCTTCATGGGCAACGAGCCGAACTCCAACGCGCCGTACGTGTATTCGTACGCGGGCGCGCCGGCCAAGACCCAGTCGATCGTGCACCGCTCGATGGACGAGCTGTACAACCCGCGTCCCGAAGGCCTGATCGGCAACGACGACCTCGGCCAGATGTCGGCCTGGTACGTCTGGTCCGCGCTCGGCATCTACCCGGAGATCCCGGGCCGCGCCGAGACGCTGCTCGTCACGCCGCGCTTCGAGCACGCCGTGCTCACCACCGGTTCGGGCAAGAAGGTCACTATCAACGCGCCGGGCACCGGCGACTACGTGGGCAGCCTGAAGGTCAACGGCGGCGCGGCCGCGAAGGCGTGGCTGCCGGAGACGCTGATCTCCAGCGGCGGCACGCTCGACTACACGCGCTCCGCCACGGCGACCGCGTGGGGCAGCGCGACGGCCGACGCACCGCCGTCGTTCCGCGAGCAGGAGAAGCCGAGCCTGTCCTTTGTGGACCCGGCACGCGCGGTGACGCCCGCGGGGGCGACGTCGCAGGCGTCGGTCGGGGTTCAGGACCTCTCCGGCACCGCCCGGACCTGGACCTACACCGCGGGCAGTGTCGACGGCATCACGCTGACGCCGGCGTCGGGCAGCATCGCCGTCCCGGCGGGCGGCAAGGCCAAGGCCGACCTGACGGTTTCGGTCCCGGCCGGGCTGGCCGACGGCGCCCGCCGCATCCCGGTGACGTTCTCCGCGCCGGGCGTGGCTTCGTCGCAGGCGGTGCTGACGGTGCTCGTGGCCCAGCCGAACAGCTGGCTGGCCACGGTCGACAACGCCGGGATCTCCCCGGACTCGAACTCGGGCGCGGCGAACTTCGACGGCGGCGGCTGGAGCTACTCGGCCGACGCGCTGGCCGCGGCCGGCGCCACCCCGGGCGGCACGGTCACCAGTGACGGCATCAAGTTCACCTGGCCGTCGTTCCCGGCCGGCGACCCGGACAACGTGGTCGCCGCGGGCCAGACGGTGAACGTGTCCGGATCCGGCCGCCTGGCGTTGCTCGGCTCGGCGTCCAACGGCAACGCGTCCGGCACGCTGACGGTGACCTACACCGACGGCAGCAAGTCCACGGCCACCATCGGCTTCTCCGACTGGACCCTCGGCGGTGGCGGCGCGCAGCCGGCGTTCGGCAACCGGATCTTGCTGTCGACGCCGTACCGCAACGCCGCGGGCAGCGACCCGCAGCAGATCCGCACGATGGTGTTCGGCACCAACCCGATCACCCTGGACGCGGGCAAGACGGTGGCGAGCGTGACGCTGCCGGACAACGTCAGCGGTGGCGCGCTGCACGTGTTCGCGATCGGCGTCGGCGCGTAGTTCCCGAAGACGGAACGGCCCCCTCCCGCGCCGGGAGGGGGCCGTTCCGCGTCCGCGGGGTTGGCCGGTTCCGGCCAGTGTCATGCCCCATTCGGACGCATACGCGCGATCATCGCTCGGCTACGTTGGGCACGCCCCAGGGGGAGCGGAGGTGGGGGTCGATCGTGCCGGTTTCGCAGGAGCCACTGGTATTCCCGGATGTCGAGCAGGCCGTCGCGGCGTTCGTGCGCGCACGGCCGGAGCTGTCCGGAATCCCGGTGGGATCGTCGGTGCCGCCGGACTTCGACGGGACCCAGCGCGCCGTGGTGCTCACCCGGCTCGGTGGTGTCTACCTCGACGACGACCGGCTCGACAACGCCGAAGTGCGGCTGGATTCCTACGGGCCGGGCAAGACCGCCGCGCAGGCGGTCGCGCTGGCCGTGCGGGGTGTCCTGCCGCTCCTGAACGCACCCGGCAGCGGGACGGTGTTCTCCGACGTGGCCGAGCTCCAGGGGCCGTGTTTCGTGCTCGACCGAAGGTTTTCCGACGCGAACCGGTACGTCATGCGGTACCGGTTCGTCGCTCGGGTCGAATCCAGACCGGCCTGACCGGCCGGGCGGTGCAGTGGGAGGGCTGCTGATGCCAGGACTGAACGCCAGCGAGATCCGGGTCGCCGGAACCGGAGCCGTCTACGTGGCTCCGGCGCACACGCCGATGAACTTCACCGGGGAGTGGGCGGCGCCGTGGACCGACCTCGGCTACACCACCGCGGACGGGGTCAAGTTCGTCAAGAAGGACAAGCTCGACCCGGTGGACACGTGGCAGTCGGTGGCCGCGATCCGGTACGTCTTCAGCGATCGCGACTTCTCGGTGAAGTTTTCGCTGCTGCAGATCAACAGTGACACCCTGCAGTTCTTCTTCAGCTCGCCCCCGACGGCGGGCGGCGTGTACAACATCGCCGCCGCGCCGAAGGTGGACGAGCGCGCACTCGGCATCGAATTCTCCGACGGCAACGTCAAGAACCGCTTCTACATCCCGCGCGGCGTGGTCACCGAGACCGACGAAACCGCGATCACGCGGACGTCGGCGATCAAGCTGGGCGTGACGTTCACGGCGATGACGCCGATCAGCGGTGATCCGGAAACACTGGCGCAGTGGTCGATCAGCGGGACGGCCGCCGCGGCGGCCGGGACGTCCGAGTAACGGGGGAACGCACCACATGGCGAAGTACGACGTCAACGCCGCTCGGGCCCAGCGCCTGGAAGCACTGGGGGAGCGCTGGGAGTTCGAGCTCGACGGCGACACCTTCAGCCTGCCGACCGAGCTGCCGAGGGACGCGGTGAGCGCGCTGGCCGCGCTCGATCCGTCCGACTTGGACGGTCTGCTCCAGGTCCTGCTCGGCGACGAGCAGTTCAAGCGGCTGGACGACCACTCGCTCAGCGTCCAGGACGTCCAGGCACTGCTGGAGGCCTACGGTCGCGACACCGGTATGGCGCTGGGGGAATCCTCGGCCTCGACGCGCTCCTGAGCGAGCACGGCGAGGCCGTCGAAGCCGACCTGCTCCGGTTCTACCGGGTCGACCTGCTCGACTACTACCGCGGCCGGCTGTCGCCGCGGCGGCTGCGGGTGCTCATCCGGCACCTGCCCCGCGAGTCCGCGTTGGTGCGCGCGCTGCACGGGGACGCGGCCGAGTGGGGCCTGACCGAGCACCTGCTCGCCGGCGCCGTCGACGAACTGGCCGTCGGCAACTGGCTGTTCGTCACGGCCAACTCCGGCGAGCAGGCCGATGCACCGCCGCGCCCGCGTCCGGTGCCCCGGCCCGGGGCCGAACCGGAGCCGGACACCGCGGCCACCCCGGCCGAGATCGCCGCGTTCTTCGGCGCGCCCGCACGAGGAGGTGACTGATGCCCGAAGCGACTTCCGCCGTCACGGGCGCGCAGGCGCAGACGAACGCCTTGGTGGCCGGCATCCAGAAGTCGATCACCGACGCCGTCGCCGGCGCCGCGAACAAGATATCCACGAAGTTCGCCGAGCGTGTCGACAAAGAGCTCGCCGAGATGACGACGAGCTTCAAGGCGACGCACCCGGCGGTCACCCAGGCCGTCACCGACGTCGTCGGCTACACGGACGCGCTCAAGACCACGTCGGTCGCGATCCGGGACAGCGCCAAGCAGCTCAAGGAGACGAGCGCCGCGGTCAAGCAGCTGCCGGCGTCCATCCGGGACGTCCGGACCGGCCTGCGCGACAGCGCGACGGAGGCGGCGAAGCTCGGCCGCGACCTGAAGCAGATGGTCGCCGGCGTGCCCGGCATGGTTCGGGACCTCGCGACCGCCATGAAGACGAACCTGATCCAGGGCTTCAACGCCGTGCGTCAAGGAGCGGTGCAGGGCGCGAAAGCCGTGCTCGACTTCGCCAAGTCGACGTTCACGTTCTCGAACATCCAGAAGGCCGCCGCGGCCATCACCGGGATCTTCAAGACCGCCGTGCAAGGGCTCGGCAACGCCTTCCGGGCCAACCCGATCGGGTTCGTCGTCACGATCATCACCCTGCTCGTCGGGGCGCTGATCCTCGCCTACCAGCGAAGTACGACGTTCCGGAACATCGTCAACGCGGCCTTCAACGCGGTCCGGTCCGTCGTGACCGCCGCGATGGGCAAGGTCCGGGAGACCATCTCCGCTGTCTGGCCCGCGGTGTCCAAAGTGGTCCAGGTCGCGGCCAAGCTGATCCGCGACTACGTGAGCACCTACTTCGGCGCACTCCGCAAGGTGGTCGAAACCGTGTGGAACGCGGTGAAGACGGTCGTCACCGGCGCGGTGAACACCGTGGTCGCCACGGTCAAGGGCGTCGGCAAGGTGGCCGGCATCGTGAAGGGCGCCTTCGACCAGGCGAAGTCGGCGGTGAGCGGGGCGCTGTCCGGCATCGTCGGCTTTGTGAAGGGGCTGCCGGGCCAGATCGTCAAGGCACTCGGGAACCTGGGCCGGACGCTCTACGACGCCGGCCGGTCGCTGATCGACGGCTTCCTCAGCGGCATCCGCGACATGGCGGGCAGCATCGTCTCGACGTTGAAGAACTCTGTGATCGACAAGATCCCGGGCCCGATCAGGAAGGCGCTCGGCATCCAGTCGCCGTCGCGGGTGATGGCGCAGATCGGGACCGACATCGGCGCCGGGCTCACCACGGGCATCGACTCGACGCGCGACCGCGTGGCCGAGGCGATGACAAAACTGGTGCCCCTGCCGAGGTCGGCGACCATCGCGCCGGCGCTGGCGAACCTGCGCACGACCCTCGCGGCCACGGTGACCGGCCCGCTCGCGCGCACGGCGCCGGTTGCGGCCGGCGCGGTCACGGTGAACGTGCACCCGCGGGCCGGGCAGTCGGAGTACGAGATCGGGCGCATCGCGGCCAGGGAGGTGGCATGGGCGGCGAAGCGGTGACCCTGGTGCAGCCGGTGTACGAAGTGGACGGCTGGGCGGCCAACACGATCGACGCCGACGGCGTCGAATGGTGGGTGACCAAGGAGGACGGCTGGTCCGGCGGGCCGGGGGTGCGGCTCGAGCTGTCCGACCGGCCCCAGCGCGACGGAAGCTTCGACGCGCCTTCGTTCCGGTCGGCGCGGGTGATCACCCTGGAGGGAACGGCGATCGCGCCGGACGAGTGGGTTCGCGAGCGGGCGAAGGATCGCTTGGCTGCCCTGCTCGCGGACGGTTCCGGGTTGACACCGCTGGTCGTGGCGGAGCGCACGGTGCGCCGCACCGCACTGGTGCGGCTGTCGTCGGCGATCAAGATCGTGGACACGACGCCGGTGAGCTTCGACTGGTCGGTCCAGGTCACCGCCCCGGACCCCCTCCGCTACGGCGACCCGCACGACGCGACCTGCGGGCTGCCCCGGCCCGCTCGGGGTATGGCCTTCCCCGTGCGGTTCCCGCTGGTGTTCGGCCAAGGCGAAGGCGGCGTGCTCGCGTTGGTGAACTCCGGAACCGCGACCGTGCGTCCGGTGTGGACGATCACCGGGCCGTGCGATCAGCCCGTGATCCGCAACGACTCCACCGGCGAGCGGATGGCGTTTTCGCTCAGTCTCGCCGAGGGCGACGTGCTGACCGTCGACTCCGCCGCGCGGACGGTGTTCTTGGGCGAGGCCTCTCGCCGTGCCGCGTTGCTCCCCCGGTCGAAGTGGTTCGGGCTGCCGCCCGGCAGCACGACGATCGGGTTCGAAGCTCTCGACAACACCGCGACAGGCAAGCTGACCGCCCACTGGCGCGACGCGTGGATCTGAAGGAAAGCAGGGGGAACGGCGATGGTAGAGCGGGACCCGGGTTGGGTGGACGGCGTCGACTCCGCCGAAGCCCGGCTCATCACCGGCGCGTTGGTGCAGGCGGGAGGCATCGGTGACGCGCTCGATCCACTGCGTGCGCGCCCGGGTGTGCGTGACAGCTCCGGAGACCCGGGCAAGGTGGCGCTCGTGTCGAACAAGCTGCGGGTCAACCCTTTCCAGGCGGTGCTGAGCGACTCGGCCAAGCCGGGTGACGGCCCGTACATCGTGACCCTCGACGCGATGAAGGAGCTGCCGTTCGCCGCGGCGCACGCCTCCCTGTCGCGGTGGGACCTGGTGGTGGCCGAGCTGGTCGGCAACGGTTTCGTGGTGAACGTCTACACCGGGGTGAGCGCGGCCAGCCCCGTGCGGCCGGTGCCGAACCCGGGACCGAGCCTGGTCCTGGCCGAGATCCAGGTTCCGAAGGAAGGCACGCCGCCGACGGTCACCGACCGGCGGCAGTTCACCGCCGGGATGAGCGGGATCCTGCCCGTGCGCGGTGACACCGATCTGCCGCCCGCAGCGACCGCGCACAGCAGCCAGCTCGTGTACCGCGTCGACACCGGTGTCCTTCTGTGCAAACGGGATTCGGCCTGGGTGCCCTACCGGCCGCCCCGTGGGGACATCTGGCATCCCATGACGCCCCTCGAGGGCGGCTGGAAGAATTTCGTCAGCGGCTACAACACTCCCGCGTACACCCTCATGGACGACGGCTGGGTGCGGCTGCGCGGTGTGGTCTGCAACGGCACGATCGGCGAGACGGTCTTCACGCTCCCGAACAACTGCAAGCCTCCGGTGCAGTGGCTGCTCGGGGCCAGCACGAGTCCCGACGCACACGGCCTGGTCAACGTCCTGCCGACCGGTGCGATCAAGGCGACCAAGGGCAACCCCGCCTGGATCTCGCTGGACGGCCTGACCTTCGCCACCTACTAGGCGGGCACGAATGGGCGCGACCTACACCTACCTCATCGCCGATCTCCGGACCGGCACCATCCTCGACGAGCTACCCCTCTCCGGCGTCTCCTTCGACAAGAAGCTCAACGACACCGGCACGTTCCGCGGCCGCCTGCGCGTCGACGACCCCGAGATCCGGATCCGTGAACCCCGGGTACTCGCCGAACCCGGACGCTGCGCCGTCTACGTCGACCGGGATGGTGACCTGCTGTGGGGCGGCATCGTCTGGACGAGCCGTTACAGCGCGGCCGGCGGGGTGCTGGAGCTCGGCGCCGCCGACTTCTTGTCCTACTTCGACCACCGGCTGGTGCTCGATCCCGCCGATCCGGCGAAACCCGTCCCCCTCAGCGGGGACCAGCTCGACGTCGTCCGGCAGCTGACCGCTGTCTTGCAGTCCCATGTGGATGGTGACGTCGCCGTGCGGGTCACCGGTCCCGCCTCCTCCGGGGTGTCCCGCGTCCTGACCTACGCGCCCGCCGATCTCAAGGTGGCCGGTGAGGTCCTGCGCGATCTGGCCAACACCGACGACGGCCTCGACTTCGCCTTCGACGTCCGCTACGACGGGAACGGCGTGCCCGAACGCCTGCTGAACCTGGGCTACCCCCGGCTCGGGTCCGCGGCCGGGGCGGACGCCTACGTCTGGGAGTACGGCGCGAACCTGGTCGACTTCGTCTGGCCGAGCGACGCGGCGAGCATGGCGACCCGGGTGCTGGGCACGAGCAGCGGCGGCACCGTCCCCGTCGTGCGGGCCGACCCGACCGCGCACGACGCCGGCTGGCCGCTGCTGGAGGCGGCCGCGTCCCCGGTCGACACCGCGGACCCGGCGATGCTGGCCGCGCACGTCGCGGGCGAGCTCGCCGCGCGGCGGCGGCCCGTCGTGCTGCCCGAGCTGACCGTGCGCGCCGACCTCGATCCCGTGGTGGGCTCGTATTCGGTCGGCGACGACGTCCGGGTGGTCGTCGACGACCCGTTCTTCGCCGGCGACCAGCTCGACGTGACCGTCCGGCTGCTCGGCCTGGCGGTCACCCCTGGCGACGACGCCGGGCAGGAAGAGGTCGTCCTGACCGTCGCGCCCCTGCTGGAGCCCTCGTGAGCCGCGTCAACCAGCCGGACACGCTGGTTTCGGTGCTCCGCGAGATCCAGCGACGCCTTCGCGTCCTCGAAAGCACCCGCCGCGCGACCACTTTCTCCGCCCGCGCCTCGGCGCCGGTGACCGCGTTCCAGCCCGCGCGCCCCGGCGAGTGGCCCGGCACGGACTCCGCCGAGTGGACGCCGCTGGTCCGGTTGCTCACCCGGCCCGGCGACGTCTTGGTCGTCCTCGACGTCGTAGCGGACGACGCGGGCGAGGCACGGGTGCTGGTGGACGGCGAAGTGGTCTCCACCGTCGAGGTCACCGGCGAGGTGGGTCGCCACGAAGTCGCTGTCACCGCGGACGCGGCCGTGACCGTGACCGAGCTGACCGTCGAAGCCCGCCGGACCGGCGCCACGGGGACGGTCCGGGTGGCGGCGTTCGCCCTGTGACGCGCTGTCCGGAACGAGACAGGTATTCACCGCCCTCTTGACCGGTTCGTCGGGCGTTGCCGAAGGTGTCGAGGGATGACATCGTTGGCAGGAGGAGCTCAGTGAAGAGCAAGGTCCTGGCGGGCGCGTTGACGCTCGCCGTGGTGGCGACGGGGGTGAGTCCCGTTGTCGCCGAAGCGTCCGGTGGGGACGCTCTCGACGCCGTCAACACGTTCATCGGCACGCAGGACGAGGGCAACACGTTCCCCGGCGCGTCGGCGCCGTTCGGGATGACGCAGGTCAGCCCGATCACCTCGCACTACGCCGGCTACCGCTACACCGACACCGCGATCCGCGGCTTCGGGCACTTCTTCCTGTCCGGTGCGGGCTGCTGGGAGCAGGGCGGCCTCGTCTCGACGCTGCCGACGACCGGTGAGATCGGCCCGGGCAAGGCCTTCGACACGACCAAAGCGTCCACTTTCGACCAGAAGCTGTACGCGGCGCCCTTCACCCACGACGGCGAGGTCGGCAAGCCCGGCTACTACAAGGTCCACCTGACCGGCTACGGCGGCGTCGATGTCGAGACGACCGCGGCCACGCGGGCGGGCGTCGAGCGGTACACGTTCGCGAAACCAGGCGACAGCAACGTCTTCGTCAACGTCGGCCAGGCCAACGACAAGGAACCCGTCACGGGCAGCAGCATCCGCGTCGTCGACGACCGGACCGTCGAAGGAACCGTGGAGTCGCAGGCGTTCTGTGGCGGCAAGGCCTACACGACGTACTTCACGACGAAGTTCGACAAGCCGTTCAAGTCCTCGGGGACGTGGTCGCCGACCGGCGGCACGCCCGGCAGCAAAGAGTCGTCGGGCGGTGCGGGCCTGCGCGGCGCGTGGCTGACCTTCGCCGGCGGCGGGCAGGTCACCGCCACCACCGCGATCTCCCAGGTGGACGCGCAGGGCGCGCGGGGCAACCTGGCCGCCGAGCGCATCCGGTCGTTCGACGCGGCGAAGGCCGACGTCCAGCGCACCTGGCGCAAGGAATTGTCCAGTGTGGACATCAAGGGTGGCTCGACCGACGACCGCACGGTCTTCTACACCTCGCTCTACCACGCGCTGCTGCAGCCGCTGACCGCCAACGACGCCGACGGCCGTTACTACGGCTTCGACAAGAAGATCCACCGCGCGGTCGGCTGGACCTACTACGACTTCTTCTCGCTGTGGGACACCTACCGCTCGCAGAACCAGCTCTTGGCGCTGCTGCGGCCGGACCGCGCCAAGGACATCGCGAAGAGCATCCTCGCCATCCACGACCAAGGTGGCTGGCTGCCGCGGTGGGCGTACGCGAGCCAGGAGACGAACACGATGACCGGCGACCCGGTCACGCCGTTCCTGGTGGACCTCTGGCGCTTCGGCGCGCTGTCGGGCAACGAAATGCGCGCCTACCAGGCGCTGCTGCAGAACTCGACGCAGATCCCGCCCGCGTCGTCGCCGTTCCAGGGCCGCTCGGGCAACGCGAGCTACCAGCAGGACGGCTTCGTCCAGTACGACCCGGACTTCCCGAAGAAGGGGCAGGACACCGACCCGAACCACGGCGCGTCGGCCACCCTGGAGTACGCGCTCGGTGACTGTTCGCTGTCGGTCATGGCCGCGGCGCTCGGCAAGAAGGACGATGCCGCCGCGCTGGCCGCGAAGGGCCGGACCTACCGGACGCTGTGGGACGAAACGCAGACCGACCGCGGCTTCACTGGCTTCTTCCGCCCGAAGGTGGCGGGCGGCAACTGGTTCAGCCCCGCCGACAAGCCGTACAGCCCGCAGAGCCAGGACGGCTTCCACGAGGGCACGGCCTGGCAGTACCAGTGGCTCGTCCAGCAGGACGTTCCCGGCCTGGAGCAGCGGATGGGCGGCCCGGCGGCCACCGGCAAGCGGCTTGACGACTTCTTCGCCTACGACGAGCTGGTGAAGAACCCCGCGACCGCGGTCCGCGAAAACTGGGTCGTCGGCCCGTACGACTACTACGACCAGTTCCGCTACAACCCCAACAACGAGCCGGACCTCCACTCGCCGTGGATGTACGCGCTCACCGGGCAGCCGGCGAAGACGTCGACGGTCGTCCGGGCGGCGCACACGCTGTTCACCAACGCACCCAACGGCGTCACCGGGAACGACGACCTCGGCACGATGTCGGCCTGGTACGTCTTCAGCGCCCTCGGCCTCTATCCGGCCGTCCCAGGGACTGGGAATTTCGTGCTGAACTCGCCGCGGTTCGCGAAGTCCGTGCTGCACCTGGAGAACGGGCGCGACATCACGATCAAGGCGCCCGGCGCGGACGGCTCGAAGCTGCAGTACGTCTCGGGCCTCGAGGTCGGCTCGAAGCGGAGTGATCGCGTGTACGTCAACGTGGACCAGTTGAAGCGTGGCACGACGCTCGACTTCCGCCTGACCGCCGACGCCGCGGCGGCCACGTGGGGGACGGCACCGTCCTCCGCACCGGTTTCACCCTGCTCGGAGTAGCAGGTGGACGCTCGCGGCCGTGGTCCAGACCACAATGGACCACGGCCGTGAGCATCGTCACGGGCCCCGGTGTTCCCGTGAGGGCCATCACGCCTCACACTGGGTATCAGCACGTCCGACAGCGCCGTTGACGTCCACAGGCAGTCCGCCGTGGACGGTGCGTCGGACGTTTGTCATGTCACGACCAAAACGTGGTGAGACCCCACAGGAGGAAGAAGTGTCCAGCAAGGCCGCTCTAGTTTTCCGCGTGGCCGCAGTCGCCGAAGCCCTGTCCTGGGCGGCGCTGCTTGTCGGGATGTTCCTCAAGTACGTCGTGCACTCCTCCGGTGAGGGCGGCGTGCCCGTCATCGGCATGGTGCACGGCGTGATCTTCGTCCTCTACGTGGTCGTCTCCCTGTCCGTGGCGAAGCCGCTCGGCTGGCGCCCGAAGACGCTGGTCCTCGCCCTGCTCGCGAGCATCCCGCCACTGTTCACGTGGCTGTTCGAGAAGTGGGCGCTGCGCAACGGCAAGCTCGACGGCCCGCAGCGGCTGTCCCACGGCGGTGTCGGCCTGTTCCAGGTCCGGGAACCCGTCGCCGTCTGATCCCGGAATGTGAGAAAGGGCCCGCGCTCCGGCGCGGGCCCTTTCCGTTTCGCGGCTACTCCGTGAAGTCGCCGGCCGCGCGGCGCACCTTCGTCAGCAGGTCCGTGAGCTGCTCGGTCTGCCGTTCGGTGAGCCCGGTCAGCCCGAAGCCGATGTCGTTGACGGCGACGGTCGCGGACTCGCGGCGCTTGCGGCCTTCGTCGGTGATCTCGACGAGCGTCGTGCGCCGGTCGGTCGGGTGCGGGACGCGCTTGACGAGCCCGTCGCGCTCCAGCCGGTCGACTATGTTGGTGACACTGGTGGGGTGCAGCTGGAGCCGCTCGCCCATCACCCGCATCGGCAGGCTGGCGCTGCGGGCGAAGGTGAGCAGCACCAGTGCTTCGTACCGGGCGAAGGTCAGGCCGTGCGGCTTGAGCGCGCCGTCCACCGCGGACTGGATGATCTGCTGGACCCGCATCACGCCGGTGACCGCGGCCATGGTGCCGGAGGGCCCGATCCGGGCCTCCCAGAGCTGTGCCGCGCGGGCGATCGGGTCGAACGGCAGCGGACGGTTCATGACACGCGAAGTTACCAGCGGGTACCGGCGGGTGTCGCACGACCGGCGGAAAGAGCAACGAAGAAGGGACTTCCGAGCATGATCGTCGCGTTCAGTGTCAGCCCGTCCGGCGGGGAGCCCGACGGCGGAGTCAGCGAGGCCGTCGCCCGCGCCGTCAAGGTGGTCCGCGAGTCCGGGCTGCCCAACTCGACCAACGCGATGTTCACCAACATCGAGGGCGAGTGGGACGAAGTGATGGACGTCGTGAAGCGGGCGGTCGAGGCCGCGGGGGAGGGCTCGGCGCGGGTCGGGCTGGTCCTGAAGGCCGACATCCGCCCCGGCTTCGAAGGCCAGCTCGAGGCCAAGGTGGACCGCATCGAAGCCCACCTGCGCGACGGTTCGTGACCGGCTAGGGGAGTGGCGGGGTGAAGGCGACCGTCCAGCGGCCGTCTTCGGTCGTCACCGTCAGCGGGTAGCTGAACAGCTTCCCGTCGCCGAGGGCACCCGTGACCGTCGCGCGGTCCGGGGCCGCCGCGTCCGGGCCGAGCTCCACCCGCACGTCGTGGACGCCGCGGTCCGCCAGCACCGTGACGTAGTCCTTCGCGAAGTCGCCCCCGCCGGACCCCGGGTAGTCGAGCAGGCCGGCGAGAGCGTCGGCGTCGTGACCGGACAGGGCCGACACGAGCCGGTCGCGCAGCTCGGCGGGCGAAGCGGCGCCCGGGTCCGGTTCGTGCACGATGAGCAGCGTCACCGCGCCGATCCAGGCGACGGCGGCCGCGATCGACAGGCCCACCTTCACGTCACGCCGGATGTGCACCCGGCCGAGCCTGCCCCAGCGGCGCCGTCCTGCCAAGCGGACCGGCCGGGCACCCCGTGAAACTCCTCCGGCACGCGTGCCAGGATGGAGTCGTGACACAACCACGCGGATCTGCAGCGAAGTCAGCGGCCTTGTCCGCCGCCCTTTCCGGCGCGGTCGACCTGTCCGCGCTCAAGGCCCGCGCCGAATCGGCGCAGAGGCAGCCGGCCCCGTCGGCCGGCCCGGCCGGTGGCGACGCGCCGCCGCCGCCCGCCCCGGGTTCGTCCGAGGCCGTGATCGATGTCACCGAGGCCACCTTCCAGGCCGAGGTCGTGGAGCGGTCCCTGCACCAGCTGGTGATCGTCGACCTGTGGGCCGAGTGGTGCGGCCCGTGCAAGCAGCTGTCCCCGGTGCTGGAGCGGATGGCCGCCGAGTCCGGCGGCGCCTGGGTCGTCGCGAAGGTCGACGTCGACGCGAACCCGCGCATCGCGCAGCTGTTCGGCGCGCAGTCCATCCCGACGATCGTCGCCATCGGCGGCGGCCAGCCGGTCGACGCCTTCTCCGGGGCGCTGCCCGAGCCCGAGATCCGCAAGTGGATCAACGCGCTGCTCGACGCCCTGCGCGACAAGCTCCCGGCGATCCGCGAGGCCGAGGCCAACGGCGCCGGCCCGGTCGAGGAGCCCGAGGACCCGCGCTTCACCGAGGCGGAAGAGGCCTTCGAGCGGGGCGACTTCGCCGCCGCGCAGGCCGCCTACGAGCGCATCCTCGACGTCGAGCCGGCGAACGAGCTGGCCAAGAACGCCCTGGCCCAGGTCAAGTTCACCGCCCGCGCGGAGAGCGCCGACCCGGAGGCGCGCGCGAAGGCCGACGCGGACCCGTCCGACCTCGCGGCCCAGCTGGACGCGGCCGACCTGGAGATCGCGGAGAACAATGTGGAGGCGGGCTTCAAGCGCCTGATCGACACGGTCCGCCGAACGGCGGGCGACGACCGCAACAAGGTCCGCGAGCACCTGGTGGCGCTGTTCGACCTGTTCGACCCGGCCGACGACCGCGTCATGAAGGCCCGCCGCGACCTGGCGTCCGCCCTCTTCTGAAAGCCATGAAGGGCACCCTCATGGCTTTAAGAGCCATGAGGGTGCCCTTCACGACATCGGACTAGGCGTACTGCTTCGAGCAGACCGACGAGCCTTCGAGATAGCCCCGCCGCAGTGACTCGACGCGGTCGAAACCGCTGTCCGGGCGCTTCCCGTTGACGTCCGCCGAGATCAGGCTCTCCGGCTGCAGCAGGTCCGCGATGGCCTCGTCGAGGTCACCCGCCGAGAGCCGCAGGTCGCCCGGCCGGTTCGTGAACGCCGCCCACGCGCCCACCAGGCACGCCGTGCGCAGCCCCGCGTTCGCGTTGTCGATCGACGCGCCGACGCCCTTCTGGATGCCCAGCGCGTAGCGCGAAGCGACCTCCGAGAACGCCGCGAAGTCGCCCATGCCGCCCGGGTCTTCGCCCTTCATCTCGGCCTCGCGGTCGATCGGCTGGGCCAGCTGCGACAGCTTCGCGAGGTCGATGGCCACCGTGTTGTTGTCGGCGCAGTACGACGCCGGCGGCGTGGTCTGGCAGCTGCCGCCGTCGGCGATCTCCGGCGCGGCCACCCCGGCGCCCTTGAAGGCCTCGTCGAGGCTCTTCTTCAGCAGCTCGACGGCCTGGTCGTTGAACTTCGCGTCACCCTTGCCCTTGTCGCCCGGGTCGAACGGGCGCTCGGTGAGGCGGGCCTTGACGTTCTCGGCGTTCATCGCCGCGCACTCCTTCGGGCCCTTCTCGAACCCGGTCTGGAACGCGAAGGTGCGGTCGAACGCCGTGCCGTGCGCGCCGCGGTCGGCGCCGCTGGTGCCCGCCTGGTCGCGGATCAGGAACATCGCCGCCATGACCTGGTTCAGGCCCTCGGACGTCGACACCCGGTAGTACTTGCTCTTGTCCTCGGCGACCCAGCGGAAGTAGCCGCCGGCGAAGCAGTCGGCCTGCTGCTCCTTCACGACGGTCGGGGTGCTCTTGGTCATGTTGGCCTTGTCGCCGAGCCGGTACTGGACGGCGTGGCCGAACTCGTGCGCCAGCACGACGACCACGGACATCGGCCCGAACCGCTGGCGCAGCATCGGCAGCAGCACCCCGCGGTCCCACGCCACCGAGTCGTCGACCGAGCAGTAGAACGCGTTCACGAGCTTCTTGACGCTGCCGCAGCCGGTCTTCTCGGTGTCGGTCTGCGAGTCGTAGGACAGCAGCGACTTCACCGGCTCGAACTGCTCCCCGAAGTCGGCGGGCAGCCGCTCGTTCCAGTACGTCTGGACGTCGTCGATCGCGGCGGTGGCGAGCTTGTCGTCTTCACCGCCGTCGGCGTTCTTGACGTCGATCGTCGGCGTGGGCGCGTCCGGCTTGAGGCCGCTCTCGAAGTGCGTCACCGGCAGCCCGGCGACGGATCCGGCGCCGGTGTCCTTGGCCGGGTCCCCGCTCGCGCCGCCCTTGCTGTTGCACCCGCTCACGGCCACCGCCGCGACGGCGAGCAACGCCACCAGCGCGCGCCGTCCTCCCCCTGGGATCATCTGTTCACTCGCTCTCGTGCCCACCCGGTACCCGACGGGCAGGACCATACCCAGGGCATACGCGGAGCGTGCACGTTATCCCCGAACTACTCCCTGCGCAGGCGGGGCCGCGGCCCGATATCGTCGCTTCCCATGCGTGCAGTCCGCCGGTTCACCGTCCGCGCCAGTCTCCCGGAGTCGCTGTCCGGCCTGGGCGCGCTGGCCACCAACCTGCGCTGGACGTGGCACCCGCCGACGCGCGACCTGTTCGCGTCGATGGACGCCGAGCTGTTCAACGCCGTGCGCGACCCGCTGCGGATGCTCACCGCGCTGCCGCCGTCGCGCCTCGACGAGCTCGCCGTCGACGACGACTTCCTCGCCCGCGCCCGGGACGCGGCCGCCGACCTGGAGAACTACCTGTCCGAGCCGCGCTGGTACCAGCAGCGTGCGGACGCCGAGCTGCCGCCCGCGGTCGCGTACTTCTCGATGGAGTTCGGCGTCACCGAAGCGCTGCCGAACTACTCCGGCGGCCTCGGCGTGCTGGCCGGCGACCACCTCAAAGCCGCGTCCGACCTGGGCGTGCCGATGGTCGGCGTCGGGTTGCTCTACCGCAACGGCTACTTCCGGCAGTCGCTTTCGCTCGACGGCTGGCAGGTCGAGCACTACCCGGTGATCGACCCGAACGCGTTCCCCCTCGAACTGCTGACCGTGGGCGGACGCCCGGTGCTCATCGGCGTCGCGATGCCGGGCGGGCGCGAGCTGTGCGCGCAGATCTGGCAGGCCCGCGTCGGGCGGGTGCCGCTGCTGCTGCTCGACACCGACACCGAGGCCAACGACGACGACCTGCGCGGCGTCACCGACCGGCTCTACGGCGGCGACGCCGACCACCGGCTGCGGCAGGAGATCCTGGCCGGCATCGGCGGGTTCCGCGCGGTCCGGAAGTACTGCGAGATCACCGGCCACCCGCAGCCGATGGTGTTTCACACGAACGAGGGACACGCGGGCTTCCTCGGCCTCGAACGCGCCCGCGAGATCGTGCAGGCGGACGGCCTCGCGTTCGACGAGGCCATGCCCGCGGTCCGCGCCGGCACGCTGTTCACCACGCACACCCCGGTCAGCGCGGGCATCGACCGGTTCCCGGTGGACCTGGTGCAGCGCTACTTCAACGACGGCAGGCTGGTGCCCGACATCGACCCGCGGCGCGTGCTCGCGCTCGGCGCCGAGGACAACCCCGGCCTGTTCAACATGGCGCACATGGGCCTGCGGCTGGCGCAGCGCGCGAACGGCGTCTCCCAGCTGCACGGCCGCGTCACGCGCAAGATGTTCTCCCGGCTGTGGCCCGGGTTCGACCACGACGAGGTGCCGATCTCGTCGGTGACCAACGGCGTCCACGGCCCGACGTGGGTGGCGCGCGAGCTGAGCACGCTGCTCGGCCGCGAATGGGGTCTCGACGTCGGCGAGGGACCGCTGCGCGACGGCGTTTCGGACGCCCAGCTGTGGGGGCTGCGGCGCGAGCTGCGCGAGAAGCTGGTGCACGAGGTGCGCCGCCGGGTGCGCGCGGCGTGGCTGCAGCGCGGCGCGTCCCCGCTGGAGCTGGGCTGGGTGGATTCGGTGTTCGACCCGGACGTGCTGACCGTCGGGTTCGCCCGCCGCGTCCCGACGTACAAGCGGCTGACGCTGATGCTGCGCGACCCCGAGCGGCTGCGCACGCTGCTGCTCGACGAGCAGCGGCCGATCCAGGTCGTCGTCGCCGGGAAGTCGCACCCGGCCGACGAGAACGGCAAGCAGCTGATCCAGCAGATCGTCCGGTTCGTCGACGGCGCGGACGTGCGGCACCGGATCGTCTTCCTGCCGGACTACGGCATGTCGATGGCCCGGTACCTCTACCGCGGCTGCGACGTCTGGCTGAACAACCCGGTGCGGCCGCTCGAGGCGTGCGGGACGTCGGGGATGAAGTCGGCGCTCAACGGCGGCTTGAACCTCTCCATCCGCGACGGCTGGTGGGACGAGTGCTACGACGGCAGCAACGGCTGGGCGATCCCGACCGCGGACGGCGTCACCGACCCCCTGCGCCGCGACGACCTCGAGGCGGCGGCGCTGTACGAGCTGCTCGGCCAGCAGATCTCGCCGCTGTTCTACGACCGGTCCACCGACGGCGTGCCGACCGGCTGGCTGTCGATGGTGTGGCACACGCTGGAGACGCTCGGCCCGCGGGTCCAGGCGTCCCGGATGGTCCGCGAGTACGTCGACAACGGCTACCTGCCGGCGTCCCGCATGGTCGCGGCGGCGACGGGCGACGGCTACCGCGGCGCGCTGTCGCTGGCGGACTACCGCACCAAGCTCGAGGTGTCGTGGCCGCGGCTGCGGATCTTCGACTCGGAGCTGCTGGTGGAGGCGACCGAGCCGCTGGTGGTCGGCACGGAGGTGACGATCCGCGCGCGCATCGACCTGGCCGGGCTCGATCCGTCCGAAGTGGACATCCAGGCGGTGGTCGGCCAGGTGGCGGACGACGACGAGCTGCGCGACGCGGTCACGGTCCCGATGACGGCGGACGGAATCGGAGCGTTCGCGGCGCGGTTGAAGCTGCCACGCCCGGGATCGATCGGCTACACGGTCCGGGTGCTCCCGAAGCACGGCTTGCTGGCCGCCCCGGCCGAACTGGCGCGCGTGGTGCTGGCCTGACCCGTGCCGGTCACGCCCGGTTGCGCGGGCGCAGCACCGTCGCCACGATGCCGATGATCAGCGCCACCGGCAGCGTGATCGCCAGCAGGCCGCCGCTCAGCGCGGTCAGTGCCGCGGCGACGGCCAGCGGCACCACCCACGCCGCGAAGATCCAGGCGTGGTCGCGGTGCCGGTACTGCCTCGGAACCTCGTGTGGCTCGGTCATGGTGCCCACCTCGATCGCTCGTGGCTGTCGGCATCACGATCGCCGTTGCCGCGACCGGGCCGATATGGCCCAACGTCGTGAGCACGAAGGCCCTAAGCCATCGGCGACGGGTGCCGTGCCACCTGACCTGGAGTTACTCCACCTCGCGACGTCCGGAAATCACGCCGCGCGCGGCCGGAAGCCGCGTTAAGTTGAACCCATGCGCTTCGGAATCTTCGTCCCGCAGGGCTGGCGGCTCGACCTCGCCGGCATCGACCCCGCGGACCACTGGAAGACCATGCTCGGCCTCGCGAAGCACGCGGAGGCCGGGCCCTTCGAATCGATCTGGGTCTACGACCACTTCCACACCGTGCCCGTCCCGACCGAGGAGGCCACGCACGAGGCCTGGTCGCTGATGTCGGCGTTCGCCGCCGCGACCGACACCGTGCGGCTCGGGCAGATGTGCACCTGCATGGGGTACCGGAACCCGGCCTACCTCGCGAAGGTGGCCGCGACCGCCGACATCATCTCCGGCGGCCGCGTCGAGATGGGCATCGGGGCCGGCTGGTACGAGCACGAGTGGCGGGCCTACGGCTACGGCTTCCCCGGTGCCGGCGACCGGCTCGGCCAGCTCGACGAGGGCGTGCAGATCATGCGTGACCTCTGGACCACCGGCACGTCCACACTGGACGGCAAGCACTACCAGACCGACGGCGCGATCCTGCGCCCGTTGCCGCCGCAGGAAGGCGGCCTCCCGCTGTGGATCGCCGGCGGCGGGGAGAAGAAGACGCTCCGGATCGCCGCGAAGTACGCGAAGTACACGAACTTCGCCGCCGACCCGGAGACCTTCACCCGCAAGTCGGAGATCCTCGCGCAGCACTGCAAGGACGTCGGCACCGACTTCGACGCGATCGTGCGCTCGGCCAACCACAACATCGTCATCGGCGAGACCGAGAAGGACGTCCAGGACAAGCTGGCCTGGCTGAAGTCCCACCTCGGCAAGTACATCGACGCCGACGCCGTCGCGCGCTGGGCCGGCAACTTCGAGAACAGCCCGACCACCGGCACGCCGGAGCAGATCACCGAGAAGCTCGCCGCGATGGGCGAGCTGGGCATGTCCTACGCGATCTTCAACTTCCCGGAAGCCGCGTACGACCGCTCCGGCATCGACCTGTTCGTCGAGAAGGTCGCGCCCGCTCTCGCCTAGGGCACCGCGGGGCTGCCGCCGGTCTGCACGGGCAGGCCGGCGGTGGCCCACGCGCGGAAGCCGCCTTCGAGGTCGGTCGCGTTCGGCAGCCCCAGGCGCTGCAGGTCGGCCGCGGCCAGGCTCGACGAATACCCCTCGTTGCACAGCACGACGACGGTCGAGCCGGCCGTCACGCCGGGCAGCCGCCACTCGCTGTCCGGCGCCAGCCGCCATTCCAGGTGGATCCGCTCGACGACCACCGAGCCCGGGATCTCGCCCTCGGCCTGCCGGTTCGCGAACGGCCGGATGTCCACGAGCAGCGCGCCCGCCTCCTGCAGCTCGCGGGCCCTGGCCGGGCCGACCCGGTCCAGGCCGGAACGGGCCTGCTCCAGGAACGAATCGATCGCGCTCATCCGTGGACGATAGCGGGCAGCGGCGGGATTTCGGCCGGGACGTCGGCGAGCGTCGCGTACTCCCGCGTCGGCACCAGCGGCGGCGAGTACGCGTGGACGCTCGCCGCGGGCGCGTCCCCGATGCCGGTGACCTGGTGGGCGCGGCCGGCGCCGAAGCCGATGCCTTCGCCGGGAACGTGCGTGCGCCGCCGGATCGGGCCGCCGGGGTAGCGGTACTCCTCGCCCAGCTCGCCCTGCAGGACGGTGAACGAGCCGGACGCGCCGCCGTGGTCGTGCGGCTTCGTGTGCTGGCCGGGCAGCCACGACAGCAGCCACAGCTCGACGCCGTCGGTCAGGGCCAGCCGGGCCCACCAGCGGCGGTCTTCGTCGAACCGCAGGATGTCCTTGACGTTCGCGGTCAGCTCGGTGGTGACGGTGGCGGTCAGGTCGGCCAGCTCACGCGGCGTCCAGAGCAGCCGCGACGGGTGCAGCAGCTCGGGCAGCAGCGGATCGGTCAGCTGCGGGTGGATCTCGACGGCGGGACGGGCGATCGAAGTGGTCAACGCGGGTGCTCCTCGGACGCGGAGGTGATCGGGACGCGGGAACAGCGCGGCCCGGTCTCGCGCGCCGGAAAAGGGCGCGTGGGATCAGCGAAGCCGCGCCCGCGTACACCCGGCCGAAGCGACGAGGAGCAGGTCGATCGCACGACGACGCCAGAACGAGCCCCGGGTGACCGGGGTGGCGTGCACGTCGGCTGACATGGTCGCGATCCTGCCACAACCGAGTGGCGCACGGCACTTCCGGCGTGCGTCGTTCCACGTCGTGGACACGTCCCGACCAGCCGGATCGCCGTCTCACCCGGGCGGGTGCGCACGCGCGCGCGACGGCAGACAGAATGGGCCTCGTGAGCGAGCCGATCCAGCCCAGCGAACTTGACGACCTCGTGGTCCGGATGGCCGGTGTCGGCGTCCGCCGGGGCACCAACGACCTCCTCGCCGGCCTCGACTGGAACGTCGAACTGGACGAACGCTGGGTGGTGCTCGGCCCGAACGGCGCGGGCAAGACCACCCTGCTGCGCCTCGCCGCGGCCGAGCTGCACCCGACCACCGGCGAGGTCGACCTGCTCGGCGAGCGGATCGGCCGGGTCAACATCTTCGACCTGCGCCCGCGGATCGGCTTCACCTCCGCCGCGATCGCCCAGCGCGTGCCCGGCGACGAGCTCGTCAAGGACGTCGTGGTCAGCGCCGGCTACGCGGTGCTCGGCCGCTGGCGTGAGGAATACGACACCCTCGACACCGCCCGCGCGACCGAGCTGCTCGACGCGATGGGCATCGGCAACCTCGCCGAGCGCACCTTCGGCACGCTGTCGGAGGGCGAGCGCAAGCGCGCGCTGATCGCCCGTTCGCTGATGACCGACCCGGAGATGCTGCTGCTCGACGAGCCGGCCGCCGGGTTGGACCTGGGCGGCCGCGAGGACCTCGTCGCGCGGCTCTCCGCGCTGGCCCTGGACCCGGACGCGCCGGCACTCGTGCTGGTCACCCACCACGTCGAGGAGATCCCGCCGGGGTTCACCCACGCGCTGCTTCTCCGCGACGGCCGCGCGGTGGTGTCCGGCCTCGTCGAAGACGTCATCACCAGCGAAAACCTCTCGAAGACGTTCGACCAGGACCTCGTGCTGGAGCGTTCCGGCGATCGCTTCTTCGCCCGCCGTCGCTAAGCTGTCGCTTACCGGCCGGTAGCCTGCTGGCAGTCCGTCAACGAGGAGGAACGGCGTGGGAGAGTTCGTAACCCTGGAGGTCAAGGACGGGGTCGGCACGATCCGGCTCGACCGGCCGCCGGTCAACGCCCTGAACGCCCAGGTCACCGCCGAACTCGCCGAGCTGGCGAAGGAAGCCACCGAGCGCGACGACGTCCGCGCGGTGATCCTCTACGGCGGCGAGAAGACCTTCGCCGGCGGCGCGGACATCAAGGAGATGGCCAGCCGCACCTACCCCGAGATCGCGAAGTTCGGCGCCAACCTCACCGGCACCCTCGCGGCCATCGCGAACATCCCGAAGCCGGTCGTCGCGGCCATCACCGGGTACGCCCTCGGCGGCGGCCTCGAACTGGCGCTGACCGCCGACCGCCGGGTCGCCGGCGACAACGTCAAGGTCGGCCAGCCCGAGATCCAGCTCGGCGTCATCCCCGGCGCGGGCGGCACCCAGCGCCTCGCCCGCCTGATCGGGCCGAGCAAGACCAAGGACATCGTCTACACCGGACGCTTCGTGAAGGCCGAAGAGGCGCTGAAGCTGGGGATCGTCGACGAGGTCGTCGCCCCCGACGACGTCTACGCGGCCGCGCACAAGTGGGCGGCCCAGTTCGCGAACGGCCCCGCCGTGGCGCTGCGCGCGGCGAAGGCGGCCATCGACGGCGGTCTCGACACCGACCTCGCGAACGGGCTCAAGCTCGAATCGCACCTGTTCGCCGCTCTCTGGGCGACCGAAGACCAGCAGAACGGCATGAAGTCGTTCATCGAAAACGGGCCCGGCAAGGCCACTTTCGAAGGGAAATGACGCCTTGACCGACGTGAACGACCCGGCGCCGAACCCGCACGCCACCGCCGAAGAGGTCAAGGCCGCGTGGGCCGACCCCAAGCTGGCGAACGTGCTGTACCACGACTGGGAAGCCGGCACCTACGACGAGAAGTGGTCGATCTCGTACGACGAGCGCTGCATCTCCTACGCCACCGACGTCTTCAACGCCGTCGCGGGTGATGACGGCCAGCCGTACCAGCACGCGATGGAGCTGGGCAGCGGCACGGGTTTCTTCCTGCTGAACCTCATGCAGGGCGGCGTCGCCAAGAAGGGCTCGGTCACCGACCTCTCGCCGGGCATGGTCCAGGTCGCGCTGCGCAACGCCGAGAGCCTCGGCCTCGACGTCGACGGCCGCGTCGCCGACGCCGAGCGCATCCCGTACGAGGACAACACCTTCGACCTCGTCGTCGGGCACGCGGTGCTGCACCACATCCCGGACGTCCAGGCGGCGTTCCGCGAGGTGCTGCGCGTGCTCAAGCCGGGCGGGCGGTTCGTCTTCGCCGGCGAGCCGACGAAGATCGGCGACTTCTACGCCCGCAAGCTCGGCCAGTTCACCTGGTTCCTGACGACCCGCGTGACGAAGCTGCCCGCGCTGAGCGGCTGGCGTCGTCCGCAGGAGGAGCTCGACGAGTCCTCCCGCGCCGCCGCCCTCGAAGCTGTCGTGGACATCCACACCTTCGACCCGTCGGAGCTGGAGTCGTGGGCTCGCGGGGCCGGCGCGCAGGACGTCCACGCGGTCACCGAGGAGTTCGCCGCGGCGCTCGCGGGCTGGCCGATCCGGACGTTCGAGGCCGCGGTGCCGCAGGAGAAGCTGACCGTCCGCTGGCGGCTGTTCGCCTACAAGCTGTGGCTGCGGCTGTCCGCTGTGGACAAGAAGCTGCTGGCGAAGGTGCTCCCGCGTGAGCTGTTCTACAACGTGATGATCACCGGGACCAAGCGGCCGTCCTGAGTGGGGTATTCCTTCAGCCTCGGCGACGTCGCCTACCTGCGCTCCGGCGCGGGGACGGCGGCGCTCGCCGAGGTTTCGTCGTTGCCGCTGACCGACCGGATCGCGTCCGTCGCCGCCGTGCGCCGGATCGTGGGCGAGGAGTTCGCAGCCGCCGTCCTGGAAACCGTGCTGCTGCGCCGGAAAGCGGTCGGGAAGCTGTCCGGTGACGGCTGGCTGTTCACCTCGGACGCGCTCCAGCAGGCGAGCGCGTCACTCGTCGCCCGGCACCGGGCTCAGCGGTTGGCGGGTCTCGACGTCCACGACGTCACGTGTTCCGTGGGCGCCGACCTCGTCGAGATCGCGCGGGTGGCGCGGCGCGCGCTCGGGTCCGATCTGGACTCGGTGCGGCTGAAGATGGCCCGGCACAACGGAACCGCCGCGGGTGTCGCGTTCGGACTCGCCCGGGCCGACGCGCTGCGGCCGGTGAGCCGGGACGGCGTCGTCGTCGCGGACCCGGCTCGTCGTGACTCGGCAGGACGACGGGCGTGGAAACCCGCGGACTTCACACCACCGCTGGACAAGCTGGTCGCGGCGTACCCGGGGCGCGCGCTGTCGGTGAAGTGCGCTCCCGGCCTCGACTTTGCGATCACGCCGTGGGCCGAAGAGGTCGAACTGGTGTCCCTCGACGGCCAGGTCCGCGAGTCCTGCCTCTGGCGCGGGCTGGGTACCGGCGTCACCCGGCGGGCGACCGTGCTGCGCTCGGACGGGACACAGTGGACGGTCACCGATGTCGAACCGGACGAACTGCCCACACGGGAGCCGGGGGAGTGGATCGTCGACCCGGACGGCGCCGTCGTGCGGGCCGGACTGGTCCGCCACTACGCGGCCCGGCACGGGTTGTGGCAGCTGGACGAACGCATCGCGTACCTGACCGGCGACGCACCGCCACCGGGCGTGCGCGCCTTCCGCGTCCTGGAGCACGGGCCCTACAGCGAAAAGTCCTTGAAAGCCGTCCTCAAGCGACACGACGTCGGCCGGCTGGAAATCCTCGTGCGCGGCCTGGACGTCGACCCGGATGCCTTGCGGCGGCGGCTGAAACCCCGTGGCGCCGCGGAAGCATCGGTGGTGCTCACGCGAATCGGGCGGTCTCCGGTGGCTTTCCTCTGCCGCGCCGAAAGGTGAACGGAAACTTTCGAGGGGTGGAACTCCGGGTGAACGTGACGTAGGTTCCCCGAGTCGTCAAGTCTTCACTGGAGGGTCGCCGTGTCCGGAAAATGGTCAGGTCTCGTCAAGCTCGCCGCCGCCGCGGCCATCGGCGCCACCGTCGCCTCGGGGGCCACCGCGCTGGCCGGCTCGGACGACGCGACCGCCGCCCGCTCGAAGGAGCCGGCCAACATCGGCCAGGTCAAGAACGACGTCAAGGCCTACTACGGCGACTACCTCGACGCCGCCGGCAAGCACCACTACTCCGACACGAGCCGGTTCGTGAAGGACACCGACCGCGTGGTCACCGACGCGAAGCGCTACCTGCAGCAGCAGCTCGGCCGCGTGAAGAACCCCGCGATCGTGCTGGACGTCGACGACACCGCCGAGATCACCTTCGGCTGGGAGGCCGACAACGACTTCGGGTTCGACCCGGTCAAGCAGCAGCAGGCCATCGACAACGGCACGTTCGTCGCGAACAAGCCGGTGCTGGAGCTGGCCAACTGGGCCGCGCAGCACGGCGTCAAGGTGTACTTCCTGACCGGCCGCAACGAGCTGCAGGGCCCGCAGTCGCTGAAGAACCTGGCCAACGAGGGCTACCCGGCCCCGGCCGGCGCGTTCTTCAAGCCGAAGGTGACCGCGCCGGACTACCTGCCGTGCGGGCTGACCTGCAACACCGTCCAGTACAAGTCGGGCACGCGGGCGCACATCGAGGCGACCGGCGCGAAGATCGTGCTGAACGTCGGTGACCAGTTCAGCGACCTCGAAGGCGGCTACGCGCTGCACCCGACCAAGCTGCCGAACCCGATGTACTACCTGCCCTGAGGTGGAATAACCGCCGGGCCCGGAGTGCTGCTCCTACTAAGCGAACTTTCTCGAGGAGCTGACATGCCGGAGAAGAAGGTGCTGGTTCCGGGCCCGGACCACCCGATCACCGTCGAGCCGACCAAGGCCCGCGTGGTGGTCAAGGCGGGCGGGCGCGTGGTGGCGGACAGCCGCAACGCGCTGACGCTGCAGGAGTCGAACTACCCGGCGGCGCAGTACATCCCGCGGGCGGACGTCGACTTCAGCGTGCTGGAGCGGACCGACCACGAGACGTACTGCCCGTACAAGGGCGACAGCAACTACTACAGCCTGAACGTCGGTGACGTGAAGGCGGAAAACGCGATCTGGACGTACGAGAAGCCGTACGACGCGGTCGCGTCGATCAAGGACCACGTCGCGTTCTACCCGAACGTCGTGGACTCGATCGAACTGATCGAGGACTGAGCTGGACCTCGATCTGCTGAGGACGTTCCTGGCCGTTCACCGGGCAGGATCGCTGACCGGTGCGGCGCCGTCGCTGGGCTTGTCCCAGCCGACGGTGACCGCCCAGGTCAGGGCCCTCGAAGACCAGCTCGGGCGGCAGCTGTTCGTCCGGCGCGCCCGCGGGGTCACACCGACCCCGGCGGCCGACGAACTGGCCGCCCGGATCGCCCCGCACGTCGACGCGCTTTCTTCCTTGACCGTCGGCGAGGTGGACCCCTTCGCCGCGCCGGTGCACCTGGCCGGGCCCGCCGAGCTGACGACGTTGCGGGTACTTCCCGCGCTCGCCGGCCTGGTCGCCGACGGCCTGAATTTGCGCGTGACGTTCGGCCTGGCCGACGACCTCCTGGCGGGTCTCTCGCAGCGCCGGTTCGACCTGGTGGTGTCGACGATCCGGCCGCGCGGCCGCGGTCTGACGGCGACGCCCCTGACGGACGAGGAGTTCGTCCTGGTCGGCCCGCGCGGCTTCTCGGGCGACCCTCGGACCGCGCCGCTGGTGGCCTACGCCGAAGACCTGCCGATCATCCGCCGTTATTGGCGTTCGGTGCTGGGGGTGCGGCCGCCGTCCGGGCCTTCCGTCGTCGTGCCGGACTTGCGCGGCGTCCTGACGTGCGTGCTGGCCGGGTTCGGCGTCAGCGTGCTGCCGCGGTATCTCTGCGCGGCGGAGCTGGCTTCAGGGGACTTGGTCGCTTTGCTCGACCCGGAGGAACCGCCGATCAACACGCTGTTCGCGGTCACTCGCACGGAACCGTGCCGGGCTGGGCCCGCGGCAGTGCGGGACGCCCTGATTGCTGACGCTGTCAGCTGGTGATGCGCAGCACGCAGGTCTGCATGGGGAGGGTGAATTCGCCGTCCGCGGTTTCCGGTGTGCGCGCGAGGAAAGCGCGGATCCGCCCCAGTACGATGGTTCGTTCCCGCTCCGGCATGACCAGCATTCCCGCTCTGGTCGCGAGCGTCGCCACGAGGGAATCCGCGGTGCGGCGCTGCCCATGGGGGAACTCGGCGCGCTCCGCGGAGCCGAACCCGGCGGTCTCGGCCCGCCAGCCGGCGGGAGTGTCCCGCGGCCCGATGGCGGCGCTCCCGCTGACGCGCGCGAGCCCGGCGACCCACCCGACCCGGTCGTCGACGACGTTCCACAGCCCGGCCAGGACTCCGCCGGGCCGCAGCACCCGGGCGATTTCGGGCCCGGCGACGGCCATGTCGAACCAGTGCAGGGCATTCCCGGCCAAGACGGCATCGACGGAGGCATCGGGCAGCGGTATCGCCTCGGCCCGTCCCGGCAGCGCCCGGACATCGGGCAGTTCTCCGCGCAGCTCGCCCAGCATCGCCGGATCGGGCTCCACCGCGGTGACGTCGGCGCCGGCCGAGACCAGCGTGGCGGTGAGTTTCCCGGTCCCGGCGCCGAGATCGAGCACCCGCGGCCCGGCGGCGGGCTCGAGCGCCCACCGCACAGCGGCTTCGGCGTAGTCCGGCCGATGCCGGGCGTACGCGGCCGCGGCGGCGCCGAACGAGGAGGCGTGGTCGTCCACGTGACCATCTTGCCCGCCGGGCGGGGCCGTGGACCCCGCCCGGCGACGAATCAGCCCGTGTAGCCCGCGAAGATCTTCGCGAACTCGTACTTCGCCTGCGGCACGTTGGTGCACTTGTAGAGAGCGCCGGTGCAGGCGTTGGCGTCGCGGCCGGCTTCCCAGAACGACAGCATGCCCAGGTGGACGGTCTTCGCGAACGCCACCAGCGCCTTCGCGTCCTTCTGGTAGAAGATCTCGTTTTGCGAGTCGTTGACGCCGATCATCGGGGTCACGCCGACCTTCTTCCACGCCGCCGCGTCGCTCAGCCCGTAGAGGGACTTGAGCTGCGCCTGCGTCGCCTTGGCCGCGGAAATCGCTTTCGCGCCCTGATCGCCCGCGCCCTGGTAGTAGTCCATCGCCATGATGTTGACGAGGTCGAGGTTCACGCCGGCGTCCTTGGCCGCCTTGACGACGTTGAGCCCGTTCGCGTCGAGGCCGCTCGGCAGCACCGGCAGCGTCAGCGAGATCTTCAGGCCGGGGTTGTTGTTCTGGAGGGTCTTCAGGGCTTGAGAGCGGCGGGTGATCGACGTCGGGTCCGCGACGGCCGCGCCTTCGATGTCGAAGTCGGCGTACTTGAGGCCGTACGCCTTGACGACGGCGTCGTACTCGGCCGCGACCTGCGCGGACGTGCTGCACGCCTGGGCCAGCTCGATGCCGGACGCGCCACCGAAGGAGATCTTGACGTCGCCGCCGGCGTTGCGGATCTTGGTGATCTCGTCCTTCTGCCAGGCCGTGCGCGGGTCGTAGGCGCCGAACCAGCTGGCCTTGCAGCCGTAGGAGTTGACGAAGGCGAGGGTGAAGCCCTTGACGCCGCTGGCGGCGGACATCGCCGACAGGCTGGGCGTGGGCCAGGCGCCCATGTCGACGTAGGGCCCGACGGGGATCGGCGACCCGGCGGCGGCTTCGGCGGGAGCGCCGAGCCCGGTGCTCACGAGCGCTAGGCCGGCCAGCCCGGCCAGCAGGGAACGGAGACGCATGGTGGAACCTCCACGACGACGAGCGCGGCGGCGGGGATTTCCGGACATGATTGGTATAGACCATTAACGTGGTCCGGACCATAGGCCGAACGGGCTACCCAGGTGACCGGCGGTAATCGGTGGACGGGCCACCTAGACTCAGGACGGTGCTGATCACCACGGAACGGCTCACGTTGCACGAGTGGGCCGAGGAGTACTTCGACGGGCTGTTCGCGATGGCGCAGATCCCGGACACGGTCCGCTATGTCGGAACCGGCAAGCCGTGGACCCACGAGTACACGCTGGCCAAGCACCAGGCGACGCTCACGCACTGGAACACCCACGGCTTCGGCTGGTTTGCGGTATCGGCGGCCCCGGGTTCGTTCGACGGAGTGGTATCGCTGGTCAGCCGCAGCCCCACGGAGTCGGGCTTGGGGCTGCCGGCGGTGGAGATGGGCTGGTGGATAGCACCCTCGGGCTGGGGCAGGGGCTACGCAACCGAAGCGACGACGGCGGTCCGCGACCACGTGTTCTCATCCGGGTTCGCGGACCGTCTGCTGGCGGTGTACGAGCCGGCGAACAAGGCGTCGGCGCGGGTGGTGGAGAAGCTCGGATTCACCCCGCACAGCCGGTTCACGCTGGACGGAAGGGTCGAGCAGCGAGCGGTCCTGAACCGCCCGCGCTGACCTTCCTACGCGGAGACCGGAACGGCACCCACCCAGCGGTGCACCGCCTCCGCAAGCCCGTCATCGCCCGAACCGCTCGTACCCACCCAGGCCACATGCCCATCCGGCCGCAGCAACACCGCGTCGATGTCCGAAGTGGACGGACTCGACGCCGCCACCACCTCGACCGCCGCCGACCAGCCGGCGAAAGATCCCGTCAAATCCACCAGCATCGGACGCCCCGGGTGCAGCAACGCGGCCAAATGCGTCTCGCCCGAAGCCGCCACCAACGGCACATCCGGAGCCAGCCGACCCAGCCACGGATGCCCACCCGGCTCATAACACGCGTCCAACCCAGTGACGATCTCCGCCAACGCCCGGTTCCCCGCCGGATGCGCGGCGATCCGGCGCATCAAATCAGCCCACGGCGCATCCCCGGCCTCCTCCAGCGCGACCTGCGCCTGCGTGTTCGCCAGAATCCGCGACCCCGCCGCGTGCCGCTCTGCGTGATACGTGTCCAGAAGCCCGTCCGGGGCCGTCCCGTGCACCGTCGCCGCGAGCTTCCAGCCCAGGTTGAACGCGTCGTCCAACGCCACGTTGACCCCGATCGCCCCGGCCGGCGGGTGGATGTGCGCCGCGTCGCCCGCCAGCAGCACCCGGCCTTCGCGATAACGCGTGGCCAAGCGCGCCGCGTCGCCGAACCGGGTCAGCCAGCGGGGTTCGCGCAGCTCGACGTGCCGGTCGAGCACCGCGTCCACCTGCGCCTGCAGCCGCTCCAGCGTCACCGGCGCGTACTTGTCGGCCGGCGGGTCGTCCTCCCGCACCACGATCCGGACGTACCCCGGCCGCGGGATGACGAACACCGTGCGCCCGTCCGGCCCGGTCGAAACCCCGTACGGCAGCTCGCATTCGACGTCGCCGAGCAGCGCGTACCAACGCGCGTCGACACCCGGAAAGTCGATCCCGGCCTGCTTGCGCACCGTGCTGCGCCCGCCGTCGCAGCCCACCAGGAAGCTCGCGGTGATCGTGCGGCCGAATTGTCCATTGTGGACGACAGTGGAAACGCTTTCCGGAGACTGCGTGAACGACCGCAGCTCGTGTCCCCGCAGGATTTCGACGCCGAGATCGGCGGCCCACCCTTCCAGGACCTCCTCGACGCGGGTCTGCGGAATCCCCAGCGAGAACGGGTGGTCGGTCGCCGCGTCCGCAAGCGACAGGGGTCCGGGCAGGCCCGTGACCGGCGCGTGCGGCACCTGGTGGCCCTCGGCGACCAGGCGTTCGGCCAGCCCGCGGCGGGCCAGCAGGTCCAGCGAACGCGAGTTGAGGTTGAACCCGCGGCAGTACGGCGGCCGCGAGGGATGACGTTCGACGATCGTCGTGCGGACGCCCGCCAGCGCGAGCTCCGCGGCGAGCAGCAGGCCGGCCGGTCCGGCGCCGGCGACGAGGACATCGGTTTCGAGCACGAGTTTCCCCTCAGAAGTGGTCGGGCCAGGGCAGGGAGCCGGAGCGGATTTCGGCGGCCGTGGCGCGGGCCCAGTCGAGCTCCGCCTGCCACGCGTGCCGGACGAACTCGACCTCGATCATGAACAGCCGCGGCGCCCCCTTGCCGACGGTCTCGTCGAGAGCGGTGTTCGCGCCGTCGATGCGGTCGGCGAGATGGCGGGCGCGTTCCTCCAGCGCGTCGGCGGCGCGCTCCGGGCCGAGCGCGCCGAGGTAGCTCACCGCCGCGACGAACTTCGGGTACTCCGCGACCGGCTCGCGGACCAGTTCGTCGAGCCACGCGATGAACTCCTGGCGACCGAGCTCGGTGTGTGCGTAGACGGTCCGCTCCGGCCGGTTGCCCTCCCGGACCGTCTCGACAGGCTCGATCCACCGGTGCTTCGCCAGCGACTCCACGGTGTCGTAGAGCGAGCCGGGGTTGATCTTGAAGCTGCTGTCCTTGTAGCGCTCGCGCAGCGTGGACGCCATTTCGTACGGGTGCATCGGGCGTTCGAGCAGCAGGCCGAGCAGGGCCAGCGCGAGGGTGTTGCGGATCTTGCGTGGTGGCACTAGTCGCTCCCTATTGGTCGGAACCGACTATACGACCGTCGTCAAGTCAGATTCTCGACGCAGGTGTGCAGCAGGTCTGCCAGGTAGCGCCGCTGGTCGGCCGACAGGTCGCCGAGCATTTCGAGTTCGACCTGCGTGATCAGGTCTTCGGCGGCGCGCAACTTCGCGTGGCCGGACGCCGTCAGGGCCACCGGGCGCGCCCGGCCGGTGCTCGCCTGCTCGGCCACGGTCACCAGTTCCGCCGACCGCAGTCCGCCCAGGACGTCCCGCAGCGACTGCCGGGTGACGAACGTGATCCGCGCGAGCTCGGCCGACGACGCGCCGGGGTGGTCGTCGAGCGCGCGCAGCACGGCGTACTGCGACATCGACAGCTCCAGTGGCCGCAGGCGGTCGGTGCAGGCCTGGTTCAACGCCTGCTGGGCGCGTTTGATCAGGTAGCCGGGCCGATCGCCGGTCGAGGGTTGACTCATGACAGGAACCTTACACATACTGATTGATGTAAGGACCCTGACATCGAGGAGGGCTCATGACGACCACGACCATCGACGCGGACGCGAAGCTGGCGACCCTGATCAACGTCTTCACCGTCGAACCCGCGCGCCAGCGGGAGCTGGTCGACGTGCTGGTCAAGGCGACCGAAGAGGTGATGCGGCACCGGCCGGGCTTCGTCGCGGCCAACATCCACGCCGGCGCCGAGGGCACCCGCGTCGTCAACTACGCCCAGTGGGAGAGTGCGGACGCGTTCCGCGCGATGCTCACCGACCCGGCGTGCCAGGAACACATGCAGGCCGCGCTGGCCATCTCGACGGCCGACCCGCAGCTCTACACCGTCGAGTCGGTGCACCACATCTGACGTCAGCGCACGTCGAGCGCGGTCACCCCGGGACGTACCGGCAACCCTTGACGTCGCCGAGCGGGACGCCGTCCGCCACCGTGGACAGCAGGAACGGACGGCCGCAGGCGCGTTCCTCGGCGAGGGTGACGGCGGCGCCGTAGTCGTCCTCGCCGACCGCCACCACCGCCGTGTCCGGCCAGGCGACCACGCCGGCGATCCGCAGCACGGTCACCGAGCGAGCGCCTCAGAACTTCGTGTTCTCCCGCCAATGCCGGAACAGGCCCGCGTTGCCGGAAATCGTCAACCGCCGGTCGTCCGTGGCGATGCGCCCGGTCAGAGCGAGGAGCAAGTCGGCGACGCGGCCCTCGACGACGACGTCCGCGTCGTCTCCCGACTGACTCACCTCGACACCCGTCGCCGTCCGCCGGGCCAGCCAGCCGAGGTCCGGCCCGGTGGACCGGAACAGCAGGGTCTCGCCGGCGCCCCGCAGCGCCGTCCGGTCCATCGCCGGGTGCTCCAGCCGCGAAAAAACGGCCACGAGGTCGAGACCTTCGGAGATCCCGTCCGCGGCCAGATCGGCGTCGACCGCGTATGGCGCACCGGTCGTGAGCGCGGCGTCCGCGCGGTGGACGACGGTCTCGTGGGTGAGCCGGCGCGTCCAGAACCCGGCGCGGCGATCGGGCGTCCAGGTCGACGTCGGCGTCTCGGGGCCGACGTCGGCCACGGCCTCGACGAGCCGTTCCGCGCCGTCGACGAGCCATTCGCCGAGAGCGTCGAAGTCCGGCGGATCATCGACCGCGACCGCGTCGAACGGCACGTACCCGGTGGGCTGGCTCGCGACGATCGCGGCGGACTTGTGGTAGGCCAGCCCGACGTGGCGGGTCAGGTCCTGCAGCGACCATTCGGGACACGTCGGGACGCGCGCGTCCGGCGCGGCGCCCTCGATCGCCATCCCGAACTCCTCCGCCTCGGCGACGAGCGCCTCGGCCAGCCGATCGTGGCTCAAGGATTTCACCCGGCCAAGATAGTCCGGACCGAGGCGGCCGTGGGGTCGTTTTCAGCTGCCCGAGCCGACCGCGGCGACGGCGGACTCTACTGGCTTCGTCGATTTTCGAGCCACGTCTTCGCCAGCCGCTTCGGCGCCCGGCACAACCAGGCCTCGACCAGCACTTCCTCCAGCGTCGGCAGGTCGATCCGGTCGAGCTCGACGAGGATCGCGGGGAAGCCGCGGAAGTGCGGGGTCGTGAAGAAGACGGCCGGGTCGTCGGCGATCAGCACGTCCTTGACCCCGACGTCCGGCACGTAGGCGCAGAGCACCGGCCCGTCGGGCGCCCGCGCGCCGAGCGCCTCGACGTCGCCCTTGCGCAACGGGCGCTCCCAGGCGAAGCCCTTCTTGCCGATCTGCCAGGCCAGATGCCCGCGGGAGCTGTCCTCGATCACTTCGGGCAGCCCGCGCGCGATCCGGCCGGCGTCATCCCAGCCGGCCACGGCGATCAGCATAATCGCGAAAGTGACCGGGGAACTGAAACGCGCTCGCCTGGGAGTCTCCATCATCTTCGCCGTGTGCGGCGCGGCGTTCGCGACCTGGCTGGCGCGGGTGCCAGCGGTGCAGGAGCAGCTGGGGCTGACCACCGGCCAGCTGGCGACCGGGCTCTTCGGCCTCGCCCTGGGGTCGGTCGTCGCGCTGGTGGGCGCCGGGGCGCTGCTCACCCGGATCGGCAGCCGCGCGGCCGTCGTGCTCGGGGCGGTCGTCCTGTGTGGCGGGCTGCCGCTCGTGGCGTTCGCGTGGTCCGCGCCGGTGTTCACCGCCGCGCTCGTGGTGCTCGGCGTGGGCAACAGCCTGCTCGACGTCGCGATGAACGCGCACGCGGCCCGCGTCGAGGAGGGCTACGGGCGCCCGATCTTCGCCGGCTTCCACGCGTTCTGGAACATCGGCGGCCTCGCGGGATCCGGCGTCGACGCTCTGATGGAGGCCCTGCACGTCCCGGTCTCGGTGCACTTCCTGATCGCGGGCGCGGTGCTGCTCGCGCTGGCGTTGTGGGGCCGCGCGCTGTTCCTGGCCGGAGCCGACCGCGGCCAGGGCGACGCGGCGTTCGCGTGGCCGAGCCGGGCGCTAGTGCCGCTCGGCGTGATCGCGTTCTGCGGGTTCGTCGCCGAGGGCGCGGTCAACAGCTGGAGCGCGGTGTACCTGGCCGACGTCACCGGCGCGACGCCCGCGCTCGCCTCGCTGGGTTACTTCGCGTTCTCGGGGACGATGATCGCGGTCCGCCTGGTCGCCGACCGGGTCGTGGCGCGCACGGGCGCGGTGCGTTTCGTCCGCGTGGCGACCACGGTCGCGGTGCTGGGCTTCGCCGTGGTCATTTTCGTGCCATGGCCGGTCGCGGTGGTGTTCGGCTTCGCGGTGGTCGGCCTCGGCGTGGCCGGGATCGTGCCGATCGCGTGGAGCGTGGCGAGCCGCAAGCAGGCGGACGCGCCGGGTCGCGCGGTAGCCGCCGTCGCCGCGTGCGGGTACTTGGGCTTCCTGGTGGAGCCGGTGCTGGTCGGCGCGCTGGCGACGCGGATCGGCCTGCACTGGGCGTTGTCGTCGGCGGTCGTGGTCACTTTTTCGGTCATGTTCCTGGCGCCGTCGCTGCGGGTGCGCGAGGCGGCGCTCACGCGAGAAGTCGTTTGAGCCCTTCGGCGGACGGAGTGCCTGGCGCCGCCGTGTAGACGAGGAGCCGGTGCTCGTGGCCCGGAACCGCGAGGATCTCGCAGTCGAGCTCCAACGGTCCGGCGACCGGGTGGACGGTCCGTTTGGTCAGCGTCCGCTGCACGACGACCTCCCGCTCGGCCCAGAGCCGCGCGAACTCGGGGCTCTCCTCCAGGAGGTTGTCGACCAATGAACGAACGGCGGGCTCGGCCGGGTACCGCCCGCTCGCCCGCAGGTCCGCGACGCACAGCCGAGCCAGGTCCAGGCGGTTGCCGGTGATCGTGTCGCCGGTGTCGAACAGCCGCCGCAGCCGGTTTCGTCGCCGCGGCGACCACGCGGCCGGGTCGCCGATCAGCGCGACCAGCATCCGGTTCCAGGCGACCATGTCGTAACCGGCGTCGATCACCATCGCCGGCACGTCGCCGAGGCGGTCGAGCAGCCGCAGGACGTTCCCGGGCACCGGCCGCGGCGCGGGCGGGGGAGCAGGCCGCGCGAGCTGCCGCAGGTACCCGTGTTCGTCGCCGGTCAGCCGTAGCGCGCGGCCGAGCGCGGCGAGGACCTGGTCCGACGGCTGCGGTCCGCGGCCCTGTTCGAGCCGCACGTAGTAGTCGACGGAGATGCCGGCCAGCAGCGCGACCTCCGTGCGCCGCAGCCCCGGCGCCTGCCGCCGCGGGCCGGGTTCCAGGCCGACGTCGGCGGGCCGCAGGCGGTCCCGCCGGCTGCGCAGGAACCCGCCCAGTTCCACCCTGTCCACGCGTCCATCATCACCCCGCGCCCGGGTGGTACCGCCAGTGCCTACCCCGTTCCGGCCACGCGGGACGAGCCTTCGGGCATGACGATTCTGGTGACCGGCGCCCGCGGGAACGTCGCCCGCGCGCTGATGGGACGACTGCTCGAAGACGGACACGCGGTGCGCGCGGCCGGCCGCGACCCGGAGCGGACCCGGCTGCCGGTCGGGGTCGAGGTGGTCGCGGCCGACCTGGCCCGGCCGGAGAAATGGGACGCGGCCCTGGACGGCGTCACGCAGGTGTTCCTCTACGCGGGCACGGCCGGGCTCGGCGGGTTCCTCGCGCGGGCGGGCGGCCTGGCGCAGGTCGTGCTGCTGTCCGCACTGGGCGCGGATCCCGCGTCGGAGGACGCCATCACGCGCGCCCACGGCGAAGCCGAGCAGGCCGTGCGCGACTCGGGGATCCCGTGGTCGTTTCTGCGACCAGGCGGGTTCGCCGCCAACCGGCTGCTGTGGTCGGAATCGGTCCACACCGGCGTCGTGCGGGACCCGTTCCCGGACTCGCACTCGGCTCTGGTCCACGAAGCGGACATCGCCGCCGTCGCCGCGTGCGCGTTGACGTCGTCCGGCCACCTCGGGGCGACGTACACGCTGACCGGGCCCGAGTCGCTCACGGTGCGGGACCAGGTCGCGGTACTCGGCCGGGTGGCCGGGCGTCCGGTCTGCGTCGAGACTCAGGACCTCGACGACTACCGCCGGGAGCTCACCGCGGCGTTCGAGGCTCGCGGGCTCGGCCGCGTCGGGTCGGCGGAGGTGATCGAAGCCCGGATCCGGCGGCTGGCCGCCCTGGTGGACCGGCCGCAGGAGACGACGGAGACGGTCCTGGCGGTCACCGGCCGTCCGGCGCGGAGCTTCGCGGAGTGGGCTGGCGACCACGCCGGGGACTTCGCTTGAGTCAGCCCTCGTGTTCCTTCAGCAGCCGCCGGACGGCCTTCAGATCACCTGTGACCATAATCCGACCATCGGTGATCGCCGCGTCGAGGTCCTGAGGACATTCGAGGAGCGCATTCAACGTGGGCGGGTCGGTCCGGATCGTCGCGTCCGGGGAAGCGGGTTCGCCCGGCTCGACCGTCAGCCGGCCCGGCTCGGTGCGGATCGTCCACACACGGCTGTCCAGTTCGACGCGGTAGCAGGCCGCCGTGCGCGGGCGGGCGGAGCCGCGGAGGAACAGCAGCATCGACGTCGCGCCGAGCGTCGCCGGCTCGGGGAGCGGGACGCGGGCAGCCCATGCACCCAGGGCCAGCACGATCGGCTCCAGCTCGCGACCCCACTCGGTCAGTTCGTAGACGGTCGACGCCGCCGGGGGTGGCAGCTTCCGGCGGGCCACCACGCCGTGGCCTTCGAGCTCGCGGAGTCGATCGGTGACCAGGTTCGAGCTGGCGCCCGGCAGCGCGCGGCGGACGTCGGAGAAGCGCTGCGGCCCGAGCAGCAGTTCGCGCACGACGAGCAGCGCCCAGCGTTCCCCGACGACGTCCAGCGCGCGGGCGGTGGCGCAGGCGTCCCCGTAGCTCCGGCTCGTCGGCATGGTGTCAATCTACAACTCTGAGGTTGTTTTTAACAACTAGTGCGGCGTACGGTGGCCGGCATGGGTAATCCGGTCGTGCACTTCGAGATCATCGGCACCGACCCTGCCGGGCTGCGCGGGTACTACGGCGAGCTGTTCGGCTGGGAGTTCGACACCTCGGGGCCGGTGTCGGACCAGGTGTCGGATGCGGGCAACTACGGCTTCGTCGAAACGGAGACCATCCCGGGCGGCGTTGGCGGCGGCGCGGGACACGAGAGCCACGTGGTGTTCTACGTGGGCGTCCCGGACGTCGCGGCGGCGCTGGCGGAGGCCGAACGCCTCGGCGGGACGCGCCGGCTGGGCCCGTCCCGCGCGCCGGGGCGCGACCTGGTGGTCGCCCACTTCACCGACCCCGAGGGCAACGTGATCGGGCTCGCCGGCCCGGCGTGACTAAAAGTCCGTCGTCGTGCCCTGGACATCGGCGCGGCAGGCTTCGAGGAACCGGTCGCCGGTCTCGCTGATCCCGGTCAGCACGCGGTCTAGGCTGGCCCGCCGCACCTTCGTTTCCCCGGAGTCCAGTTCGGCGAGGATGTCGTTGACCCCGTTGCGGGCCACTTTCCACAGTTCCTTGCCGCGCCGGCGTGGTTCTTCGGTGCCGAACAGCGCCACCTGGTTGTGCGCCTTGCGCAGCTCGTTGCGCCGTTCCCGCCAGCGGGCCTCGATCTCTTCGCGGTTCTCCGCCAGCTCGACGAACTCCGACCGGATCAGCTGGAAGGCCTCTTCGCCGGCGTTGGACAGGCCCGCGTAGGCCTTGACCCGTTCGTCACGCAGCCAGGTGGCGTGCTCGGCCGCGCGCTTCCGCTCCTCGGCGCGCTGGGTCGCCTTCAGCTTGCGGCCCTCCACGAGCGTGGTGGTCAGCAGGGTGAGCAGCACGCCGCCGAGCGTCGCCCCCACGGTGATCAGCTGCGTGGTCGTCCCCGAGTCCATGGCGGGATTGTCCCAGGAGGCCCGGACCGGGCTTGACCTCGACCATGCTGGAGCTTCAAGACTGGCGTCATGACGATCTGGATCTGCGGAACCTGCGGGGTCGAGCACCCCGACACCGACCGGCCCCCGGCCGGCACCTGCGCCATCTGCGCCGACGACCGCCAATGGGTGCCCGCGTCCGGGCAGGTGTGGACGACACTCGACAAGCTCGCGGCCGACGGCCACGAGGTCGTGCACGAGGAGCTGGAACCGGGGCTGCACCGGTTCAACCGCGAACCGCCGTTCGGCATCGGCCAGTGGACGCACCTGGTCCGGACCGCCGAGGGCAACCTGCTGTGGGACCCGCCGAACCACCTGGACGCGGCGCTCGCGACCGAGATCGAGGAGCTCGGCGGCGCGGCGGTGATCGTGGCCAGCCACCCGCACATGTACGGCTCCCAGGTCAGCTGGAGCCATCGGCTCGGCCGTGTCCCCGTGCTGGTGCACGCGGCCGACCGGCAGTGGGTGCGGCGCGAGGACCCGGTGATCCGGGAGTGGTCCGGCACCGAGCGGGTCCTGCCCGGTGTGACGCTCGTCGAGGCGGGCGGGCACTTCCCGGGCGCGGCGGTGGCCCACGTCGCCACCGAAACCGGCGGCTTCTTGCTGGTGGGCGACACGATGGTGCCGGTGGCGGCGGCGGGCTGGGTGACGTTCATGCGCAGCTACCCGAACAAGATCCCGCTGTCGACGGGCCTGGTCCAGCGGATCGTGGACCGGCTCGAGCCCTACGAGTTCGACCGCCTTTATGGTCTCTTGGGCGGCAAGATCCTGGGTGACGCGAAGGGCGCGGTCCGCCGGTCGGCCGAGCGCTATATCGAGTGGGTGAGCGGGGCGAACGACCACCTCGGCTGAGGGTTGACGGGTGACGCGACTCAGCCCGGGTGACGTCGGCTGGCTCAGGCCCCGGGTCGACCGCGACGGATCACGACGCGGCCGGGTCCCTCAGCCGCGCGGACTGCGGCTGGTCACGGCGCCAGCCAGTCGTCAGCCGCGTCGGCTGAGATCCTTCAGCCGCGCCGGTCCGTGTCAAGCCGGCCGCCACCTTCTTCACAACGCGGGTATCAACCACGCAAGCGGGTGTTGAGCCGAGCGGCCTGCAGAGTCAGGTGAGTGCGCTCCGCGAGATTGGGCGCCTTCTGCGCCGCCTCGGCATACAACCGCGCAGCCGTCGCCAGGTCGCCGTCGCGCTCGTGGAGGTACGCCGCCACCGCCGTGTGCCGGGGCAGCGCGTCGTCCAGCTCCGCGAGGGCCGCCAGCCCGGCACGCGGTCCGTCGGCCTCGCCCACCGCCACCGCGCGGTTGAGCCGGACGACCGGGCTGTCGGTCAGGCTCGCGAGCTCGTCGTACCACTCGACGATCTGCACCCAGTCCGTCTCCTCGGCGGTCGGCGCGTCGGCGTGCAGGGCCGCGATGGCCGCCTGGGCCTGGAACTCGCCCAGACGGTCACGGGCGAGCGCCTTCTGCAGGATCCCCACGCCTTCGGCGATCAGCCCGGTGTCCCACCGGCCGCGGTCCTGCTCGGCGAGCGGCACCAGGCTGCCGTCGGCCGCGATCCGCCCGGCGCGCCGCGCGTGGTGGAGCAGCATGAGCGCCAGCAGCCCCGCGACCTCCGGGTGGTCGATCGCGCCCGCCAGCTGACGGGTCAGCCGGATGGCCTCGGCGGCCAGGTCGACATCGCCCGAGTAACCCTCGTTGAAGACCAGGTAGAGGACGCGCAGCACGGTCGCGACGTCACCGGGCTGGTCGAACCGCACCTGCCCGACCGTGCGCTTGGCCCGGCTGATGCGCTGCGCCATGGTCGCTTCGGGGACCAGGTAGGCCTGCGCGATCTGCCGCGTGGTCAGCCCGCCGACAGCGCGCAGCGTGAGCGCGACCGCCGAAGACGGCGTCAGCGACGGGTGCGCGCACAGGAAGTACAGCTGGAGCGTGTCGTCCGCGGCGGCCGCGGGCCCGGGCTCCGGCTCCAAGTCGACGAGGTCCTCACGCCGCCGCCGGGCGCTCTCCGACCTGGCCGCGTCGAGGAACTTGCGCCAGGCGACCGTGACCAGCCAGCCCTTCGGGTCGCGCGGCGGCTCGGCCGGCCAGACGCGGAGTGCTTCGAGCAGCGCGTCCTGCACGGCGTCCTCCGCCGACGCGAAGTCGGCGCCGCGCCGCACGAGGATCCCGAGCACGTGCGGCGTCAAGCTCCGGAGCTGGACCTCGTCCACTCTTCACCCGACCTTTTCGGCCAGCTCGACGATGATCCCCGCGGGGCCGCGCAGGTAGCAGAGCCGGTAGCTGTCCTCGTACTGCGCGACCTCGCCGACGAGCTCCGCGCCGTGTTTCCGCAGGCGGCCGACGACGTCGTCGATGTCCGCCACCTCGAACAGGATGTGCCGCAGACCCGGCGTGTTCGCCGGCGCGGCCGGGTCACCCGTCGGGCCCGCGGGCGTCTGGTACCTGATCAGTTCCAGGCATCCGTGGCCGTCCGGCGTCCGCATCATCGCGACGTCCGAGCGGACGCCGTCGAGCCCGTTGATCAGGTCGACGACGCGCCCCTCGACCGTCATCTCGCCCTCCAGCTCCAGCCCGAGCTCGGTGAAGAACGCCTTGGCGGCGCCGAGGTCCTCGACGACGATGCCGACGTGTTCCAGCCGTGCCATCACTCGGCCGTCACTCATGATGATCTCCCTCTCAGGCGTGCTGCCGTTCCTTCTGCTGCTGGATCAGCTCCTCGACGGCGCTGGGCAAGGTCGTCTCGAAGTCGATCAGCTTGACCCAGGTCGGGGTGACCACGATCCGGACCATGCCGTCATAGAGCGACCGCACGCCCTTCTCCCACTCCACCCGCTGCTCCGGCGTCATCTCGTAGGTGCCGTTGAATTGCAGGTATTCGTCCGGGATGCCGTCGACGACGTCCAGCTCGACCGTGCCGCGGATCAGCAGGATCTTCGGCGGGTGCACCTCGGTGTCGATCGTCAGGGCGACCGCCGGGTTGCGGCGCAACGCGGGCAGCTTGGCGGCGTTCTTCGCCGTGCACAGGACGATCTGCGAGCCGTTCCAGGTGAACCCGATCGGGATCGAACGGGGAGTGCCGTCGAGGGCCGTGTAAGCCAGCCGGGTCAGGTCCCGGGCCAGCAGTTCGCGGCTGAGCGGGCGGTTCAGGATCTCGTCGATGACGCTCTGCTGCATGTCGGTCTCCTCGTCGGATCGGCTGTGGTTCGTGCCGGGGACGGAGCCGTGGGCGGTTTCTCGACAACGCACAGATGTGACACGGGTCACTCCGTGATGGTGATCGAGTTCCCGTAGAACGGACGCAGCTCGAGCCACTCCGCGACCGGCTTCCCGCCCGCGCCGGGGGCGGCCGACAGCTCTGCGGCCAGCTCGAGGGCACGCTCGTAGCTGTCGACGTCGATGATCGTCCAGCCGGCGATGAGGTCCTTCGTCTCGGCGAACGGGCCGTCGGTCACCGGCGGCCGCCCCTCGCCGTCGAACCGGACGAACGTCCCCTCGGGGGTGAGCGCCTGGTGCTCGACGAACTCGCCGGTCTCCTCGAGCCGGGCCCCGAAATCCTGCATGTACTGCACGTGGGCCGTGATCTCTTCCGGCGTCCACTGGTCCATGGGCACGTCGTTGACGGAAGCCGGGGCGCCTCGGTAGTGCTTCAGCAGCAGGTACTTGGCCATGGTCGTTCTCCTCGGTACGGGTGCGGCCCATCTTGGCCGCGTCCGACCCGGGGACGCAGCCGATAGCGCGTTCTCGACATCGCCGGCCTGAAAGATTTCAGTCAGGCCGTCGGGCGGCCGGCTCCGGCGAAGTCGTCGCCGTCCTTGCGGTAGGAGTGCACCTGCACCGCCTGGCCGGTCTGCGGCGCGTCGATCATCTGCTGGTTGCCGATGTAGAGCCCGACGTGGTGGATCTTCGTCGCCGGCTCGCCGTAGAAGATCAGGTCGCCCAGCTGTGGATCGGTCACGTGCGGGACGCTCCGGAACTGCGTGTCGGCCGTGCGCATCAGCTTGACGCCGGCGCTCCCGTACGCCGCCGTCGTCAGGCCGGAGCAGTCGAAGCCCGGGTCGCTGCCGCCGGTGCCGTTGCCGCCCCAGATGTAGGGGAGGCCGATCTTGTCGATGGCGAAGTTCACCGCGCTCAGCACCGCCGGGTTCGGCGCCGCCGAGCCCTGGCCGACCGTGCCGTAGACGTTGACCGTGGCCAGCGTCCGGTGCAGCAGCAGCGGCGCCGACTGCAGCTTCGCGACCGAGTCCCACCACGGCTGGCCCTGCGAGAGGTCGGTGCCGCCGTCGCACAGCGCGCGGCCGGTGGTCAGCGCGGCGTCGTCGATATTCTGGACATCGGGCTTCCCGCCCGTGTAGCTCGCCTGGTACTTCGCCCAGATCGCGGGGGAGACCTGCATCGGTCCGGCGGCGTTCGCCGTCGAGACGACCTTGTTGTAGAAGTCGCGCACCTCGATCGTGCCGAGCGGCTTGTCCAGCACGCCGGTGGTGCCGAGCTGCCCGCCCTGCGCGCGGCCGTGGTCCGTGGTCACTTTTCCGACCGCGGCCAGCGTCACCCAGGACAGGTGGCAGCCGGGGACGTCCTTGCCGAGCTTCGTCGTCGCCTTCGCGTAGCCGACCATCGCGCGCAGCGGGACGTCGAGCCACTGGCTGGTCTTGGACGCCCAGGCGTCGAACTCGCTCGCTTCGGGCACCTTCGGCGGCGCGGACGTCTGCGGGGGCGTGGTCGTTTTCGGGACAGAGGCCGACTGCGTGACCGTCGCGGCGGCGTTCGTGGTCTCCTGCTGCTTGGGCGCGAACTCGACGCCGACGACGAGCGCGGCGGCGACCACGACCACCGCGGCCACCACGACGGCGGCCTTCCGGCGACGGGGCTCGGGCTTCTCCTCCGGCGCGACCTCGGGCTCTTCGATCGGCACGATCTCCGGCTCGTCGCTCACCGCGCGGCTCCGGTCAGCCGGTCGAGGACGAAACCGCGCAGGCCGTCGAGGTCGGTGTCCATCGCGACCTCGATCGAGCGGCCGGGACTGAACTGCGGATCGTCTTCGCCGAGCCTTCGCCGGTCGACGAGCGTCTGCCCGCGTGCCGGGCCCAGCCCGCAGTCGACGTCGACGCGGTAGGTCTCGGTGTGCAGGATTCCTGGCGAAATCGCCTCCGCGACCGCGACGGCGTCGTGCATGACCATGCGGTCCTCGCCGAACACGCGCGTGTAGTGCTGCCGATAGGTGGAGGTGAGGCCTTCGAGGGTGGCGCCGACCGGCCCCGACGACGCGAGCTTCGCCAGCCATTCGGCGTCGACGGCGCACCGGTGCGTGAGGTCGAGCGGCACGAGCACGACCGGGACGTCCTCCTCGACCAGCACGCGGCGGGCCGCTTCGGGGTCGCTCCAGATGTTGAACTCGGCGGCGGTAGTGCTGTTGCCGAACGTCACCCCGCCGCCCATGATCACGAGCCGCGCGATCTTCGCCGCCGCGCCCGGGTGGGCCGCCAGCAGCGCGGCGATGTTCGTCAGTGGCCCGATCGGCGCGATGGTCACGGGCTCGTCGGAGGCTTCGAGCAGGTCCAGCATCAGGCGGACGGCGTCGCGCTCATCGAGGGGACGGCTCGCCTCGGGCAGTGTGGAGGAGTGGCCCGACAGGCCGTCGCCGCCGTGGACCTCTTTGGCGTCACGCGGCTTCGAATAGACCAGCGGCCGGGAGGCTCCGGCGGCGACCGGCACGTCGGTGCGGCCGAAGAGCTCCAGCAGCCGGCGCGCGTTCGAGGTCGTGCGATCCAGCGGCACGTTGCCGAACACCGACGTCACGCCCAGCAGTTCGACGTCCGGGGACAGCGCCGCCAGCGCGATCGCCAGCGCGTCGTCGACGCCCGGGTCGGTGTCGATGATCAGCCTCGTGCCCATCCAGCTCCCCTTGCCTGTGAACCCGTCCCGTACACAGGTTACGGTCACGGGCATGACGTCGATGTGGGGTGCGCCCGCGCTGTCGCGGGTGCGGGCCTGGCGGCGCGCGCGGCGCGACCCGCGGCAGGCGAAGTTCCTGACCGCCGACTCGCTGCGCTGGGTGCTGCGCAACCGCGCGTACACGCCCTGGTACCTCGTCCGGTACTACCGGCTGCTCAAGTTCCGGGTCGCCAACCCGCACATCATCCTGCGCGGGATGCTCTTCCTCGGGAAGGACGTCGAGATCCACTGCCGGCCGGGCTACGGGCGGCTGGAGATCGGCCGCTGGGTGCACATCGGCGACGGCAACGCGATCCGCTGCCACGAGGGTTCGCTGCGGATCGGCGACAAGTCCGTGTTCGGCCGCCAGAACGTCATCAACTGCTACCTCGACATCGAGCTCGGCGCGGCCACGCTGGTCGCCGACTGGGTGTACATCTGTGACTTCGACCACGTCACCGCCGACATCCATGTGCCGATCAAGGACCAGGGCATCGTGAAGTCGCCGGTGCGCATCGGGCCGGACACGTGGCTCGGCACGAAGGTCAGCGTCCTGAAGGGCACCCGCATCGGCCGCGGCTCGGTGCTGGGCGCGCACTCCGTCGTGCGTGGCGACATTCCCGACTACTCGATCGCGGTCGGCACGCCGGCCCGCGTGGTGCGTAACCGCGAAGAGGACTACGCGGCCGACACGGCTCGCCGTGAGGCTGTCGCCGACATGGCGCGGAAGGCCAACAAGGCGCTGCAGAAGACCCTCGAGCAGTAGATCTACTCAAGTGTCGTGGTCGTCCACCCGGACATAATGGCCACGTGGGGGAACTCCGGACCGTGTGGTCCTCACTCGCGCTGGCGCTGTGCGCCGCGGGCCTGCTGCTCGTCGTCCCGTTCTTGTTCTTGCAGGGCTTCCTGGCGAGCTTCCCGGTGTTCGGCACGAGCAGTCACGCGGGTGACGGCTACCTGACCTGGGCGGCCTGGCTCGGCGCGGGACTGCCGCTGATCGGCGTCGTCTTGGCGGCTCTCGGGCGACGCCGTGGGTGGACGTGGTTCTTCGGGATCTGCCTGGTCCTGGCCGTCGCGGTCGCCGCGATGGCCAGGGTCGACCAGGTCCGGCACGCTCCGCCGCCTCCGCCGGAGCCGCGCCACTGCGTCGAGCGCAGCGGCGGCGGCAACGAGTGCCCGGGCGACTGACTTACTCCTCGAACGTCATCTCCGGAGGCGGCCGCCGGAAACCGCGGGTGATCGCCGCCAGGGCGACGACGCCGATCGCCAGCCAGACCAGGCCGAACACCAGCGCGATGCCGTCCAGGTTGACCAGCAGCCACAAATCGACCACGGCCCCGATCACGGGGAAGACCACCCAGGTCAGCACGCGTTTCCCGGCCCGGTCGCGCAGCCAAGTCGCCAGGACGCTGACGTTGACGAACGTGAACGCTGTGAACGCCCCGAAGTTGATGAACGACGTCGACGTGCTGACGTCGAGCGTCAGCGCGACCAGCCCGACGAGCCCGGTCAGCACGATGCCGAACACGGGCGTCGCGAACCGCGGCTGGAGCTTGCCGAAGATCCGCGGTAGGACGCCGTCGCGGCCCATGGCGAACATCAGCCGAGACGCGCTCGCCTGGGCGGCGATCCCCGACGCGAACTGCGCCACGACCAGTCCGGCGAGGAAGAACGACGCGAAGAGGTTGCCGCCGATGGTCGTCGCGATTTCGAACGCGGCGGACGACTCGTCGGTGAACGTGCTGCCCGGGTGCGCGAGCTGGGTGAAGTAGGCGAGCACGATGAAAATGCCGCCGCCGATCAGTGCGGTCAGCAGGATGGCGCGAGGGATCGTCCGGCGCGGCTCGGTCGTCTCCTCGGTCAACGTCGTCACGGCGTCGAAGCCGAGGAACGAGTACGTCGCGAGCGCGGCGCCGCCGGAGATCGTGCCCAGCGTGCTGCCCGGGTGGAAGAACGGCCGCGTGCTGGCCAATGAGCCGCCGACGTGCAGGACCTGCTTGACCGAAAGAACGACGAAGAAGCCGATCACCAAGATCTGGAACGCCATGAGGACGAAGTTCGCCTTCTCGGCGATCTTGATGCCCAGGACGTTGAGGATGGTCGTCAGCAGGATAAAAGTGATCAACCAGAGCCAATTGGGCACGGACGGGAACTCGGCCGAGAGGTAGGCGCCGCCGATCAGCCAGATCACCATCGGCAGGAAGAAGTAGTCGAGCAGCACAGCCCAGCCGACGAGGAACCCGGCGCGCGCGTCGACCGCTTTCCGGACATAGGTGTAGGCCGAGCCGGCGACGGGGTGGGTCGCGGCCATCTTCCCGTAGCTCGCCGCGGTGAACAGCATGGCGACCAGGGCGAGCAGGTACGCCGAGGGCACGGTGCCGTCGGTCGTCGTCGCGACGATGCCGAAGGTGCCGAGCACGATCAGCGGAGCCATGTAGGCGAGCCCGAACAGGACGACACCGGGCAGGCCGAGCCGGCGCTGCAGGGCGGCCGGGGCCGCGGCCGTGGAGGTCATCGGTCGTCTCCTTCTCGTGGACGCCAGCGGTCCGGGTCGATCCGGCCCTGGTAGAGCGGCAGGTCGAGGGGCGCGTCGGCGGGGGTGAACTGCGCCCACATGCGGTTGGTGCCCGCGGTGCCCTCGCGGCGGACGCGCGCCACCTCGTCGAGGTCGATCGTGTGGGCGAGGACGCCTTGGCCGGTTCCCGGCAACGCGCCGAGAACGTCACCTTCGGGCCCGACGAGCAAGCTGTCGCCCATCCCGAACGGCCCGGCCGTGTTCACGCTGGCGACGAAGACCTGGTTGACGATGGCGTTCGCCCGGGCCAGGACGAGTTCCTGAGCGCGGTCGGGGGTCGTGGTCTGGACGGGGTTGAGCACGATCTCGGCGCCCATCCAGGCGAGGTGCCGGGTCACTTCGGGGAACCAGGCGTCGTAGCAGATGGAGAACCCGACGCGGCCGGCGTCGGCCAGATCGGCGACGACGAACCGGTCGCCGGGGTCGTAGGGCTCGTGCGGCCGCCAGGGGAAGATCTTGCGGTACCAGCCGGCCAGCTCGCCTCGCGGGGAAAAGACGAGGGCGGTGTTGAACAGCTCGCCGTGGTCGCCTTTTTCGCAAACGGTGCCGGGCGCGAGCCAGATCCCCAGGTCGCCGGCCAGTTCCGCGAGTTCCTTCGTCCTCGGCCCATGCAGCGGTTGGGCGGCGGCGCGGAGTTGCTCCGTGCGTTCGTCACCCTCGCCGTCTACGCCGCAGAGGTGCAGTTCGGGGAAGGCGGCCAGGCGCGTGTCCGGAAACCGGCCGAGGACGGCTTCGACCTCGCCCGCGAACCCGCCGTCTCCAACGGCTCGGGGCGGCGCTTGCACCAGGGCGATCGGCAGGGGGCGCGGCATGGACGAAAAATAGTCCATCTTGAACACTTAAACAAGAGTGCTCAAGATGAGCAGTTTGTGCGGTACGGTCGGTTCATGGCGACAGCAGACCTGAGCGCCCCGGCACTGACCGGCATCCGGCGGCTGTCCGCACTGGACACGGTCCGCGCCCGCATCGCGCTCGCCGTGGAGTTGGGCCTGCTGAAGCCGGGGGAGCGCCTGCCGGCGAACGCCGACATCGCGCGAGCGCTCGGGGTCGCGGAGATCACCGTGCGGCGGGCTTTGGAGTCTCTGGTCGGCGACGGCCTGATCGAACGCCGCCGCGGCCGAGCCGGCGGAACGCTCGTGGCCGAGAATCCGCCGACGCAGCGAGTCCGCGAGGTCGGCGCGTACCGCGAGTCGGCGGCCGAGGTCCGTGACCTGATCGACCACCGCCTGGTCTTGGAGGCGGGTTTGGTCCAATTGGTGGCGAAGCGATCGCCGGACCTCCCGCGCTTGCGGACGTTGGTCGCCCGGATGGACACGGCGACGGGCTGGGCGGAGTTCCACGAGCTCGACGCGGAGTTCCACCGAACGGTGGCGGCCCCAGCCCCGGCCGCGGCGGTTGCCCACTACGAGACGGTGCTGGGCGAGCTGTACCGGTTCTACCTGCCGTACCCGATGGTCAAGCTGCGCGAGTCGAACCGCGACCACGCGCGCTTGGTGAAGGCACTGGCGGCAGGCGACCCGGACGCGGCGGCCCGGGTGACGAGAAGGCACGTACGCGGCCTGCACCAGACGATGTTCGTCGGCCTCGCCGCAGGGGACCCGGCAGCGCCCGAAAACTGACGACGGCCTGGCTGAGCCAGCTCAGCCCAGCGATGGTCGGAAGTCGACCACGGCTCGGCGACCTGTCGCGGCCGGCCCGGATTCGGCCCGACTAAGGGGCGAGACCCGGCGACCGCGGCCCGCCCGCCGCGGTGGTCCGAAAGCCGACCATCATCTCGACCCCCGGCCGTTCGGCGGTGATCATCGGCTGATAGGCCGATCTCCCGCGACCGCGCTCCCGGCAGCCTGGGCCCATGTCGATCACCCGGTTCGCCATCCCCATGCTCGTCGCCGCGGCGCTCGTCCCCGCTGTCCCCGCGGTTGCCGCCGCGGACGGCGTCTCCTGGCAGCTCTGCTCCGCCGTCGCGAAGGGCTGGGACGCCGACGATCAGCGCAGCGAGTGCACGCTGGTCCCGGTTCCACTCGACTACGCCGACCCGGATGGTCCGAAAATCGACATCGCCGTGAGCCGGATCAAGGCGACCGGCGCGAAAACCGGTGCCGTCCTGCTGAATCCGGGTGGTCCCGGTCAGTCCGGCTTGACCATGCCGCGCAGCATCGCCGACAGTCACGCCGGTGACATCGGCGTCCACCACGACCTCGTCGGGTTCGATCCGCGGGGCGTCGGCTACAGCGCCGACCTGCCGTGCGCGGTCGATTTTCCGGAGCCCGACCCCGGCGTCCCCGACAAGGAGAAGGCCCGCGAAGCCGCGGAGCGCGCAGCCGCCGCGAACCGCGAGTGCGTTGCCGCGCATCCCGCCTTCGTCCGGAACCTGACCACGCCGACCATCGCCAGCGACCTCGACCGGATCCGGCAGGCCCTCGGCGAGGACAAGATCGGCTACTACGGCGTCTCCTGGGGCACCGCGCTCGGCGCGCAGTACCGGTCGCTCTTCGACGACCACGTCGACAAAATGCTGCTCGACTCCGTCATGGCGCCGGACCTGAATGTCACCGAAATGGACGACGCCCAGGCGACCGCCGGGGAGAACACCTTCCACGAGTTCGCGTCGTGGATCGCCCGCTACGACACCGTCTATCACTTCGGGACCACCGAGCCCGTAGTCGCGAAGGTCCTCCTCGACCTGCGGGCGAAGTTCGGCGCGACCGTGAACGGCATGCTCGCCAACCCGCGCCGCGAGTGGGCCGGCTTGGCGACGCAGCTCGCGGCCATCCGGGACGGCGGCGCGCCCGTTGCCGAAAAGATGACCACGGGATTCGGCTGGGACGGCGAGGCGCAGGCGTTCAACCACTTCCAGCAGACGGCCCTGCTCTGCAACGAGTCGCCGAGCCCGCGCGACTTCGACACCGTCTGGCAGCACCGCGTCGACCGCATGAAGCGCCTGCCGGTCGCGGGTGGCTATGGCCTCTACGAACAGCTCTGCGTCGGCTGGCCGCTGGACGCGCGGCCGTGGTCGTTCGCGAAAGGACAAAGCCCACTGCAGCTCGTTGGCCACGCCTACGAGCCGGTCACGCCCATCGGCTGGGCGCTCGAGATGCAGCGGAAGATCGGCGGCGCGCTGATGACCGTCGAGGACGACGCCCACGGCTCGCTGTCCGCACTGCCGTGCGCCGACGCCGCCGTCGCTTTATTCGACACAGGTCAGACGACGTCCAAGTCGTGCCCGGGCGCACCGACGCCCAAGCCGTGAATCAGCGGGCCCGCAGCTGCTCGCGGACCTCCATCAGCGCGAAGCCGAGCAGGTTCAGCCCGCGCCAGTAATCTGGCTTGGCCGCGTTCTTCTCCTCGCGTGCGAGGCCGGTGCCCCACACGAGGTCCTTCTTCGACGCCTCGACGAGCACTGCCTCGCCGGTCCCGAGCAGGAACCGGCGCAGGTCGCGGTGGGCCCGGAACTTGGCCAGGTTGCCGTCGACGACGATGTCGAACCGGTGCCGCTCCCAGGTGGCGGCGTCGAACCCGGTCACCTCGCGGCCGAGCACCTTCGCCGCCTTCGCCTCGGGCGTCTCCCGGATCAGCGCGGCCTTTTCGTGGTCACCGAACAGCGAAGCCTTGCCGGCCATCATGTAGTGCTCGGCGGTCGGGTAGACGACGCCGTCGGCCTCGAACGGGTCGGCCCACCACTGGCTCAGGCAGCTCGCCGTCACCCGCCCGGACTTCGTGGGCGTGTGCCCGTAGAACAGCAGGTATTCGGGCTCCGCACCCTCGTGGACCTTTTCGCGCAACGCCTCGACACTGCGGACCCCGTCGACCTTCACCATCCGCCTAGTGGACCACGCCCTCAGAGCAGGAAGTGGAACAGGGGGCTGCCGGGCTCGATCCGTTCCACCTGTAGCGGGCTCGCGTCCATCCGCGCCAGCAGGCCCGGGAGGTCGGACGACCGGGCGATTTCCACGCCGACCAGCGCCGGGCCCATCTCGCGGTTGGTGCGCTTGACGTACTCGAAGCGGGTGATGTCGTCCTCGGGTCCGAGCACCTGCTCGAGGAACCGCCGCAGCGCGCCCGGCTCCTGCGGGAACCCGACGAGGAAGTAGTGCTTCAGCCCTTCGTGCATCAGCGAGCGTTCGAGGATCTCGCTGTAGCGGCTGACGTCGTTGTTGCCGCCGGAGACCACGATAACGACGGTCTGCCCGGGCTCCACCTGGACCACCGAGCCGAGCGAGGCCGCCGCCAGCGCGCCCGCGGGCTCGGCGATGATCCCGTCCGACTGGTACATCGCCAGCATCTCTGTACAGATGGCGCCCTCGGCGACCGAGGTCAGCTCGGCGCCGCTCTCGCGGATCAAGGGGTAGGTGACGTTGCCGGCGATGCGCACGGCGGCGCCGTCGACGAACGAGTCGAGCTCCCGCAGCCGCACCGGCTCCCCGGCGGAAAGGGCGGCCGCCATGCACGCCGCCCCCGCAGGCTCGACGCCGACGACGCGCACGTCCGGGTGCCGTTCCCGCAGCCAGCTGCCGACGCCGGCGAGCAGCCCGCCACCGCCGACCGGGACGATCACGACGTCCGGCACGAAGCCGAGCTGCTCGATGACCTCCAAAGCGACCGTGCCCTGGCCTGCGACGGTGCGGACGTCGTCGAACGCCGGCACGAGCGTCGCACCGGTGCGCTGCGCGTCCTCGTTGGCCGCGGCGAAGGCGTCTTCGTACGTTTCGCCGACGACGATGACCTCGATGTGCGCGCCGCCGAGTGTCGCGATGCGTTCGCGCTTCTGCCGCGGCGTGGTGCCCGGGACGTACACGCGGCCGTTCGCGCCGAGCCGGCGGCACGCGTACGCGACGCCCTGGGCGTGGTTGCCGGCGCTGGCGCAGACGACACCGAGCGCGCGTACGTCCTCTTCGAGCTGGACAATGAAGTTGTAGGCGCCGCGGATCTTGTACGACCGGACGGTCTGCAGGTCTTCGCGTTTCACCCAGACCTGGGCGTTCACCCGGGACGACAGCCGCGCGCTCGGCTCCAGCGGCGTGCGGGTCACCACCCCGGCCAGCCGCTCGGCGGCCTTTTCGATGGTCGCCGCGGTCACCGTGTCGATGTCATGCACCTCGTTGAATCTACGACTCGGGCGTCCCGGGCAACCGCCCGGGCCTCCGGGCGCATCAAAGGGGTGACGAACAGGACAGGGGGCGCCGGTGAACGACTTCACCGAGTACGTGACGGCTCGGGCGGGCTGGCTGCGCAAGGTCGCGTACCTGCTCTGCGGCGACTGGCACCGGGCGGACGACCTGGTCCAGACGGCGATCACCCGGCTCTACGCGAACTGGTCGCGGGCCGCCCGAGCGGACAACCTGGACGGGTACGCCCGCCGGACGCTGGTCAACACGTTCCTCGCGGAGCAGCGGCAGTCGTGGTGGCGGCGGGTGGATTTGCGCGGAATCGACCACGACCCGCCCCCGGCGCCCGGCCCGGACGTCGACTCGGCGCTCGACCTGCGGGCCGCGCTGGACCGGCTGCCCGCGCGCCAGCGGGCGACTGTCGTCCTGCGCTACTTCGGCGACCTGCCGGTCGCCGAAACCGCCCGGGCCCTCGGATGCTCCGAAGGCACTGTCAAGAGCCAGACCGCGAAGGCCGTGGAGACGCTCCGCGAGCTGCTGGGCGAGCCGATTGCGGAGGGACGAGCATGACCGACACCGAGCTGTCCACGATGCTGAAGGAACTGGCCGACCGGCCCGCGCCGCCGCCCCGGATCGACGTCGACCGCGCGCGCCGGATCGGGGGACGCCGTCGTCGCGCGCGGACCACGGCGCTGGTCATCGGCTGCGCCGCGGTGGTGACGGCCGCGGGCCTGACGGCCGTGTCGGTGTTCCGGCCCACGCCACCGCCCGCGCCGGCGGCCGTCCTGCCCAAGCCCGCGCCTCTCGCCCCGGCGCCCACCGACGACCCGCTGGCGACGAAGGCGAGCTTCGGCTGGCTGCCCGAGCCGATCACGGGCATCGAGTACGGCCGCGGCGGCCACGGCGACTACGCGCTGGCCATCGGCCGCGGCGACCTGCCGCCGATGATCTGGCTCGCGGTGTACGACCAGGAACCGCCATTGGACCGCAGGCACGACATGGGCGGGCGGGCGGTGCGCGTTCCGGTCCGGGTCGGTGACCGCGACGGTTACTGGGTCACGACCGATGCGGGGGACCCACTGAACCAGGGCAACAGCTACCTGCGCTGGCCGACCGCGGACGGCCGCTGGGCCGAGCTGAACGCCTACTACCTCGCCCTTCCCGACCTGCAGCAGGTCTTGCTGCGGGTCGCCGGGGAGGTGACGTTCGCGAACCGGGCGGTGCCGCTGCCGCTGCACATCGACAGTCTGCCGGGGACCTTCCGGGTCGCCGACATCTCCCTGTGGCGCCGCCCCGACAGCGATGGCGTCCCGTGGCGGGCGGTGCTGCAGTACTCGTCGAACGGCGCGCTGGCGACGATCACGGTCTCGCTTCCGGGCGGTCAGGCGGACGGCCTCGGCAAGCCGGTCTGCACGACGAAGAACGGGCTCAAGGCGTGCGTCGCGATCGACCACCCGCAGGCCGCGGGCGTCGACAGCCAGACCCTGCTCGACCGCATCACGCTGCTCGGCCCGGACGAGTCGAAGTGGACCACGCACGTGATCGGGTGATCAGCCCTTGGGCACCGCCGGGTAGGGGACGAAGGTGCTGGTGTTCTCGTCGACGGTGAGCTGCTTGCCGATCGTCGGGAACGCGCGCTGCGAGCAGGCCGGCCGTTCGCAGACTTTGCAGCCCATCCCGATCGGCGTCGCCGCGGCGGGCTCGTCCAGATCGAGGCCGGTCGAATAGACGAGCCGCCCGGCGTGCCGCAGTTCGCAGCCCAGGCCCACGGTGAACGTCTTTCCGGGACTGCCGTAACCGCCGATGTTGCGGGACACCGTGCGCGCGATCCAGAAGTAGCTCTTCCCGTCGGGCAGGGTCGCGATCTGGGTGAGGATCTTCCCCGGCTGGGTGAACGCCTCGTAGATGTTCCACAGGGGACACGCGCCACCCACCCGGGAGAAGTGGAAGCCGGCCGCGGACTGCCGCTTGGACATGTTCCCTGCCCGGTCCACCCGCACGAAGGAGAACGGCACCCCGCGCTGCTTGGGACGTTGCAAAGTGGACAGCCGGTGGCACACGGTCTCGAAGCCGACGCCGTAGTGGTCGCACAGCCGCTCGATGTCGTAGCGGAACCGCTCGGCCGCGGCCAGGAACGGTCCATACGGGAGGATCAGCGCTCCCGCGAAGTAGTTCGCCAGGCCGACCCGCGCCAGCGAGCGCGCGGCCGGCCCGGAGAACGCCCACGAGTCGGCCAGCTCGGTGATCAGGTCGTCGTACTCGAGCAGCGCGATCTGCGAAGCCATGCGAAACGCCTGCTGCCCGACCCGCAGGCTCGGAGCCAGGCGCAGCACGCGCGTCACCGGCTCGTAGCGGTGCTGCTGACCGGCGGATTCGTCGATCCCGTCGTTGGTCACTTCGACGCCGTAACGCTGCCAAAGCCGTTCCTTCAGCGCGCCGAGCACCTGACCGCGCTGCAGCGGGATGTCGGCCGCCATCTTCTCGGCGCGCTCGTCGAGCTCGGCTACATAGTTCTCGCGCTCGTAGAAGAAGTCGCGGACCTCCTCGTGCGGCAAGGCTGACGCCGCGCTGCCGTGCAGGCCCAGGCCGTTTTCCATGGTGAGCGCGGCGGTGTTCTCGACGGCGTTGCGGTAGCTGCGGTGCAGCTTGACCAGCGCCTGGGCGATCGCCGGCAGGTTCGACGCCAGCTCGTTGAGCTCGCTGGTGGTGACGTCGACGCCGAGCGACTCGTCGAGCAGCGCTTCCTTGACGTCGGCCACCAGGCGGGACGTGTCGTTGTTCGCGAAAAACTCGGTGTCCACCCCGAACGCCTGCGTGATCCGCAGCAAGACGGGGACGGTCAGCGGACGCGAGTTGTGCTCGATCTGGTTGAGGTAGCTGGGTGAGATCTCCAGCACACGAGCGAGGTCGGCCTGGCTCATCGACCGGCTTTCGCGCAGATGACGCAACCTCGCTCCGGCGAAAGTCTTCTCCATTCGAGCCGTCCTCTCCGGAAGGTTTCCGGTCCTGAACGGTTACGTGAACGGTCAAGAACGCGGATTTTCGGTGCGGTTGCGAAACGGCTATTCGCAACCTTTGCAAAGAGCCTACGGACCCTTCGCACAAATTGGCAACTTGGACAGCTGGACCGGATTTTCCCAGCCGTGCGAGGGTCGGATCAGGCAAGGCGAGCAATCGCAAACTTCGCAACACCGGGAGATCCGATGACGGAACAGGCCAAGCAGGCGGCCGCGGAGCTGGCGGCGCAGTGGGCGAACGACCCCCGCTGGGCGGGCGTGCAGCGCTCCTACTCGGCTGAGGACGTCGTCAAGCTGCGCGGCAGCGTGGTCGAGGAGCACACGCTGGCCCGCCGCGGCGCGGAGAAGCTGTGGGACCTCCTGCACACCGAGGACTACATCCACGCGCTCGGCGCCCTGACCGGCAACCAGGCCGTCCAGCAGGTCCGCGCGGGCCTGCAGGCCATCTACCTGTCCGGCTGGCAGGTCGCGGCGGACGCCAACCTGTCCGGCCAGACCTACCCGGACCAGAGCCTCTACCCGGCCAACTCGGTGCCGGCCGTGGTCCGCCGGATCAACAACGCACTGGGCCGCGCCGACCAGATCAACTGGGCCGAGGGCAACACCGACATCGACTGGTTCGCGCCGATCGTCGCCGACGCCGAAGCTGGCTTCGGTGGCCCGCTCAACGCGTTCGAGCTGATGAAGGGCATGATCGCGGCCGGCGCCGCGGGTGTGCACTGGGAAGACCAGCTCGCGTCCGAGAAGAAGTGCGGTCACCTCGGCGGCAAGGTCCTCATCCCGACCAAGCAGCACGAGCGCACGCTGAACGCCGCCCGCCTCGCCGCGGACGTGCTGAACGTGCCGTCGCTGATCGTCGCCCGCACCGACGCGCAGGCCGCGACGCTGCTGACCAGCGACGTCGACGAGCGCGACCAGCAGTTCCTCACCGGCGGCCGCACCGCCGAGGGCTTCTACGAGGTCACCAACGGCATCCAGCCGTGCATCGAGCGCGGCCTGGCCTACGCCCAGTACGCCGACTTGCTCTGGATGGAGACCTCGGAGCCGGACCTCGAGGTGGCGCGCAAGTACGCCGAGGCCATCAAGGCGAAGTTCCCGGACCAGATGCTGGCCTACAACTGCTCGCCGTCGTTCAACTGGAAGAAGCACCTGGACGACGCGACGATCGCGAAGTTCCAGCGCGAGCTCGGCCACATGGGCTACAAGTTCCAGTTCATCACGCTGGCCGGCTTCCACGCGCTGAACTACTCGATGTTCGACCTGGCGCACGGCTACGCCCGTGAGGGCATGACCGCCTACGTCGACCTGCAGGAGCGCGAGTTCGCTTCGGAGAGCCGCGGCTACACCGCCACCAAGCACCAGCGCGAGGTCGGCACCGGCTACTTCGACAACGTCGCGACGGCGCTGAACCCGGAGAGCTCGACCACCGCGCTCAAGGGCTCCACCGAAGAAGCCCAGTTCCACTGATCCCGGCCGCGGGGGGGGGGGGGGGCCCCCCCCCCCCCCCCCCCCCCGCGTCCCTCCCTTCTTTCCTTCCCTGCCCACAGCTCGCGGAGGCACCCCATGGTTGATCGGCTGAACTACCGCATCGAGGTCACCGGCGAGGTCGACGGCCGGTTCGCGGAGATCCTGACCCCGGCGGCACTCGACTTCCTGGCCAAGCTGGACAACACGTTCGCCGGACGCCGGCGCGAGCTGCTCGACGCCCGCCGCGTGCGGCGCGAGGAACTGCAGTCCGGCGAGAAGCCGCTCGGCTTCCTGCCCGAAACGCGCCGGATCCGTGACGACGAGTCGTGGCAGGTCGCCCCGACCGCGCCCGGCCTGGAGGACCGCCGCGTCGAGATCACCGGCCCGACCGACCGCAAGATGACGGTCAACGCGCTGAACTCCGGCGCGAAGGTGTGGCTGGCGGACTTCGAGGACGCGACGTCGCCGACGTGGCACAACGTCATCGACGGCCAGCTCAACCTCTTCGACGCGATCCGTCGCAACATCGACTTCACCACCGACGCCGGCAAGCAGTACACGATCGGGGACGAGCCGGCGACGATCGTCGCGCGCCCGCGGGGCTGGCACCTGGTGGAGAAGCACATCCGCATCGACGGCCGCCCGGTCTCGGCGAGCCTGGTCGACTTCGGGCTGTTCTTCTTCCACAACGCGCGCCAGCTGCTCGCCCGCGGTGTCGGCCCGTACTTCTACCTGCCGAAGCTCGAGAACCATCTCGAAGCGCGGCTCTGGAACGACGTCTTCCTGCTGGCGCAGCGCGAGCTCGGCATCCCGCGTGGCACGATCCGCGCGACCGTGCTGATCGAGACGATCACCGCCGCGTTCGAGATGGACGAGATCCTCTACGAGCTGCGCGAGCACGCGGCGGGTCTCAACGCCGGGCGCTGGGACTACATCTTCAGCCTGATCAAGAACTTCGCCGCGCACGGCGCCGACTTCGTGCTGCCGGACCGCGCGCAGGTCACGATGACCGTGCCGTTCATGCGCGCCTACACCGAACTGCTGGTGAGCACCTGCCACAAGCGCGGCGCGCACGCCATCGGCGGCATGGCCGCGTTCATCCCGAGCAAGGACCCGGAGATCAACGCGACCGCGGCCGAGAAGGTCCGCGCCGACAAGGAACGCGAGGCCGGCGACGGTTTCGACGGCTCCTGGGTCGCCCACCCGGGCCTGGTTCCGATCTGCCGCGAGGTCTTCGACAGCGTGCTCGGCGGCTGGCCCAACCAGCTCGGCAAGCTGCGCGACGACGTCCACGTCACCGCCGAGGACCTGCTCGACGTGGCCAGCGCCGGCGGCGAAGTCACCGAAGCGGGCGTGCGCGCGAACATCAACGTCGCGCTGCGCTACGTCGACGCGTGGCTGCGCGGCACCGGCGCGGCGGCGATCCACAACCTGATGGAGGACGCGGCCACCGCCGAGATCGCGCGCTGCCAGGTCTGGCAGTGGATCCGCAACGGCACGAAGCTCGAGGACGGCACGGCGCTGACCCGCGAGCTGGCGGTCGAATACCTGGACGAGGAGCTCGCGACGGTGCGCGCGGAGCTGGGTACCCGCAACCGCCTCGACGACGCGTACGAGATCTTCACCGAAACCGCACTGGGCGAAAAGCTGCCGAGCTTCCTCACCACGGGCGCCTACGCGCGTTACCTCACAGACGCCCGGTAGCAGGGCCCCGGTTGCCCCTACCTGACGAGGGGCAACCGGATCCACACTGATTGGGATGGTGTGGTCCGGAACTGGTCCGGCGACGGTGGCTCCCCGTCGCCGGACCAGTTTCGTTTTTGTCGTTCTCCGAGCAACCCCGGCGCCCGCCGACCCCGTTTGAGACGGTGTGAGGGCGACGAGGAGGACCACGTGAGACGGCCGGAAGAGGCGGGATTCCGCGACTACGTCACGGCGAGGATGGACGTCCTGCGCCGGACGGCCTACCTGCTGTGCAGGGACTGGCACCTCGCCGACGACCTGGTGTCGATCACCATCGGCAAGCTGTACCGGCACTGGCCGCGGGCTCGGCGGATGGACCACGTCGACGCCTACGTGCGCCGGATCCTCGTGCGGACGTGGCTCGACGAGAAGGCCCGGGCGTGGCGGCGCGAGGAACCGGCGGAGACGCTGCCGGAGCCCGCCGTGCCGCCCGGCGACGACGTCGTCGAGCGACTCGGTCTCCTCGCGCTGCTCGACGCGCTGCCGCCGCGGCGCCGGGCCGCGGTGGTGCTGCGCTACTACTGCGACCTTTCCGTCGAGGAGACCGCCGAGATCCTCGAGTGTTCGCCGGGAACCGTGAAGAGCCAGACCGCGCGCGGGCTCGACTCGCTGCGCGCGCTCGTCGCCGCGAGCCAGAGCTGAAGGAGGGGCCATGAGCAAGGAACAGTTCGACGCGGCCATCGGCGCGGTGCCGGTGTCCACGGTGGATCTCGACGCGCTACTGAACCGCGAACGCCGTCGCGCGAGGGTGGCGCCGTGGACGGCTGCAGGCGCGGGCGTTGCGGCCGTGGTCGTCGTCGCGACAACCGTGTTCGCGCCCGGCGAACCCGGGCCGGCGATGGTGGTGCCCGGGAGCTCGCCTTCGGCGTCACCCGACCCGTGCGCTATATCTCCCTTCCCGCCGCAGACGGGGCCGCCGGCGCCGGAGACCGCCGACGTCGCGGCGAACCGGCTCAGCGGCGTGTTGACCGCCGCCGTCCAGCAGCGGGTCGCGGCCGGGACGAAGCTCCAGCCGCACGCCCAGGGCGAGTACCCGAAGGGCAAGCAGCACGGGCCGCTGACCTTCTACCACGTGTTCTCCGCAAAGGTGGCCTCCGGGAGCACATGCAGCGGCGGCGAGGACTACTTCACGGCCGCGGCGACGACGGCCGGCAAGGCGGGCAAGGGCAACGTCTGGGCGGTCGTCACCCGGCTCGGCGGCAACGCCACGCCGGCGACGGAGTGCACTCCTCCGCCCGAAGGCTCGCAGGGCGGGTGCGACCGGACGGCCGGGCCGCACGGCGAGACGATCGTCGCGCTGACGTTCACCCGACCCGGAGACGCGACCGTCAACCAGGTCAATGTCACCAAACCCGACGGCACGGGCATCATCATCGAGGCGGAGAACGTCGCCGACAGCGCGAAGCAGAGGCATGAGAACCCGCCGGACATGCCGCCGCCGCTGAGTCTCGCCCAGCTGAAGGCGGTCGCGCTGGACCCGGGGCTGACGCTTTACCCCTGAGCGGCCAGAAGGACCTTCGCGGCTTCGCGGGCCGTGTTCGCTTCGCCCGGGTCTCCGGTGATCGCGGCGAGCACGGTCGCGCCCTCGACGAGCGAGAATAGTTGGTCGGCGGTGGCTTGGTCCGGAACTAGACCACGCAGGTAGGCGCGGACGTGGTCCTTGTGCTCGCGGATCGCGGCCGCGACGCCCGGCGCCGGTTCACCGAACTCACCGAACGAGTTGACGAACGCGCAGCCGCGGAAGCCGGGCTCGGAGAACCAGTCCCGCAGCCAGCCGAACACGGCGAGCGGGTCGTTGCCGCGGGCGTGGACGAATTCGCGCAACGACGTCCGCCACCGCTCGTCGCGGCGCCGGAGATAGGCCTCGACCAGGTCGTTCTTCGCAGGGAAGGTCTGGTAGAGCCGCTTGAGCGAGACGCCCGAGCGGGTGCGGACGGCGTCCATCCCGACCGCCTGGACGCCGTGGGCGTAGAAGAGCTCCTCGGCGGCTTCCAGGAGCCGGTCGGTCGCCTCCGTGGGAGTCATGTCACCTGCCTCTGGTGCGGAGAATGAGCGTTCTCTACGCTACCGGAGAACGTCCGTTCTCCACCGGTGAAGGAGAGACTCATGACCCCGCGTCCGCCGTTCCCGCCGTTCGACGAGGACACCGCCCGCCAGAAGGTCCAGGCCGCCGAGGACGCGTGGAACACGCGCGACCCCGAGCGCGTCTCGCTGGCCTACACGGAGGATTCAGTGTGGCGCAATCGCGACCAGCACGTCGTGGGACGCGCGGAGATCGTCAGGTTCCTGACGGCGAAGTGGGAGCGCGAGCTGGACTACGCTTTGCGCAAGGAGCTGTGGGGATTCCGAGGCAACCGCATCGGTGTCCGGTTCCAGTACGAGTCCCGCAACGCCGAGGGCCAGTGGTTCCGCAGCTACGGCAACGAGCTGTGGGAGTTCAGCGACGAAGGCCTGATGCGCCGGCGGGAGGCGAGCATCAACGACGTGCCGATCGGGGAGTCGGATCGCCGGATCTTCGGCCCGCGCCCGGAGTCCGAGCACGGCGTCCTGCTGCCGATCTTCTGAGTCCGCTTCACGCGTAACCACCCCTGGCCGAGCCTTGTCGTGGGCATGCTCGGGCGCATGACGGCACCGGCGTTCGGCGGCGAAGTGAGCGAGTACTACCAGCGGTTCCGCCGCGGCTACCCACCCGGGGTGGGGGAAACGCTGACTGCGGCGTTCACGCTGACAGGCGAGGACGTCGTGCTCGACCTCGGCTGCGGGACCGGCCAGCTCACCCGGGTCCTGGCGTCCCGCGTAGGCGCGGTGCTGGGCATGGACCCGGAACCGGCGATGCTCGGCCAAGCCCGCAAGGCGAGCACGCCGCCGAACGTGAGCTGGCTTCTGGGCGCGGACTCCGACGTCGGCGCGCTGACACCGGCTCTCGGCGCGGGCCGGCTGGGCGCGGTGACGGTGGCGCAGGCATTGCACTGGATGGACCACGCTCGGCTCTTCGAGGCGGTACGTCCGCTGGTGCGCCCGGGCGGCGGTATCGCGGTGGTGACCAACGGCGAGCCGTTGTGGCTGCAGGAGGCGGCGTGGTCAGTGGCGCTGCGCGAGGTGGTGTCGTCGTATTTGGGGACACCGCTGCACAGCACGTGCGGCACGGACGAGACGAGCCAGTCGCGCTACGCGGACGCCCTCTCGGCGGCGGGGTACGCGGTCGATGCCCAGGTCGTCTCGTATGACGCGCCACTGAGTGTCGAGGAGATCGTCGGTGGCGTGTTTTCGGCCATGAGCCCGGCGCAGCTGCCGGCGGCCGAGGCGCGGCCGGCCTTCACCGAAAGCGTCCGGGAGGCGGTGGTCCCGCACGGACCACTGCGGGAACGGGTCCGGGTGCGCATCCTGACCGGGATCCGCTGATTGGTCACGGAAGGCGAATGGGTACCGGCCCGTAGTGTTCCGCTTATTGTTTCCCCGGGAACCTGCGCGGATGCTCGCTGCGAGGCGCTTCCTTGCGCCGTCGTCCTGAGGAGTCCCCATGACCAGCAGGTTGAGAGCTGCCGTCGCCACCGTCTTCGTCGTGTTTTCGTTCTCGCTCGGCGCCGTGGTGACGGTGACCGCACCCGCGTCGGCGCACCCCGACTGCCTCAGGTCTTGCCGTTTCTGAGTGGCCCGCTACCTACAGTTCGGCTTTTGCGTGGCGCTCTTCGTCGCTGGCAGCCGACTCCTGCTTGGTCGACCAGGGCGTCGCGTCGCCGAGCACGCGTTGTCACTGCGTCGGCGACTGCTACCTACAGTTCCGGGATCCCGGCCGCGACCGGCTCGAACGCGTTGCCGGTGGCGATCTTCGGCCGCGGCAGCTCGACCGGCTCGCCTGGCTTGGTCCGTTTGTAGACCGCGGCGGTCGCCTCCGCGATCCGGCCCCAGTCGAAGTCCGCGGCCAGCCGCGACTGCGCGGCCTTCGCCCGCTTCGCCGCGGCCGGCGCGTCGTCCAGCACGGCCGTCACCGCGTTGGCCAGTTCCGCGACATCGCCGGGGCTGAACGCCAGGCCGGTCTCGCCGTGCACCACGACCTCGCCGAGCCCGCCGGCGGTCGACGCCACCAGCGGCGCCTTCGCGGCCGCGGCCTCCAGCGCGACGATCCCGAACGGCTCGTACCGGCTGGGCAGCACGACGGCGTCGGCCGCGGCCAGCGCCGCCCGCAGGTCGCGGTCCGACAGGTGCCCGACGAAGTCGACCGCGCGCCGCACCCGCAGCTTTCGCGACTGCTCGACCAGCTCGTCGAAGTGTCGTCCTTTTCCAGCGACGACCACGCGCGTGCCGGGGTGGCGGCGCCGGATGCGGGGGAGCGCGGCCAGCAGGTCCTGCACGCCCTTCTCCCACTCGAGTCGTCCGAAATAGAGCAACAGCGGCGCCCCGGCCGGGCTGTAGACCTCGCGGGCGCGGGCGATCTCCTTCGCCGGCACCTGCCAGCCGCGTTCCTCGATGCCGTTGTGGATCACCGTGACGTCGCCGGCCTCGACCTCGAAGAGGTGCGCGACCTCGCGGCGCATGGCCTGCGAGCAGGTGATGAGTGCGTCGGCGCGGTTAGCTAGCCACCACTCGACCGAGTGAACCTGCTGGTTCAGCGGGTGCGACAGCCAGCCGGAGTGCCGCCCGGCCTCGGTCGCGTGGATCGTGCCGACCAATGGCACGCGGGCGGCCTCGGCGATCGCGATGGCCGGGTGCGCGACCAGCCAGTCGTGCGCGTGGACGACATCGGGCTGCCAGCCACGCAGCAGGTCCTGCGCGGCGCGGATCATGGCGTGTCCCATGGCCAGCGTCCAGGCGACGAGGTCGCGTTCGAACGTCACGTGCATCGGGTCCTCGGCGACCCGGATGATCCGCACGCCCTCGACGACGCGGTCGGTGCGCGGGTGCGTCCCGGCGTCGGTGCCCGCGGCGTGCCGGCAGAGGACGACGACCTCGTGACCTTGCTGGGCCAGGTGGCAGGCGAGCGCGTGCACGTGCCGGGCCAGGCCGCCGATGGCCACTGGCGGGTACTCCCAGGACAGCATCAGCACACGCATGGGCAGAGGTTACTCGCGAGTCGGGACGGCCTAACGGCGCCCGTGCCAGCCGACCGGCCAGATCCGTCGCGGAATGTGGTCCGACTCACTGGCGAGCCCGGCGATCTCTGCCACCATCGGCCGGGATGACTTCACCAGAGGACACCGGCTGGCGCCGGCTCGACCCGCCCCTGTCCACCCCGTGGACCGGCGAGGTCGGCCCGGACAACGCTCTGCCCGAGTACCCGCGGCCGCAGCTGACCCGGCCGCGCTGGCTGAGCCTCAATGGCGTCTGGGAGTACGCGGGCTGGCCGTCGTCGCCGGATGAACCACGGCCGTCCGGCTACGCCGAGCGGATCCTGGTCCCCTTCCCGCCGGAGTCGGCGTTGTCCGGAATCGGCCGACGCGACGAGGTCCTCTGGTACCGGCGCCTGGTCGAGATCCCTGCCGACTGGCATGGCTCGCGGGTCCTGCTGCACTTCGGTGCGGTCGACCAGACGGCGAAGGTGTGGGTCAACAACCAGCTCGTCGCGACGCACGAAGGCGGCTACACGGCGTTCAGCGCGGACATCACCGACGTCCTGCGGGCGTCGGGGCCGCAGGAGCTGACCGTGCGGGCCGAGGACCGCACCGACATCGAGCCCTTCCCGGTCGGAAAGCAGCGCAACGCACCTGGCGGGATCTGCTACACGGCGTCGTCCGGAATCTGGCAGACGGTGTGGCTCGAACCGGTACCCGAAGCGCGCGTCGAACGCCTGGACCTGACCCCCGACCTCACCGGGGTGACGGTGTTCCCGCAGGTCACCGGCGGCGCCGAGGTTATGGTCGTCGTGTCGACCACGGACGGCGAGGTGGCGCGCGGCTCGGGTGCGGCGGGGACGTCGGTGCGCGTGGACGTTCCCGAACCACGGCTCTGGACGCCCGACGACCCGCACCTCTACACGCTGCGAGTCCGGCTGCTCGACCGTCATGGCGCGGTTCTGGACGAAGTCGGCAGCTACGCGGGCCTCCGGACGATCGGCTTGCTCCCGGATGCCGAGGGGCGCCCGCGGATCGCGCTCAACGGCCGGCCCACGTTCCTGCACGGCCCGCTCGACCAGGGCTACTGGCCGGACGGCATCTCGACCGCGCCCACCGACGACGCCCTGCGCTTCGACCTCGAGAAGACGAAGGAGCTGGGCTTCAACTTCGTCCGCAAACACGTCAAGGTCGAGCCGGCGCGCTGGTACTTCTGGGCCGACACGCTGGGCTTGGTCGTCTGGCAGGACATGCCGTCGCTGACGGTGTCGTTCGACGGCCCGCCTGGGATCGCACCGGACCCGGTCCCGCAAGCGCAGGAGCGGTTCGAAGCGGAATTGATCGAAATGATCACTCAACTGCGGGCAGTCCCGTCGATCGTTGGCTGGGTGCCGTTCAACGAGGGCTGGGGCGAGTTCGACACGGCCCGTGTCGCGGAACTGGTCAAGGCCCTCGACCCGACCCGGCTGGTGATCGCGAACAGCGGGGTCAACTGCTGCTTCTCCCGCCCGGACACGGGCGCGGGTGACGTCTACGACGACCACACGTACGTCGGCCCAGGCGCGCCGGCGGTCACCGATGGCCGGGCGATCGTCGACGGCGAGTACGGCGGCCTTGGTCTGGTCTTGGACGACCACCGCTGGCCGGGCCCGCCGAACGCGTACGAAATGACGCCGACCCGGGAGCGGCTGACCGAGCGCTACGCGGAGGTGAGTGCCGCACTGCAGAGAGTGGTCGTCGAGCGGGGTCTGTCCGGCGCGATCTACACCCAGACGACCGATGTCGAAAACGAGGTCAACGGCCTGCTGACGTACGACCGCCGAGTGCTCAAGGTCGACCCGTCGGTGGTCGCGAAGTGTGTCCGAGCGGTGATCGACGCCGGCTCCGCCTGAGCTGCCTTGGTCGATTCCCGGCGACCGTTCGCGCCGGTGGGTTTGCGGTCTGGTCAGCTTTCGGCAACGGCTTTGACCAGGCCATCCCGCCCGTGGTCGAGCGCCGACAACAACGCGCCGCGCAGGGCCGCCGAGTCCGTCACCGCTCCCGCCTCCACCCGGACCGGGCCCGGTGCCGCCGCGCGGACCGCTCGCCGGATTTCGGCCACGAGGCCCGGTCGGCTCCCCGCCGGGCCACCCAGCAGCACCAGGTCCGGATCGACGATCGTGCAGATCGCGGCGACGGCCCGGCCGAGCGTCGCGCCGAGCAGCCGTAGTCGTTCGGCGGCCACGGCGTCACTGGCGGCTTGGTCGAGCGTGGTCAAGATCGCGTCGACGTCCAGTGAAGGCGCGTCGGACCTGCCGAAACCCTGGTCGGCGAGAGCCGACGCGAGCGTCGACCCCGAGCTGTCGAGGTATCCGATCTCGCCCGCCAGCCCGTGCGCGCCCCGCACGAGCTGATCGCCGACGTAGAGACTGACGCCGAGCCCGGCGCCGACGTAGACGTAGGCAAAACTCTTCGCCTCCCGGGCGGCGCCCTCTCGTCGTTCGGCGAGTGCGGAGAAGTTGACGTCGTTGTCGAGCAGAACGTCATGCCCGATCTCCCCAGCCCGGAGCGTCCCCTCGGGAAAAGGCGACCCGGGCAGCGCGACGACCTCATGCGTGACCGGGTCGACCGGGTTGGCCACCGAGATCGCGATCGCCCGCACCGGACCCGAGCCCACTCCGCCCGCCGTGGCGACCGCGTCCCGGACCGCGGCCGTCACCGGCCGGTCGCCGGGCGGGTGCCGCTCGGTGGCCAGGACCGTCCCGGTCAGGTCGGTCGTGATCGTACGGACGCCCTGCTGGTTGACCTCCGCGGCGACCACGCGGCCGGCGTCGGCGGCCAGCTCGTAGAAGGTGGCGATCCGTCCGCGGCGGCCGGTCTGGTCGGTGCCGGTGGCCCGGAGCGCGCCCGCCGTCTCCAGCCGTCGGACCGACTCGGAGATCGTCGGCTTCGAGATCCCGGTGGTCGCAGCGAGCTCCGCGCGCGTGGTCCGTCCGTGGACGAAGACGTGGTCCAGCACCGTGCGGTCGGTCATGGCCCGCAGCATCGCCAGGCGCGGAAGCGGCCGGTCGGGGTCGGACATCGCACCTCTTGTGGCGGGAGACGGACTGGGGTTACCGTAGCCGGGACATTCTAGTAAGGAGTCCTAACCAAAGATCGCGAGGACACCGATGACGACCACAGAGCTGCCCGCGAACATGTCCGAGGCCATCTCGCGGACCAAGCACGAGCTGCGCGCCCGCATCGGCGACGTCGCCGGCGTGTTCACCGAGGTCCGCGACGGGATGCGGCGGGAGGTCGACGCTGTCGCCGTCGATCCGGACGCCTTTCCTGTCGTCCGTTACCGCGACATCGCCGAGGGGACCGTGCCGCAGCGCACGCTCGACGCCGTCCGGCGCCGTGGCTGCGCCGTCGTCAAGGGCACCTTCGCCCGCGAAACGGCCGAAGCCTGGGACGCCGAGTTGGCCGCGTACCTCGCCCGCAACGACTTCGCCGGGACGTACCAGGGCCCGGCCGACGACGTCTTCGCCGGCCTCGCGTCGAGTCAGCCGCAGATCTACCCGGTCTACTGGTCGAAGCCGCAGATTCAGGCTCGCCAGCACGAGCGCATGGTCGCCGTCCGGCGGTTCCTCAACTCCTTCTGGCGGCACGAGTCCGAGGGGCGCGTCTGGTTCGACCCCAATCGCGACACGGCCTACCCCGACCGCATTCGCCGGCGGCCGCCCGGCTCGGCGTCGCTCGGTCTGTCCGCCCACACCGACTCGGGCTCGGTCGAACGCTGGCTGCTGCCCGCCTATCAGCAGGTGTTCCGCCACGTCTTCGCCGGAAACTGGCAACGGTACGACTCCTGGGACGGCGCCTACCGCACCGAAGTCGACGAGTACCCGTCGACGGTCATGTGCTCGGCCTTCCGCACCTTCCAGGGCTGGACGGCGTTGTCGGAAATGCACCAGGGCGACGGCGTCCTGCACGTGGTGCCGATCCCGTCGGCGATCACCTACGTACTGCTCCGCGCGCTGCAGGACGACATCCCCGACGACGACCTCTGCGGCGCGACCAACGGCCAGGCCCTGCCGGTGAGCGACAAGTACCACGACGACCTGCTGCCCGCGCTGACCTCGATCCCCGACGTAGAACCGGGCGACACGGTCTGGTGGCACGGCGACGTCATCCACTCGGTCGCCGACGGCACCAATCCGGATCGCTGGGGAAACGTCATGTACATCCCGGCGAGCCCGCATTGCGCGAAGAACGCCGCCTACGCCGAAAAGTGCGGCCGGGCATTCCTGGCCGGTGCGAGCCCGGGCGATTTCGCGCCCGAAGATTACGAAGTGAACTGGACCGGCCGCGCCACGATCGACGACCTCGACGCGGTCGGGCGCGACCAACTCGGCCTGTGAACGGCACCGCGCCGGGGCGGCCGCACTCCGCCCCGACGCGACCGGGAACTACAGATGCAGCCCGAGCCCGAGGTGCAGGCCCAGGATGTGGATGTGCCCGTGGTGATGGTGGTGGCCGACGCACAGCACGCAGTGGCGAGCCTGGCTCGCCGCGTCGGACGACGGCGCGGCCACCGCGGTGCCCACCGCTGGGCCGGCCAGCAGCAGCCCGAGTGCCACGGGGAACGCGGTCAGCGCGGCCCGTCGTCTGGAGGTAGTCATCCCATGATCCCTTCTCCGCACATCGGCGCCGGAATGGCGTCGTGAAAAGTATTCGGTGCGCAGCGGGGAAAAGGGCAGGCTGATCACCCGGGATCCGCCCGACCGGATCATGGGAATCATTTTCGGTACCGTTTCCGTGGTACCCGGATGGCCGCAGAAACCCGTCGATCCGGTGAATTCCGGGGAAGGCGGGGGACACGACGTCCCCCGCCCTGTGTCACGCCGGGAGCGCGGCCTCGATGGCCTTGACGACCGCGTCGTCCTCCGGCTCGGTCCGCGGCCGGAACCGCGCCAGGACCTCACCGTCGGCGCCGATTAGGAACTTCTCGAAGTTCCACTGGACGTCGCCGGAGGCGCCGTCGGCGTCGGCCGTCTTGGTCAGCTCGGCGTACAGCGGGTGCCGGTCCTCCCCGTTGACGTCGATCTTCTCGAACAGCGGGAAGGTCACGCCGTAGGTCGTCGAGCAGAACGTCTGGATCTCCTCCGCGCTGCCCGGCTCCTGCCCCGCGAACTGGTTGCACGGAAAACCGACGACGGAGAAGCCCTGGCCGCCGAAGCGCTCCTGCAGCCGCTCGAGGCCGGAGTACTGCGGGGTCAGGCCGCACTTCGACGCGACGTTGACCACGAGCAGCGCTTTGCCCGCGAGGGAGGCCAGCGAGCCGTCCTGCCCGTCGAGGGTCTTGACCGGAATTTCGTGGATCCCCATGAGTCCCTTTCAGTCGTGCTTCAGTGCTCGGGCGTCGAGGTGCCCGAACGGTCCTTCGTCGGCGCGGTAAGCGGCCGCCAGCTCCTCGGCCCGTGCGCGTTCGCCGCGTCGCAGCAATCCGGCCAAGGCGTCGAAGCGCTCGGTGTGGACCGCCGCGCGGCGACGCGCGTAATCCGCGGCGGAGTCCTTGGTGACCATGAAGGCCCAGTCGCTCTCCAGCGCCAGCATCGCCTCGGCCACGGCCTGGTCGGCGACGGTGTCGCGGGCCGTGGTCGGCAATCCGGCAACCAGTGAGAGGAGCCGTTCCTGCAGCGCGGTGTTGGCGTCGACCATGTCCTTGACCTGCTCGCCGTCCCAGACGCGCCAGTCCTTGCCCGACCCCCACGACGACGCGGGCAGCGCGATCGGCTCGCCGACGAGCCCGGCGTCGAGGGCGCCCTTCAGCGTCGTCACGCGGACGCCCGCCTCGGGTAGCGAGCGCAGCACGCCCTCCAGCCAGGCCGGCCCTTCGTGCCACCAGTGCCCGAACAGCTCCGTGTCGTAAGCGGCGACCACGAGCGCCTCACGCCCGTGTTGCTTTTTCAGCGACCGAAGCCGCGTCACCACGGTGTCGACGAAGTCCTTGACGTGCAGCCCCAGCACGTCCGCGGCCAGCGACGGGTCGTACGGCGCCTTGTCCGGCGGCTCGACCGTCTTGCCGGTGACGCGCGACGCCTTGAGCCCGACCTCGTGCGCCCAGGTGTGGAAGTCGCGATAGGCGGCGTGGCCGGGGTAGCCGGCCTTCGGCGACCACACGCGGTAGGTGACCTCGAGGTCTCGTCCGAAAGCGACCACGTCGCTGTCGCCGACCGGCCGCGCCGCCCAGGTGTCGCCGCGCAGCGACGGCCCGTCGACCATGAACCGCCGCACGCCGGCGGCCGCGTAGCCCTTTTCCATACCAGGGGCGTAGCCGCACTCCGGCGCCCAAATCCCTTCGGGCCGCGAACCGATCCGCAGCGCCGTGTCGGCCAGGCCGGCGTTCAGCGCGTACTCGCGCACCCGCGGGTCCAGCAGCGGCTGGAACGGGTGGGCCAGCGGCCCGCCGAGCAGCTCGATCGTCGAGTTGTCGACCAACGAACGAAGGATGGGGGAGAAGCCGTGGCGCCAGCGGGTGCCCAGCTCCTCGGCCGCGCGGACCGCCGTGCGATGTTCGGCCGCCGCCAGCTCGCGCAGAGTCGGGTCGCCCCGCCACAACGTCGACGCGTGCTGGGCGCGCAGCTGCCAGTGGCCGAGCCAGTCGTGGAACGCGCGGATGCTGTACGGGTCGTCGAGCTGCGCAGCGAGCACCGGCGTGACCCCCAGCGTCAGCACGTCTCGACGGCCTTCGGCGGCGAACCGCTCGAGCAGGTCGACCATCGGCAGGTACGAATGCGCCCACGCCTGGTAGAGCCATTCCTCGCCGACCGGCCAGCTCCCGTGGTGCGGCAGCCACGGCAGGTGGCTGTGCACGACGAGGCAGAAGGTGCCTTCGTTCATCGGCGCACCGCCACGGCGACCAAGTCGAGGCTGGCGTCGAGGTCGTCGCCGTGGATGTCGAACCCGGTGGCCTCGATCGCGGCGACGTCGGCCAGCAAGGCGCCGGGCCAGACGGCCTGACCCGGCAGCGAGCCCATGACGACGTCGAGCTGGGCGTCGATGATCGAACCGCCATAGCGCTCGTCGAGCGTGCGGACAGCCTCGCCGTGGTGCAGGCCGTGGAGCGCTTCGACGTCGAATCCGGCGTCGGTGAGCAACCCGGCCAGCTCGGCCGGCGCCAGCTCACGGGTGTGGAACGGGTTCAGCGGCGTGTCGCTGTCCGGGGTGAAGGTCAGCCGGTTCGGCGTCGTGACCAGCAGTTTGCCGCCTGGCGACAACACCCGCCGGCACTCGGCGAGGAACCCGGCCTGGTCCCACAGGTGCTCGATGACCTGGAAATTGGCCACGACGTCGACAGCGCCGTCACGCACCGGCAGGAACGCCAGGTTCGCCCGCGCGACGGCGACCTCGGGGTAGCGGCGGGCGACGTGCTCGGTGGTCGGCACGTCGTAGTCCAGCGCGAGCACCCGGCGGGCCGTGGTCGCGAGGAGGCTCGCGCCGTAGCCCTCACCGCAGCCGGCTTCGAGCACCGTCGCGTCCGCGCAGTGGGGGAGCAGGGCGAGGTAGGCGGCCTCGTGGCGGCGGAACCAGTAATTCTCCTCGGCGATGCCGGGGACGGTCCGTTCGCCGGTCAGGTGCAGCGCCTCGGCCCGGGTGGCTGGGGTGGTCACCTTCGCGACCCTAGCGGGTGTCACGTCCGGCCCGGCCGTCTCGTTCCGTGGTCATGCAACGGACAATCACCCGCGTTCTGCTCGTCCTCTTCGGCCTGATCGAGGTCCCGATCGGACTGTGGCCACTGATCACACCAACCGGCTTCTACCAGGACTTTCCCGGCGTCCGCACGGGCTGGGTCTCGATGGACGGCCCCTTCAACGAGCACCTGCTGCGCGACTTCGGCGGCCTCAACCTGGCGCTCGCGGCGACGCTGATCGGCGCCGCCGTGATCGGCACCACAGCCGCGGCCCGGCTGGCTTCGGTGGCGGCCCTGCTCTACAGCGTTCCGCACTTCGCCTACCACCTCGGGCACGTGTCGCATTTCGAGACGATCGACCAGGTGCTCATCATCGGGCTGACGGGGCTCACCGTGCTGGTGCCGCTCGTGCTCCTGGCGATTCCGGGGCGCCGGGTCAGTACACCGGTGACACCGTGATGCCGAGCGCGCCTGGGCCGAGGTGCGCGCCGATGACCGTGCTCGCTTCGACGACCATGCTCTCGGCCATCGCCGGCACCCGGCGTTCGATCTGCCGGCCGATCTCGAGCTCGTGGTCGCTCGCGCCGAACCGGGTCACGGCGATGTCGGCGCGGAAGCCGCCGGACTTCTTGACCGCGAGATCGACCATCTTGGCCAGCGCGCGCCGCGTGCCGGGGACACGGGCGAGCGGCGCGACCTCGCCGTCCTTGACCGTGAGCAGCGGCTTGATGGAGAAAGCCGTACCGAGCATCGCCTGCGCGGCGCCGATCCGCCCACCCCTGCGCAGGTACTCCAGCGTGTCGACGTAGATGAACTCGGTGCTCGTGAAGCACCGGCGTTCGGCGGCTTCGATGACGCGGCTTGCGTCCCCGCCCGCCGCGGCCGCGCGGGCCGCCGACACCGCGGCGAAGCCGAGGCTCATCCCGGTGGTGCGGCTGTCCAGGACGTGCACGGGGATGCGGACCTGCTGGGCGGCCTCCCGGGCCGCGCGGACGGTGTCGGACATGCGGCCGGAGATGTGGATGCTGACGATGGCGGTCGCGCCGGAGGCGGCCGCTTCCTGGTAGGTCCAGAAGAACGCCCCCGGATCCGGGGGCGAAGTGGTGATCACGTGCCCCTCTCTCATGGCGTCGATCACCTCGCCGCGGTCGAACCGGTTTTCGTCGTCGAAGTGACCACCCAGGTTCAGCTGGATCTGGACGACTCCGATGGCCCAGCGGGAGGCGACGAGGTCGGGCAGGCAGGAGCTCGAGTCGGTGATGACGGCGATGCGCGCGGGCATGGTGGGGGAGGTTAATGCCTTACACCCACTGCGAGTAGGCCGTGGTTGGTCCGATCGGACGAACGGCAGTTCGGGTGGGGTAACCGGTCGACTACCGGGACGATGGTCCCATTAAGTTGCGCATCCAGGTGAATGGCGTCACCTCGGCGGGTCCTGCGCGCCGATTGGCCCTAATCTACCGGCCAGTAGAGCACTGACCCGTGGTGCGTCCGCGGGCCACAACCGGGAGGTCGAAGAAGACCCATGACCAATATCGTCGTCCTGGTCAAGCAGGTACCGGACACCTACTCGGAGCGCAAGCTCAACGGGTCCGACCACACCCTTGACCGCGAATCCGCCGACGCCGTGCTCGACGAGATCAACGAGAAGGCCGTCGAAGAAGCCCTGAAGATCAAGGAAGCCGGCGAGGGCGAGGTCACCGTGATCTCGGTGGGCCCCGACCGCGCGACCGACGCGATCCGCAAGGCGCTGTCCATGGGCGCCGACAAGGCCATCCACGTCTCCGACGAGGCGCTGCACGGCTCCGACGCGATCGCCACCGCCAAGGTGCTCGCCGCCGCGATCGCCAAGGTCGAAGGCTACGACCTGATCATCGCCGGCAACGAGTCCTCCGACGGCCGCGGCGGCGCCATCCCGGCGATCCTCGCCGAGCTGCTCGGCCTGCCGCAGGTCACCTACGCGCGTGAGGTCACCGTCGACGGCACGACCATCAAGGCCGTCCGCGAGACCGAGGACGGCCTGACCCGCCTCGAGGCGACCCTGCCCGCGGTGGTCAGCGTCGGCGAGAAGATCAACGAGCCGCGTTACCCGTCCTTCAAGGGCATCATGGCCGCGAAGAAGAAGCCGGTCGAGACGTTCACCATCGCCGACCTGGGCATCGACGCGGGCGAGGTCGGCCTCGGCAACGCGTGGTCCACCGTGACCGAATCCTCGCCGAAGCCGCCGCGCACCGCCGGCGAGAAGGTCGAGGACGAGGGCGACGGCGGCACCAAGGTCGCCGAGTACCTGGTCGGCCAGAAGCTCATCTGACAACGGCTCTTCGAGGAGGATTCAAGAACATGGCTGAAGTACTCGTCCTCGTCGACCACGTCGACGGTGAGGTCAAGAAGGTCACGCTCGAGCTGCTGACCGCGGCCCGCGCGCTCGGTGAGCCGTCGGCCGTCGTCGTCGGCCCGACCGGGACGGCCGCCAAGGCGAAGCAGTCGCTGGCTTCCCACGGCGCCGCCAAGGTGTATGTCGCCGAAGGTGACGACGCCGCGAACTACCTGGTCACGCCGAAGGTGGACGTGCTCGCCGCGCTGGCGCAGCAGGCGTCCCCGGCCGCCGTGCTCGTCACCGCCAGTGGTGAGGGCAAGGAGGTCGCCGCCCGCCTGGCCGTGCGCCTGGGCTCCGGTCTGATCTACGACGCCGTGGGCGTCAACGGCGACGGCGTCATCGACCAGTCGATCTTCGGTGGCGCGTTCTCGGTGAAGTCGAAGTCCACGAAGGGCGCGCCGGTCGTCTCCATCCGCCCGGGTGCGGTCGAGGCCGAGCCGGCCGAGGGCGCGGCGGCCGAGGAGACCGTCGAGCTCCCCGCCACCGATGCGGCGAAGTCGACCAAGATCACCGGCGTCGAGCCGGTGACCGGCGGTGACCGGCCGGAGCTGACCGAGGCCTCGATCGTGGTCTCCGGTGGCCGCGGTGTGGGTTCGGCGGAGAAGTTCGACGTCGTCGAGAAGCTGGCCGACTCGCTCGGTGCGGCTGTCGGTGCGTCGCGTGCGGCTGTCGACTCCGGCTACTACCCGGCGCAGTTCCAGGTGGGCCAGACCGGCAAGACCGTGTCGCCGCAGCTGTACATCGCGCTCGGCATCTCCGGCGCGATCCAGCACCGCGCCGGCATGCAGACGTCGAAGACGATCATCGCCGTCAACAAGGACGCCGAGGCGCCGATCTTCGAGATCGCCGACTTCGGCATCGTCGGCGACCTGTTCAACGTCGCGCCGCAGCTGACCGAAGCGGTCGAGAAGCGCAAGGGCTGAGCAGTAGCTCCGAAGGGCCTTCCGGGATCACCCGGAAGGCCCTTCGCGCGTTTCCGGGACCTGAGAGAAGCCTGAGAACCCGCAATTAACTGAACGTGCACTAATCGGTCATCGGATGGCACTCTCCGCGGTTTCCTCCGCGCGGGTAAACCTTGACCATGACGACGTCACAGCTCCTCGTCAGCACTGATCAGGCGGGTGCCGACCTCCCCGCGGACGCTCCCCGGTACTCTCTTCTCGTCGCCCACGCGAACGACGAAGTGGTCGCCGCGCAGCAGCTCCGCCACCGGGTTTTCGCCGAGGAGATGGGCGCGCGGCTGCACTCGCCGATCGCCGGTCTCGACGTCGACGAGTTCGACGAGTTCTGCGATCACCTCGTGGTCCGCGACGACAACACGGGCGAGATCGTCGGCTGCTACCGGATGCTGCCGCCGGATCGCGCCGCGCAGGCCGGGAAGCTCTACGCCGACAGCGAGTTCGACCTGAGCGCGCTCGACGCGCTGCGGCCGTCCCTGGTCGAAACCGGGCGGTCGTGCGTGCACCCGGACCACCGCAGCGGCGCGGTCGTCAGCCTGGTCTGGGCCGGGATCGCCCGCTACATGCTGCTGTCCGGCCACCGCTACCTCGCCGGCTGCGCGTCGGTCCCGCTGGTGGACGGCGGTTCGTTCGCCGCTGGCGTCTGGGACGTCCTGCGCACCAAGCACTACTCGGACGAGGACACGCGCGTCTCACCGCTGATCCCGTGGGACGCGTCGGGGATCGAACGTCCCGCCCGCTCGATCCTGCCGCCGCTGATCAAGGGGTACGTCCGGCTCGGCGCCAAGGCCTACGGGCCGCCCGCGCTCGACGCGGACTTCGGCGTCGCGGACTTCTTCGTCGTGCTGGACCTGCACAACGTCGACGAGCGCTACCTGAAGTTCTTCCTCGGGGTCCAGGTATGAAGCACGCCTGGATGCCGGCCTCGCCTTGTGGCGACGGCTGCCTGACCGACGGAGACCCGGTGGTCGGATTCCCGCGACGCGTTCTGCGCGTCACCGCGGCGATCTTCGTCGTCTTTTCGGCGTTGCTGACGTCGCCCCTGCTGCTGGTGTCCTGGGGCCGCGAGCGCCGGATCCGGCTGATCTTCCGCGGCGTGCTGCGGGCGTTCGGCGTCCGGCTGGACGTCCGGGGCGGCGAGGACTTCCTGACCGCGCCCGCCGGCCGTGGCGCGCTGGTGGTCAACAACCACATCTCGTGGCTGGACATCGTCGCGATCAACGCACTGCGGCCGATGCGCGCGCTGGCCAAGAAAGAGATCGCGGGCTGGCCGGTGCTGGGCGGCCTGGTCCGCCGCGGCGGCAGCATCTTCCTCGACCGCGAGCGGCTGACGACGCTGCCGGCCACGATGGCGTCGCTGGCCGACGCGTTGCGGACGGGTTCGCTCGTGAGCGTGACCCCGGAAGGGACGACGTGGTGCGGCCTGGCATCGGGCCGTTTCACGACGGCGACTTTCCAGGCGGCCATCGACGGCGGCGTCCCGGTCCGCCCGATCGCGCTGAGGTACCGCCTCGCGGACGGCCGCGAGACGAGCCGCCCGGCGTTCATCGGTCCGGAGTCGCTGATCGCGTCCCTGCGCCGGGTAGCGGCGCTTCGCGGGCTGGTGCTCGAGATCCACATCTGCCCGGAGATCGCCCCGGGCCGCGCGGAGAACCGTCGTGAACTGGCGGCTCTCGCCGAGGCCGCGGTGCATTCGGCGCTGGGGACGGTGCAGATCCCGGCCCAGCAGCGGCGGCGGACCCCGCGTCCGCAGCCGGTCCCCCTGGCTTCGCCTCCCGCGAAGTGATCCGGGCCCTGTCGCCGCGATCCGGCGACAGGCCCGGGTTGGGAGGCGTTCGCCGTTCGACGAGTCCGCTGCGTTCACTGTCGAGTTTGGCGCTTGGCCCCAGCACTGCGTGGTGATCTCCAGCGTTCAGCTGACAGCGAGCGTGAGCTTCCCTCCTGGGTGCCCGTCCTCGCTCTCGACCTGTGCAGCGGCGGCTTCGACGAGCGGATAGCTCTTGCCCTGGGCGATACGGACCCCGTGGTCGGTCACCCAGCCGGCGATCCCGGTCAGGACCTCACGCGACTGCTCGCCCCCGCTCGAGAACGGGATGCCGAGTTCGAAAGCGGCACCATCGGCGATGGTGACGATCCGGTCCTTCGTGCCTCGCAGCTCGACCGACCCGGGCAGCACCCCGTGCCCTGTGGTGTCGAACACGGCGTCCACCGGCCCGGGCGCGGCCTCGCGGACCCGGTCCAGCCAGCCGTCGCCGTAGAGCACCGGCACGACGCCCAGCGACTTCAGGTCGTCGAGGTTCCGGCTGCCTGCGGTGCCGATGACGGTCAGTCCCTTGGCGACGGCCACCTGCGCGGCGAACCGGCCGACCGTGCCGCTGGCGCCGTGAATCAGCAGCGTCTCGCCTTCGCGGACCTCGAGCAGCCCGAGGACGCGAAGGGCCGTTTCGCCGGCGACCGGCAACGCCGCCGCGTCCGCCCACGAGATGCCGGCGGGCTTCGGCGCGAGCGTCTTCGCCAGCGCGTACTCGGCGTACGCGCCGGTCTCGGACCAGCCGAACACCTCGTCGCCGACGGCGAAGTCCGCGCCCTCGCCGACGGCGTCGACAACGCCGGCCACCTCGAGGCCGGGGGTGTGCGGGAAGGGGACCTTGAAGTTCTGCTGCATGAAGCCGTTGCGGATCTTCCAGTCGATCGGGTTGATCCCGGCGGTCCGGATGGCCAGCCGCACTTGTCCCGGGCCGGGTTCCGGTACCGGAACCTCGGACAGCTGCAGGACTTCCGGCCCGCCGTAAGCGGAGAAAGTGATTGCTCGCATGGTGTTCGCTGCGCTCCTCGGGTCTGTGACTTCGAATGTCCTCTCCAAGGAGTCAACCCGCCCGGCTATTCCGCCGAACCACCCGGACGAGCAGTGTTCACTAGCCGGACGAGCAGGTGGCCGTAGCCCTGGCGCGCCTACCTTGGACGCATGGACGCTTCCTGGTCGGATCCGCGACACGTGCTCGACGTCGTCGAGCGGCTCTTGTCGGCACCGCGGCCCCACCTGCTGCACCAGTTCTCCGCCGAGTTGGGGAAGCTGATCCCGCACCGCGCGGCCGCCATGCAGACGGGGGACTGTCCGCGCAGCCCGCTCAAGGTCGTCGGTGACCAGGCGATCGCCGACGCCGTGACGAGCGTCGAGCTGCAACGGCTGGTCGACCGCAGCGAGCCGGGCAAGGCCTTGGTGATCGACGGCGTGCTCGGCGGCGTCGAGCGCCGTCTCGTTCTTCTTTCGTCGATGCCGGCGGTCGGCAGGGGTGCGGTACTCGCTGTCGTGCCGGAGGACACGGAGCTGCCGACGACCGAGCTGGAGCTGGCCGCGCAGCTGTGGCACATCCTCAGCACGGACGCGGGCCAGCGCGCGACGGACCCGGGCCCGGACGTCCTGGCCAGCAACCTCGCGGCGGCCACCGCGCGAGCCCAGGCGATCACGGACCTCGGCCAGACCCACGCGGCGACGCTGACCACGCTCCTGGCGGTGCTGCGCTCGGGACGCCTCTCCGACGCCGTCGCCCGCCGCACGGCGGCCGACCTGGCCACGGACGCGCTGCTCGAACTGAAGGGTGTCGTCGATCGCGACCAAGCCTTGTCCGAGGAACGCGCGGGCGCGGCCTTCGCCGTGCTCAGGACCCAGCTGGCCGACCTGGTCCGGCACACCGACGTCGACGTCGACCTGGTCGACCCGGCCGGCGACGCATCGCTCCCGCAGGACATCGCCCACACAGCCCGGACGATGACCCGCGGGCTGGTGCTCGCCGCCTTGGACCGGCCGGCGACCACGCGCCTGCGCGCATCGTGGCGACTCGACGGCCTGGTTCTCCGGATCACGGTCCGCGACGACAGTCCCGAAGTCGCCGACGCGATCCCGGCCCGAGGCCTGACCGAGCGGCTCACCGCCCTTGGCGGCCACTGGGAGGTCGACGCGGTGCCCGGCTGGGGCACGACGGTCACCGCGGTCCTCCCGCTCGGCGTCGCCGAACCGCCGGAACTACGTCCGCTCGACCGCCTCAATCCGCGTGAGGTCGAGGTCCTGACGGGGATCTCTCAAGGCCTGCGCAACCGGCAGATCGCCGAACAGCTGCAGCTCAGCGAGCACACGGTGAAGTTCCACGTCCGCAACATCCTCGACAAGTTGGACGTGAGCTCCCGTGGCGAGGCCGCCGCGCTGGCCCGCGACCTGCGTCTGGAGCCGGTGGCCCGCCGCACAGCCTGAACCGGCTTGACCTCCAGCGGGCTGGAGGTTGCACGCTGCTGATCATGGCCTCGACGCTCGACTCCACGCCCCGTCGCCGCAGCGTGCTGTGGACCGCGGAACACCGACTGACCACGATCGCACTGCTGCTCGTGGTCACGTTGGTCGCGTTCGAGAACATGGGCGTCGCGACGGCGATGCCCACCCTGGTCGCCGACCTCCACGGGTTGTCGCTGTACTCGTGGCCGTTCACGATCTTCCTCATCTCGAGCGTGATCGCAACGGTGCTGTCAGGCCGGATCGGCGACCGCCGCGGCCCGGCCCCGGCGCTGCTGGCGGGGCCGGTGCTGTTCGCGGCGGGCCTGGTCGTCGCGGGGACGGCGAGCGGGATGCCGATGTTCCTCCTCGGTCGCGCCCTGCAGGGCTTCGGTGCGGGACTGCTGCTGGTTTCGGTCTCGCTCCTGATCGCGTTGACGTTCACCGACCAGGAACGCCCGGTGATCTACGCGGCGAACGCGGCCGCCTGGGTCCTGCCGGCGGTGATCGGGCCGTCCTTGGCCGGCGTGGTGACGGTCAGCATCGGCTGGCGCTGGGTCTTCTTGGGCCTGGTCCCGCTGGTGGTCATCGGCATGGCGATGCTGGTGGTGGTCATCCGCCGTCTACCTGCGCACATGCCGTCCGCCGGCGGTCGCCGCGCCGGCGTGGTCCAGGCGATCGTCGCTGCCCTCGGCGTCGCGGCGCTGACATGGGCGGCCCAGCACCAGTCGCTCCTGGCTCTCGTTTACGGCACGGCTGGGCTCGTCGCCCTGGGTTACGCCCTCAGGACGCTGCTCCCGACCGGGACACTAACATCCCGCCCCGGCCTCACGACGGTCGTCGCGTCCCGCGCTCTGATCGCCGGCGCGTACGCCGGGATGGAGGCGTATCTGCCCCTGACGATGAGCGCGGTCCACGGCTACAGCCCCGCCCTTGCCGGCCTGCCGCTGACCATCACGGCGTTGGGCTGGTCAGCGGCCTCGGCAGCACAAGGCCGCTTCCGCAACTGGTCCAGAGAGGCGTCGCTCCGCACCGGATTCTGGCTGGTCGCGGCCGGTTTGGTCTGCTTCGGCCTGGTCTCCCAGCCCTGGTTCCCCGCCTGGACGGCGTTCGTAGCCTGCGCGGTCGGCGGCGCCGGCATGGGAATCGCGATGCCGGCGATCTCCGTCCTCCTGCTCCGCTATTCACCCGAGGGTGAGCGCGGCTTCAACACCTCGGCGATGCAGCTGGCCGACTGGGTGGGCTCCGCACTGCTCATCGGCCTGGGTGGTGTCCTGCTCGGCGTAGTGGGCTCGGTTTTCGATCCGTCGCCGGCGATGGCCCTGCTCACGGTGGCCTTGGTGGCCCTCGCGCTGCTGGGGGTCCGGCTGACCGGACGCTGGCCGTCGAAGGTGTGACAGGCCACTTCGAGGGCCAGGGTGGGCTTCGTCACGCGGTGGAGCGGACTACCCTGATGGAGCGATGACCTATCTCGACCACGCGGCGACCACTCCGATGTTGCCCGAAGCCGTAGCGGCGATGACCGAGGCGCTGTCCAACGTGGGCAACGCCTCCGCGCTGCATTCTTCGGGCCGCCGCGCCCGGCGGATGGTCGAAGAGGCCCGCGAAACCATCGCCGACGCCTTGGGGGCCCGCCCGTCCGAGGTGATCTTCACCGGCGGTGGCACCGAGAGCGACAACCTAGCGCTCAAGGGCATCTTCTGGGCCCGCCACGACGAGCAGGAGCAGCGTCGCCGCATCCTGGTCGGCGCCGCGGAGCACCACGCTGTCCTCGACACGGTCGAATGGCTCGAATCCCACTGCGGCGCCGAGATCACGCTGCTGGAAGTCGACAGCCAGGGTCGCATCTCGCCAGACACCCTCCGTGCCGCCATTGCCGCTGATCCCGAAGCTGTGGCGCTGGCGACTGTGATGTGGGCCAACAACGAGGTCGGGACGATCAATCCGATCGCCGAGCTGGCCGCGGTCTGCGCCGAGTTCGACATCCCGCTCCACACCGACGCGGTACAGGCTGTCGGCGCCGTCTCGGTCGACTTCGCGGCCAGCGGCGCTGCCGCACTGACCCTGACCGGACACAAGCTCGGCGGTCCCTTCGGAGTAGGCGCCCTCCTGCTCGGCCGCGACGTGACGTGCGTACCCCTTCTGCACGGCGGAGGCCAGGAGCGCAGCGTTCGCTCCGGCACTCTCGATGTCCCAGCGATCGTCGGGTTCGCGACTGCGGTCCGAGCCAGCGTCACGACCCGAGCCGACTACGCAAAGCGCGTCGAGGAACTCCGCGACGGACTCATCGAAGCCATTCAGCGCGAAGTACCCGACGCCATCCTCAACGGCGAAGGCGGCGAGCGGCTGCCCAGCCATGCTCACTTCACGTTCCCCGGATGTGCCGGCGACAGCTTGCTGATGCTGCTCGACGCCAAGGGCATCGAATGCTCGACGGGATCCGCGTGCACGGCAGGCGTGGCCCAGCCAAGTCATGTGCTGCTAGCCATGGGCGCCGACCCTGCGGCGGCTCGGGGTTCTCTCCGTTTCTCCCTCGGTCACACATCCACCGCCGCGGACGTCGAGGCGGTCGCCGCTGAGATCGGCGGAGTCGTCACTCGCGCCCGGCAGGCAGGCCTGGCCGGAATGCGCAAGCAGAACCAGAAGCAAGAGGTGTAAGGCAATGCGGGTTTTGGCCGCGATGAGCGGAGGAGTGGACTCGGCGGTCGCCGCCGCGCGCGCGGTCGACGCCGGGCACGACGTCGTCGGCGTGCACCTGGCGTTGTCGGCCAAGCCCGGAACCTTGCGGACCGGGTCACGCGGTTGTTGCACGATCGAGGACTCACACGACGCTCGGCGGGCCGCCGACATCCTCGGAATCCCCTTCTACATCTGGGATTTCGCGGAGCGATTCACCGAGGAGGTCGTTGAGACCTTCGTCGGCGAATACGCCGCCGGACGGACGCCGAATCCGTGTGTCACCTGCAACGAGAAGATCAAGTTCGAAGCTCTCCTCGAGAAGGCGATGGCGCTCGGTTTCGACGCGGTCGCGACGGGACACTACGCGCGCCTCTCCGTTGAGGACGGCGTGCCCGAGCTGCGTCGCAGTGCCGACAGTGGCAAGGACCAGTCCTACGTGCTCGCCTCCCTCACCGCGGAGCAGCTCAGCCACGCCATGTTCCCTCTGGGGGACTCGTGGAAGACCGACGTGCGCGCCGAGGCGGAACAGCGCGGTCTGTCTGTCGCCAACAAGCCGGACAGCCACGACATCTGCTTCATCCCGGACGGTGACACCAAGAAGTTCTTGGAGAACCGGCTGGGCCAGCGTCCGGGCGAGCTCGTGGACGCGGAGACCGGCGCAGTGCTCGGCCGGCACACCGGGGTGCACGGATTCACGGTCGGACAGCGCAAGGGGCTCGGAATCGAGGCTCCGGCGCCTGATGGCCGTCCTCGGTATGTCCTGTCCCTCGAACCGGTTTCCGGCTCCGTCAAGGTCGGTTCCGCTGCCGGGCTCGGGATCAAGACGATCGAGGCCGACCGCGCGATCTGGCCCAGCGGTGAGCCGCTGACCGAACCGACCGAATGCGTGGTGCAGGTCAGGGCGCACGGAGGCATCGTCGACGCGGTCGCTGACGTGGACTCCGACACCATGACGTTGCATCTGCGCGAGCCGTTGCGCGGAGTAGCTCCGGGCCAGGTCGTCGTGCTCTACCGGCCGGATGCCGAGGGCGGGGACATCGTCCTGGGGAGCGCGAAGATCTCGGGCACGCGCTGATCGTCGGTCATCGCCGTGACTTCTTGCGGCTTCGGTTTGCCCGTCTTCGACCGGAGTCCATCGATGGCGGTGTCGTCGAGTGCATCCGGCCTGTTGGTGTTGCGACGTTCACCGTGCCATCAGGGGTGACTTCGTAGTCCCAATCGGGCTGGCCCTTCAGCCTGCGGTGCCGCGAGCAATACGTCACCGGCTGATCCGCGGCTTCTGCGATCTCGCCTTGCGCTCGGGTCGCCTCGATCCCGCAGTTCTGCGCAGGACGTGTGCATCCGGGCTGCCGGCACTCGCGATCCCGGACACGGATGAACTCGTCGTGCGCCGGGTCCAGCGGGTACCGCGTCGGCGACAGCTCGATCGCTTGGCCGCTACGCGGATCGGTGAGGACTCGTCGGAGTGTTGTGTCGGAGCCGCTGATGATGCGACGGGCGACCGACGCCGCGACGGGGCCGCGCCCGGCCAGAATGGCCGGGAAGTCGTTCACGCCGAGGTACGTCGCCAGGTCGACGTGCAGGAACACCTCGGTGCGCTCGCTCGCGCCGCCCATTCCGCTGAGCAGCAGATCCATGGCGACATCTGCTCGAAGCTGGTCCAGCGTTCGAGACTCGTCCGGGGTCTTCATCGCCCGAGCGGCCCGGTCGATACGGGCGTAGGCCGCGGTCGCCTTCTCGGTAGGCGCGTTGTTGATCGAAAGACTGGTCACGCCGGTGTCCTGGTGATGCAGAGCCAACCGCCGTTCGACGAAGCTCCGCTCGGTGCGCTGCTCCGCGCCCTCCGGATCCACTTGCGCAGCCGCATAGGCCGCGGCCCGGCGGACCTGAGTTGCATTGCGTCCTGGAACGCGGTCCTCGAGCGTCGCGTCTACGAGGCGTACGTGGTCTCTGGACAGCCATGCCGTCGCATCCGTGACCTTCATGGCGCGATAGAGATCGAGCCGGCCGTCGTCCATGAGGTTGAGCATTCGGGGAAGTCGGGCGATCAGTGCGTTCGCCGCCGAGACCATGGCGCCGGCCCGATGTTCCGTGATGGACAGCGCCAACGCCACCTCGGAAGCCGTACCGGGCACCCGTCTCCGGCGCACGCTCAGGTCTGCGATCGCCCGTAGCTGCAGGGCCTGCAGCTTGGAAATCTCGGCATCCGTGACGCGGATCAGGTCGACGACCTGGTCGTCTTTCATACGTTGCAACACATCCGGGTCGGCGCGGACCGTACTCAGTACGAACGGGAGCTTGTCCTCGATGGTCGAGGAGCCGGTGGAAGGGACGAGTTTGCGGAGCGGTTGCGGAGGTGCCATGAGCCCGACGGTACGAGGCCTCGCGGGAAATGTCACCGAGATTCAGAAGAATGGGTGGTAAAAGGGAGCGAACGGTCCGTTCGCGCCCTTCGCGGCTTGACGTACGCGAATTGATTCGCAATGGTTCGCGTGCGTGGACGTGTGCGTCACCGATTTCGGGAAGGGAGCAGATCGATCTTATGTCCTATGTGGATAGACGCGAACCTGTTGGGCACCAACGCTGTGAACGTTCAGAGCTTGAGTTTGAAACTGGTGTGGCTGGGAACGAAGCCGAGTCGCTCGTAGAACCGGTGTGCGTCGGTCCTCGAGACGTCCGACGTGAGCTGTACGAGCGCGCATCCACGTCGTCGCGACTCGTCGATCGCCCAGCGCATGAGGTCGGCGCCGAGTCCGGAGCCGCGGTGGTCGGCGTGGACCCGGACGGCTTCGATCTGACCGCGGAGGGTGCCGCGCCGGGCGAGGCCGGGAATGATCGTCAGCTGTAGTGTCCCGACTGGCACACCGTCGGAGATCACGACGACCAGAAGCTGGTTCGGATCTGCGTCGATTTGCTCGAAAGCGCGCAGGTAGGGCTCGAGGTCGTGGGGATCGTCGCGGGTCGCACCGAGTTGGTCGTCCGCCAGCATGCGCACTATCGCGCCGATGTCCTCACGCTGTGCCCTGCGGATGATGTAGTCGTTCACGGCGCCAGTATCACAGGGCTCGGGTGAACCCTTGATAGCTCTGCTCGAAGCCGAAGCGAGCGTAGAAGTCTCGCAGGTCGGCGCGCGCCAGGCCTGAATCGAGGTGGAGACGGCTGCAGCCTCGTCGCCGAGCTTCGTCGATGCCCCAGGTCAGAAGCGCGCTGGTCACGCCGCGCCGCGCGGCGCGGATGCCCTCGAGCAAGCCGCGGGTCGCGCCGTCCCAGGCGAGTCCTCGCAGCACCGTCAGCTGCGCGGTACCGGCGACGCCGTTGTCGTCCTCGGCGACGACCAGTGTGACGTGCGGGGTGTTCATGAGCTCCTGGAGTGCGGCTGCCAGTGGCTCGCCCGGTGCGCCGAACAGGCGCACGAGCGCCTCGATGTCCCTCGCCCTGGCACGCCTGATGACTTCCATTTCACCCAGTATGCAGGAGGCCGGCCTTGCGTCGTAACGGCGACGACGTGACTACCCGCGGTACTGGTTGCGATGTCGCTCAGGGTGTCGTGTAGTGGCGGATGCCGTCGACCGCCTGGGTGGCCAGTTTGCCCTGGGATACCAGCAGGTCGAGATGCGCCGCCGTCTCCAGGACTGCGAGCGTCTGGTTGAACGAGTCCATTTCGGACAGCTTGCGGTTGCGGCGGGTCCAGCCGATCCGCTGCGCGGCCTCGAATGCGGTGCTCGCGCCGGCGGTGATCTGAGAGCCGATCGTCTCAAGGCGCTGCCGATGGTGTTCCAGCAGTTCGTCGACCCGTGTGTGCACGCTTTCGGACACAGAACCGTGCGCGGGAAGCATGCGGCGGTCGGGCATCGCGCGCACCAGGCGCAGCGAGTCGATGAAGTCGTTGAGCGGCAACTCGGCCGGCACGGGCTGGAAGCCGATCGAAGGCGTGATGTGCGGCAGCACGTGGTCGCCGGAGAACAGCAGATCGGCGGTGTCGTCGACGAACACGACATGGCCTGCCGTGTGACCTGGAGTGGCGACGACGTCGAACTCGCGGCCGGGCAGGATCGAACGTCGTCCCGGAGTCAGCCACTCATCGGGCGCTTCCCAGAGATCGGCCTCCGTGTGCCGCCGGTCCGTGCCGAAATCGCGGGCCAGGGCTTCGACGACTTCGCGGGCGCCGGCCTGGAACAACAGGTCGATCTGAGCTTCCATCGGCAGCCGGTCGGGGTTGCCGGAGGCCTTCAGCGATGGCTCCTCATCCTGGCCCAGGGCGATCTTCGAGCCGAATTCGCGACGAAGGACGACAGCCTGCGAGTAGTGGTCGCGGTGCACGTGGGTCACGAGGAACTCGCTGACGTCGGCGAGCTCCGCGCCGATCCCGCCGAGTGCGTTCGCGAGTTGTTGCCGTGCCACGGTCAACGCCCAGCCTGAGTCGACCAGGACCAGCTTCTCGCCGTCGGTGACCGCGTAGACGTTGACCGCGCGCAGAGCGTCGTTGGGCAGGGGCAACGGGATCCGGTAGACACCGGCCGAGACCTCGTAGATTCCGGGCTCGGTCCAGTTCCTGTCGCTGCTTTCCGGCAACGGTTCCACGGTGACCTCCGTCCCGGCGAGACTGCGGCGTCCCAGCCTCCATTCACCTTGAGCCGTGCCGGGTTCGGTGTCCACCTGGATAGGCTGAGACGCCGGTCACTTGCTCAGTTGGTGTCCTGCTTCAGGGCGGTGTCGATCGTGAGGGCCGCCGCGACCACCATGCTGGCCAGCGGATCGGGCAGGGGGTGGGGGATCTCCACCACGTAGTTGTCGGCGGTGGTGAAGGCGGCCTTGAGGAACCCGCCCCACGTCTTGGTCACCCGGGCGACCTCGGTGCCGGCGTGGTCGCGGATCGAGAAGTTCCAGGCACGCCAGTTCTCGGCAAAGATCCCGCCCACCGAGTGGCCGTCGACGACGAAGCCGAAGCGGATCTTCCCGAAGACGTTCTCCTGGACGATCTCGCCGATCGGGGTCTCGTCGGCCCGCGTGACGAGGAACCGCGACTTGAAGACCTTGGCGGGCCGGGTCACCTTGAGCACGGTGCTGTGGTTGGCGTCCCGGACCTCGAACTTGTGGGTCAGGAACTGGTCGTAGTTGGTCAGGAGGCGGATCGCCTTCTTCAACGTGCTTTGCCCGACCTGGACGACTCCGCCGAGCCGGTTGCCGTGCTGGTCGAAGACACCGAACTCGTTGGCCATCTCGATCAGCTTCGCGCGCTGGTTGACCACCAGGACCGGCTCGGTGAACAGCGTCCCGCCGCCGGTGCGGGCGGCGCCTCGACCGCGGGTCGCGCGATTGACCTGGTCCTGGACGCGCGCCGGGTCGTGGGCCCGCTCGATGTCGAGCTCGATCGGCTCGGAGTCGCTCGGCGGGGGTGCCTGGTTGGCCGGGCGGGTGTTGGCGGTCCAGGCCCGGCCGTCCCACCAACGGTGCAGACGGGGGTCCCGCGCGTCGGGATACCAGCCCGGTTGCGGTGGCGAACTCGTCATGGCGGGTGAGCCTATCCGCGCGGACCCCGCCGCGGTGCCGGTAAAGGCAAATGCGGCGTATGTCTGTCTCCGGGCGGCTCGGTGCGGCGGCCCGGTCGGCACCGTCGGCGGGTGGTCGACCAGAATCGGTGGTCGTGAATGAGCGAGTTTGGCCCAGCGGTGCCGCGACGGCGATCGGCTCGATGCCGGGCACGGACCCCGCGGAGGCTGCGGCGGTCGTGTTCGGCGAACTGCCGGACTTCCCGCACCTGCCGGAACTGCCGGCCCGCGGCGTCGGTGCCGACATGCTCGGCCGGACCGCGGCGCTACTGGTCGACCTGGCCGTCGAGGTCGTGCCGAGCGGCTACCGCGTCGCGTCGCGGCCGGGACACGAGCACCGCCGGGCCGTCGACCTGCTGCGCTGGGATCTTGACGCTTTGCAAGAGGCGCGGGAGAAGGCCGGAGCCACGCCATCGGTCTTCAAGGTCCAGCTGGCTGGCCCGTGGACGCTCGGTGCCGGGATCGAGCTCCCCCGAGGTCATCGGGTGCTCACCGACCGTGGCGCCTTGCGGGACTTCACGTCCTCCCTGCTGGACGGTCTCGCCGGGCATGTCGCCGAGGTCCAGGCCAGGACCGGCGCGCCCGTGGTCGTCCAATTCGACGAGCCGTCGTTGCCCGCAGTACTTGCCGGTGGTCTGTCGACACCGTCCGGCTACGGGAACGTCGCCGCTGTGCCGGAGCCGGAGGCACGTGACCTGCTCGCGACGGTGATCGACGGCGCGAAGGCGATCACCGGGAAGCCGGTGATCCTGCACTGCTGCGCCGCGAAGCCGCCGCTCGGCATGCTGCGCCAGGCAGGCGCCGACGCACTCGCCTTCGACCTCGCCGCGCTCGACGGCGCGTCGGCCGCGTTCCTCGACGAAATCGGCGAAGTCTGGGACGGCGGTGCGACCCTGTTCCTCGGCGCGGTTCCGACCACGGCGCCTGCGTCTCCGTTGAGCCTGAAGGACGTCGGCGAGCCGGCGTTCCGGCTGTCCGACCGGCTCGGCTTCAACCGCAACGTCCTCGCCGAACGCGCGGTGCCGACCCCCGCCTGCGGCCTCGCCGGCGCCACACCCGAGTGGATGCGCCGCGTCCTCGCGCTGACGCGTGATCTCGGCAAAGCCTTCGTGGAACCCCCGGAAGACTGGTGACGGAATCCGGCAACTCGCCGACGTCCGCTCGGCCCGGCAAGTAGCGTGGCGGGGTAGCCGACCGGACGAGGACCACCCGTAACCATGCGCCTGTTCCGCCGCAAGAACGCCGTCGCCGATCCGCCCGACCCGCGTACCGCGTGGCCCGAGCAGCACGTGCCGGACGACCCGGCGGCCGCCGCCGAGGCCTTCTGGCAGGGCTGGTACGACCTGCTTCCGATGATCAGCGCGGCGCTCGGTGAAGGTGAACCGCACCGGGTCGAGTACGAGCTCTGCCAGCTCGTCGAGGCGCTGCACCCGCGGCTGCACTTTTCGCTCGAACGTGGTCGCCGGGCGATCTACGCCCTGGTCGTGACCGGCCAGGAGGACCCGGAGCTGCGTCCGTTCACCGACGCCTGGCGGGCCGCCGCGCCGCCGGATGACGCGATCTGGGAGTACCACGACTCGGTCCCGCCCGTGCCCGATCCGACGGAGGTCACCGTCAACCTCGGCGAGCACCGGATCGCGCTGGCCGACGTCCGGGTCGTCGCGCAGGTCGACGAGGACGAGCGCGTGGTCGACGTCGCCGTCTTCCACCCGGGCTTCGGCGACCTCGACGAGGCCGCCCGGCAGACCATGACGTTCCTGCCGCTCGATGCGACATTGGGTGAACGGCTCGCCGCCGAACGACTACGGCGCGTGGAGACCGCGGCGGCCGAGCCGGCGGGCGCGATCACCCTTCTGGAGTTCCGTGAACTGGTCCGCGGGCTGGACGCCGGACCGGACGAAATTGTCGGTGCCGCCGACTAGGGTTACCACCCGTGAGCAGCACCGAATCCCCTCAGGACCAGATCACCGCGGAGGACGTCACCGACGTCCCGGCCGATGTGCGCGAGCGCCACGCCGCCCTCGCGGAGGAACTGCGCAACCACCAGTTCCGCTACTACGTCCTGGACTCGCCGATCATCTCCGACGGGCAGTTCGACGACCTGCTCGGTGAGCTGCAGCAGATCGAGGAGCGGCACCCGGCGCTGGTCACGCCCGAATCGCCGAGCCAGCGCGTCGGGGGCACGTTTTCGACCGAGTTCACCGCGTACGACCACCTCGAGCGCATGCTCAGCCTCGACAACGTCTTCGACCAGGACGAGTTCCTCGTCTGGGTGGAGCGTGTCGAGAAGGAGGTCGGGCACACCGAGTTCCTCGCCGAGCTGAAGATCGACGGCCTGGCGATCAACCTCCTGTACGAAAACGGTCACCTCACCCGGGCGCTCACCCGGGGTGACGGCCGCACGGGCGAAGACGTGACGCTGAACATGCGCACGCTCGACCAGGTGCCGGAGACGCTCACGAGCACCGACCAGTTCCCGGTGCCCGCCCTGGTCGAGGTGCGCGGCGAGGTCTACTTCCGCGTCGAGGACTTCCTCGAGCTGAACGCGAAGATGGTCGAAGCAGGCAAGCCGCCGTATGCGAATCCGCGCAACACCGCGGCCGGGTCGCTGCGGCAGAAGGACCCGAAGATCACGCGCGAGCGCCGGCTGCGGCTGATCTGCCACGGCCTCGGCAAGCGTGAGGGCTTCGAGCCGCAGCGTCAGTCGGAGGCGTACGACGCGCTGGCCGCGTGGGGGCTGCCGGTCTCGCCGCACAGCAAAGTCCTGACGTCGGCCGAGGAGCTCACCGAGCACATCGTCTACTGGGGCGAGCACCGGCACGACGCCGAGCACGAAATCGACGGCGTGGTCATCAAGGTCGACCGGGTGGCGCTGCAGCGGCGGTTGGGCACGACGTCGCGCGCGCCGCGGTGGGCGATCGCCTACAAGTATCCGCCGGAAGAAGCGATCACGACGCTGCTGGACATCCAGGTCAACGTCGGGCGGACCGGGCGGGTGACGCCGTTCGCGGTCACGGAGCCGGTCAAGGTCGCGGGGTCGACCGTCGCGCGGGCCACCCTCCACAACCAGGAGGAGGTCAAGCGCAAGGGTGTGCTCATCGGCGACCGGATCGTCATCCGGAAGGCCGGCGACGTCATCCCCGAGGTCCTCGGGCCGGTGGTGGACGCGCGCACCGGCGACGAACGCGAGTTCGTCATGCCCACCCACTGCCCGGAATGCGGTACCGAGCTCGCCTACCAGAAGGAAGGCGACAAGGACATCCGCTGCCCGAACAGCCGGTTCTGTCGCGCGCAGCTGCGTGAGCGTCTCTTCAGCTTGGCCGGGCGGGGCGCCTTCGACATCGAGGTTCTCGGGTATGAGGCCGCGGTCGCGTTGCTCGACGCTCAGGTGGTCGCCGACGAGGGCGACGTCTTCGACCTGAACGAGGACAGCCTCGCCGAGGTCGAGCTGTTCCGCACGAAGGCCGGCGAGTTGTCGGCGAACGCACGAAAGCTGCTCGCCAACCTCGACGTCGCGAAGGACCGGCCGCTGTGGAAGGTGCTGGTCGCTTTGTCGATCCGGCACGTGGGGCCGACGGCAGCTCAGGCGCTGGCCCGCGAGTTCGGCTCGATCGAGGCCATCGAGCAGGCGAGCGAGGAGGAGTTGGCGGACGTCGACGGAGTTGGCCCGACCATCGCGCGCGCGACGCAGGAGTGGTTCGAGGTCGGCTGGCACCGCGAGATCGTCGAAAAGTGGCGACGCGCCGGCGTGCGGATGGAGGAGGAACGCGACGAGTCCGTCCCGCGCAACCTCGAAGGCCTGTCGATCGTGGTGACGGGGTCGCTCGACGGCTTCTCCCGCGACGAGGCCAAGGAATTCATCATGGCCCGTGGTGGCAAGGCGGCCGGGTCGGTCTCGAAGAAGACCTCGTTCGTCGTCGTCGGGGACTCGCCTGGTTCGAAATACGACAAGGCCGTGCAGCTCAAGGTGCCGGTGCTCGACGAAGCGGGCTTTCGCGTCCTGCTGGAGCGAGGGCCTGAGGCTGCGCAGGAGGTGGCGCTGCCGGCCGGCGACGAAACCGCCGAAGCCGAGTCTGGGGAGACGGATGGGTGATGTCGAGATCCGGCCACCGCGGCCGGAGGAGTACGCCGCCGCGGGGGAGGTCACGGTGCAGGCGTACGACGTCGATGGTCACTTGGCCGACGACGTCGGTTACGACGCGAAGCTGCGTGACGTCGCGAGCCGGGCTGAGCTGGCCGAGGTGCTCGTCGCCGTCGATGCGGCGGGGGAGGTGCTCGGGACCGTGACCGTCGTGCGGCCGGGGTCGCCGTACGCCGAGATTTCGCGTCCGGGGGAGCTGGAGTTCCGGATGCTCGCGGTGGCGCCGTCGGCGCGTGGTCGTGGTGTCGGCGAGGCGTTGACGCGGGCCGTGCTGGACCGCGCGCGGGCGCTGGGCGTCCCCAAGGTGGTGCTGAGCAGTCTCGACCGGATGCACTCCGCGCACCGGCTCTACGAGCGGCTCGGGTTCGCGCGCCTGGTCGAACGGGACTGGCGGCCGTTTCCGCACATCAGCCTGATTGCCTACCAGATCGACGTCTGACCTGGCGTTCGTCGAAAAGGGGACGAGCCGGCTCGTCCCCTTTTCGGCAACGTGCGGGGCTAGCCGTCGAGGACGACCGCGACGATCCCGGCGAGGTGGGCCAGCCGGGCGACCTCGGCCGCTCGGAAGGCCGGGCCGCCGGGGCGGGCGACGAGCAGCGCCTTGCCCGGTTTGCCCAGCGGGGTGGCCGCCAGCTCGGTGCCCAGTTCCTTCCACGTCTCCGGGATCCAGGCTTCTTCGCCGTCGAGCACCGTCGCGCGCTCGAGCGGCAGCCACGGAAAGTCGGTGATCGGGGTCTCGGGGGCGGCGCTCGACGACGCCAGCCGGACGGCGCCGGTTTCGGCGTGCTCGACGACCATCGCCCAGCCGGCGCGCACGATGCGGGGCACGCCCTCGGCCAGGATGATGAGGCCGGTTTTCGGCTGGGCGGCGATCTCTTCGACGAGTTCGAGCTCGCGGTGCGTGTCCAGCACGCCCGCGTACGGGCGGACCGCGTCCACTTCGACGCCTTCGACACTCTCGGCCGCCGTGATGAGAGCGTCGGGCAGCCGGCCGGACGGGAGCTCGACCACGAGGTCGTCCACCGCCACTCCGGTGCCGCGCTCGACGACGTCCACGCTGAGGATGTCGGCGCCCACCGTGCCGAGCGCCGTGGCGACCGCGCCGAGGGTTCCCGGGCTGTCCGGAAGGAGGACCCGGATCAGGAACGACACCACGCGCCCCTCTCACCTCTGGCGTCCCAGCCTTGCCGTGGGACGCTCGATGCCGGTCGCCGATTGTGACAGACCCACCCGGCCCGCGGGACCCGCTGTCCGCCGGGCGGGATGCCGGCGTCGCCGGACGGCACTCGGCTTGCGCCGGGCGTAACCCAGTCGAGTCGTCCGACGTCGTCACCATAGACTTGCAGCTTCCGAGACAACCCGCACAGCACAACCCGGGAGTCACCCGCGTGCCCAACATTTCCCGAGACGAGGTCGCGCACCTCGCGAAGCTGGCCAGGCTGGCCGTGACCGATGACGAGCTCGACGTCTTCGCCGGCCAACTCGACCAGATCCTGGACTCGGTGGCCAAGGTGAGCGAGGTCGCCGCCGATGACGTGCCGCCGACCTCGCACGCCGTGCCGCTGACGAATGTCTTCCGGCAGGACGTCGTCCGTCCCGGGCTCACGCAGCAGCAGGCGCTGGCCGGTGCGCCGGCCGCCGAGGACGGCCGTTTCCGGGTGCCGCGGATTCTGGGGGAAGAGCAGTGACCGAGCTCATCAAGCTGACCGCCGCGGAGCTGGCCGGGAAGATCCACGCGCGTGAGGTGTCCGCGGTCGAGGTCACCCAGGCCCACTTGGACCGGATCGACGAGGTCGACGACCACATCCACGCGTTCCTGCACGTCGACACCGAGGGCGCGCTGGCCGCGGCCAAGGCCGTCGACGAGGGCATCGCCGCCGGTGACGCGCCCGCGTCGGCGCTGGCCGGCGTGCCGCTAGCGCTCAAGGACGTCCTGACCACTGAGGGCGTGCCGACGACCTGTGGTTCGAAAACGCTCGAAGGCTGGATCCCGCCGTACGACGCGACCGTGACGCGCAAGCTGCGCGAGGCCGGTGTCGTGATTCTCGGCAAGACGAACATGGACGAGTTCGCCATGGGTTCGTCGACCGAGAACTCGGCCTACGGCCCGACGCACAACCCGTGGGACCACGCCCGCATCCCGGGCGGGTCGGGCGGTGGCTCGTCGGCGTCGATCGCGGCGTTCGAAGCCGCCATCGCCATCGGCACCGACACCGGCGGCTCGATCCGGCAGCCCGGGTCGGTCACCGGCACCGTCGGAGTCAAACCGACCTACGGCGGGGTGTCGCGCTACGGCCTCGTCGCTTTTTCGTCGTCGCTCGACCAGGCCGGCCCCTGCGCGCGGACGGTGCTCGACGCCGCCCTGCTGCACGAGGTCATCGCCGGGCACGACCCGCTGGACTCGACCTCCATCGACGCGCCGGTGCCGCCGGTCGTCGCCGCGGCCCGGCAGGGCATGACGGGTGACCTCAAGGGCGTCAAGGTCGGCGTCGTGAAGGAGTTCGGCGGCGACGGCTACCAGCCGGGCGTGGAGCGGTCGTTCCAGGCCGCGGTCGAGCAGCTGCGGGCGCTCGGTGCCGAGGTCGTCGAGGTCTCTTGTCCGCATTTCGTCTACGCGCTGCCCGCGTACTACCTGATCGCGCCGAGCGAGTGCTCGTCGAACCTCGCCCGGTTCGACGCCATGCGCTACGGCCTGCGCGTCGCCGACGACGGCACGCACAGTGCCGAAGAGGTCATGTCGCTGACCCGCGAGAAGGGCTTCGGCGCCGAGGTCAAGCGGCGGATCATGCTGGGCACTTACGCGTTGTCGTCCGGCTACTACGACGCCTACTACGGCTCGGCGCAGAAGGTGCGCACGCTGATCACGCGTGACTTCGCGGCCGCCTTCGAAAAGGTCGATGTCCTCGTTTCGCCCACGACGCCGACCACGGCGTTCAAGATCGGCGAGCGCGTCGACGATCCGATGGCGATGTACCTCGCCGACCTGTGCACGATCCCGTCGAACCTGGCCGGCAACGCCGCGATGAGCGTGCCGAGCGGGCTGTCCGACGAGGACGGCCTGCCGGTCGGCCTGCAGATCATGGCCCCGGCGCTCGCCGACGACCGGCTCTACCGGGTCGGCGCCGCCTACGAGGCCGCCCGCGACGCCGCCGCCGGCGGGGCGCTCATCCACAAGGTCCCGGAGCTGGGAGGAACGAAGTGACTGCCGTGGCCGAGTTGATGGACTACGCCGACGTCATCGAACGCTTCGACCCGGTGCTCGGTCTCGAAGTGCACGTCGAGCTGAACACCAACACGAAGATGTTCTGCGGCTGCCCGAACGAGTTCGGCGGCGAGCCGAACACGAAGGTCTGCCCGACCTGCCTGGGCCTGCCCGGCGCGTTGCCGGTGGTGAACGGCAAGGCCGTCGAGGGCGCGATCCGCATCGGCCTCGCGCTCAACTGCGAGATCGCCGAGTGGTGCCGGTTCGCCCGGAAGAACTACTTCTACCCGGACATGCCGAAGAACTTCCAGACGTCGCAGTACGACGAGCCGATCGCGTTCAACGGCTACCTGGACGTCACGCTCGACGACGGCGAGGTCGTGCGCGTGGAGATCGAGCGCGCGCACATGGAGGAGGACACCGGCAAGTCGCTGCACGTCGGTGGCGCCACCGGCCGGATCCACGGTGCCGAGCACTCGCTGCTCGACTACAACCGCGCCGGCGTGCCGCTGATCGAGATCGTCACCAAGACGATCGAGGGCACCGGCGAGCGGGCCCCCGAGGTCGCGCGGGCCTACGTGTCCGCGCTGCGGGACCTGCTTCGCGCCCTCGACGTGTCCGACGTCCGCATGGACCAGGGCTCGCTGCGCTGCGACGCGAACATCTCGCTGATGGCGAAGGACGCGACCGAATTCGGCACCCGCACCGAGACGAAGAACGTCAACTCGCTGCGCAGCGTCGAGCGCGCGGTGCGGTACGAGATGACGCGGCAGGCGGCGATCCTCGCCGACGGCGGCAAGATCAAGCAGGAGACGCGGCACTTCCAGGAGGCCGACGGCTCGACGTCGCCCGGCCGCACCAAGGAGACCGCGGAGGACTACCGGTACTTCCCGGAGCCCGACCTGGTCCCGATCGCGCCGGCGCGCGAGTGGGTCGAGGAGCTGCGCGGCACGCTGCCGGAGATGCCGTCCGAGCGGCGGAAGCGGATCCAGACCGAGTGGTCGCTTTCCGACGAAGCCCTGCGGGACCTGCTGAACGTCGGTGCTGTCGACCTCGTCGCGGCCACGGTCGAGGCCGGCGCGTCGCCGGACGAGGCCCGCGGCTGGTGGGTCAACACTCTGGCCCAGGAGGCGAACACCCGCGAGGTCGAGCTGGTCGACCTGACGATCACGCCGAAGCAGGTGGCCGAGGTCATCGGGCTGGTTTCCTCCGGCGAGCTGACGAACAAACTCGCGAAGGAGGTCGTCCAGGGCGTGCTCGCCGGTGAGGGCGAGCCGCGCGAGGTCGTCGAGAAGCGGGGGCTGAAGGTCGTCTCGGACGACTCGGCGCTGCTCGCCGCGATCGACGAGGCCCTGGCAGGGCAGCCGGACGTCGCGGACAAGATCCGCGGCGGCAAGGTCGCCGCGGCGGGCGCGATCGTCGGTGCGGTCATGAAGGCGACCAAGGGGCAGGCCGACGCCAAGCGCGTCCGCGAGCTGATCATCGAGCGCGTGGGTTCCTGACCGTTTTCATGACACAGCCGTTTTCCGTCAAGAGCGTCACCTGGCGCGAGTGGCTCGGCCTGGCGGCCGGGCTGCTCGCGCTGGGTTCGATGTTCCTGCCGTGGACCACGCTGAGCACCAACAAGCCGGACATCGAAGACATCCTGTCGCAGCTGGAGCACAGTGACGTCGTCCGCGACGCGTGGCACTCGAGCTTCTTCGCGTGGTGCCCGCCGCTGCCGTTGCTGCTGGCCGGGGTGGTCGTGGTCGTCTTCGGGCGAATCCGGAAAGCGCGGGTCAGCGGCCTGCCGCACCTGTGGCTGGCGGTCGCCGTGGCGTCGCTGCTGCTGATGGTGATCGGCTGGTTCACGCTGGACTGGGAGTTCGACGCCGACCAGCGTGGCATCTTCGACGCCGCCGGCATCGCCATCGGCCCCGGCTTCGGCCGGTTTCTCGGGCTGCTGGCCGCGCTCGTGTCGGGCGTGGCCGCTTTCCTGGACATGCGGGCGGCGCGGGCCGAGAGCCGGCAGCCGCGGAAACGTGAGCCCCGCAGCAAGAGCCGCTGACCGGTTCTCGGCGACCTGCACCCGGTTGAGGTGACGGTGGGTTGCCGGCTGTGCGGGCTCGCGGTCATTGAGGTTGCCGAGTCGTCCGTTCCGGTTGAGGACTTGGGGCGACAACGTTGACATCGGCGGCGGCCGTTGCGTGAGAAAGCGCTTTCTGAGACGGTCGAAACGGCGAGCCGTAGGAGGCTGCGGGCGACCGGCGGGAGGCGTCGGCGATGTCGTCAAAGGGTCCGCGCGGCGGCAGGAATGCGGCGGCGAAGGCCACGCGACAGGAGGAATGCGGCGGCGCAGGAGTCGCGTGGGGACGGCGACGTGTGCGGAACCGTGATGGGCGTCCGCTGAGGCAGCGTCGAGGTCGGTGATGAGGGAGGCCGGATTGGCTCGGGGAAAGCGCTTGCGGGTTGCTGTCGTCGGGGCCGGGGCTATTGCCGACAGTCACCGTGCCGCCTATCTGGCCCACCGCGACGATGTCGATCTCGTCGCCGCCGCTGATGTCGATGAAGGCCGGGCTCTTGCCTTCTGTGCGACCACCGAGCACGCCCAGCCCTACCCGGACCTCGACTCCCTGCTCGCCGAGCAGGAACCTGATCTCGTCTCGATCTGCACTCCGCCGGGTCTGCACGTCGGACAGACGAAAGCTGTCCTTGAGAGCGGTGCCTGGGCCTGGTGTGAGAAGCCGCCTTGTCGTTCGCTTGCCGAATACGACGACATGACCTCCGCTGAACTTGACGGCGGCCCCTATGTCTCCTTCGTCTACCAGCAGCGGTCCGGCTCCGCCGTCGCCCACTTTCGGGATTTGCTCGCCAAGGGGGAACTCGGGCGTCCGCTTGTCGCGCATTGTCAGACCACCTGGTACCGGGATGCCGGCTACTACGCGGTCTCGTGGCGTGGGCGTTGGGCGACCGAAGGCGGTGGGCCCGCCATGGGCCACGGCATTCACCAGATGGATCTGCTGCTCCACCTGCTGGCCGACGATGACAGCGAAGACGGTGAGTGGGCCGAAGTCCAGGCGATGACCGCGCGGCTCGTGCACGATGTCGAGACCGAGGACGTCTCCACCGCGCTCGTCCGGTTCGGGTCCGGGGCGCTGGCCACCGTCGTCAACAGTGTCCTTTCGCCCGACGAAGTGAGCCGGATCCGGGTCGACTGTGAACGCGCCACCGTCGAGCTCACTCACCTCTATGGCCACGTTGCCGAAAACTGGCAATACACCCCCGCGCCGAACTGCGGCAGGCCAGAGACCGAACCCGCCGAGGACGTCGGCAGCTCGCATGCCGCCGCCTTGACGCCCGTCCTGGATGCCTACCGGGCCGGGCGGCGGCCGCCGTGCAGTGGGCGGGATGGGCGGCGGGTGCTGGAGTTCGTCGCCGCTCTCTACAAGGCCGCCTTCACCGGGCAAACCGTGCGTCGCGGGGAGATCGGGCCCGGGGATCCCTTCTACCGGGGAATGGGCGGGGTGACCGTGGGATGAGCGCCGCGATCACCGTCACCCACCGGCACGGCGATCGCGTGATCGTCGAGGCCGGCGGGGTCCCGCTCATGTCCTATGTGTACAAGCCCGATCCCGTCGCCTACGAGTCGCGCAAGCCCTACACCCACCCCTTGCGCACGTTGCGTGGCCGGCGCGTCAGCGGGTACCGGCCCGCCGACCACCGGTGGCACAAAGGCCTGCAGATGACCTCGAGCCACCTGTCCGGTCAGAACTTCTGGGGCGGCCACACCTACGTTCCCGGCCACTGGTATCAGGACCTGCCCGACCGCATCGGCTCGATGCGCCACGACGGGTTCGCCGGCTTCACCGTCGGCGGCGACCGGCTGACCTTCACCGAACGGCTCACCTGGGTGGCCCACCGCGGCGACGAGTGGGCGCGCGAGCGGCGGGACATCGTCGTCCACTCCGTCGAACCCGGTGAGGGCGCCTGGGCGATCGACTGGGGCATCGAGCTGACCAACGTCCGCGACGTGCCGCTCGTGTTCGGCAGCCCGACCACCGCCGGTCGCGAGCAGGCCGGGTACACCGGCCTGCACTGGCGGGGCCCGCGTGACTTCGGCGGCGGCCGCGTCTTCGGGCCCGATGGTCTCGGCGGCGACGACATGATGGGTGCGCAGGCGCCGTGGCTGGCCTTTGTCGGCGAACACGACGACGTCGACGCGCACTCGACGCTCGTCTTCGCGCATTCGCCGGAAAATGACCACGCGATCCACGAGTCGCACTGGTTCGTCCGGAGCAAGGAAACGCCCATGGTGGCCTTCTCGTGGGCGTTCTTCGAAGAATTCGCCCTCCCGCCGGGGGAGAGCTTCACGTACCGCTACCGGGTCGTCGTCGCGGACGGCGCGTGGGACCGCGATCAGGTGACCGGATACCTCGATAGGCACGGATGGTCATGAACGAATTCCCGCTACCGGGTGGCATCGGCGTTTCGCACCTGCGCGCCTACGACTGGGAAGCCGAGGACGGCGTCTGCGGTGGCAGCCCGCACCTGCACCTCGCCTGCACCGAGGCCTACGTCGTCACGGCCGGGCGCGGCGCCGTCCAGACGCTGAGCACCGGCGGGTACGCGGAGACGCCGCTCGAACCCGGCGTGATCGCGTGGTTCGCGCCGGGGACCGTGCACCGGATGGTGCAGGGCGGCGGCCTGCGCGTCACGGTCCTCATGCAGAACAGCGGTCTGCCCGAAGCGGGTGACGCCGTGTTCACTTTTCCGCCCGACGTGCTCGCGGACGCTGCGGCCTACGCCGAGGCCGCCGCGTTGCCGAAAATCGACGAGGCCGCCAAAAGACGTCGTGACCTGGCGATTCGCGGCTACCTACCCCTGCGTGAAGCGCTGCTGGACGGCGATGCGGAGCCGCTGAGGTCTTTCCACCGGGCGGCCGTCGCGCTGGTGTCGCCGAAAATCGGAGACTGGGTACCGCGCTGGCAGGCCGGAGCCCTGAAGGCCGCCGAACTGACCGGTGCGCACCTCAAGGCCCTCGCCGACGGCGACGGGAGCCACCTCGACCAGTCGGGCGTCCGGGTCGCGACGCCGTCGAACCCCGACGGCTACGGCATGTGCGGGCGTCGCGCGGAATACGACATCCCGGGTGTCACCTCGCCGTCCGGCGGGGACGCCCTCGACCAGGAAGGCCGGCGATGAACCAGACCGCCATCGGAGTGCTGCTCAACGGGGTCACCGGCCGGATGGGCTACCGGCAGCACCTGCTCCGGTCGGTGCTGGCCATCCGCGAGCAGGGCGGGGTCGAGCTGCCCGACGGCACCCGCGTGCAGCTCGAGCCGATCCTCGCCGGGCGCAACGCGGCGAAGCTGAAGGAACTCGCCGGTCGGCACGGCCTGACCGCGTGGACGACCGACGTCGGCTCGGCGCTGGACGACGTGGGGATCTACTTCGACGCGCAGCTGACGTCGGCGCGCGAGCCGTCGGTGCGGGCGGCGATCGCCGCGGGCAAGCACGTCTACGCCGAGAAACCGCTGGCCGAGATGCTGCCGTCGGCGCTGGAGCTGGCCGGGCTCGCGCGGGACGCCGGGATTTGTCACGGCGTCGTCCACGACAAGCTGTTCCTGCCCGGGCTGCGGAAGCTGCGGCGGCTGATCGACGGCGGGTTCTTCGGACGGATCCTGTCGGTGCGCGGCGAGTTCGGCTACTGGGTCTTCGAGGGCGACTGGCAGGACGCGCAGCGGCCGAGCTGGAACTACCGCGCCGAGGACGGCGGCGGGATCGTGCTCGACATGTTCTGCCACTGGAACTACGTGCTGGAGAACCTCTTCGGCGCGGTCCGCGCGGTGACGGCGAAGGCGGTCACGCACATCCCGCGTCGCTGGGACGAGCAGGGCGAGCCGTACGCGGCGACGGCCGATGACGCCGCGTACGGCATCTTCGAACTCGAGTCGGGGGCCATCGCGCAGATCAACTCGTCGTGGTCGACGCGGGTCTTCCGGGACGAGCTGGTCGAGTTCCAGGTCGACGGCACCGAGGGCAGCGCCGTCGCCGGCCTGCGGCGCTGCCGCGTCCAGCACCGCTCGGCGACGCCGAAGCCCGTGTGGAACCCGGACCTGCCCGCCACCGAGCCCTTCCGCGAGCAGTGGCAGGAGGTGCCGGACAACGCCGAGTTCGACAACGGCTTCAAGGCGCAGTGGGAGGAGTTCGTCCGGGACGTTGTCGCCGGGCGGCAACACCGCTACGACTTCTTCTCGGCCGCGCGCGGGCTGCAGCTCGCCGAAGCCGGGTTGACGTCGTCGGCGGAGGGACGGCGGGTGGAGCTGAAGCCCCTGGCGTGAGGGGCGGGTCAGTCCTTGTCGTTGCCACCACCGGACGTCGCCGGCGTGATCAGCACGACGCGGTCGTCGCTCGAGACCGGGGTTCCGCCGTCCTTGTTGACCGTGCCGGCCACTGCGAGCTGTGGGTTGATCATGCTCATCCCGGCGAGCCGCCCGAACGTCTCCGGCGGTTTGCCGGTCTTGCCGTCCAGGGAGATCTGCGGCTTCCCGGTCACCGCGCCCTCCTTCGACACCGGGACGTTCTGCAGGTTGGCGGCCACGGAAGCCGCCACCTCCACGAAGCCGCTCGAGTCGACGAAGTCCGCGCAGCCCGAGACCCCCGGCTTGTCCGGCCACGTCCACGCCGGGGTCGTCAGCGGCTGCCCGGCCTGCACGCGGTAGAGGGCGTCCTTGTCGGCGAGCCGGTCGGTGACCCAGACGCGGGCGCCGTCGGCGGAGGCGCACAGCCCGCCCGGCGCGTGCAGCCCGGCCGCCACGGCCAGCGCGCCGTTCGGGTTGCCCGCCGCGGCCTTGCCGGACGTGTCGATCCGCAGCACCTTCCCGGCCAGGGAGTTCGGGTCGGCGGCGGCGTTGGGGTCGCCCGCGTCGCCGGTGGCGACGAGCAGCGCGCCGCGGTTGTCGGTGCTGATCGTGCCGCGGTTGCCGGTCGCGCCCTTCGGGATCCCGGTGAGCACCGGCTTGGCCGCCTGCCCCTTGGCGAAACGCACGACGCGGTTGTCCGTCGCCGTGGTCACGTAGGCGAACACGAGCTGGTCCTCGACGTACGACGGCGACAGCGCGAGGCCCGTCAGGCCGCCGTCACCGGCCGCCTGGACGTCGAGCTTCGCGAAGTCCGTAGCGTCCTTGCCCGCTGTCGCCAGCATCACGCGGCCGCTCTTGCGCTCGCCGGCCAGCGCGCTCGGCGTCGAACCGTCACCCGGCAGGCCGGCCACCGCGGCGACGGTGTCCAGGCAGGTCGCGATCACCGCCGGGTCGAAGTCCTTGCAGCCCTGTGGCGGCGGCACGGGCGTGGGCGACTGGCCGGGCTGGGCCGGGCGGCCGTCGCCGCCGGAGTCCGCGCCGGGGCCCTGGACCTCGGGCGGTGACTCGGGGCTGGGCACGGGCGCGGGGCTGAAGGTCTGGCCCGCCGCGGTGTCGTCGAACCGCGCGCACCCGGCGGGCAGCAGGACGCCGCAGGCCAGGATCGCCAGCAGGGCCGACCGGTACCGGGTTCGCATGATTCACCAGCCTAGGGCCCGGCACGTGAACCATGGGTTAGTACTCCTCGATACGTTGGGGATCATGACGCTGACCGTCCTGGTGCCCGACGACGAGGGCCTGACCGTGCTCGCCGAGGTGCCGCGGGTGCTGCCCGTGCGCCACCAGTGGGGCGAGCCGGTGCCGCCCGAGGCCTCGAAGGCCGAGGTGCTCATCCCCGGCAAGCACCCGCCGGGTGAGGACCTGTGGCGCGCGCTGCCGAACCTGAAGCTGATCCAGCTGCTCTCCGCCGGCGCCGAGGACTGGGTCGGCCGGGTGCCCGACGGAGTCCTGCTGTCCACCTGCCGGGGTGCGCACGGCGGGAGCAGCGCCGAGTGGGTCGTCGCGGCGCTGCTGTCGATGTACCGGAAGCTGGACGTCTTCGGCGCGGCGCAGCGCGAAGGCCGGTGGGAGCGGCAGAGCACCGACACGCTGCAGGGCAAGCGCGTGCTCGTCATCGGCGCCGGCGACCTGGGGCAGCACCTGCGGCGGCGGCTCGAGCCGTTCGACGCGCGCTGCACGATGGTCGGGATGACCGCGCGCGACGGCGTGCACGGCGTGCGGGAGCTGCCGTCGCTGCTCGGCCTGCACGACGTCGTCGTGCTGATGGTGCCGCTGACCTCGCGCACCCGCGGGATGGTCGACGCGGAGTTCCTCGCCGAGATGCGGGACGGCGCGGTGCTGGTCAACGTCGCGCGCGGCGCCGTCGTGGACACCGACGCCTTGGTCGCCGAATTGACCACGGGCCGGCTTCGCGCCGCGCTCGACGTCACCGATCCCGAACCGCCGCCGCCCGGGCACCCGCTGTGGACGGCGCCGGGGCTGCTGCTGACGCCGCACGTCGGCGGGGCCGTGCGCGGCGTGCGGGGCCGGTCGTACGCCGTCGCCGCGGCCGAGATCGCGCGGTACGCGGGCGGGGAGCTGCCGGACAACCTCGTGCACGGGGAGTACTGACGCGCGGCGCGGTCTCTCGCCAGGTCAGCCCGCATCCCCTACTCTTCGCGCGTGAGCAGTGGAGACGACTTTTCGCAGCAGCCCACCAGCCTCCTGTCGGACGTCGAGGACAACGGGCCCGACGACACGCCGCGCCAGGGCGGGCTCGGCCTGGGCCTGCTGATCCTGCGGGTGGCGCTCGGCACGACCATGGGCGCGCACGGCCTGCAGCACCTGTTCGGCCTGTTCGGCGGGCCCGGCATCGGCGGGTTCGCGCGGATGCTGGAGACGTTCGGCTACCACAAGCAGACGACGCTGCTGTCGTGGATCACCGGGATCGTCGAGCTCGGTGGCGGCGTGCTGGTGGTCGTCGGGCTGTTCACGCCGCTGGCCGCGGCGGGGCTGCTGGGCGTCATGGCGAACGCGGTGTACGCGAAGTTCCACGGCGGGTTCTTCGAGGGGCAGGGGCAGGGCTTCGAGTTCGAGCTGCTGCTCGGGGCTTCGGCGTTGAGCCTGCTGTTCACCGGTTCCGGGCCGATTTCGCTGGAGCGGAACACTCCGTGGCGGAAGCGGCCGTTGCCGCTGGGGCTGGTGTCGCTGCTGCTGGCCGCCGCGGCTGCCGTCGTGGTCATCGTTTTGACGCGATGACGACGATGGCCGCCCTCGGAAGGGCGGCCATCGGAAGGTCTTACTTGTTCACGTCGCGGACCGCGCCGGTGTCCGCCGAGGTCGCCATCCGGGCGTACGCGCGCAGGGCCGCCGTCACCGGGCGCTGGCGCTCCTTCGGCTGCCACGGCTGCTCGGACGCCTCCATCTTCGAGCGCCGCTCGGCCAGGATCTCCGGGTCCACCAGCAGTTCCAGCCGGCGTGAGTGGATGTCCAGGAGGATCCTGTCACCGTTTTCGACTAGGGCGATCAGGCCGCCGGCCGCCGCCTCGGGGGAGATGTGGCCGACCGAGATGCCGGACGAGCCGCCGGAGAAGCGGCCGTCGGTGATCAGGGCGCACTTCTTGCCCAGGCCCGAACCCTTGAGGAACGCCGTCGGGTGCAGCATCTCCTGCATGCCCGGGCCGCCCGCGGGGCCTTCGTAGCGGATGACCAGCACCTCGCCCGGCTGGATCTCCTTCTTGAGGATCGCCGACACGGCTTCCTCCTGGCTCTCCAGCACCCGCGCCGGGCCCTCGAAGTGCCACAGGTCCTCGTCGATGCCCGCCGCCTTGATCACCGCGCCGTTCTCGGCGAGGTTGCCGCGCAGGATCGCCAGGCCGCCGTCCTTCGTGTACGCGTGCTCGACGTCGCGGATGCAGCCACCCGCCGCGTCCGTGTCCAGTGACGACCAGCGGTTCTCCGTCGAGAACGCCTGCGTCGTGCGGACCCCGCCCGGTGCCGCGTGGAACAGCTCGAGAGCGACGTCGGAAGGCGAAGCGGCGCGGATGTCCCAAGAACCGAGCCACGACTCGATGTCCTCCGAATGCACCGAGCGGACGTCGGTGTTCAGCAGCCCGCCGCGGTACAGCTCGCCGAGGATCGCCGGGATTCCGCCGGCCCGGTGGACGTCCTCCATGTGGTAGTCCGAGTTCGGTGCCACCTTCGACAGGCACGGCACGCGGCGGCCGATCGCGTCGATGTCGGCGATCGTGAAGTCGACCTCGCCCTCCTGGGCGGCGGCGAGGATGTGCAGCACCGTGTTCGTCGAGCCGCCCATCGCCATGTCGAGGGCCATCGCGTTCTCGAACGCCGCCCTCGACGCGATCGAACGCGGCAGGACCGAGTCGTCGTCGTTTTCATACCACTTCCGGCACAGCTCGACGACCGTGCGGCCGGCCTCCTCGAACAGCGCCCGGCGCGCGGCGTGCGTCGCCAGCGTGGAGCCGTTGCCCGGCAGGGACAGGCCCAGCGCCTCGGTGAGGCAGTTCATCGAGTTCGCGGTGAACATGCCGGAGCACGAGCCGCAGGTCGGGCAGGCCGAGCGCTCGACGATGTCGAGCCCGTCCTCGTCGACCTCGGGGCTGGCCGACGCGGCGATCGCCGTGATCAGGTCGGTCGGCGCCTGCGCGACGCCGCCCACGACGACGGCCTTGCCGGCCTCCATCGGCCCGCCGGAGACGAACACCACCGGGATGTTCAGCCTCATCGCGGCGTTGAGCATGCCCGGGGTGATCTTGTCGCAGTTGGAGATGCAGACGAGCGCGTCGGCCTGGTGCGCGTTGACCATGTACTCGACCGAGTCGGCGATGATCTCGCGCGAGGGCAGCGAGTAGAGCATGCCGGAGTGGCCCATCGCGATGCCGTCGTCGACGGCGATCGTGTGGAACTCGCGCGCGACGCCGCCGGCTTCCTTGACCGCGCCGGCGACGATCTCGCCGAGGTCCTTGAGGTGCACGTGGCCGGGCACGAACTGTGTGTAGGAGTTGGCGATCGCCACGATCGGCTTGCCGAAGTCGCTGTCGGTCATGCCGGTGGCGCGCCAGAGCGCGCGCGCGCCCGCCGCGTTGCGGCCGTGGGTGGTGGTCCGGGAACGGAGAGGCGGCACGGGAACTCCCAGGTCAAAGCCGAAAAGATGAAACTGGTAGAACCAATTTACTCGCTGGGCGACGTCTCCGGCTTGGCGGGCTTGACGTCGTCGGCGTCCAGCAACCCGCTCGGGTCGGCGACGAGACCTTCGCTGACCAGCGAAAGCACCGGCAGGTGCCGGGTCCGCACCGTGGGCAGCGGCACCTTCGTGTCGTCCTTGAGCACCGCCTGCACGCGCGACTTCTTGGTGATCGCCAGGCCCTTGAGCGCCGACCACGGGACGTCGCGGTGGCCGAACATCGTGCGCGTCGCCAGCCCCTCGCGCGTCGCGATCGTGCGGGTCCGGACCACGAACACCGCGAGCGCGATGGGGAAGAGGTAGAGCCACTGCAGGTACGGGATCTCGCCGAGCGCGATGGGCGTCACGCAGATCGTCAGGAGGGCGATCGCCATGAACGACGTGCGGGGGATCCGGAAGACGGCCTTCCGGCCTTCGTCCTGCTCTTTTTCGGCCACCCCGAAATGGTGCACCGCCCCGCGGACCGGCCGGGACCCGGGTCGGACGCGGGTGACATGCGCCGCTCGGGTGTCCACGATCTGGACTCGCCATCCCGCAGAGTTGACACCTGAGAGACCTTCGGACTAGCGTCAGCGTCGTGACACCGCTGACCGGCCTCGTACTTCCCAAGCGCGTCGACGCTTAGGGAAGACTTTCCGCTGCGTCGACGCGCGAACCCTCGTGCGACCTTACGGTCGGCGAGGGTTTTTTGTTGCCCACGGGAAGAGATTCCCCGCCCCACCGCACAAAACCGACCCGAACGAGTGACACCGAGACCCACGAGGCAGAACCGATGACCAGTGCCACGTCGCGCAGCGACGCGAAACCCGGGCCGACGCCCGGAACGCCCGGAGCACGTCCGAAGCCGGCGCCACCGGCGGGAACCCCGGTGCGCGTCACCGGCGCGCAGTCCCTCGTGCGCTCGCTCGAGGCGGTCGGCGCCGAGGTGGTCTTCGGCATTCCGGGCGGCACCATCCTGCCCGCCTACGACCCGCTGCTGGACTCGACGAAGGTCCGCCACATCCTGGTCCGCCACGAGCAGGGCGCCGGGCACGCCGCCACCGGCTACGCGCAGGCCACCGGCAAGGTCGGCGTCTGCATGGCGACCTCCGGCCCGGGCGCGACCAACCTGGTCACCCCGCTGGCCGACGCGAACATGGACTCGGTCCCGGTCGTGGCCATCACCGGGCAGCAGTCCCGGGCGCTGATCGGCACCGACGCGTTCCAGGAAGCCGACATCTGCGGCATCACCATGCCGATCACCAAGCACAACTTCCTCGTCACGGACCCGGCGGACATCCCGCGGACCATCGCCGAGGCGTTCCACCTGGCGTCCACGGGCCGACCCGGCCCGGTGCTGGTGGACATCCCCAAGGACGTGCTGCAGGAGATGACCTCGTTCTCCTGGCCGACCGAGCTGCGGCTGCCGGGCTACCGCCCCACGCTGCGCCCGCACGGCAAGCAGGTCCGCGAAGCCGCGAAGCTCATCGCGAAGTCGCGTCGCCCGGTGCTGTACGTCGGCGGCGGCGTGATCAAGGCGGAGGCCCACGAGCAGCTGAAGCAGCTCGCCGAGCTGACCGGCATCCCCGTCGTCACCACGCTGATGGCGCGCGGCGCGTTCCCCGACTCGCACCCGCAGCACCTCGGCATGCCGGGCATGCACGGCACGGTCGCCGCGGTCGCCGCCATGCAGCGCGCCGACCTGCTGATCGCGCTCGGCGCCCGGTTCGACGACCGCGTCACCGGCCAGCTGTCGTCGTTCGCGCCGGACGCCGCGATCGTGCACGCCGACATCGACCCGGCCGAGATCTCCAAGAACCGCAAGGCCGACGTCCCGATCGTGGGCGACTGCAAGGAGATCATCGGCGAGCTGATCACCGCCGTGCAGACGGAGTTCGACCACGGCGGCAAGCCCGACCTCACCGACTGGTGGACCCAGGCCGACGACTGGCGCGAGAACTACCCGGCCGGTTACGAGTGGCCGGACGACGGTTCGCTGTCGCCGCAGTACGTGATCGAGCGGATCGGCCAGCTCGTCGGCCCCGACGCGGTGTACGCGGCCGGCGTCGGGCAGCACCAGATGTGGGCCGCGCAGTTCGTCAAGTACGAGAACCCGCGCACCTGGATCAACTCCGGCGGCCTCGGCACCATGGGCTACGCGGTGCCCGCGGCGATGGGCGCGCAGTTCGGCGTCCCCGGCACGCAGGTGTGGGCGATCGACGGCGACGGCTGCTTCCAGATGACCAACCAGGAGCTGGCCACCTGCGCCATCGAAGGCGCGCCGATCAAGGTCGCCGTCATCAACAACGGCAACCTGGGCATGGTCCGGCAGTGGCAGAACCTCTTCTACTCGGAGCGGTACTCCAACACCGACCTCGGCACGCACAAGCACCGCATCCCGGACTTCGTGCTGCTGGCCGAGGCGCTGGGCTGCGCCGGGCTGCGCTGCGAGACGAAGGAAGACGTCGACGCCACCATCCGCCGCGCGATGGAGATCAACGACCGTCCCGTCGTGATCGACTTCGTCGTCGGGAAGGATGCCCAGGTGTGGCCGATGGTCGCGGCCGGCACCGGCAACGACGAGATCATGGCGGTCCGGGGCATCCGGCCGCTGTTCGACGACGACGAGGTTTCGGTCGAGACGACCGAGGCCGCCGCGGAAGCCGCCGGGGAAGGTGAGCGCTGAGATGAGCGTCCACACGCTGAGTGTCCTGGTCGAGAACAAGCCGGGTGTGCTCGCGCGCGTCTCGGGCCTGTTCTCCCGCCGCGGGTTCAACATCGAGTCCCTCGCCGTCGGGCCCACGGAGAACCCCGAGGTGTCCCGCATGACGATCGTGGTCGCTGTCGAAGAGCTACCGCTCGAGCAGGTGACCAAACAGCTCAACAAGCTGGTCAACGTGATCAAGATCGTCGAGCTGGAACAGTCGACCGCCGTGCAGCGCGAACTGCTGCTGGTCAAGGTCCGCGCCGACAACACCGTGCGCAGCCAGGTCCTCGAAACCGTCCAGCTCTTCCGGGCCAAGGTGGTGGACGTCTCTCCGGAGGCACTCACCGTCGAGGCCACCGGGACGTCCGACAAGATCGGTGCGCTGCTGCGGATGCTGGAGCCGTATGGCATCCGCGAGCTGGTGCAGTCAGGCATGGTCGCGGTGGGGCGGGGCGCCCGTTCCATCACCGCCACTTCACCGCGTTAACGAAGTAAGTCAGGAAAGGAAGCAGTACCCCCATGGCAGTGGAAATCTTCTACGACGACGACGCCGACCTCTCGATCATCCAGGGGCGCAAGGTCGCTGTCATCGGCTACGGCAGCCAGGGCCACGCCCACTCGCTGAGCCTGCGCGACTCCGGCGTCGACGTCCGCATCGGCCTGCCCGAGGGGTCCAAGTCGCGGGCGAAGGCCGAGGAGCAGGGCCTGCGCGTGCTCACCCCGGCCGAGGCGTCGGCCGAAGCCGACCTGATCATGATCCTGGCTCCGGACACGAAGCAGCGCTTCATCTACGAGCAGGACATCGCGCCGAACCTCAAGGACGGCGACGCGATCTTCTTCGGGCACGGCTTCAACATCCGCTACGACCTGATCAAGCCGCCGTCCAACGTGGACGTCGCGATGGTCGCCCCCAAGGGCCCGGGTCACCTCGTGCGCCGCCAGTTCGTCGACGGCAAGGGCGTCCCGGCGCTCATCGCGGTCGAGCAGGACGCCACCGGCAACGCGCAGGCGCTCGCGCTCTCCTACGCCGCCGCCATCGGTGGCGCGCGTGCGGGCGTCATCAAGACGACGTTCACCGAGGAGACCGAGACCGACCTCTTCGGCGAGCAGGCCGTGCTTTGCGGTGGCGCGTCCGCGCTGGTGCAGACCGGCTTCGAGGTGCTCACCGAGGCCGGTTACGCCCCGGAGATCGCCTACTTCGAGGTGCTGCACGAGCTGAAGCTGATCGTCGACCTCATGTACGAGGGCGGCATCGCGCGCCAGCGCTACTCGATCTCCGACACCGCCGAGTACGGCGACCTGACCCGCGGCCCGCGCGTCATCTCGCCGACGGTCAAGGAAGAGATGAAGAAGATCCTCGGCGAGATCCAGGACGGCACGTTCGCCCGCGAATGGGTCGCCGAGGACGAGGCCGGCCGGCCGAACTTCACCAAGCTCGAGGAGCAGGGCAACCAGCACCCGATCGAGGCGACCGGCAAGAAGCTGCGCGACCTGATGTCGTGGGTGGACCGGCCGATCACCGAGACCGCCTGATCTTTCCGGCCAGACGCTGAAGGGGACGCCCGGTGCCGGGCGTCCCCTTCAGTGCGTTCGGTGGTCGTTTCGCTACGCTGGCCGCATGAGCGATGACAAGGCGCACATCCGGCACCACCTGGACCTCTCGAAAGCGGAGTGGGTCCGGGCCGAGCCGGAAGGCGTCACGCTCGAAGAGGTCGTCGAATACGCGCACATCCCGCACACCGACGGCGTCGTCTACACCGCGATGCGGAAGTCGACCGACCCGGAAGGCGTGGTCCTCGTCTTCACCCCCTCCGAATGGGACGCGTTCCTCAGGGGCGTCCGCGACGGCGAGTTCGACCTGCCGGGAGACCTCGCGGAGGCTTAGACCTTCGCCGCCAGCTCGGGAATCGTGCCGAGGTCCCCGGCGATGCCGAGGTGGTCGCCGTAGTCGCGGGACTCGACGACCAGGCCGTCGCACACGCGCATCGAGAAGATGTTGGCGATCCGCACCGGTTTCCCGCCGTATTCGCCCTGGTAGGCGAACTCGCCGAGCAGCACCTCCGGATCGGTGCCCTGGTAGACGACCAGGTCCGCGACGGTGAAGCCGGGGTTCATGGCCTTGCCCGCCTGGAAGTGCTCGCGGATGTCGTCGCGCGTGCGCGATGCCGTCGATCCCGGCAGGAACGGGTGCGTGACATGGGTTTCTTCCGCGTACAGGTCCGGGAGTTCGTCCCAGCGCCCGCCGGCCACGCCGTGCACCAGCTTTTCGAGCACCGTGTCCGCACTCTCGGGCGTGACCGGTGAGAGCTCACGCGGCGGCGCCTGCTCGTAAGCCTTGACCAGCTGGTCGACGCCGTCGCGGATGACGGCCAGCCGCAGGTAGTCGTGGTAGTCGCGGGAGTGGACGATCAGGCCGTCGCGGACGCGCAGCACCTGGATGTTGGCCGTGGTGATCGTCCGGCCGGTTTCGGCCGATTCGGCGTCGTAGTCGTATTCGGCGACGATCACCTCGGGGTCCGTCGTCTCGTGGACGACCACGTTCTTGCGCTTGAGCCGCACCGCGCCGGCGAGGACGCCGGTGAACCGCTCGTGGACGGCCGCGCGGCCGGTGAGGCGGGTCGGCCGCGGCACGGCTTGGGGGTGCTCGACGACGGTGTCTTCGGCGTAGAGCGCGGAAAGCTCGCCGAACCGTCCTTCGCTGATGCCGTCGGACAGGGCGTCGAACACGTCGCGGGGTTTGGTCATGGATCCTCCCAGTGGGCAAAACGGAGTCTGTAGTCCGTCTCCGAAGATACGGACTACAGACTCCGTTTGTCTACAGGGTGCGGAGGAGGTCCCGGGCGGCCGGCTGCTCGCACACGTCGGCCCAGTTCTCCGGCGTGCTGTGGAAGATCCCGTCCTGGGCCTCGAGGTCGGCGCCGTTCTCGACGAGGACGCGGATCGCGTCCAGGTGCCCGGACTGCGCGGCGAGGTGCAGGGCCGTGACGCCTTCGCCGTGGTTCGGGCCGCCGAAGGTGCCGGCGTGGTTCACGTCGGCACCGAGGTCGAGGAGCGTGCGGATCGCGGTGACCCGCCCGGTCGCCGCTGCCCAGGTCAAGGCCGTGCCGCGGTAGACGTCGGCGTCCACCTCGGCGCCCCGGGCGACGAGCGTGCGGAGGGCTTCGGCGCGGTCGTTGCGGGCCGCCCAGGCCAGGGCTTCGTTCTTGACCTCGGCGGGGTCGTCTTTCGGGTGCCAGGCCGGGAAACCGCTGTGCGGGCGGTAAAAGCCCCGGTGTGCGCCGGCCGCGGGGTGTCCCGGTCGCAGGAGTTCGCCGAGCAGGTCGGCGTCGCCGAGCCCGGCCGCGACACGCAGGTTGCCGGGCGCGCGGCTGTGGGGCGCCAGCTTCTCCGCGGCCTCACGGTGACCCCAGAACAGCGCGACGACCAGGGGAGTGCCGCCGTCGCCGCGAGCCGGGACGTCGACCGGGGCGCCCGCGTCCAGCAGCATGTCGAGCAGGAGCGGGAGGTTGCTGTAGGCGGCTTGGTGCAGCGGGGTCCAGCCGTGGACGTTGCCGCGTGCCGGGTCGGCGCCGTGGTCGAGGAGGACGCGGGTGAGCCGCTCGTCGCAGGTGGCGCCGGCCATGCCGAGGAGGTCGTTGCCGTTGGTGCCGCGGGCGGTGACGAGTCCGGGGAACTCTTCGAGGAGCCTGCCGAGGCTCTCGACGTCGCGCGCTTCGACTGCCCGGTATGCGCGGGCGAACGGTTCACCACTGTCCACAAGGGACTTTATGTGGGTGCGAAGTCCTTGCCAGGAAACGAAACCGTGTTCTCGGGCGACGACGGCGCGAGCTCCGTCTCGGGTGAGCGGCTGGTTCCAGCGCTCGAACGGCTCTCGCGCGCCGGGTGTCTCGTCTTCGGCCGAGGCGAGCAGGCCGAGCGCGCGTTCGGCGTAGTAGTGGACGTCCTGGTGGTACGGGTGCTGCAGGTTCTCGCCGTGTTCCGTGACGCGCCGGACGTACGCCTGGAGTTTCGGCCAGCTCGGGAAGCCGTGGTCGCGGGCGATCCGGAACTGCGCTTCGGAGAGTTTGACGCCCTCGGCGCGGGCGAGATCCTTCGCGCGCTTGCGGAGCTGGTCCAGGCTGGGTTTGGCGGGCAACGTGCCCATGGTGCCTCCTTCCCTCGACGCCCGTGGTCCGCCGGCACCGGGCAGGAAAGAAGGTGCGGAGCTGGGTGGTGCGGTGCTGCGGGGGTGGGCTCGGCCCTTTCCGCGGACGGGACGCGGCCCTCACCGCGTCCCGCCACCCTACCTCGATCACGGAACTCGCGTGATTGGCGACGGAACTCGCGTGATTGAAGCCGTGACTCGTGTGATTGGGGCCGGAACTCGCGAGTTCCGGCCCCAATCACACGAGATCCGGTCCTGATCACGCGAGTTACGGGAGGAGGTCGGCCAGGCGGTGGTAGGAGTCCGGTTTGCGGGCCAGGACCTGGACGCAGACGTGGTCGGCGCCCGCGTCGAGGTGGGCCCGGATCCGGTCGGCGACCGCCTGTTCGCCGGTCGCGACGATGGCGTCGACCAGGCGGTCGCTGCCGCCGTCGGCCAGGTCCTCGTCGGTGAAGCCGAGCCGGCGCAGGTTGGCCTGGTGGTGCGGGGCCTGCCGGACGTACATCTCCACGTGCTCCCGGGCGACCGACGGGTCGGCGTCCAGGACCACCGCCTGCTCGACCGCCAGGTACTTGCCCGGCCCGAGCCGGTCCCTGGCCAGTGCCGTGTGCTCCGGCGGGACGAAGTACGGGTGGGCACCGTCGGCGCGTTCGGCCGCCAGACCCAGGAGCTTCGGACCCAGCGCCGCGAGTACCCGGCGCGGCCGCGGTGCCGGCTGGGGCAGCCCGGGCAGCTCGGCCGCGTCCATCCCGTCGAGGTACTCGCGCAACGCCGTCAGCGGCCGCGCGCCCGGCCGGTGCCCGCCCAGCCCGGCGATGAACCGGCCCGGGTAGGCCTCGCCCAGCGCGCGGATGGCGCCCTCCGCGGCGAGTGGGGAGCGCTGGTCGAACCGCGCGACGCCGGTGGCGATCGTCAGCCTCGACGTCGCCGCGAGCAGCAGCGCCGCCTGCGTGAACGCCTCTCGCCCGGCGTATTCGCCGAACCAGATCGCGTCGAAGCCCAGCTCCTCGACCTCGATGGCCGTCTCGCGCAGGACGCCGACCGGGTCGCCGTCGAAGAACCGCCAGATCCCGACGCTCACCGGAGCACCGCCGGGGCCAGCTCCAGCAATACGTCCACAGTGGACTCGAAGGTCGCCGCGGACGGCGTCAGCAGCACGTGGTCCGCGCCCGCGTCGAGGAGTTCGTCCAGGCGCTTCGCGATGGTTCCGGCGTCGCCCCACAGGACGAGGTCGTCGACGAACCGGTCGCTCGGGCCGGCGATGTCGGCGTCGGTGTAGCCGAGCCGTTTCCAGCCCGCCAGGTAGACCGTGACGGAGTATTCGCGCGACTGCGCCACGCGCCGCCGGACGCTCTCCCGGGCGTCCTCGCGGGTGCCGAGCAGCACGGTCTGTTGCGGGATCAGCAGCTTGTCCGGCCCGAGGATTTCGCGGGCGTACGGCGTGTGCGAGACCGGCTGGGCGAAGGGGTGCGCGCCGTCGGCGTGGTCGCGCGACAGTTCCAGCATCTTCGGCCCGACGGCGGCCAGCACGCGCGGAAACGCGACCGGAGAAGGGTTTTCGGCCGCCGCCGCGTCCATTTCGGACAGGTAGTCACGCATCCGGTCGATCGGCCGGTACTCCTCGCCGAGCTTGGTGGCCTGGAACGCGTGCCCGATGCCGACGCCGAGCACGAACCGGCCGGGGTGGGCCTGGGCGAGCGTGGCGCCGCCCTTTTCGGTGGTCACCCCGCGCCGCAGCCAGGTGTTCGCGATGCCGGTGCCGAGCACGACGTCCGGCACCGAGGCGAGCAGGTCGCCGAAGTGGGCGAACACCTCCCGGGTGCCGGGTCCTTCGCCGCTCCACACCGAGCGGTAGCCGGCGCCGGCGAGCCGGCGGGTGGCCGTTCGCTCGACGTCCGGGGGTGGTTGCAGGGGCGCGCTCGGCAGCCAGGCGCCGATCGCGCTTAGCCGGGCACGCGTGTCTTCGACCAGGGTCATCCTCGTTCCCTCCAGTAATGTGAGGCTGCCTCCGGTTAATATACGGAGGTAGCCTCCGATTGGCTACCCGGTAGGGTCGGAAGGGCGATGACCGAAGTCAAGCCGATGCGCGCGGACGCCCGCCGCAACTACGAGCGCCTCCTCGAGGAGGCCCAGCGCGCCTTCGCCGAACACGGCGTCGAGGCGTCGCTGGAAGACATCGCGCGCCGCGCCGGGGTCGGCATCGGCACGCTCTACCGGCACTTCCCGACCCGGGAGGCCCTGCTCGAAACCCTGCTGCGCGCCCGGTTCGACGCTCAGGCCGAGCGGGCGCGCGACCTGCTCACCCACCCCGAGCCGCTGACCGCGCTGCAGACCTGGCTGGCCGGGCTCGGCGACGCCACCGGCACGTTCCGCGGCCTGGTGGAGCTCACCGCCGACGCGCTCAGCGACGAATCATCCCGTTTGTACGCGTCGTGCCACGAGATGCGCGAAGCAGGTTCCCATCTGGTGGAACGGGCGAAAAAAGAAGGCGCACTACGCAAGGACGTCACCACCCACGAGCTTCTTCTCTTGCTGCACGCGGCATCCTGGGCGGGTGGCCACCTGCCCGGCCCGGGCGGCATGCAACGGCTCCTGGCGCTTGTTTTCGAGGGATTACGAGTGAGTTAACACCGTGGGAAGCCAGGGGGCGGTCCAGCGGGTTAAACTCCGCCTCGACCGGGGCACAACGACGTGCACAGACCGTTTGTCGACACACAGCGTCCTGGAAGTGACCAGATAGTGGGAGTCGCATCGTGAGCAAGCCCAGCAAACCCGTCGTCCTCATCGCGGAGAAGCTCGCCCCCTCCGTGCTGAGTGTGTTCGGTGACGAGGTGGAGGTCCGGCACGTCGACGGCACGGACCGCTCCGCGCTGCTCGAGGCGGTGAAGAGCGCCGACGCGCTGCTGGTGCGCTCCGCCACCAAGGTCGACGCCGAGGTCCTCGGCGCCACGACGCAGCTGAAGGTCGTCGCCCGCGCCGGCGTCGGGCTGGACAACGTCGAGGTGCCCGCCGCCACCGAGCGCGGCGTCCTGGTCGTCAACGCGCCGACGTCCAACATCGTCTCCGCCGCCGAGCACGCCGTGGCCCTGCTGCTGTCGGTCGCGCGCCGGGTCCCGGCCGCCAGCCAGAGCCTGCGCGCCGGCGAGTGGAAGCGCAGCTCGTTCTCGGGTGTGGAGCTGCAGGGCAAGACCGTCGGCGTGGTCGGCCTCGGCAAGATCGGCCAGCTGTTCGCCCAGCGCCTCGCCGCGTTCGACACCAAGATCATCGCCTACGACCCCTACGTCTCGGCCGCGCGCGCCGGCCAGCTCGGCATCGAGCTCGTCACCCTCGACGAGCTCCTGTCGCGTGCCGACGCCATCTCCATCCACCTGCCGAAGACGCCGGAGACCAAGGGCCTCATCGACGCCGGCGCGCTGAAGAAGACCAAGCCGGGCGTCATCATCGTGAACGCGGCCCGCGGCGGGCTGATCGTCGAGGAGGACCTGGCCGACGCGCTGCGCTCGGGTCACGTCGGCGGCGCCGGCATCGACGTCTTCGTCACCGAGCCGACCACGTCCAGCCCGCTGTTCGAGCTGGACAACGTCGTCGTGACGCCGCACCTGGGCGCGTCGACGGCCGAGGCGCAGGACCGCGCGGGCACCGACGTCGCGAGGTCCGTGCTGCTGGCGCTGCGCGGCGACTTCGTGCCGGACGCGGTGAACGTCTCCGGCGGCGGCGCGGTGGGCGAGCACGTCCGCCCGTACCTGACGCTGACGCAGAAGCTCGGCCAGCTGCTCACCGCCCTGAACCCGACGGCGCCGAACTCGGTGACCGTGCAGGTCAAGGGCGAGCTGAGCAGCGAGGACACCGGCGTGCTGCAGCTGGCCGCGCTGCGCGGGGTGTTCACCGGCGTGGTCGAGGACCAGGTCACGTTCGTCAACGCGCCGCAGCTGGCGGAGAAGCTGGGCGTGCAGGTCGAGCTGGTGACCGAGTCGGAGAGCCCGAAGTTCCGCAGCCTGGTCACGGTGCGCGCGGTGCACGCCGACGGCGCGGTGCTGACCGTGTCCGGTTCGGTCACCGGCAAGGACGAGGTCGAGAAGCTGGTCGAGGTCAACGGCCGCGGCTTCGACCTGCGCGCCGAGGGCACGGTCCTGCTGGTCGAGTACGGCGACCGCCCGGGCGTGATGGGCCGCGTCGGGACGCTGCTCGGCGAGGCCGGCATCAACATCGAGGCCGCCCAGATCAGCCAGACGACCGACGGCTCCGACGCCGTGATGCTCCTGCGCGTCGACCGCCACATCGACGCGCACCTGCTGGAGCCCATCGGCGCTTCGGTCGGGGCGCACACGATCCGCGCCGTCGACTTCAACTGACGCGAAGCACGACAAAGGCCCCCTCGCCGTTCGCGGTGAGGGGGCCTTCGCGTGCAATCACATCTGTATAACGGAGTCCTTTGCCTACGTAAGTAGGTGTTTTGGGGCATTAAGTTCTCCCCGCGAGGTTGAACCACGCGCCGTCGAGGGCACGGCGCGGTCGCCGTGCTTCACCGTCGGGGGTGCTAGGAGCGGCAGGCAGGTTCGGGTCCAGACCTCGAGTAAGGGGCCGACTCATGAGCAGATCCCGCTTACCCGCTCGCGTCACGACGGCGTTCTTCGCCGTCGTGCTGGCGGCCGCGTTGGGGGCGCCGGTCGCGAGTGCCGCCACTGTGTCTACTCAAGACGCACCTCTCGCCGACGGAGTGGCGCCGGCGAAGATCGACGACGCGAAGCTGCAGGGCAAGCTCTCGCCGCGGCTGGGTGCCGCGCAGGGCCGTGTCACCGCGTTCGTCGAGCTGGCCAAGAAGCCCGCCGTCGACGCGTTCACCGCCGCGCAGCCGCAGGGCAAGGACCAGGCCAAGCGGGCCGCCCGTGCCGCGAAGGCCGACACCGCCGCCGCCGTGGAGTCGGTCCTCGGCCAGCTGCGCTCGGCCGACGCCAAGCCGCAGGTCGTCACTCAGACCGCCAACGCCGTCCCCGGCGTGGTCGTCACGGCCGACGCCGCGAAGCTGCGCGAAGTCGCGAAGCGCGCGGACGTCGTTTCGGTGCGCACGGTCGTGCCGAAGACCCGCACCAACGCCAGCGCCGAGCAGCTGACCAACACGCTCGCCGCGTGGCAGCAGACCGGCAAGTTCGGCGACAACGTCCGCGTCGGCGTGATCGACGACGGCATCGACTACACCCACGCCGACTTCGGCGGCCCCGGCACGAAAGCCGCGTACAACGGCGTCGACCGCAGCAAGCCGACCCCGCTCTTCCCGAGCGCCAAGGTCGTCGGCGGCACCGACCTCGTCGGTGACGACTACGACGCCGCGACCCCGGGCAAGACCACCCCGGCCCCGGACCCGAACCCCCTCGCCTGCGGTGAGCACGGCACGCACGTGGCCGGCACCATCGGCGGCTTCGGCGTCACCGCCGACGGCAAGACCTTCAAGGGCGACTACAAGAAGCTCGACGCCAAGAAGGTCGACGCGATGCAGATCGGCCCGGGCACGGCGCCGAAGTCGCTCCTCTACGCCATCAAGGTGTTCGGCTGCGCGGGCTCGACGAACGTCACCTCGCAGGCGCTCGACTGGGCGCTCGACCCGGACGGCGACGGCGACTTCACCGACCACCTCGACATCGTCAACCTGTCGCTGGGCTCCGACTTCGGCGCGCCGGACGACCCGGACTCGCTGTTCGTGCGCAAGCTCGCCGCGAACAACGTCCTCCCGGTGATCTCCGCGGGCAACGGCGGCGACATCAACGACATCGCCGGCTCGCCGGGCAACACCCCCGAGGCGCTCACCGTCGCCAGCACGCGTGACGCGGGCATCCTGCGCGACGCCGCCGAGGCCAAGGCCCCCGCGAACGCCGCGGGCCAGAAGACCGGGCAGTACAGCCAGAACTACACCGGCTACGACACCCTGGACCTGACGGCTCCGGTCGTCGCGCTGTCCGCCGCGAACGCCGCGGGCTGCGCGCCGTACTCCGCCGCGGACAAGGCGAAGGCCGCCGGCAAGTTCGTCTGGCTGGAGTGGGACGACAACGACTCGACCCGCGCCTGTGGTTCGGCGGTCCGGGCGAACAACGCCCAGGCGGCCGGGGCGAAGGGCGCGCTGCTGTCGTCCACTTTGGAGCACTTCAGCGCGGGCATCGCGGGCAACGCCGCGATCCCGATGTTCCAGTTCACCGGCTCCGCGACGAAGACGCTGCGCGCGTCGCTGACCGCGGGCACGCTGCAGATGCGGCTCTACGGTGCCGGGCGCGCCTCGGTCCAGACCTACGACAAGACCATCGTGGACACCCCGAGCTCGTTCACCTCGCGTGGCACCCGCGGCCCGGCGCTCAAGCCGGACGTCGCCGCACCGGGTGACACGATCACCTCGGCGTTCCGCGGCAGCGGCAACGGCCGGACCGTCCTTTCGGGCACGTCGATGGCCGCCCCGCACACCGCGGGCATCACCGCGCTGGTCCGCCAGTCCCACCCGGACTGGTCGGTCGAGGAGGTCAAGGCCTCGGTCATCGACACCGCCGGCCACGACGTCGGCGACGGCGCGGGCCACACCTACGCGCCGCAGCGCGTCGGCAGCGGGCGGATCGACGCCAAGGCGGCGCTGGACAACCAGGTGCTCGCCTACGTCCAGGACGACCCGGGCGCGGTCAGCGTCAGCTTCGGCACGGTCGAGGCCTCCGGGCCGGTGACGCTGTCGAAGACGATCAAGCTGGTCAACAAGGGCGTCACGCCCGCCGAGTACACCGTCGCCTACCAGGCGGTCAACGCGCTGCCGGGTGTCGAGTACACAGTGGACAAGCCGACGGTGAAGCTGACCGCGCGTGGCACCGCCAAGGTCAAGGTGACGCTGAAGATCACCGACCCGAAGGCGCTGCGCAAGGTCATGGACCCGACCATGCTGGCCACCCAGGCCGGCCTGGCACGGCAGTTCGTCGCCGACGCTTCGGGCCGCGTCGCCTTCACCCCGACCAGCGGGGCCAAGGTGCCGCTGCGGGTTTCGGTGTACGTGGCGCCCAAGCCGGTGTCGACGATTTCGACGCCGCAGTCGGTGAAGTTCGCCCCGGACGCCACCCAGGCCGTGCTGAACCTGACCGGCAAGGGCGTCGACCAGGGCTCCGGCGCGCAGCGTTACCGCTCGCTGATCAGCGTGCTCGAGCTGCAGGCGGAGTCCCCGCAGCTGCCCGAGTGCGACGCGGACGTGGTCACCGACTGCACGGTGAACAAGACCGCGAAGGGCGGCGACCTCCGCTACATCGGGGCGGCGTCCACCGCGCCGCTGGCGAAGGAACAGGGTGAGCCGGAGAACGCGATCCTCGCCTTCGGCCTGTCCACGTGGGGCGACTGGGCGAACATCGGCAGCAACACCTCGCCGTTCGTCGACATCGACACCACCGGGGACGGGACGCCGGACTTCGAGACCTACGTGACCAAGGCGACGTCCACGGACGTGCTGCTGGCCGTCACGGTCGCGCTGACCCCGGGCTTCCCGCAGGTCGACGTCCAAGCCGTCAACGGCCAGCTCGGCGACGTCGACACGAACGTGTTCGACACGAACGTGCTGACGCTGCCGGTTTCCCTGGCGGCGCTGGGCATCGACGCGAACGCGGACAGCCACCGCGTCTCCTACACGGTGGGTGTGAGCGGTTTCTACGTCGCGCCGGGCACCACGAACGGGCTGATCGACTACGTCGGCACGCCGCTGTCGTTCGACGCGCTCGCGCCGGGCTACTCGGTGCAGGGCGGCGGCGACGCCGCGCTGGGCTACGTCGCCAAGCCGGGAACGGCGCTGGTCGTGAACCGGAACGCGGCTTCGGCCGCGGCGGACAACGCTCTCGGTTTGTTCGCCATCGAGCACCACAACGCCGCGGGGAACCGGGCGAACGTGGTCAAGGTGGACGCCGCACAGGGTGCCCGGCCGGGCAACGACCGTCAGCCGATCGGGGCTGGTCACCGCTAGTCCGGAGCAAGATCGATCGATGCAGGAAGCAGGGGCGTTCCCGGCGGTTTCCGCCGGGGGCGCCCCGTTCCTGTTAACCCGATCGGGTGTCTCACCCTGCGGGAGGATGCGGCATAAGGGTGGTGCGGCTACGGCCGTTTGTCTACGGCCGGTAACCTTCCGGCTGCTGGCGTTTTGTTGCGGTGGGCCATCGGTGCGCCGGTGGCCCGGTCGACGGAGGTGTGTGGATGCGGCTCGCGGTGATCCCAGGTGACGGGATCGGGCCCGAGGTGGTCGCCGAGGCGTTGAAGGTGCTCGGTGAAGTGGCACCTACGGCGGAGATCACGAACTACGACCTCGGCGCCGCGCGGTGGCACGCGACCGGTGAGCTGCTCCCGGAGTCGGTGCTCGGCGAACTCCGCCAGCACGACGCGATCCTGCTGGGCGCGGTCGGCGACCCGTCGGTGCCGAGCGGCATCCTCGAGCGGGGTCTGCTGCTGCGCCTGCGGTTCGAAATGGACCACCACGTCAACCTGCGCCCGGCGCGGCTGTACCCGGGTGTCCGGGGACCGCTGGCCGACGCAGGCGACGTCGACATGGTCGTCGTGCGCGAAGGGACCGAAGGCCCGTACGCGGGCACGGGTGGTCTGATCCGCAAGGACACAGAGCACGAGATCGCGACGGAGGTCAGCACCAACACGGCGTACGGCGTCCGGCGCGTGGTCGCGGACGCGTTCAGTCGCGCCGAGGCCCGTCCGCGCAAGCACCTGACGCTGGTGCACAAGACCAACGTGCTGTCGTTCGCCGGCTCGCTGTGGTCGCGGATCGTCGAAGAGGTCTCGCTGGAGCACCCGGAGGTGACGGTCGCGTACTCCCATGTGGACGCGGCGACCATCCACCTGGTGACCGACCCGTCCCGGTTCGACGTGATCGTGACGGACAACCTGTTCGGCGACATCCTCACCGACCTCGCTGCGGCGGTCACCGGCGGCATCGGCCTCGCGGCGAGCGGCAACCTGGACATGACCCGCCGCAACCCGAGCATGTTCGAGCCGGTGCACGGTTCGGCGCCGGACATCGCGGGCCAGGGGCTCGCGGACCCGACGGCCGCGGTGCTGTCGGTGGCGCTCCTGCTGGACCACCTGGGCCAGAAGGAAGCGGCGCGGCGCATCGAGGCTTCGGTGGCGTTCGATCTGGCGACGAGGGACCAGGCGTCGCCGGGTGCCACGACGGCGATCGGCGACCGGCTGGCGGCTCTCGTGTCGTCCAACGTGCGTACGGCGGGCTGAGACCGCTTTCTCCTTGACGGAGGAGCCCCGCACCGAATCCGGTGCGGGGCTTTTTCGTGCGCGGCGTCTTCCCGGATGGTGGGAGCTTGACCCAGGTTGTGGACTTTCGCCGAAACCCTGTGGCATGATGCGACCGTGACCAGCTTCGCGATCATTATCATCGAGCGCGCCGGACGATAGCTCCACAAGAGCCCCCGGCGCGCAACCTCTCGCACCCATGCGGGAGGTTTTTTTGTTGCCTCGAAACGCTAGGAGAAGACCGTGACCCGCCAGGAGCCCGCCGATACCCCGCTCGGCGATGCCTTCCACCTCTACGACACGACCCTGCGCGACGGTGCGCAGCGTGAGGGCATCTCCTACTCCGTCCAGGACAAGCTGGCCGTCGCGCGGCTGCTGGACGAGCTGGGCGTCGGGTTCATCGAAGGCGGCTGGCCGGGGGCGCTGCCCAAGGACACGGAGTTCTTCGCCCGCGCGGCGAAAGGCGAGCTGAAGCTCAACCACGCGGCCCTCGTGGCTTTCGGCGCGACCCGCAAGGCCGGCACCACCGCGGACGTCGATCCGCAGGTCCGGGCCCTTCTCGACAGCGAAGCACCCGTCATCACCCTCGTCGCGAAGTCCGATCTGCGGCACATCGAACGCGCCCTGCGGGTCGACGTCGACGAAGCCTGCGCCATGGTCCGCGACACCGTCGAATTCCTGGTCAAGGAAGGCCGCCGGGTCTTCCTCGACGCCGAGCACTTCTTCGACGGATACGCGCATTCCCCCGAAACCTCACTGAGGATCCTCGACGCCGCCGGGAACGCGGGCGCCGACGTCCTCGTGCTCTGCGACACCAACGGCGGCCAGCTGCCGCTCGGGCTCGCGGAGACCGTGAAGACCATCAAGGAAAAGACGGGATTCCGGCTCGGGATCCACTGTCAGGACGACACTTCCTGCGCCGTGGCGAACTCCGTCGCCGCGGTGCAGGCCGGCGTGACGCACGTCCAGTGCACCGCCAACGGTTACGGGGAGCGGGCCGGCAACGCCGACCTCTTCGCCGTGACGGGAAACCTGGTGACCAAGCTCGGGATGGAGGTCCTCCCGACCGGAGGTGCCGCCGAGCTCACCCGGGTCTCCCATGCCCTTGCCGAAATCGCCAACCTCGCCCCCTACACCCACCAGGCTTACGTAGGGGCGTCGGCTTTCGCTCACAAGGCGGGACTGCACGCGAGCGCGATCAAGGTGGATCCGTTGTTGTACAACCACATCGATCCGTCTTCCGTCGGCAACGACATGCGGGTACTGGTCACCGAGATGGCCGGCAGGGCCAGCCTCGAGCTCAAGGGACGTGAGCTCGGGGTCGACCTTGCCGGCCGGCCCGAGGCGTTGACGAGCGCCATCACGAAGGTCAAGCGCCTCGAAGCGGAAGGCTGGTCCTTCGAGGCCGCCGACGCCTCCCTCGAACTCCTGCTGCGCCAGGAGGCCGACGTCCCCGCCGAGGCGCCGTTCGAGCTCGAGTCCTACCGGGTCGTGCTCGACCACCGCGCCGACGCCGAGGTCGTCTCCGAGGCGACGGTCAAGGTGCACGTCGGCGGGCAGCGCGTCATCGCCACCGCCGAGGGCATCGGTCCGGTGCACGCCCTCGACGCGGCGCTGCGGAAGGCGCTGTCGCCGCACCTGTCCTGGTTGGACAGTGTGGAGCTCGCCGACTACAAGGTGCGCATCCTCCAGGGCCACCCGGGCACCGACGCGGTGACGCGCGTGCTGGTCGAGAGCACCGACGGCGAACGCGAGTGGACCACGGTCGGGGTGCACGGGAACATCGTCGAGGCCAGCTGGCTGGCCCTGTGCGACGCGCTCGTGCACAAGAGCACGACCGTGGCCTGAGTCACAGTGACATCCGGGCCTTCGGCCCGGGCCGGGGGCTCCGCCACCCGGAACCCCCGAAGGCCGTTGGGCGGGCGCACGTAGACTGACGCCGTGCGCCTAGCCCGTATTGCTCATCCCGGTGGTGTCGCGTTCGCTTCGGTCGAAGGGGACGGTGACGACGCCCAGGTCCTGGAAATCGCCGAGCACCCGTTCGGCCAGCCCAACTTCACCGGCAAGCGGTGGCCGCTGGCCGACGTCCGGCTGCTCGCGCCGATCCTGCCGTCCAAGGTGATCGCCGTCGGCCGCAACTACGCCAAGCACGCGGCCGAGTTCGGCAACGAGGTGCCCAGCGCCCCGATGCTGTTCCTCAAGCCGTCGACGACGGTCGTCGGGCCGAACGCGCCGATCCGGCGTCCCTCGAACGTCGGCCGCGTCGACTTCGAGGGCGAGCTGGCCATCGTCATCGGGCAGCCGGTGAAGAACGTGCCTGCCGCCCGGGCCGCGAGCGCGATCCTCGGCTACACCGTGGCCAATGACGTCAGCGCGCGCGACCTGCAGAAGTCCGACGGCCAGTGGGGCCGCGCCAAGGGCTTCGACACGTTCTGCCCGCTCGGGCCGTGGATCGAGACGTCGCTCGACGCGTCCGACCTGGCGCTGCGGGCCGAGGTGGACGGCGAGCTCAAGCAGGACGGCCGCACGTCCGACCTCGTCCACAAGATCCCCGAGCTGGTCGAGTTCGTCTCCGGCGTCATGACGCTCCTGCCCGGCGACGTCATCCTGACCGGCACGCCCGAAGGCGTCGGCCCGATCGAGGGCGGCCAGAGCGTCTCGATCACCATCGAAGGCATCGGCACCCTGACCAACCCGGTCGAAAGCATCTGACGTGCCGTTAAGGCCACCTTACGGGCGTCAGACGCCCGTAAGGTGGCCTTAACGGCACTTGGCGCTACCGCTGCACCGGCTCCATCGGGCGCCGGGCGTAGGCCGGGGCGTGCTCCGGGCGCAAGCCCAGGCCGAGCAGCCGGGCCGGGAAGTACGACAGTCGCGGGAACCGGGCGAACAGCTTGATCATCGGCGCGGGCGGGCCGTTGCGCTTGCCCGCCATCACCGCGCGCATCACGCCGCGGTGCAGCAGTCGCTGCAGCCCCTGCACCAGCAGCGTCGGCGCGAGCCGCCGGGACCGCACCTTCGCCAGATCCGCCGGGGTGACCCGGCCTCGGCGCAGTGGCTCGGCCAGCAGCGTCGCCGCCGCGACCGCGTCCTGCACCGCCAGGTTGATGCCGACCCCGCCGATCGGCGACATCGCGTGCGCCGCGTCGCCGATGCAGAGCAGCCCGTCGACGTGCCACCTGCGCAGCAGGTTGAGCCGCACGTCGAGGAACTTGACGTCGTCCATCGTCTCGAGCTCGTGCACCCGGTCGGTGAACTCGGGGCAGATCTGCGTGACGTTGTGGCGGAACGCCTCGATGCCTTGCTTGCGCAGGTCGTCACCCTTCGGGCCGAGGTAGGCGACCTGGAAGAAGTCGGGCCGGGGGAGCGGCACGGCGAAGCGGCGGTCCCGCATCTTCGGCAGGAGCATGGTGCCCAGGTCACCTTCGGTCCGCGAGAGCCGGAACCACCAGACGTCGAACGGGCAGTCGTACTCGCGCGGCACGAGACCGGCTTCGCGGCGGGCCACCGACCAGCGGCCGTCGGCGGCGATCACCAGGTCGGCGCGGATTTCGCCGGTCTCCCCGGCACTCGTGCGGTAGGTGACGCCGACGACGCGGCCCTGCTCGCGGACGAGCCCGGTGCACTCGGTCTCCATCCGCTGGACGAACGTCGGCTCCTTGCGGGCGCTTTCGGCGAGCAGGTCGAGGAAGTCCCACTGCGGCACCATCGCGATGTACGGGTGGGCGACCTTCAGCCGGGTGAAGTCGGCCAGCTTCATCATCTCGCCGTTTTCCTGGGGGAACCCCGCCGACGTCAGTTCGCTGTGCGGCAGCGCGTGGAACTTCTCGCCGAGCCCCAGCTCGTCCAGCAGCGTGAGCGTCGACGGGTGGACCGTGTCCCCGCGGAAGTCGCGCAGGAAGTCCGCGTGCTTCTCCAGCACCGTCACCTCGACGCCGGCCCGCGCCAGCAGGAGTCCCGTGACCATCCCGGCCGGCCCGCCACCGATGACGACGCAGCCCGTGCGCTCGGTCATCTCCACCATCTCCCCATCTATTCATCGCTCGTTGAATAAACTGAGAGTGCACCCGGCCGGTCCCCGGCGTCAAGCGATGTGGCGACGGATACGCTGATCGGGCTATGAGTGAGACATCGGTGGTTCGCGCGCGCTTCTGTCCTTCGCCGACCGGCACCCCGCACGTCGGGCTGATCCGCACGGCGCTGTTCAACTGGGCCTTCGCCCGGCACAACCAGGGTCAACTGGTGTTCCGGATCGAAGACACCGACGCCGCGCGCGACTCGCAGGAGTCCTACGAGCAGTTGCTCGACGGGCTGCGCTGGCTCGGCATCGACTGGGACGAGGGCCCCGAGGCCGGCGGCGAGTACGGGCCGTACCGCCAGAGCGAGCGGCGAGCGATCTACGCCGACGTCGCCGCGAAGCTCCTCGAAGCGGGCGAGCTGTACGAAGCGTTCTCGACCAACGAAGAGGTCGAAGCGCGGCGCAAGGCGGCCGGCCTGGACCCGAAGCTGGGCTACGACAACTTCGACCGCGACCTCACCGACGAGCAGCGCGCCGCCTACCGCGCCGAGGGCCGCGCGCCGGTGCTGCGCCTGCGCATGCCGGAGATCGATCTCGCGTGGACCGACCTGGTCCGCGGGGACATCAGCTTCCCGGCGAACACGATCCCGGACCCGGTGCTGGTGCGCGCCAACGGCGAGCCGCTGTACACGCTGACCAACCCGGTCGACGACGCGCTGATGAAGATCACGCACGTCCTGCGCGGCGAGGACCTGCTGCCCTCGACGCCCCGGCAGATCGCGCTCTACGCCGCGCTGGAGCGCATCGGCGTCGCGGGGTTCACGCCGCAGTTCGGCCATCTGCCGTACGTCATGGGCGAGGGCAACAAGAAACTGTCCAAACGCGACCCGTCGTCGAACCTCTTCAACTACCGCGACCGCGGCTTCATCCGCGAGGGCCTGCTCAACTACCTGGCCCTGCTCGGCTGGTCGATCGCCGACGACCACGACGTCTTCAGCGTCGAGGAAATGGTCGCCGCCTTCGACGTCACCAAGGTCAGCGCCAATCCGGCGCGCTTCGACCTCAAGAAGGCCGAAGCGATCAACGGCACCCACGTGCGGGCTTTGCCCGCGGCCGAGTTCGTGGAGCGCGTCACGCCCTATTTGGTCACCGCGGGTGTCCTTCCGGAATCGCCGAGCGAGGAACAGCAGGCCCGGCTGACCGCGATCGCGCCGCTGGTGCAGGAACGCGTCACGGTGCTTTCGGACGCGGCCGCGATGGTGCGTTTCCTTTTTGTTGCGGAAGACGCGTTCGCGCCCGAGGAGGACGCCGCGGCGAAAAACCTCGGCGAAGCCGCGCAGCCGGTGCTCGTCGCGGCGGTCGGCGCACTCGAAGCGCTGCCGTCGTGGGAGACCGAGGCCATCGAGCAGGCGCTCAAGGACGCCCTTGTGGACGGTCTGGGTCTCAAGCCCCGCAAGGCTTTCGCGCCGGTTCGCGTCGCCGTGACCGGGCGGACCGTCTCCCCGCCGCTGTACGAGTCGATGGAACTGCTCGGCCGGGATGTCTCACTGGGACGTCTTCGCCGCGCATTGGTCGGATAACCGAAAGAAGACGGTTCGCCAACTGGGAGTAGAGCGACTGCGCCGGAACAGGCGAGCGGCAATCACCTCTTTGGCAGCGTCGCGAACGCTGTCGTTGCCCTAGCCTCACTGAGTGGATTTCGCTTTGGCACCCCGGACCCCGTCGCGAACCGTCCCCGCGGAGGCGGCGCCCGAGCCCTGGGCGCCGCCGGAGCTGCGGCTGGTGTGCCTGGACATCGACGACACCCTGATCGACTGCACCGCCGCGATCCGCCGCAGCCTCCACATCCTCACCGGCCGGGGCGACCTGTGGCCGTTGTGGGACCTGATCACAGAGGAGCACGTCGCCCTCGTCGTCGCCGGCGAAATCGACTACGCGACGATGCACCAGCGGCGCACCGACTGCTTCCTCGCGGAGATCGGCATCCTTGCCGACGACGAGCAGGTGAGCTCCTTCGAACGGCGCCGAAGAGAGCTGCTCGACCACTCGTGGCAGCTGTTCGGCGACGTCCTCGACTGCCTGGAATGGCTGCGCGCCGCCGGCCTGATGCTGGCCGCCGTGACCAACGCCTCGGGTGTCCACCAGCGGAAGAAAATCGCCGACCTGGGGCTGGCGCCGTTCTTCGACCACGTCGCCATCGCCGGCGAGCTCGGCGTGGCGAAACCCGATCCGGTGATGTTCCACACCGTCTGCCTCGGCCTGGGCTGCGCACCCGCCCAGGCCGTCCACGTCGGCGACAAACTGGACACGGACGCGATCGGCGCCCGCGACGCCGGCCTGGGCGCGGTCTGGCTCGACCGCGACGACATCGGCGAGCGCGCGCCCGAGGGCGTCCACCGGGTGGCGGGCCTGGCCGAGCTGCCTGAGCTGCTGGTTTCGGAGTACGCGACGATCGGTGTCCCCGCCCAGCGTGGAAGTGGCACCCCCGCGTTCACCGTCCGGAACGGCGTGCTCTAGTATTTCTCCTCGTGCGGTGCTGAACCGGCCGGGCCTGATCGGGTCGGTGGGTACCTCACTGGGGTATGGTGTAATTGGCAGCACGACTGGTTCTGGTCCAGTTAGTCTAGGTTCGAGTCCTGGTACCCCAGCTGCGGAGAGTGACCCCCCTGCAGAGCGAGAAATCGCCTCTGGTAAGTTCTCTCCAGCAAGAAAAACAGAAAAGCCCCTGGGAAACCAGGGAAGATCCTAAGCCCCCGTCGTCTAGCGGCCTAGGACGCCGGCCTCTCACGCCGGTAGCGTGGGTTCGAATCCCATCGGGGGTACCAGCAGTTACCGCGAGCCCGTCTGACCCAGGTCAGGCGGGCTTTTTGGTGCGCGGGAAACGACCATCCCGGCCGCGGTCCGAGCGGTTCCGGAGCAGCTTTCAGGCGGGCCCGGCGGGGTGGCCTGGGAGTGAGCGATCGAGGGGCGCGGAGTGGCCCGCTCGGCCAGGCGAACCGGGGGAGAAGCGGCCGTCGGCGGCGGAGGTGGATGTCCTCGCCGCCGACGGGCCGGTGGAATGACCGCGGTGATCTCTCCCCAGTGATCTGCCGTCGCCACGGTTACTTCTTGGCAGCGGCGACCTTCTTGCGGGCGGCACGCTTGCGCGGAGCGGGCGTGGGCGCCGCGGCTTCGGCGGCCTGAGCGGATTCGTACGCGGCGATCACCTCGGACGACAGCCGGCCGCGCTCGGAGACCTCGTAGCCGTTCGTGTTCGCCCAGGCGCGGATCTGCTGGTTGCGCTCGCGGTCGCTCGTGCTGGTCGTCGTCGACTGGCCGGTCGCGACGCGGACCTTGCGCCCACCGGTGCGGCGGCCGGCGGCGATGTAGCGGGCGAGCTCGTCGCGCAGGGCGGCGGCGTTTTCGTCGGAGAGGTCGATCTCGTACATGACACCGTCGAGGGTGAACGGGACGGTGTGGGCGGCGGGGGTACCGTCGATGTCGTCGAGCATCTCGACGAGGACCTTCTGGGCCATTCCTGCTCCTTGAAACGGTATATACCAGTAAACCGATGGCTGTGACCGAGCACACGAATGTGCTGCTCCTCCCCGGAGTATATCCATACCGGTCGGTTTGGGCAGATATCTGCTCGCCGGTATCGAAAACGGGAAGCCGCCCCGGAGAATTGTCCGGCGCGACGGTTGAACCGGTATTCACCACCAGGACGCCGATCCGGCCGGTCGGCGGAACGTCCTATCCGGACGGTGGAGCGGCGGCTCTGGAGGCGCCGCCGGGTCGGCAGGACGAGGCCGCCAGGAGGGCGGCGCTCCAGTAGACGCCCGTCACCGGCACCCCGGTGCTCGCCAGGTTCGCCAGGGCCGCGCCGGGTTTGCTGACCGGCGGCGCCGGCGCGCCGGCGGTCGTCCGCAGCTCGACGTCGGCGTAGAGCCGTGCCCTTGCCGCCGGCCATGGTGAGCTTCGGGTTCGCCGAGCGCGAACCGGTACGCGCCGATCGGGATCGCCTTGCCCGCCGACTCGACGACCAGGTCGGCGAAGTCCACTTCGGACGGCGACCCAGCCGCCGAAGGAGACGCTGCCGGCCGTGCCGGCCGGCTGTAGGGGAGCGGCGCGGCTTGGTCGAGGGTGGCGCCTTGGTCGGCGATGGTGCTGCCGAACCGGCTGATGTAGCCGCGCCGGCTCTGCTTGATGCCCCACGCCAAGCCGGTCGACGAGGGTGCCCGGGTCGCGATGCGGACGCGCACGTCCTCCCTGGCCGGGCCGCCGCGGACGCCGAACCCTTGCCGTCGTTGGCCGCCGGGCCGGCGGCCAGACAGTCGAGGAAGGTCGCGCGGCGAGGAGTCTTCGGAGCTTCACGAGCGGAGCGGCGGCGGTGACGGGCAGCGCGGCCCCGGCCGCGAGCCACCACAAGGTGCCGCGGCCGTGGGAGTGGGGGTCGGCGCCGCGGAGGACCCGCCGTGCCGGCGTCCGCGGGTTCCGCCACGCACAACGGCTTCACGCTCTCCGCGTCCGACGCGACGGGCTTGGCCGCGGCCGGCGAAACGATCACGGTCACCGGCGGCGGGTACAAACCTGCCGGGCGGCACTTCGGCGATCGCCGCGAACAGCATGTTCGCCACGCGGATTCGTGTCCCGCCGCGACCACCTGTCGGCGAACGACGGCACGGCGGACGTCGGTCGCGCCCCCTCTCGACCCGTTGACCCGCTTGGGTTTTCCGGCGATTTCGAGTCGAACAACTGAGCGACTGAGTCGCCTTGTCCTATATGGACATCACGCCGTATCGCGGTGAATTCGCAGGTCAGCGGCCGCTCAGTTCGTTTCCGTGCCGGGGGAGCGGGTTCGGCCGGACGAGACTTCTTCGGCGACACAACGGAGTTCTCGACCACCCCCTGTTTGGATTTTCGGCCGTCCTGGTAATACTCTGTGTGACGTCGGCCGCGATGGGCCTGACTGCTAGTTCCACTATGGAGGACTGGAATGACGAACAAGGCCCAGCTGATCGAGGCGCTGTCGGAGCGCCTGGGCGACGACAAGAAGGTGGCTGCGCAGGCCGTTGACGGTCTCGTGGACATCATCATCCGGACGGTCAACAAGGGCGAAAAGGTCAACATCACCGGCTTCGGTGTGTTCGAGAAGCGTGCCCGCGCGGCGCGTACCGCTCGCAACCCGCGTACCGGTGAGGCCGTGAAGGTCAAGAAGACCAACGTGCCCGCCTTCCGCGCCGGCACGACCTTCAAGGACGTCATCGGCGGTTCGAAGAAGCTGCCGAAGGCGACCCCGGTCAAGCGCGCCACCGCGACCCGGGCGACCGCCACGAAGACCGCCGCCGCGGCCGCTCCGGCCAAGGCGACCACGACCCGCACCACGCGTGCGGCCGCGGCCAAGCCGGCCACCACCGCCACGCGGGCGACGACCACGCGGACCCGCGCCACCGCGGCGAAGCCGGCCGCCAAGGCCACGGCCACCCGGGCGACCGCCGCCAAGGCGGCCCCGAAGGCCGCCGCTGCCAAGGCTCCCGCCAAGGCCACCGCGGCGAAGGCCGCCACCACCACGCGGGCGAAGGCTGCCGCCAAGCCGGCCGCCGCCAAGACCGCGGCGGCGAAGAAGCCGGCCGCTGCCAAGGCTCCGGCCAAGCGCACCTCGGCTGCCAAGAAGAAGTAACTCGCTTCACCGGAAGGGCCCCGCACCGGGTTGGTGCGGGGCCCTTCGGCGTTCCCGGCCGGAAGCCGGGACACCCGGTGCGGCCGCCACTCGGGCGAGCGCCTCCCCAGCAGCGCCCGCAGGCGTCCGCCCGGTCGTCGGTGCCGGCAGGCATCGTCCTGCGCGAACCCCTGTGTCAGGGGGCGAGCAGGACGGTGGTGCCGTTGTCGTACAGGGTCTTGCCGGCCGCTGACCCGTCGAGGTCAGGCGGCGGCCGGGCCGTCGCTCAGGACAAGGCGATCGATCCTCTCCGCTTCGGCCGCGGTTTTCGGACCGGGCGCACGCTTCCCTCGGAACCTGCTTAGTCCTTGCTCCGGGAAGTCTGCGGTGGTTCGCGCTTCAGCGGGCCAGGCATGTCCGGGATCCTGCGAATCGCGTCCCCGGTCATCCCGTAGTGGCCGAGGAACGCCTGCCGCAGGGTCTCCGCCGACCGGAAGCCGCACCGGCGGGCGATCGCGGCGAGCGAAAGTTCACTGCCCCGCACCAGGTGCGCGGCGGCTTCGGTCCGCGCGTCGCGCACCGCGCGGGCCGGGGTGACGCCCAGCTGGCGCGTGAAGAGCCGGGTGAGGTGCCGCGTGCTGATCCCGGCGCGGGCGGCCAGTGCCGGCGGGCTGAGGTCGTCGGCGAGGCGGGCGCTGATGTGGCCCAGCAGATCGCGGACGACGCGGTCACCGGGTGGCGGGGCCAGGAAAGTGCTGATCTGGGCCTGATCCGCCGGGCGGTGCAGGTAGGCGACCAGTTCGCGGGCCACCTCGCGGGCCAGGGTGGGGCCGTGGTCGTCCTCGATCAGGGCCAGGGTGAGGTCGAGCGCGCTCGTCACGCCCGCGGAGGTGTAGATGTTGCCGTCGCGGATGTAGAGCGGGGCGAGGTCCACGGTGACGGCCGGGAACGCCGACGCCATCAGCTCGCCGTAGCCCCAGTGCGTGGTGGCGCGGCGGCCGTCGAGCAGTCCCGCCGCCGCCAGCACGAACGCGCCGGTGCACACCGAGGCGATCCGCCGGCTCCGGGAAGCCAGCCGCCGCACCTGGGTCAGCAACGCGTCGTCGGCCATGGCCGCTTCCGTGCCGTTGCCGCCGACGATCAGCAGGGTGTCGATCCGGCCGGTGACGGAGGCCAGCCGCCGGGCTCCGGTGAGGCCGATGCCGGACGAGCTGCGCACCGGTTTCCCGCTCACCGTGGCGAGCTCGACGGTGTACGGCGGGCCGGCGCCGTGGCTGTTCGCGATCTCGAGCGACGCGCTGGGGCAGGCGACGTCCAGGATCTGCGCGTCGTCGTAGGCGACGACCAGTACTCGCCGGGTCGTGGTGGTCACCTGCGAATTGTGCCGCGTCACGGGGGGATCGAAGTGCGGAATGGCCGGCCGGCTTCGCGTGAGGTGACGCGCGTCCGGCGGGTCAGCGACCCGCGTGACCGGGCGGAAATGGCCTCTGCCGGCGGCGAGGACGAACTGTCCTCGCCGCCGACGGGCCTCGATCTCCCCAGTGATCTACCCATCGCCGTCACTTACGGGCGGCGGCGACCTTCTTGCGCGGGGCGCGCTTGCGCGGCGCCGCCGGGGCTTCGGTCTCGGCCACCTGGGCCTGCTCGAAGGCCGCGATCACCTCGGACGAAAGGCGCCCGCGCTCGGAGACCTCGTAGCCGTTCGCGTTCGCCCAGGCGCGGATCTGCTGGTTGCGCTCGCGGTCGCTCGTGCTCGTCGTGGTCGACTGGCCCGTCGCGACGCGCACCTTGCGGCCGCCGATGCGCCGGCCGGCCGCGATGAAGCGGGCGAGCTCGTCGCGCAGCGCGGCGGCGTTGTCGTCCGAAAGGTCGATTTCGTAGGTGACGCCGTCGAGGCCGAACTGAACGGTCTGGGCGGCGGTGGAGCCGTCGATGTCGTCCAGGATCTCGACGAGGACTTTCTGGGCCACGGGAATGCTCCTCAAGCTGGATGTGCGTCCGGGGAACGTGACGTGTGACAAGTTGCACAATGGCCGACGTTCTTGGGTGGAGTGTATCCACCCGGCGATCGGTACGGCAATTTCCCGGGGCCTTCCCGCGATTCCGTGGTCCTGATAGGACGTGCCGTGCCGGTTCCACTGTGGAGGCCCGGCGCGGTGATTCCGCCTTCCCCGGACGGTGTTCCGGGCGGCGCCGGGCCCAGCTCGCCGGGGGTGGGGTGGAGTCGCCGCCGCTCCTCGCCGGGTCTTCGGGCAATTCCGGCTATCCGCCGGTGCGGCAATTCCGGAAGCCTGAATGCCGGAGAGAGAAGGCGCGGACGGCTGTGGGGCCCGCCGATACATCCTGGCGGGGCTCAGGTGCGTGACGGCGTTCCTGGGGCCCCGGTTCAGCCCACCCGGCCCGGTGGTCCGCAGAGGCGGTGTCGTGAATTCTCCCGCTGGTGCGGCCGCGGTGTGGTGGGAGTGGCCGGGACCGGTTCCGCGTTCCCCGGCCCGGCAAGGCACTTCGACGCGTACGGGCGTTGAACGCTGTTTGCCCGTCGGCCCCGGGAACGCCGAAGGGCCCCGCACCAGCCTGGTGCGGGGCCCTTCGACGGATGAAGCGAGTTACTTCTTCTTGGCAGCCGACGTGCGCTTGGCCGGAGCCTTGGCGGCGGCGGGCTTCTTCGCCGCGGCGGTCTTCGTGGCGGCCGGCTTGGCGGCGGCCTTCGCCCGCGTGGTGGTGGCCTTGGCCGCGGTCGCCTTGGCGGGAGCCTTGGCCGCGGTCTTCGGGGCCGCCTTGGTGGCGGTGGCCTTGGCGGCCGGCTTCGCCGCGGTGGCGCGGGTCCGCGTGGCCGTCGCGCGAGCGGTGGCCGGCTTGGCCGCGGCCGCACGGGTCGAAGTGGCCCGCGTGCTGGTGGTCTTGGCCGGGGCGGACGCCTTGGCGGTGGCCGCACGGGTGGTCGTGCTGGCGGCGGTGGCGCGCTTGACCGGGGTCGCCTTCGGGAGCTTCTTGGAGCCGGAGATGACGTCCTTGAAGGTGGTGCCGGCGCGGAAGGCGGGCACGTTGGTCTTCTTCACGCGCACGGCTTCGCCGGTGCGCGGGTTGCGGGCGGTGCGCGCGGCACGGGCCCGCTTCTCGAACACACCGAAGCCGGTGATGTTGACCTTTTCGCCCTTGTTGACCGTCCGGATGATGATGTCGACCAGACCGTCAACGGCCTGCGAAGCCACCTTCTTGTCGCCCAGACGCTCCGACAGCGCCTCGATCAGCTGGGCCTTGTTCGTCATTCCAGTCCTCCATAGTGGAACATCTAGTCACGGCCCATCTCGGCCGACACTGCACACGGTATTACCAATACCGCACAAAATCCAACCGAGGGCCGAAATATTTCCTTGCGAGGGCGCTGGTTCCGCCTCTCGAAGAGTCTTCGTGAGACACGCACAGGAATGGGAACGGGACGTCGACCATGGCCCTGAGCAGGCAAAACCCTAGGGCAGTGCCGTCCACAGTGGTCGTCCATATAGGACCGGAGGCCCTTCGGAACCTTTTTTCCGCGACACGCCGGGAGAGGGCCTCCCGGCGTGTGGCCGGAGCCACTCGGAGCCCGATCCCGCGTGGCGGCGGGGGTTCCCGGACCCGTCGCGGAGGGCCGGGGCGCCGCTTCGCCGTGGCGCCAAGGCAGTAACGCCCCGCCCGCCTCCGGCGACCTCTCCGGGGTGCGGCGAGGTCCGTTGCGGCGCAACCGGTGGCGCCCGCGCCGGAAGTACGCTGAGGCGAAAAGGATCTTCCCCGTAGGGTGAACTCACTCGTTCGGCCCAGCCGTGGCCGCACGGGGCGTGTCCGGTACCCCGTGCTCCCAACGCCGTGTTGGGCGCGGGACTGTCGGTCCGGCGAGCTAGTCTGCCGCCGGAGGAAGCGCCGGGCGGACAGGGAGAACCGTGGACCAGGACACGCTCACCACCGTGGTCGGCCGGGTGGCCGGCACCGAGGACTCGACGCCGCTGCAGTTCCACGTGGCCATCGATCCCGAGGCCTACCTGCAGCTCGACGACGTCGTCGTCACCCGCCGGGAACTCCCCGGCCTGGGCGAAGTCACGTCCTTCGGCGTCGTGACGCAGGTGAGTGCGCGGCACGAGGGCGCCAGCTTCGGCAGCGACGTCTTCCTGATCTCCGACGGCGTCCTGCCCGCGCAGGTGCAGGAGATCGCCGAGATCGCGACCACCCGCGTCGAGCCCGAGTGCTACGTGCCGCCGCGGCCGGGAGCCGTCGTCCAGCGCGCCGTGGGGGAGGATCGCGCGCAGGCGCTGTACTTCGACAACATGACCCGCCAGGTGGCGGTCGGGCTGGGGCGGGACGGCGAACCCGTCTTCCTCAACATGGACTTCCTCGACGGCACCCGCGGTGCGCACGTCAGCATCAGCGGCGTCTCCGGCGTGGCCACGAAGACGTCGTTCGCGTTGTTCCTGCTGCACTCGATCTTCCGCGGCGGCGCCCTGCCCAACGCCCACAACGCCAAGGCCCTGGTGTTCTCGGTCAAGGGCGAGGACCTGCTGTTCCTCGACACCCCCAACATCCACCTCGACGAGAAGCTCAAGGCCGAGTACGCCAAGCTCGGCCTGCCCGCGGAGCCCTTCGCCTCCGTCGGCTTCTACGCGCCGCCGACGCCGTCGGACACCACGGGGAAGCCTTACGTCACCGGGCGGACCTCGGGGGTCGGGGCGTTCTGGTGGACCATCGCGGAGTTCTGCGCGAAGGACCTGCTGCCCTACGTCTTCGCCGACGCCGAGGACGAGCGCAACCAGTACACGATGGTCATCCACCAGGTCGCGAACCGGCTGCGCCTCGACAGCACGCCCGCGGGCAAGGACGGCGCCGCCAACGTCGACGGCGTGCTCTGCCGCACCTACGCCGAGCTCATCGACGTCATCTGCGAACGTGTCACCGACGAGGAAACCCGGGCGAGCTGGGCGGGTGCGGTCACCGGTGCGGGCACGGTCAACGCGTTCATCCGGCGCCTGCGCTCCAGCCAGCGCGCGCTCAACGGCCTGATCCGCGGCGACCTCACCGACCACCCCGCGCGTCAGCTGTCGACGGAAAACCAGCAGGTGACCGTCGTGGACATCCACAACCTCGTCGAGCGCGCGCAGCGGTTCGTCGTCGGTGTCACGCTCTCCGCGGAGACCGCGCGCAAGGAAGCCGCCGGCCCGGGCGGGCTCCTGTTCACCATGCTGGACGAGCTGAACAAGTACGCGCCGCGCGAAGGCAGCAGCCCCATCAAGGAGGTGCTGCTGGACATCGCCGAGCGCGGCCGTTCCCTCGGCGTCATCCTGATCGGCGCGCAGCAGACCGCCAGCGAGGTCGAGCGCCGGATCGTCAGCAACAGCTCGGTGCGCATCGTCGGCCGCCTCGACGCCGCGGAGGCTTCGCGCCCCGAGTACGGCTTCCTCCCGGCCAGCCAGCGGGTCCGCGCGACGCTCGCCACGCCCGGCACGATGTTCGTGAGCCAGCCGGAGATCCCGGTGCCGATCGCCGTCGGCTTCCCGTTCCCGGCCTGGGCCACGCGGCTTTCCGAAGCCGGGAAGGTGCCGACGACCACGGTGTCGTCGAAGAAGTCCGATCCTTTCGCCGGTTTGCCGTCGGGGAGCGGCGACCCGTTCGGCGACGACCCGCCGCCGTTCTGAGCCCGCTGCCCGTCACCTGAACGGAAGGACGCCGCGTGAAGTTCCTGCACACCTCCGACTGGCACGTCGGCAAGACGCTCAAGGGCCGCAACCGCCTGGACGAGCAGCGCGCCGTGCTCGGCGAGATCGTCCGGATCGCGCGGGAGCAGGCCTTCGACGCGATCCTCGTCGCGGGCGACCTCTACGAGACGTCGGCGCCGTCGGCCGCCGCGCAGGAGCTCGTGGTCCAGGCGCTGATGGCGTTGCGCGACACCGGCGCCGAGGTCATCGCCATCGCCGGGAACCACGACCACGCGGCGACGTTCGAGGCGTACCGGCCACTCCTGCGGAAAGCGGGCATCCACCTCACCGGGAACCCGCGGCCGGTGGCGGACGGCGGAGTCGTGTCGTTCGACGCGCGTTCGACCGGCGAGCGCGTCAACGTGGCCGTGCTGCCCTTCCTTTCCCAGCGCTACGCGGTCCGCGCCGCCGAGCTGCTCGCCGGGACCCCGGCGGACAACGTCGGCGAGTACGACCAGCGCGTGCGCGACATCCTGGAGCACCTCAAGTCCGGTTTCTCGGCCGGTGCGGTGAACCTCGTCATGGCGCACCTGACGGTGACCGGCGGGACGATGGGCGGCGGCGAGCGCGCCGCGCAGTCGATCTTCGAGTACCACGTGCCCGCGACGGCCTTCGGCGCCGACCCGCACTACGTCGCCCTCGGCCACCTGCACCGGCGCCAGTCCCTGCCCGCCGCCTGCCCGGTGCACTACAGCGGCTCACCGTTCGCCGTGGACTTCGGCGAGCAGGACAACAAGAGCGTGGTCCTGGCCGTGGAGGTCACGCCGACGACGCCGGCGAAGATCACGGAAATCCCGATGACGGCGGGACGGCGGCTGCGGACCGTCCACGGCACGGTGGTGGAACTCGTCGGCCGCGCGGCGGAGTTCGGCGAGGACTACCTTCGCGTGTACGTCCGCGAAGCGACCAGGGCCGGGCTGCGCGAAGAGATCCAGGAAGCCCTGCCCAACGCCCTGGAAATCCGCATCGACCCGGAGTTCGCCGCACCGGTGACGACGGCGGGCGGCGACCGCGCGATCGCGGACCGTTCGCCGGGGGAGCTGTTCGCGTCCTACTGCGAAGAACGGACTGTCGAGGACAAGCGCGTCCAGTCGCTCTTCGCGCGGCTGCACGACGAAGAGACGAGCGGGGTGTGACATGCGGCCTGTGCTGCTGGAGATGACCGGCTTCGCGTCGTTCCGCGACAAGACCGAAGTCAGCTTCGAGGACACGGACTACTTCGCGCTCGTCGGGCCGACCGGCGCCGGCAAGAGCACGGTCATCGACGCACTCACCTTCGCCCTCTACGGCTCCGTCGCGCGCTGGGACCACGAAGGGCTCGTCGCGCCCGCGCTCGCCCCGACGGCGAACCGGGCCACCGTGCGGCTGGTGTTCGACGCCGGCGGCGTGCGCTACCACGTCGTGCGGGAAGTCCGGCGCAGCGGCGGGAAGAAACCCACGGTCAGCGTGAAGAACGTCCGCCTGGAACGGCTCGCCGACCCCACCGCGCTGGGCGGCGCGGAGGACGACGCCGACCCGGTCGCCGCGGACTCCGAGGTCACCCCGGCCGTCGAGCGGCTGCTCGGGTTGACGTTCAAGCACTTCTGCACCTGCGTGGCGCTGCCCCAGGGCGCCTTCGCGGAGTTCCTGCACGCCAAGGCCGCCGACCGGCAGAAGATCCTCATCAAGCTGCTGGGCCTGGAGGTCTACGAACGCATCGGCCGCCGCGCCGGCGTCACGGCGGAGCAGCAGAAGCAGCGCGCCGCCGTCCTCGCCGAACAGCTCGGCAGCTACGCCGACGCGACCGAAGAGGCCGTCGAAGAGCTTTCCGGGCGGATGACGGCACTCGCGGACCTCGACGCGCGGGTGAGCGCGGCCCTGCCGGGTTTGTCCGACGCCACCCGTGTCCACGACGAAGCCCGTCAGCTCGTCGCGTCGCTGACGAAAGAGCTGGGCGTCCTCGACGCGCTCGAGCGTCCGGACGGCGTCGAAGACCTCGAAACCCGGCGTCAGGCCGCGGTGGACGCGGCCACCACGGCGCGAACCGGGCTGGAGCAGGCCGAAACGGCGGACGAAGCCGCGCGGGCCGCCCTCGCCGCCGCGCCCGCCCGCGGCGAGCTGGAACGGATCCGCGCCGCTCGCACCGAACTCGCCGAGGTCGAGCAGGCCCTCCCGCGCCGCGAAGAAGCGGCGACCGCGGCGGCGACGGCGAAAACGGCTGCCGCCACGGCGGTCACCGAGGCCGTGTCCGCGGTCGATGCGGCCCGGGAAACCCGGGACGCGACCGCACGCGCCGCCGAGAACGCCGCTGCCGAAGCGGCGCGTGCCCGCCAGCAGCGCGATCGGCTGGCCGGGCTGCGGCCGCCGGCCGAGCTGGGAGACCTGTCGAAAGAGGCGGCGCGGGTGGCGAAGCGCACGGCGGACGCCGACGCCCGGCTGCGGGGCGCCGAGACCGCCGACGCCGAAGCGCGCGCGGAACTGGCCGCGCAGCCGGACGTCGCGCCGCTCGCCGCGGCCCGGTCCGACGCGAGGACGCTCTACGCGGTCTGCGAAGCCCAGCGGAAGGCGGCGCCCGAGCAGGCCGCTCGCCGGAAAGAACTCGAAGCGGCGCGAACCGCCTTCGCCCGCGCCGACACCGAAGTCACCGCGGCGAAGACGGCGGTGACCGAAGCCGAGCGGGCCGGGCAGGCGCTGAGCCTGCGTGCCGGGCTCGCCGTCGGGCACCCGTGCCCGGTCTGCGAGCAGGAAGTCGCGACGCTGCCCGATGCGGGCGGCCACGCCCACCTGGCCGAGGCGGGGGAACGGCTCGCCGCCGCCGAATCCGGCCGCGCCGCCGCCGAGTCCGCGCTGCGCAAGCTGGAACGGGCCGCGGACCGCGACGCCGACTCGGCCGTGTCCGCGGCCGCGCAGGCGGAAGAACTGCGTGTCGTGCTCGCGGGTGTCGACGGCCCGCCGGAGTCGCCGGTGCTGCTGCGCCCGGTCGAGGCTGCTTTTTCCGAGCAGGACTACGCGGATCTCGTCGCGGCGGTGCGCGCGCGGGGTGAGTGGCTGTCGGCGACGATCGACGGCCGCACCCGTGTCGCCGAAGTCGCGCACGCCGCCGACAAGGAACTGGCGGCGGCTCGCGCCGAGCGCGCGGCGGCGCAGAACGAGGCCGACGTCGTCGAAAAGTCGTTCGCGGCGGCGCGGGAGGCGTTGCGCGCGGCGCGGGATCCGCTGGTGGAGCTGGGTGCGCCGGCCATCGACAGCGACGACGTCCCGGCGGGCTGGCAGCGGCTCACCGCCTGGGCGGCAGCGATGCTCGAGGATCGGCGGACGGCGCTGGCCGCGCTCGAAGCGGCCGCCGAAGCCGCGGGCAAGGAAGCCGTCGTCGCGGCGGACGACCTCGCCTCCGCCGAGCGGAACGCCGAGCAGCGGCGGAAGCGGGCTTCCGAGGCGGCGCTCGCCGAACAGTCCGCGAGCACCGAGTGGGCGAACACCCGGCGCCGGCACGGCGAACTGATCGAGACCCTGGACGGCGCGCCGTCCGCCGAGGTGGTCGCCGGGCAACTCGCGAAGGTCGCCGAACTCGAACAAGCCGCGAAGACGGCTGACGCGGAATTGCGGACCGCCCGTGCGGCCGCGAAACAAGCCGCGGAAGCCCAGGCTCGGATCGCCGACCAGGTCGACGCCGAACGCCAGCGGCTGTCCCGGGCGCGCGACCCGTTGGTCGGCCTCGGCGCTCCGCCGATCGACGGCGAGAGTCTCCTCGGTGCTTGGGCCGCGCTCACGGACTGGGCGGCCGGGCAGGCGAACCGGCACCGCGACCGGCTGGCCGCCGCCACGACCGCCGAGGGCGAAGCCGCCGAAGCGTTGCGGGTGGCCGAACGCGCGGTCGTCGACGAAGTCACCGCGCTCGGGGTTTCCCTGGACGAAACCGGCGCGGTGCGCGACCGCGTCCCGGTGGCCGTCGCCGCGGCCCGGGCGCGCGCCGAGGGCGACCACACGGAGATGAAGCGGCGCGTGGCCCGCGTGGCGGGCCTGCACGGCGACATCGCGGCCGCGGAGTCCGAAGCGCAGGTCGCGCGGCTGCTCGCGGATCTCCTGCGCTCGGACAAGTTCCCGCGCTGGCTGATCGCCGGGGCGCTCGACACGCTCGTCGCCGAGGCGTCCGCGTCGCTGCTGGAGCTGTCCGGCGGCCAGTTCGAGCTGACCCACGACAAGGGCGACTTCCTGGTGGTGGACCACAACGAGGCCGACGCCCGCCGCCCGGTCAAGACGCTGTCCGGCGGAGAGACGTTCCAGGCGTCGCTTTCGCTGGCCCTCGCGCTGTCTTCCCAGCTCGGGGCGATGGCGGCGGACGGCGCGACCAAGCTCGAGTCGATCTTCCTCGACGAGGGCTTCGGGACGCTGGACGAGGCCACCCTCGACGTCGTGGCGTCCACTTTGGAGAACTTGTCGGCCACCGGCTCCCGGATGGTCGGGGTGATCACGCACGTGCCGGCGCTCGCCGAGCGCGTGCCGGTGCGGTTCCAGGTCACCCGCGACGGCTCCGGCTCGCACATCAGCAGGGAGGGCGCATGACGGCGGTGGCCGGGATGAACTTCAGCATCGACTCCTGGGACCCGGGCTACGGCAGCTCGATGGAGGCCGAGGAGCTGGCGCGGTCGGGCGCCGAGGTCGAGCTCGAGGTCGAGGTGCCCACGGAAGAATGGGCGCCGATCGACCCGTCACCGGTGTCGCCGCCCGAGGCGGTGCTGTTCGTCGACGGCGTCCGCCGGATCGACGCCCGCGTCTGGATCGACGACCCGGCCGGGATGAACTCGGCGTCCATCGGGCTCTGCGCGTCGTACGCGGCCGGGGTGGTGTGCTGCTGTGCGGGCCGGGCCCACGTCGTCGCGACCGACGTCCGGCGCGGGGTGTTCACGGTGGCTTCGGAGGCCGGTGACATCCCCACCTCGGCGGGGGTCTACCAGGCGTTCCGCTCCGCGGCCAAGGAGGACAAGCCGCTGGCGGTCGTGCTGTCGTCGGCGTTGCAGGAGCAGCTGGCCGAGGCCGAGCTGGACACGGCGGGCGAGGCGCGCCGGGCGATCGCCGGCCACGTCCGCAGTGACCTGCTCGTGGTGGACGGGCCGTTGAGCGGCCGCACGCACCTGCCGCGGGCGGTGGGGTTCATCAAGAGCCACCAGACGACGTACCTGCCGGGCGAGCTCAACGCGATGGTCGGCCGGCTGGGCCCGCACCAGCGCACGCCGGTGTTCCTGATGGGCACGACGTGGGTCCGGCATTCCTGGTACCTGCGGCTGCCGTCGGTGGGCGGGCCCCCGTGGTCGGGCGTGGTGCGGGTGGAGGCGGCGCCCCATCTCGGGCGTGCGGAGGTGGCCGAGCTGGCGAACCTGACGCAGTCGGTGCTGGGCCGGTTCGCGTCGGTGGAATACAAGGACTCGCGGGCGCCGCAGAACCTCTATCCGATCGCGGGGCTGGAGCGTGACCTGCGGCATCGGCTGGGGGACCAGCAGTTCGTGTACCGGGCGCTGAGGCGGGCCGCGGCCCGCTGAGGTTCACTTAGACCGGCCCGGAGGGCGTGGACCGCCCGCCGGGCCGGAATCCGCCCTCTGGGGGTGGGCGGCCCCGGGACGGCGGGCCTGGGGACCCGCGCCCGCCCCGGGGTATCCTTTGTGGAGGGTCAGCTCGGCGAGCCGTCCCCCGTCTGCGGTGCACCCGCCGGCTTCACCGTGACCTGCGGCTTCGCCGGCTTGGCCGCCTTCGACGGCGACGTCGGCTTCGGCTTGGCCGTGCTGATCGGCGGCGTGCCCGTGACGGTGAAGGAACCGGTGGCCGTCCGGCCGTCGGTGCACGGAAACGCGGCCAGGTACTTGCCGGGCTGCTGGACCGCCGTCGTGTACCCGGCGTGCCGGCCCCAGTTCCCACCCTCGGTCCACCGCAGCGGTGCGGTGAAGCCCCTGGAGGTGACCGGTCCGCTCGGCGTGCAGCCCACCTCCCACTCCGCGAACACGACCGCCTGGATCTGCCCGCCCGGCTCGACCTGCTGGGTCAGCGACCACACCACGGCTTGGTCCGCGTCGGCCGGTGCCGCCAGTGCGAGTGTCGCCGCCCCCGCGGCCATTAGTCCGATCAGTGTTTTCTTCAGCATGACCGATCCCCTCTCCCTCATCTCCTCTCCACGCTTGAGCCGCGAAAACGGTTGAGCCCCGGAAATGTTCAAGTACGTGAACGACTATCGAGTCTATGTTTCATGGTCACGTATGCGTTAGCTTGTCCGCCGTTGATCCCGTTCGGTGTCAAGGGAGACTCGATGCGCAACGGCCGGCTCGTTCTTGCCGCGGTACTGGGGTTGTCACTGGCGGCGCCGGTCACGGCGTCGGCGGACGCGCAGCCCTGGCGCGACGCCCGCCAGTCACCCGACCGCCGGGCCGCGGAGCTCGTCGCCGCGATGACGCTCGACGAGAAGATCTCCCAGCTGCACCTGCAGCCCGACGCCGAGCACCAGCGGTTCGTGCCGCCGATCCCGCGCCTGGGCGTACCCGGCTTCCGGATCGCCAACGGCCCGGCAGGCATGGGCCCCGCCGACGACAAACCGCAGAAACCGGCGACCGCGCTGCCGGCCACGATGGCGCTGGCGTCGACCTTCGACACCGATCTCGCGCGCCGCTACGGCCGCCTCATCGGCGACGAAACCCGCGCCCTCGCGCACAACGTGTCCGAAGGCCCCGACATCAACATCGCCCGCGTCCCGCGCAACGGCCGCACGTTCGAGGGGATGGGGGAGGACCCCGTGCTCGTCGGGGACCTCGGCGCCGCCGACATCCGCGGCATCCAGGAGAACGGGACCATCGCCGAGGTCAAGCACTACGCGGCGAACAACCAGGAGACCCAGCGCCAGAGCATCGACGAGCACATCGACGAGCGCACCCTCAACGAGCTCTACCTGCCGCACTTCGAGCAGGCCGTCACCGAAGGCCGCGCGGGCTCGGTGATGTGCGCCTACCCGAAGATCAACGGCGTCTTCACGTGCGAGAACCCGGCGCTGCTGCAGGACAAGCTGCGCGACGACTGGGGGTTCAAGGGGTTCGTCCAGTCCGACTGGGGTGCCGCGCACAGCACCGTCGGGTCGGCGAACGCCGGCATGAACCTCGAAATGATCGACGGCACCTGGTACGGCGAGAAGCTGAAGCAGGCCGTGCTCGCCGGGCAGGTGAGCGAACAGCGCGTCGGCGAGCTGCTGCTGCCGCGGTTCCGCACCATGTTCGCGTTCGGGCAGTTCGACCACCCGCCGGTGCTCACCCCGCTGCCGGCCGCGCAGCACGACGCCGCCGCGAAGCAGTTCGCCGAACGCGGCATGGTGCTGCTGCGCAACGAGCACGCTCAGCTGCCGCTCGACGACCGTGCGGTGAAGTCGATCGCCCTGATCGGGCCGTTCGCGACGAAGGCCAAGACCGGCGGCGGCGGCAGTTCAGCCGTCATCCCGACGTCCACAGTGGACCCGTTGCCCGGGCTCCGGCAGCGGGTTCCGGGCGCCGCGGTGACCCTCGACGACGGCAGCGACCCGGCCCGCGCGGCTGCGCTGGCGGGGACTTCCGACGTCGCCGTGGTGATGGTCGGCGACAACGAGGCCGAGGGCAAGGATCGGTCGACCCTGGCCCTCGACGGCAACCAGGACGCCCTGGTGGCGGCGGTCGCGGCGGCGAACCCGCACACGGTGGTCGTGGTGAAGAGCGGCGGCCCGGTGCTGATGCCGTGGGCGTCGTCGGTGCCGGCGATCCTGCAGGCGTGGTACCCGGGCCAGCAGGACGGCGCCGCGGTGGCGGGCGTGCTGTTCGGGGACGTCAACCCGTCGGCGAAGCTGCCGATCACGTTCCCCGCGGCGGACGCCGACACCCCGGCGAACACCGCGGCGCAGTTCCCGGGCGTGAACGGCGTCGCCGAGTACTCGGAAGGGCTGCAGGTCGGCTACCGGTGGTTCGACGCGCAGGGCCGCACGCCGCTGTTCCCGTTCGGGTACGGCCTGTCGTACACGACGTTCGCGTTCTCCGGCCTCTCGGTGCACAACACCGGCCACGGCGCGACGGCGACGTTCACGGTCCGGAACACGGGCAAGCGGGTGGGCGCCGAGGTGGCGCAGCTGTACCTGGGCTTCCCGGCGGCCGCGGGCGAACCGCCGCGGCAGCTGAAGGGGTTCTCGCGGGTGGAGCTGGCGCCGGGGCAGGCCCGCCGGGTGACGATCGAGCTGGACGCGCGCGACTTTTCGGTGTGGGACACCGGCAGCCACGCTTGGCAGCCGGTGAAGGGCGGGTTCACGGTGCAGGTGGGCGACTCGTCGCGCTCGCTGCCGCTGCAGGCGCCCCTCACGCGCCGCTGAGGCCGGTCTGCCGCGGCTGGTCGTGAGTGGGAAACAGGGTTAGAACACTGTTTCCCACTCACGACCGGCGTCGGTCAGATCTTGCAGCCCGGGGCGCTCGCCGCCGCGGTGAGCAGCTCCGGCGACTTCGCCAGCGGCTCGACCGGGTCGTACGTGCCGTCGACGTCCTGCTGAGCCTGCTGCACCGCCTTCATCGCCGGATCCTGCGACGCCACGTCGCCCGGCTGCGCGCGGTCCAGCGCCGTCTTCGCGTCGCGGGCGCGGTCGCGGGCCGTCGCGTACTTCCCGGCGAATGCCTTCCGGACCGTCTCGGCCAGCGGAACCGGGGCCGGCGGCAGCGCCGCCAGCCTGTCGACGGCTTCGCCCGCGCGGTCCGCGATGCCGCCCAGCTGCTCGCTCAACCCCTTCTGCGCTTCCGCGACCGACTTCGGCACGGACGTCCCCGGCGCCGCTTCTTCGTTGGTGCGCGTCCGGTAGCCGTGGACGGCGGCGCAGAAGCCGTCCATCCAAGCGAGCGTCGCCGGGTCGACGGCCGATGCCGTGGTGAGCGGGGCCGTCACCGTCACGGTCGGTGGCGCGGACGGGCGCGGCTGCGAGCACGCGGTCAGCAGCAGGCAGGCGCCGAGCAGTCCCGTGACGATCTTCATGGCTTCCCCTCGCGACGCTTTGCGGATACACGCGTGAGGCGGCCCGGTGGTTGCCTCAGGCCGCGGTGAGCGTCTCGCCCAGCGCGAGCCTGCCGTCGTCGGTCAGCTCCGCCCGCGTCCACTGCCCGACGGCCACGACCGGCCCCCGGGCCGGCCGGATCAGCCCCGCCCGCACCAGCTCGTGCGACGTCGCCTGGTCGCAGCACGCCAGCCCGTCGACCCGCAGGTCCGGCTCGCAGCTGCAGGTCAGTTCGGCCCGCCCCGCGCCGACGGCCCTGAGCATCGCCAGCGCTCGTCTGTTCACCATGTCCGTTCCCCCTCCGTGGTGCTGTCCTGAAGGAGACGTGACCGCCGTCACCGAATACGCAGCTTTCGCGAGGTTCCCCCGAACGGTGCACCATGACCCCATGACGGATTCGATCGGCGACCCGGCGGTGCGCGCATTCATCGACGCGCTGAACGCGGGCGACCGCACAGCGTTCCGGGCGGCGCTCACCCCGGATGCGACGATGTCGGACGACGGCACGGACCGCGACCTGACGGCATGGACCGAGAAGGAGATCTTCTCCAGCCAGGGCCACCTCGAGGTGGAGACGGCCGAGGACGACGGTCGCGGCTTTGTCGCGAACTACTCGAACTCCACTTGGGGCGCGATGCGGACCCGGTGGGCGTTCACGGTTCGCGACGGCAAGGTGGCGCGCTTCGAAACGGGCCAGGCCTGAAACCATTGTGACTCCTGGGGCGGGAGTTACAGGCGTTCCTGCAACGCATCCGCCGCCGCGAGCAGGTCCGCCGCCCAGCGGGCGCCCGGTTTGCGGCCGATGCGCTCGATCGGGCCCGACACCGACACGGCCGCCACGACCGTGCCCGCCGAATCGCGCACCGGCGCGGAAATGCTCGCCACACCCGGCTCGCGCTCGGCCACGCTCTGCGCCCAGCCGCGGCGGCGCACCTCCAGCAGCGTCCGCTCGCCGAAGACCGCGTCCGCCAGGATCGTGCGCTGCGTGTGCGGATCCGCCCACGCCGCCAGCACCTTCGCGCCCGAGCCCGCCGTCATCGGCAGCCGCGAGCCCACCGGAACCGTGTCGCGCAGGCCACTCGGCGGTTCCGCCGTCGCGACGCACACGCGCTGCACGCCGTCGCGGCGGTAGAGCTGCACGCTTTCGCCCGTGACGTCCCGCAGCTTCGGCAGCACCACGCCGGCCGCGTCGAGCAGCGGGTCCGTCGAACCACCCGCCAGTTCGGCCAGCGCCGTACCGGGACGCCAGCGGCCGTCGGGTCCCCGGCGCAGCAGCCGGTGCACCTCGAGCCCGACCGCGAGCCGGTGCGCGGTGGCCCGGGGCAGGCCCGTCCGCGTGCACAGTTCCGCCAGGCCGCAGGGGTCGTCCGCGACCGCCTGCAGAACGGCCACTGCTTTGTCCAGTACTCCGATACCGCTATGCTGTCCCACGAACCGATACTAGCGTCCCGCACTTTGGGAAGTCCAGTATCTGGGAAACCCTGAACTCGAGCTGCGCCCCTCCTTCGCGGCTCGCATTCGCCCCCGCGGTGCGCGCCCGAGTTCCGACGTCGAACCGTGGAAGGAGCCGGAGATGACCAGCTCGACCGGCAAGGCCCGCACACTCGCGGAGAAGGTGTGGGAAAGCCACCTCGTGCGCCGAGGGGAAGGCGCCGAACCGGACCTGCTCTACATCGACCTCCACCTGCTGCACGAAGTGACCAGCCCGCAGGCCTTCGACGGCCTCCGCCTGGCCGGGCGGCCGCTGCGCCGCCCCGACCTCACCATCGCGACCGAGGACCACAACGTCCCGACCGTCGACATCGAGCTCCCCATCGCCGATCCGGTCTCGCGCACGCAGGTCGACACCCTTCGCCGCAACTGCAAGGAGTTCGGGGTCCGGCTGCACCCGATGGGGGACGCCGAGCAGGGCATCGTGCACGTCATCGGCCCGCAGCTCGGCCTGACCCAGCCCGGGATGACCGTGGTCTGCGGCGACAGCCACACCTCCACCCACGGCGCGTTCGGCGGCATCGCCTTCGGCATCGGCACGTCCGAGGTCGAGCACGTCATGGCCACCCAGACGCTGCCGCTGCAGCGGTTCAAGACGATGGCGATCACGGTCGACGGCGAGCTGCGCCCCGGCGTCACGGCGAAGGACATCATCCTCGCGGTGATCGCCAAGATCGGCACCGGCGGCGGGCAGGGCTACATCCTCGAGTACCGCGGCAAGGCCATCGAGGCCCTGTCGATGGAAGCCCGGATGACCGTCTGCAACATGTCGATCGAGGCCGGCGCCCGTGCCGGGATGATCGCCCCGGACGAGACGACGTTCGCCTACCTCAAGGGCCGTCCGCACGCGCCGAAGGGCGCCGACTGGGACACGGCCGTCGAAAACTGGCGGCAGCTGCGCACCGACGACGGCGCGGAGTTCGACGCCGAGGTGCACCTCGACGCGAGCGCGCTGACGCCGTTCGTGACCTGGGGCACCAACCCCGGCCAGGGCCTCCCGCTGGGCGCCGACGTGCCCGACCCGGAGCAGATCCCGGACGAGAACGACCGCATCGCCGCTGAAAAGGCCCTGTCCTATATGGACCTGAAGCCCGGGACGCCGCTGCGGGAGATCTCGGTCGACACCGTCTTCCTCGGCTCCTGCACCAACGGCCGGATCGAGGACCTGCGGGCCGCGGCCGAGGTACTGCGCGGGCGGAAAGTGGCGGACTCGGTCCGCATGCTGGTGGTTCCCGGCTCCATGCGCGTCCGCAAGGCCGCCGAGGAGGAGGGCCTCGACGAGGTCTTCACCGCCGCGGGCGCCGAGTGGCGCCAGGCAGGCTGCTCGATGTGCCTGGGCATGAACCCGGACCAGCTGAAACCGGGCGAGCGCAGCGCGTCGACGTCGAACCGCAACTTCGAGGGCCGGCAGGGCAAGGGCGGCCGGACGCACCTGGTCTCGCCGCTGGTCGCCGCCGCGACGGCCGTGCGCGGCACGCTGTCGTCGCCGGAAGACCTGCTGACCGCCGCCCGCTGACCCACCCGAGGAGCTCCCACCATGGAACCGTTCACCCAGCACACCGGCATCGGCGTCCCGCTGCGCCGGTCCAACGTGGACACCGACCAGATCATCCCGGCGGTCTACCTCAAGCGGGTGACCCGGACCGGCTTCGAGGACGGCCTGTTCGCCGCCTGGCGCGGTGACCAGGACTTCATCCTCAACACCGAGCCGTTCAAGAGCGGCAGCGTGCTGGTCGCGGGCCCGGACTTCGGCACCGGCTCGTCCCGCGAGCACGCCGTCTGGGCGCTGAAGGACTACGGCTTCCGGGCCGTCATCTCCGCCCGGTTCGCCGACATCTTCCGCGGCAACTCCGGCAAGGGCGGCCTGGTGGCCGCGCAGTGCGAGCAGCACGACGTCGAACTGCTCTGGAAGCTGCTCGAAAACGAGCCCGGCACCGAGGTCACGGTCGACCTCGAGACCAAGACCGTGCGCGCCAAGGACTTCACCGCGCCCTTCCAGATCGACGACTACGTCCGCTGGCGGCTGCTCGAAGGCCTCGACGACATCGCTCTGACGTTGCGCCATGCCGGTGAGATCGACGGTTACGAGGCGGCCCGCCCGTCCTGGAAGCCGACGACCACGCCGGTCGCCGCGAGCTAGTCTTCGACGGAGGCGGAATCCCTTTTGTACAAAGGGATTCCGCCTTTTTCGTACCTCATCGAACGGACCTCCTGCGGTTCCCTCGAGGGCCGCTCCGGGAGGCGGAACCCGCCCTCGGGCAAGGGAAGGATTCCGCGTCCCGTCTGGAATTTGTGCTGCCTTGGTAATACCGTGTCGCTAGTCGGCCCTGCGCGGCCGTGGACGAGTACTTCCTTCTTGGAGGACTGGTATGGCCAACAAGGCCCAGCTGATCGAGGCGCTGACGGAGCGCCTGGGCGACAAGAAGGCCGCTTCCGAGGCGGTCGACGGTCTGGTCGACATCATCATCCGGACGGTCAACAAGGGCGAAAAGGTCAACATCACCGGCTTCGGGGTGTTCGAGAAGCGGGCTCGCGCGGCGCGGACGGCCCGGAACCCGCGCACCGGTGAGGCCGTGCGGGTCAAGAAGACCAACGTGCCGGCGTTCCGCGCCGGGACCACCTTCAAGGACGTCATTTCCGGCGCGAAGAAGCTGGCCAAGGCAGCACCGGTCAAGCGCGCGGCCGCGGGCACCCGCGCACCCACGACGACGCGGGCGACGACATCCCGCGCGGCGGCGGCGAAGCCGGCGGCGGCTCGTGCGACGGCCACGCGGACCCGCGCGACGGCGGCGAAACCGGCTACGGCAACGCGCGCGACGGCGGCGAAGGCAGCCCCGAAGACGACCACGACGCGGGCGAAGGCGGCCCCGAAGACCGCGGCGGCGAAGCCGGCCGCGGCCAGGTCGACGGCGGCGAAGACGACGGCCGCGAAGCCGGCGACGGCGGCGAAGGCGACCACGGCCCGGAAACCGGCGGCGGCGAAGACCACGACGGCCCGGAGGACCACGGCCGCCAAGGCTCCCGCCCGGCGGACCACGGCCGCGAAGAAGAGCTGACCACCCGAAACTGTCGTACCCCTGCGGTAACGTGAAATCCGGGGGACCCCTTGGGGGGTACCTCTGGGGGCGCGTGACTTTCCGGCCAGGGCCCCGCGTGTGCTGCGCGGGGCCCTGCCGCGTTTCCGGAGCCGGCAGGGGAACGCGGGCGGGCTCCTCGGGTGCGTCCGCGTTACCCGCTGCCAAGATCCGCCGTCCGAACGGGACCCGTGCACCACCCGCTCGGAGCACCCGGCCGCCCCGGGACCGGTTCCGCCCAATTTCGCAAAGTTGCTTGAGCGCCCGGCCGAGTGATGCCACGCTGCGTTCCTCGGGGTCCGCGTCCGGCGGGTGCCCTGCGGCGCGCGCGAACCCTGGGGGCGACCACCATCGACATCCGGCTGCTCGGCCCGTTCCAGGCGCTCGTCGGCGGCTCGCCGGTCGTGCTGACCAGTTCCCGGCAGCGTGCGCTGCTCGCGACGCTGGCCTTGTCCGCGGGACGCCTGGTGTCGATCGACGCGCTCGCGCGCGGCGTCTGGGGCGAAGAGCCACCCGCGCACATCCGCGGCAGCCTGCAGACCTACGTCATGCGGCTGCGCCGGCTGTGCGGCGAAGAAACCGTCGTCACCGAACCGGACGGGTACCGGCTGGTCGTCGACCCGTCCCGGGTGGACGCCCTGCGTTTCCTCCGCACCCTCGACCAGGCCGCCGCAGCGACCGAACCCACCCGCCGCCGCGGCCTGCTCACCGCCGCGCTCGCCGCCTGGGGTGGCGTGCCGCTCGAAGGTGTCGGTTCTCCCGCGCTCGCCGCGGAATGGGGGCCGCTGCTGACCGAGCGGTACCTCTTCGCCGTGGAGCAGCGCATCGACCTCGACGCCGGGCTCGTCCCCGACGCCCGGCTCGTCGCCGAGCTCACCGACCTCGTCGCCCAGCACCCGCTGCGGGAATCGTTGTGGGAACGGCTGGTGCGCGTCCTGGCCCGGTCCGGCCGCCGCGCCGAGGCGCTGGCCCGCTACGCCGGGCTTCGCTCGTTGCTGGCCGACGAGCTGGGCGTCGAGCCCGGGGAGGACCTGCGCCGCCTGCACGCCGAACTGCTCACCGCCGACACCGAACCCGCCGTTCACACGGTGCCGCGGCAGCTGCCCTTCGACGTCGCCGGGTTCACCGGCCGCGGCCCCGAACTCGCCGAACTCGACCGCCTCCCGCCCGGCGGCGCGTCCGGCATCGTCGTCATCGAAGGGACGGCGGGCGTCGGGAAGACGTCGCTGGCCGTGCACTGGTCGCACCGCGTCCGCGACCGCTTTCCCGGCGGTCAGCTGTTCCTCGACCTGCGCGGCCACTCCGCGGACACGCCCGTCACCCCGGACGCCGCCCTGGCCGGCTTCCTCCGCGCCCTCGGCGAGCCGGCCGAGACGCTGCCTTCCACAGTGGAGGAACGTTCGGCGCTCCTGCGCAGCCGGCTGGCCGGCAGCCGCACGCTCATGCTGCTCGACAACGCCCGCGACGCCGACCAGGTCCGGCCGCTCCTGCCCGGCCCCGGCAACCTCGTCGTCGTGACCAGCCGCAACCAGCTGCGCGGCGTCGTCGCCCGCGACGGCGCCCGCCGGATCACCTTGCGCTCCTTCGACGACCAGGACGCCACCGCGCTGCTCGCCGGCAGCGTCGGACCGCAGCGTCTCGCCGCCGAACCCGCCGCCGTCGCCGAGCTCGTCCAGCTCTGCGGCCGGCTCCCGCTCGCGCTGGCGCTGGCCGGGGAACGCGCGTCGCGGTTTTCCGGCGTCTCGCTCGCGGGGATCGTCGAAGAGCTGCGCGACCAGCGCCTGCGGCTCGACACCCTGCGCGACCCGCAGGACGCCGGCACCGACCTGCGCGCCGCGTTCTCGTGGTCGTACAAGGCGTTGCGGCCGGCCGCCGCGCGCTTCTTCCGGCTGCTGGGCCTGCACCCCGGCCACGGCTTCAGCCTGTCTTCGGCCGCCGCGCTGGCCGGGGCGAACCTGCGCGAGGCCCGCGAGCTCGCCGACCAGCTCGCCGCCGCGCACCTGCTCAACCAGCCCAGCACCGACCGCTACCAGTTCCACGACCTCCTGCGCGTCTACGCGGCCGAGCTCGTCGAAACCGAGACGACGGCGGCCGAACGCGCGGCCGCGCGGCGCCGGCTCCTCGACTGGTACCTCGCGAGCGTCGCCGAAGCGACCAAGCTCGTCCGCCCCGACCTGCTCACCGACGACATCACGCTCGGCCCCGCGCCGGTGCCCGCCATCCGGTTCACCCAGCACGAACAGACGATCGCCTGGTACACGACCGAACGCACGGCCCTCACCGCGCTCGTCGGCGTCGCGGCCGGAAACGGCTTCACCGCCCACGCCTGGAAGCTCGCGTGGCTGCTGCGCGGGTTCTTCGCCGAACGCCACGACCGCGACGACTGGATCACGACGGCCCGGACGGCCGTCGCCGCCACCCGCGAAGCCGGCGACAACACCGGCTTGCAGTACAGCGCCAACAACCTCGGGTCGGCCTACCTGCGCACCCTCCAGCCCGACAAGGCCCTCGAAGCCCTGGAAGAGGCGCGCGCGGCGTCCGAAGCCGGCGACGGAACCGCGCTGGCGGTCGCGATCCTGTCCAACCTCGCCGGCGCGTACTACGTCCGGGCCGAGTACGCGGAAGCCGAGCGCTACGCCCTCCAGGCAGTTCGTCTCGCGCGCGACCACGGCCAGCGGACGTTCGTGCCGCACGCCCTCCTCAACGTCAGCGCGAGCCGCATCGGCCTGCGCAACTACGACAACGCCGCCGAAGCGGCGCAGGCCGCGCACCAAGCCTTCGCCGACTTGGGCGACCGCTACCACGCGGCGCTGGCGCTGGGGAACGTCGCCGAAGCGCTCGAAGGGGCCGGCCGGCAGGACGAGGCGGAGAAGGCGGGCCTGGAAGCGCTCACCGAGCTGAAGGAGCTGAACGCCGAGTACGGCACGATCGACGTCCGGATCACCCTCGGCCGCCTCAAGCTCCGCACCGGCCGGGACGAGGAGGCGCGGGAGCATTGGGCCGAGGCGCTGACCGTCTGCCAGCGCCTCGGCGACCCCCGCATCCCGGAGATCCGGGCTCTGCTGGCGACGGTGCCGACAGACAGACCCCCGGCCCGGGATGCGCCGTACCCCTAGCCCGGCGCAGCCCAGCGGGACCCGGACCCAGTACACCAAGATCGACTGTCACCGCACTGTCGCCGGACGGGCGAGCGGCTCAGGAACGGGTCGGGGACGGCGTGGGCAACGCGCTCGGGTGGTAGTCGGCCGCCAGGAGGACCGGGCCCTTCTCCGCCGTCGGTGCCCGGAACGACAGCACCCAGAACGAGCCCTTCTTGCTCGGCACCACGCCGCCTCGGGCCGCCTGGAGCTCCACTCCGTCGCGGTCGGCCAGCGCGCTGATCAGGTCCGGGATCACGCCGCCCTGGCTGCACACCACCGGCGTCCCGCCGTCGCCCGCCACCGCCAGCAGCCGCGCGACGCCCAGCACCGGGTCCGGCCAGTACCCGTCTTCCGACAGCAGTGGCTCGTGCCGCACCTCGAGCCCGAGGTCGTCGGCGATCCCGTGCACCGTCTGCACGCAGCGCAGCCGCGGTGCCGAGAGCACCCGGTCCGGTCCGTACAGCGCCAGCACCCGCCGCAACGCCGAGGCCTGCCGCACCCCCGCTTCCGACAGCGGCCGGAGGTCGTCGTCGCCGGTCCAGTCGTCGCGCTTGCCCGCCTTCGCGTGCCGCACCAGCACCAGCGTCGTCAGGCCTGCCGGCACCTCGCAGAACGCGCGCAGCACCCGCACGTCCTCCTGGCGTGTCAGCAGTCTCTCCGCCGCCGTCGGGTCGAGCCAGCGCAGCTCGTCGACCTCGTCGTTCGCGGCGAACTCGCCGGACACGGCTTCGGCGCTGAAGTAGTCGACCGTCTTCGGGACCGTGCCGGAGCCGGTGCGCGCGGGCACCCGGTACTCCGTCCGGGCCAGGTAGCGGCCCAGGACCGCGTCGAACCCGGTCTCTTCCTTCACTTCCCGTACGGCGGCTTCGGCGGTCGCCTCGCCGGGGTCGAGCTTTCCCTTCGGCAACGACCAGTCGCCGTACCGCGGGCGGTGCACCAGGGCGACTTCGGCCGCCTTGCCGGCACCGCGCCACAGCACCGCGCCGGCCGCCCGTACCTCCTGGGTCATCCGGCGGCCCCGTGCAGCTTCGCCAGCTCCAGCTGGTGATCGCGCACCCGCGAGCCGTCGGCCGGGAACGGCGACCACTCGCCGCTCGCGGTCAGCACCCAGCACCGCGTCGCCGGATCGAGCGCCGAGTTGAAGATGTCATCGAGCTGCCCGGTCAGCTTCGGGTCCTTGACGCGCACCAGCGCCTCGATCCGCCGGTCCAGGTTGCGGTGCATCATGTCCGCGCTGCCGATCCAGTGCGTGCCGCCGGCGCGGAAGTGGAAGACCCGCGAGTGCTCCAGGAACCGGCCCAGGATCGACCGGACGTGGATGTTCTCGGAAAGCCCTTCGACGCCGGGCTTCAGCGTGCAGATCCCGCGCACCACGATCTCGACCGGCACCCCGGCCTGCGACGCGTGGTAGAGCGCGTCGATGACCTGCTCGTCGACCAGCGAGTTGCACTTGATCCGGATGCCGGCGTTCTGCCCGGCGCGCGCCAGCTCGATCTCTTCGCCGATCGCGCGCACGATGCCGCGGCGGATGCCGTGCGGCGACGTCAGGATCGTCCGGTAGGTGTCCTGGCGGGAGTAGCCGGTCAGCACGTTGAACAGGTCGGTGACGTCCGCGCCGATGCTCGGGTCGGCGGTGAACAGGCCGATGTCCTCGTAGAGCCGCGCGGTCTTCGGGTTGTAGTTGCCGGTGCCGATGTGGCAGTAGCGGCGGATGGTCGAGCCCTCCTGGCGCACGATCATCGACACCTTGCAGTGCGTCTTCAGCCCGACCAGGCCGTACACGACGTGCACGCCCGCGCGCTCCAGCGTCCGCGCCCAGGTGATGTTCGCCTGCTCGTCGAACCGCGCCTTGATCTCGACCAGCGCGACGACCTGCTTGCCCGCCTCCGCCGCGTCGATCAGCGCGTCGACGATCGGGGAGTCACCCGACGTCCGGTACAGCGTCTGCTTGATCGCGAGGACCTTCGAGTCGGCCGCCGCCTGCTCGATGAACCGCTGCACGCTCGTGGAGAACGAGTCGTACGGGTGGTGCACCAGCACGTCGCCCTCGCGCAGCGTCGCGAAGACGCTCTTCGGCGTCTCGCGCTCGCCGAACGCGGGGTGCGTCGCCGGCACGAACGGCCGGTCCTTCAGCTCCTTGCGGTCCACACCGGACAGCTGGTGCAGGCAGGTCAGGTCGAGCAGGCCGGGCACCTCGACGACGTCGGCCGGGTCGACGTCCAGCTCGCGCAGCAGCAGCTCGAGCATGTGCTCGCTCATGTCCTGCGCGACCTCGAGGCGCACCGGCGGGCCGAACCGGCGCTGCGCCAGCTCGCGCTCGAGGGCCTGCAGGAGGTCTTCGTCGCGGTCTTCGTCGACCTCGAAGTCGGCGTTGCGGGTGACGCGGAAGACGTGGTGCTCGGTGACGTCCATCCCGGTGAACAGCTCGCCGAGGTGCGCGGCGATGAGCTCTTCGAGGGGCAGGAACGTCGCCGTCCGGCTGGTCCGCTCGGTCTCGACGCGCATCAGGCGCTGGACGTTGCTCGGCACCTTCACCCGGGCGAAGCGCTCGGTGCCGCCCTCCGGGTCGCGGACCGTGACCGCGAGGTTGAGCGAAAGGCCCGAAATGTACGGGAACGGGTGCGCCGGGTCGACGGCCAGCGGCGTCAGCACCGGGAAGATCTGCTCGGAGAAGTAGCTGGACAGCCGGAGCTGGTCGGCGCCGGAGAGGTCGGCCCAGCCGACGATCAGGATGTCGTGCTCGGCCAGCTGCGGGCGCAGGTGCTTCTCGAACGCGCCGGTCTGCCGCTCGACCAGGTCCTGGTTGCGCTTGGCGATGTAGTCGAGCTGCTCGCGCGGGGTGAGCCCGTCCGCGCTGCGCACCAGGAGGCCGGTCTCGTCGCGGCGCTTCAGGCCGGCGACGCGGACCATGTAGAACTCGTCCAGATTGGACGCGAAGATCGCGAGGAACTTCGTCCGTTCGAGCAGCGGCTGCGACTCGTCCTCGGCCAGCGCGAGCACGCGGGCGTTGAAGTCCTGCCACGAGAGCTCGCGGTTGAAGTACCGGTCGTCCGGCAGGGTCTCGGTGGCGGCCGGGGCGGTGGTGACCGCGGGCGGCGCCGACGGGACGGCGCGGAACTCCTCGGCGCCGCGTGCGTTGCCCTGCGCGGCGCTGCGGCGCCGGGTCGTCGACGTGGCGGGCGTGCTCTTGCGGACTCTGGCCTTCCCGGCGGTGGCACGGGCGGCGGTGTCGCGCGCGGTGGACTTCGACGGGACCTTCTTCGCCGCCACCGGTTTGGCCGCGGTGGTCTTCTTCGCCGATTCCGAAGATCCGCTTGCCGGGTTCCGTCGCCTCCGCGGTGCGGGCGTGCTGCCGTCGTCTGTGCTCACGGCCCCCATTCTTCACTAAGCACGGCGGATTTGCTCCGGCCGCGGTGAAGGTCGGATGAACAGCTGTGCGGTGTGTTTCCCGACACCCAGCGCGCGCACGTGGGCGAGGTCATCCGGGGTGTCGACGTCGCTGCGCAGGCTCGGGAGCGGGTTTTTCAGCGGAACGGCCCCGGAGGCGGTGTGCTCGCGCGCGGAGCCCGGGCCGAAGCGCGGGTCGAGGGGCGCGCCGGGGGCCGACAGCAGGAGGGTGGTGCCGGTGCCCTGGCGATCGGCGACGAAGGCGCGGTTTCCGGCTGCTTCGGCGAGGGCATCGGCCAGGTCGCCGGCGCGCAGGGCGGGGAGGTCGGCTTGCAGGGCGCCGACGATCGCCCGGGGGTCGTCTCTCCGGAGGAGTTCCGCGCCGTGGCGGAAGGCGGCGTTGAGGGTTTTCTCGGCGGGTTCGGCGACGATTTCGACGCCGAGCTCGGCGAGTTCGGCGACGGCCCCGGGATCGGCGGCGACGAGCAGGACCCGCCGGACGTGCGCACCCGAGGTGACGGCGGCGAGGGTGTCGGCGGCGAGGGCGAGGACGAGGCCGGGGTGGCGTTCGGCTTCGACGGCGCCACGCAGCCGCGACTTGCCGTCGCGGGGGTGTTTCATCGGCACGACCAGGTCCACGTCCACCCGTCCATCTTTACCCGAAACGGCGGGTGGGTGTCGGCAGGAGGGGCGGGTTGTCCACAGGCGACGGGTGTTGTGGACAAGTGCGGGGGTGGGGTGGTTTCGGGGCCGGGTGGTGTCGGTGGGCGCCGATACGCTCGAGACGGGGTGGCCCCCAGGGAGGGCGGGTTGTGCTGGGGACCCGATGGCAAGAACGACTCGTTCACCTCGCCGGACGACCACCCACCGGGTTCGAAGGTCTTGAATGAGTCATTCAGGACCTCCGAAGACCTGAATGACTCATTCAAGACAGCGGACCCGGCCGGGCGACTTGGCCGAGACCCTGTCGCCCGGACTCCCCGGCACCCCGCTGATCACCGCCTCGACCTCGGCGAAGGCACCCTCCCTGGACTGCCCTCACCCCGGCGCGGCAGGATCTGGGGCGGACGTGACGCGTGGAGGAGGAGATCGTGGCCCGGCGTGAGAAGGGCGGCTTCTGGGTGGGGTTGGCCGCCGCTGTGTTCTACCCGCTCACCGGCATCGCGCGGCGGGTTTACGCCGGGAACGAAAAAGTTCCGCGGCAGGGACCTGCGCTGCTCGTCCTGAACCACATTTCGCACCTCGATCCCATCGTCGACGCCGTCTTCGTGCACCGGCAGAAGCGGGTTCCGCGCTTCCTCGGCAAGGAGAGCCTGACCCGGACCCCCGTCTTCGGGAAGGTCTTCGTCGGCTCGGGGCAGATCCCGGTTTCGCGCGGCTCGGCCGCCGCCGGGGACAGCCTCAAGGCCGCGCACCAGGCCCTGCAAGAGGGCAAGATCGTCGTCATCTACCCCGAGGGCACGATCACCAAGGACCCCGCCGGCTGGCCGAAGGAGTCCTTCACCGGCGCCGCGCGGCTCGCGCTGCAGAACGACGTCCCCGTGATCCCCATCGCGCGCTGGGGCACCAGCGAGCTCTTCAACGGCTACACCAAGAAGTTCAAGCCGTTCCCGCGCAAGACCATCACGCACAAGGTCGGCGACCCGATCGACCTCTCGGCCTACCGCGAAGGCAGCGCGCGCAGCGCGTCGAAGCTGCGGGAGGTCACCAAGGTCATGATGGACGACGTGACCCGCCTGCTCGGCGAGATCCGGCACGAGGAACCGCCGTCGGCCAAGCCGGGGGACCCCGCCTGATGCGCGCCGACGTCCAGCGGGTCACCGTGCTCGGGGCCGGCTCCTGGGGCACCGCCTTCGCGAAGGTGCTCGGCGACGCCGGCCGCGACGTCACCATGTGGGCACGCCGCGAGCAGGTCGCCGAGGACATCCGCGAGCGGCACGTCAACAGCGCCTACCTGCCCGGTGTCGGCCTGCCGGAGAACATCACCGCCACGACCGACCCGGTGAAAGCCCTCGAAGGAGCCCAGGCCGTCGTCCTGGGCGTGCCCAGCCAAAGCCTGCGGGCGAACCTCTCGGAGTGGCGCCCCCTGCTGCCGCCCGACGCGATCCTCGTCAGCCTCGCCAAGGGCGTCGAGCTCGGCACGCTCAAGCGGATGAGCGAGGTCATCGGCGAGATCGTCGGGATCGACCCCGGCGACGTCGTCGTCGTCACCGGGCCGAACCTGTCCAAGGAGATCGCCGCCGGGCAGCCGGCCGCGGCGGTGCTCGCCTGCGCCGACCACGAACGCGCCGTCGCGATCCAGCGCGCCTGCGCGAACTCCTACTTCCGCCCCTACACCAACACCGACGTCGTCGGCTGCGAGCTCGGCGGCGCCTGCAAGAACGTCATCGCGCTCAGCACCGGGATGGCCGCGGGCCTCGGCCTCGGCACCAACACGATGGCGACGCTCATCACCCGCGGCCTGGCCGAAATGGCCCGCCTCGGCGCGAAACTGGGCGCCGACCCGCTGACGTTCGCCGGGCTCGCCGGCGTCGGCGACCTGGTCGCGACCTGCTCGTCGCCGCTTTCGCGCAACCGGACGTTCGGCGAGCGCCTCGGCCGCGGCGAGACCCTCGAACAGGCGCAGGCCGCGGGCGGTGGGCAGGTCGCCGAGGGCGTCATGTCGTGCTCGTCGATCCGGGCACTGGCCCTGAGCGTCGGTGTCGACATGCCGATCACCGACGCGATGCACCGCGTCTGCCACGAAGGCGTCGACCCGCGGCAGGCCGGCGCGGAGCTGCTGGGCCGCTCGCAGAAGCACGAGTGGTCCTGAGCCTCCCGGCAGGTGGGACGTCTTGACCGGGTCGAGGCGGTAGGGAACGCTGAGCGCCATGTTCGCGTGCGAGATGACTGAGCTGCGGGGCCGCCACGGCCTTCGCGCCGTCATGTGCGCGTGTCGCTGTTGTCGGTGAACCCCGCCCCGGCCCAGTTCGACACCCCTTTCTCTTCCGTGAGGACCCTCATGTTCGCCGTTCCGGACAACACCCTGCTGCGTCCCGAGAACCCCGCGCTGCGCCACCCGGTGCGCGTCGCGCTGGAGGTCGCCGCCGACCGCGACCGCTGGAAGCACCTGCTGCGCTACGACCCCGACCAGCGTTTCGCGACGCTCGTCGAGAAGGACGGACAGCAGGAGGTCTGGCTGATGAGCTGGCTGCCCGGCCAGCGCACCGACCTGCACGACCACGCGTTCGCCAGCGGCGCGTTCACGCTGGTCAGCGGGCACCTGACGGAGGCGGTGGCCCGCCGCGCGCCGGGTGGGCGCGCGATCACCGAGCTGCACGCGCTCTCGGCGGGGCAGTCGCGGGTGTTCGGCCCGGGGTACGTGCACGAGGTGCGCAACGACGGCCCGGACCCGGCGATCTCGATCCACGTCTACCGCGACGCCGAGCGCGAGATGCGCTCCTACCACCTGGACCCGCTGGGCGGCCCGGTCCTGGACTGAACCACTCAGTCCAGGTCGCCGCGGGCCCGGAACTCGCGCTCGATCGCCGCCCGGTCCGCGCCGCCCGCCAGCAGCATGTGCAGCAGGATGCGGGACTTGCGCACGTCCAGCCAGCCGGCCATCGTCGCGCCCATCGCGATCAGGCTCGACTCCGACCCGTGGAAGCCGTACGTCGACCGCAGCGTCGGGCCCGCGCCCGTCCGCGAAGCGACGACCACCGGCAACGACGGCACCAGCCGCGCCACCACGTCGGCCGTGCCCGCCGAAACGTGGCCCACGCCCGTCGCCGCCAGCACGACTCCGCGCACTCCAGGCTGCGAAGCGGCGTACGAGAGCACCGCGCCCGAGTCGTCCAAGCCGGCTTCGACCACCGGCACCAGCCCCGAAAAGTCCGTCCCGGCCAAGGCGGGAAATCGCGGCGGCGACGGGTGGAAGTAGTGCACCGCCCCTTCGACGACCATGCCGAGCGGACCCGCGGGCGCCGACGAGAACGCCTCCAGGTGGCTCGAATGCGCCTTCCGCACCCAGCGCGCCGCGTGGACGTCGTCGTTCAGCGTCACCAGCACACCCCGCCCGCGGCTGCGCGGATCGGCCGCGACCGTCAGGGCGGTGCGCAGGTTCGCCGGGCCGTCCGGGCTGAGCAGGCCCGCGTTGCGCATCGCCCCGGTGACGACCACCGGGATCTCCGACGGCCAGCACAGCTCCAGGAAGTAAGCGGTCTCCTCCAGGGTGTCGGTGCCCTGGACGACGACGAACCCGTCGGCGTCCTGCCGCAGCCCCCATTCGCGGCACCGCAGCAGCGTCGCGAAGTCCATCGACGCGCTGCCGATCCCGGCCAGCGTCTCGGCGAGCACGTCCATCGGCAGGTCGCCGATCCCGCCGATCAGTTCCGCGGCGCCGAGCCGCGGGACGGCGCCGCCTTCGCCGCCGACGGGAGCCATGGAGATGGTGCCGCCCAGGGTGGCGACCGCGATCAGGGGACGTGCCATGCCGTCACCTTATTCAGGCGCCCTTGACCGCCTGGATCGTGTAGCTCGCGGCCAATCGCGACGGCGTGTCCTTCATCCGCCATTCGTCGGTGGCCTCGTCGTGCGTCATCTGCCCGGGGATCGCGTTCCACGGGACGCTGTCGTGCTCGGTGAACGCGGTCAGCGTGAGGCCGTGGTCCAGCAGCGCGGTGATGATCTCGCCGAGCGAATGCGCCCACTCGTGGTTCACCGTGTGGGTCAGCTCACGGTCGACCTCGACGTAGGTGTTCGGCTCGTCGAACACCATCGGCTCGGCGTGCTCGAAGTACGGGTAGTGCGGCGCCGCCGGGTCGTTCTCGTCCAGCGTGCCCAGCATCGGATGACCTTCGCGGATGAACAGGCGCCCGCCCGGGCGCAGCAGCCCGGCGACCACCGACGCCCAACGATCGACCGACGGCAGCCAGCACAACGCGCCGATCCCCGTGTAGACCAGGTCGAACCGTCCGGCACCCAGCACCTCGACGGCGTCGTACACGTTCGCTTCGTGGAAGTCGATCCCGGCGCCCGCGGCGGACGCGAGCCGCCGCGCTTCCGCCAGAGAGGCCGCCGAGAAGTCGAGGCCCGTCACCGAAGCGCCCAGCCGGGACAGGGAAACCGTGTCCGTGCCGATGTGGCACTGCAGGTGCACCGCGCGGAGCCCGGTGACGTCGCCCAGCCGGGGCCGGTCGAACCGGACCACGTGGCTGAGGTACGCCGGATCCGCGATGAAGCCGGCGAAGTTGTAGTCCGGCGACGCCGCGTGCAGCGGCGCCCGCTCGTCCCAGTTGGCCTTGTTCAGGGCGAACGAGTCCGTCACGGCGTCGCGGCCCGCTCGGCCGCGCTGCGCAGCACGCAGAACTCGTTGCCCTCGGGGTCGGCGAGCACGGCCCAGCCCGTGCCGTCCGGTTTGCGGAGGTCGTTCACCAGCGTCGCGCCCAGGCCGAGCAGCCGGTCGACCTCCTCGTCGCGCGGTCCGTCCGGCCGCAGGCACACGTGGAGCCGGTTCTTCACCGTCTTCGGTTCCGGAACGCGCAGGAACAGCAGGTCGATCCCGCCCTCGAGCTCGATGCCGCACTCGTCGTCCCCGGGCTGGTCCTCGTCGGGAACCGGCTTTCCGGTGACCTGACTCCAGAATTGGCAGAGCGCGTAGGGGTCGGCGCAGTCGACGGACACGTGCAGGACGGACGAAGGCATGGCACTCCTCGGGATCGGGTGCCGCCGAGTCTGGCGGAGCCCCGCCGCGAGGGCGAGCCGATTTCAGGAAGCCAGCGCCAGGCCCGCCGTCCGGTGCACGCGGCGGCTGTCGTCGACGATGAGGATCTCGCAGTCCGGCCGGTCGGCCGCCCAGGTGATGCCCTCGGCGCCCATCGCGAAGGCCGCGGTGGCCAGCGCGTCGGCGGTGACCAGGTCGCCCGCCACGACGGTGACGCTCATCAGCCCGGTCGCCGGCGCTCCCGAACGGCCGTCGAGGATGTGCGAGCCGCGCTCGTAGGCCGCCGACGTCGCGATGGCGCCGTTGCGCGACTCCAGCACCGCGCACACGGCGAGGGGCTGCTCGGGGTGGCGGATGCCGACCCGCCACGGACGTCCCGGCTCCGGTTCACCCGCGGTGACGACGTCGCCGCCGGCGTTGAGGCAGAACGTCGTCGCGCCCTCGGCCTTGAGCATGTCGGCGGCGCGCTGCACCGCCCAGCCCTTCACCACCGCGCACGGGTCGAGGCCGCGGCCGGGCAGCCGCGCGCGGAACGCGCCGCCGGAGAGCTGTTCGTAGTACGCGCAGAGTTCCAGGACCTCCAGGAGGTCGTCGGTCAGCCCGTCCGCGGTGAGCTCGCCGCGGTCGTACCGGCTGACTTCGCTGTCCTCCTTGAACGGGCTGAACTTCGCGTCGACGTCGCGGAACCAGGCGAAGACCTCGTCGACGATCTCGGCGAAGTCGCCTTGATCCCGAAGGTCGAGAGAGATCGGCAGGCCCATCACCTGCTCGACGCGCGTGGTCATCTGTTGCCCCGGGCGTCGATGGCCGCCTGCAGCGACGTCTTGTACGACTCGCTCGTCTCGGTCGCGCCGGTGATCGTGTCGATGTCGGCGCTCTGCGCTTTCATGGCTTCCTGCTGCAGCCGCGGCAACGCGGTGAGCGCGCGGCCGTCGTCCGGGGCCTGCAGCAGCGTGACCGCGACCATCCGGGTGCCGGTGAACGTGACCTCGACCTGCACCGTCCCGTAGGTGCTCGACTCCGGCGTGCCCTGGGTCGTGACTGTCGCGTTCGCACTGTCCGGAGTGGACGGAGCCGACGAGGGAGACGTCGAGTTCGGCGGAGCGGGTGCGGTGGACGGAGCGGCGACGCTCGGCGGCGGAGCGGCGACGGCGGTGTTGTGCACCGGCCCCGGCTCGAACCGCCAGACCGCGATGAACCCCGCGATCGACAGCGCGACGACGAAGATGGTCCGTTTCACTGGAATGTCCCCCTAGGCCGCGAGGCTGAAGCGTTCGGCGTGGACCTGGGCTTTCGGCACGCGCAGCTCCCGCAGGCTGCGCAGCACGGCCGACGTCATCCCCGGCGGGCCGCAGACGAACACGTCCCGCTCGTGCACGTCCGGCACCATCATGTGCAGGTTCGCCGGGCCGAGCATCGCCCCGCGCGGCCCGACCGCCTGGTCGGATCCGGCGAGGACGCTCACCACCGCGCCGCGGGCCTTGGCGAGCCCGTTCAGCTCGGGCAGCAGCACCGCGTCGGCCTGGGTGCGCACCCGGTAGAGGACGACGACGTGGCCGTCGATGTCCTCCAGCAGCGCGCGGATCGGCGTGATGCCGACGCCGCCCGCCACGAGCAGCGCGTTGGGCCGCTGCTGGTGGATCGTCGTGAACGCGCCGTACGGGCCTTCGGCGAACACGCGCGTCCCGATCCGCAGGCTGCGCAGCGACGCGCTCGAGTCGCCGAGCGCCTTCGCGGTCAGGCGCAGCGTGCGGCCGTCAGGCGCGGCGGACAGCGAGAACGGGTTGGCCTGGTACCAGCGGTCCTTCGTGAGGAACCGCCACAGGAAGAACTGGCCCGCGCGCGCCGGCATCTTGTCGAGCTTTTTGCCCGTCATGTACACCGAAACCACGTCCGGGGCCTCGGAAACCACCGCGGTGACGCGCAGCTGGTGGCGCAGGTTCCGCCACAGGGGGAGCACGACGCGCCCGGCGAGGACAGCGGCCCCGGCCCCGAGCCACATCGTCCACCAGTACGCCTTGGCCGTCGGCGCACTCGCGAACGACGTGCCGAGCGCGATCTGGTGCGTGAACGCCAGCACGATGGCCGCGTAGGTGTAGAGGTGGATGAAGTGCCACGTCTCGTAGGCCAGCCGCTTGCGCGCGAACTTCGCCGAAGCCGCGCCCACGATGAGGATGACGGCGAACGCGACCAGCGCCCGCAGGATCCCTTCGAGGGTGTTGGCCATTTCGACCAGTTCGTCGACGACGCCCTTGTTCGAGACCTCCGCGTACCCGAACGAGATGAACACCAGGTGCGCCAGGAGGGTCCACAGGATCGTGAAGCCGGTCCAGCGGTGCCACGTCGTGAGGCGGTCCATCCCGATCCGCCGGTCCAGCCAGGGCAGCCGGGCCACGAGCAGCAGCTGGACGGCCATCGCCAGCGCGCCGTACATCCCGGCGAGCCTGCCGATGCTGATGAGCACGTTCTGCGACAGCCCGGCCTCGGCGAAGAGCACCGTGACGGCGGCCACGTTGGCGCCCAGGAAGATGAAGAGGCCGGATTTCGCGGCGATCCGGGGGCGGATCGCCGGGCGCGTGGCCTCGGCGGTCTGCGTCATGCTGGTCACACGGATCCCCCTCGGGTTCGGTTCACGACGCTCAGCCTCGCGACGCAGCCTGTGGCGAGTCTGGGTACGGGCTGTCGGATTCCTGTCGGCCCGCGCCACCGGTCGCCGCCCGCGCGTGCGCCGGGAGAAGATGGACTGGTGCAGCCCTCCGAACCCGTGCGCCTGCTCGTCGTCGACGACGAGCCGCACATCGCCGACCTGGTCGCCACCGTCGCCCGGTACGAGGGCTGGCAGGCGGTCACGGCCGGGTCCGGCAAGGCCGCGCTGACCCAGGCCGCGGAGTTCGGGCCGGACATCGTCGTGCTCGACCTGATGCTGCCCGACCTGGACGGCTTCACCGTGCTCGACCGCCTCCGGGAGAACGGCAGCGCGGTGCCCGTGGTGTTCCTCACGGCCAAGGACGCGACGGCCGACCGGATCGCCGGGCTCACCCGCGGGGGTGACGACTACCTCGTGAAACCGTTTTCCGTCGAGGAGCTGATGGCGCGGTTGCGGGCGGTGCTGCGGCGCAGCACCGGCGTCGCACACCAGGCGGCGGCGCGCGGGGCCGTGCTGCGCGTCGGGGACCTGACCCTGGACGAGGACACCCGCGAGGTCCGCCGCGGCGACGGGCCGCCCGCCGAGCTGACGCCGACCGAGTACGAGCTGCTGCGCTACCTCATGCGCCGCTCGCCCTCGGTGCTGACGAAGGCGCAGATCCTCGACCACGTCTGGGAGTACGACTTCGGCGGCCGGTCCAATGTGGTCGAACTGGTCATCTCGCACCTGCGGCGCAAGGTCGACGCGGGTGATGGCGAACCGCTGATCCACACCGTGCGCGGCGTCGGGTACGTCGTGCGCCAGGTCAACCGGTGAAGCGCTTCTTCCGCCGGTGGTACGGGGCCTGGCGGCGCACGCGGCTGGGCACCCGGATCACGCTCGGCCTCGGCGCGCTCGCGCTGGTCGTGTTCGCGGCCGTCGGCGTGACGACGGTCGGGATCATGCACGGCTACCTCGACCGGCGGCTCGACGAGCAGCTGTCCAAGAGCCAGAACACCCAGCTCCCGCAGCTGCGGGAGACGCACGGCTCGCCGCAGTCGGTGTACTCGTGGTACTCGGCGCTGTACAAGGTGCGCGGCGGCGTCGCGACGCCCCAGCCCGGCGGCCAGCTGCCCGGGGACGCCAAGCAGCTCGCGAAGATCGCCGTCGACGCGGTGGACGGCGACGTCACGCGGACCGTCTACCTCTACGGCGACGGGCCGTACCGGGTGCGCGCGTGCCCGGTCGACAACGGTTCGGTGCTGCTGTCCGCCGCGCCGCAGAAGGACCTCGACGGCACGGTCCAGCAGCTGATCTGGGTGGAGGTCGGCGCGTTCGCGTTCGCGCTGGCCGTGCTGGTGGTCGTCGGGCGGCTGGTGCTGAGCCGGGGCCTGCGTCCGCTGGCGGACATGGCGGGCACCGCGCACGACATCGCGTCGCACGACCTCACCGCGAACCCCGCCCTGCCGGTCCGCGCGGCGGGGACCGGCGGCGGCGCCGAAGTCGACGAGCTGCGGACGGCGTTCAACGTGATGCTCGCGCACATCGACACGTCCCTGGCGGCGAAGACCGAGGCGAACGAGCGGTTGCGCCGGTTCGTCGCGGACGCGTCGCACGAACTGCGGACGCCGTTGACGTCGATCCGGGGCTACGCCGACCTTTTCCGCTACGCGGCGGCGAACGAGCCGGCGGAGCGGGAAGCGCACCTGGCGAAGATCCGCTCCGAGACGGCGCGGATGAGCGTCCTCGTCGACGACCTCCTGCTGCTGGCCCGGCTGGACGCGCGGGCCGCGGAGACGCCGTTGCGGCCGGAGCGCGTCGACCTGGCCGAGCTGGCCGGCGACGCCGCGGACGCGTTCGCCGCCGGGCGGCCGGACCACCCGTTGACTCTTTCCGCGGCGCCCGCGCAGGTGGACGCCGACCCGGTGCGGCTGCGGCAGGTGTTCGACAACCTGCTGGCGAACGCCGCCGTGCACACCCCGCCCGGGACCGCGGTGCACGTCTCGGTGGCGGCGTCGGAGTCCGAAGCCGTCGTGCGGGTGACCGACGCCGGGCCGGGGATCGCGCTCGCCGATCAGGAGCGGATCTTCGACCGGTTCTTCCGCGTCGACGACTCGCGCACGCGCGGCAACGGCGGCACCGGGCTCGGGCTGTCGGTGGTCCAGTCCCTCGTGACGGCGCACGGCGGCACGGTGTCGGTGTCCTCGGAGCCGGGCCACACGGCGTTCACGGTCCGGCTGCCGCTCGCCGGTCGTGAGTGAGAAACAGTGGTAACTAGTCAGGTGGTTGCGGGGCTGGTTGGAAGCCAGGGGTTTCCGGTGATGGCGTCGCGGAGTGCGGTGATGACGTTGAGGCCGTTCT
>NZ_JAPZLD010000011.1:0-262376 GCF_030182635.1 Amycolatopsis ponsaeliensis
GTGCAGGCCCGAGGCGGTTTGCGGCGTGAGGTCGCCGGGTGGCTGCGGTCCGGCCGTATCCAGCGGCGGCCTCACGTGCGCCCGGACCAGCGGCGGCCGCGGATGGCCACCCCGATGGTGATGATCAGCGACCGGCCCGCCGAGGTCGCGGATCGGGCGGTGCCCGGGCACTGGGAAGGCGACCTGATCATGGGAGCGTTCAACCGCACGGCGATCGGCACCCTCGTTGAACGCACCACCCGCTACGTGATGCTGCTGCACCTGCCCGCCGGCTACACCCCGGCCCTGGTCCGCGACGCCCTCATCGCGAAGATCGCGACGCTGCCTGATCAGCTGCGGCGGTCGCTGACCTGGGATCAGGGCAGCGAGATGCACCTGCACGGCCAGTTCACCCAGGCCACCGGGATGCCGGTCTACTTCTGCGACCCGCACGCACCCTGGCAACGCGGCTCCAACGAGAACACCAACGGCCTGCTGCGCCAGTACTTCCCCAAAAGCACCGACCTCGCCACCCACACCGCCGGGCACCTCGACACCGTCGCGGCCGAGCTCAACGACCGCCCCCGGATGACCCTCGGCTGGGACAGCCCAGCCGAACGCGTGACACAGTTACTCAACACCGCCCACCAACAGCAATGTTGCAACGACCGCTAGAAACCGCCCTCCCAGGGGGGCGTCCCCGGCTCCAGTCTATCGGCGGGATGCGACGGAAAAGCCCGAAACGACTGCCGGCGGCGGAGCTGTCCACATTCGGCGATGGCTGTGGATAACCCTTGTGGTGCAACGGCTCGCCGCGCGGCTGGTTGCTCCCGCGCCCCTCTTTCGCTTTGATCCTTCGGTGATGCGCAGGCGGCTCGGGCGGCGGTTCAGGTGGCTGTGGACGGCTTACGCCGTGAGCGCGTTCGGGACCTGGCTGGGCTTCGGGGCCTTTCCCATGCTGGCGATCCTCGTGCTGCACGCCGGGCCCGCGGCCGTCTCCACGCTCGCCGCGGTCGGGCCGGCCGTCGGTGCTCTCGTGGCCGTGCCGATGGGGCCTTGGGTCGATCGGCGGCGCAAGCGGCCGGTGCTCGTGGCCATGGACCTCGTCCGGTTCGGCGCGCTGATCAGCGTGCCTGCCCTCTACGCCCTCGGGTCGCTGAGTTTCGGCCAGCTCCTCGTCGTGTCCGTGATCGTCGCCGCGGCGGACATCACCTTCACCTCCGCGAGCGGCGCCTACCTCAAGGGCCTTGTACCGCCCGAAGACCTGCTCGTCGCGAACGGGCGGTTCGAGTCGACGAGCTGGACGGCCACCGCGCTCGGCCCGCCGCTCGGAGGGGCGGCGTTCGCGCTCTTCGGGCCGGTGACGTCGGTGGCCGCCAACGCCGTCAGCTTCCTGCTCTCCGCGCTCGGGATCCGGGCCATCGGCGGGGACGAACCGCGCCCGCGGCAGACCACTCGCCTGCGCGCGCGGGACCTGGCCGAGGGGTGGCGCACGATCCTGACGCACCCCGGGCTGCGGCCGCTGTACTTCAACGTCCTGGTGTTCAACGGCCTGATCATGGGCACCGAGCCACTGCTCGCCGTGCTGATGCTGAACCAGCTCGGGTTCACGCCGTGGCAGTACGGGCTCGCGTTCGCGGTCCCGTGCCTCGGCGGGCTCGCCGGTTCACGGCTGACTCCACGGCTCGTCCAGCGGTTCGGCAGGCATCCCGTCCTGGTGGTGGCCGGCGCCGTCAGGGCGTGCTGGCTGCTCGCCCTGGCCTTCCTCCCGGCCGGCCCCGGCGGGCTCGCCTTCGTCATGCTCGTCGAGCTCGGCTTGATCGTCTCCTGCAGCGTGTTCAACCCGGTGCTCGCGACCTACCGGCTCGAGCAGCTGCCGGCGGACCGCGTGGCGAGCACGCTCTCGGCGTGGTCGGTCAGCACCAAGGCGTCGATCGCCACGTTGACGGCGCTTTGGGGTGTGCTCGCGAGCTTCACCGGCACGCGCGTCGCGATCGGCGTCGCCGGGGTTCTGGTGCTGGGGACGCCGCTCCTGCTGCCCCGCCGAGACCGGACGCCCGCTCAGCCCAGCCAGACGGTGCCGAGCACCGGGTAACCCGGCACGCCCGTCTTCGCCGCGCCCGGCCGGGGAACGCCCGCGATCCACAGGCGGCCCGTCGCGGCGATGTTCGCCGCCATCGACGGGTCGGCCCGGGGCAGGCGGAACCCGATCACCGTCCCGTCGGCGAGCATGGTCAGGCCGCTCAGCCGGGCCGTGCCGTGGCGGCCCATGCGGACCGGGCCGTCGAGGACCGCGCGCAGCTCCGTCCAGTGGTCCGCCGGCAGCGGACGGCGGTAGGCGAACGCGCGCGCCGCGGTCACGAGCGCGCCCAGCAGCGCGCCGGCCGCGAACGTCCACGCGACCCAGCCCATGATCGGGAAGTCGAGCCGGACCCAGCTCGCGAAACCCGCCAGCACCAGCAGGAACGCGGCCGTCGCGCGCTGCTCGCGGGCGATCTCGCGGCGGTGCGCGGTCAGCACGGGATCGAGCCTCGGGGAGGCGGACCCGGCCGGCTCCGGCACCGCCACGGCACCCGCCGGCGGCGCGTCGTGGATCCGGGCGCGGCGGAGCCGCACCACGCCGGAGAAGCCGACGAACACCTTCGGGCCGCGGCCCAGCAGCCAGACCCGCCGGTGCCCGGCCACCAGCAACCGGTGCGCCTCGTCGAGCCGGACGCGCAGCCACCGGCCGTCCGGCAGGCGCAGGCCGACCGTCCGCCCCGCCGCGACCAAGGCGTCGGCAGTGAGGTCGACCCGCCGGAACGCCTCCCGCTTCAGCCGCGTTTCGGGCACCCGGACGTACGCGCGGTAGAGCCACCACACCTCGACCGAGCCGGCCAGGGCGATCGTGCCGATCGCCAGCGCCACCCCGGCCCCGGTGAAGAACTGGGCGACCCCGAACGCCAGGAAGAACCACGCCAGCACCCGCTGGTTCGCGATGTCGCGGCCGATCCGGTCGAGGTACTCGCCGAAGATCGGCAGCGCGCCGGACGGCATCGCGGGGTCGAGTTCGAACGCGGGCACGCGTTCGGGAACCGGGACGATCTGCACGCTGGCCCCCACCGTGTCGACACTGGTCACCGGTCTTTTCGGAATTTTGCACAGCGGCGTTACCGATACTCCGTTCAGCGGAACGCCCGCGTGACCCGGACCGCAATCGAGCGACTATCCAGACCGCCGGATTCAGGTTAGGCTCACCTAAGTAGGAGGTGAGCCGTGACCGAGGCCCCGACATCCATCCGCCGCCCGCCGGCGCCGAACCCCGCCGAGCGCGCCAAGACGATCGCGACCCGCAACGGTCCGGCGTCCTTGATGCCCACCTGCGAACGCGCCGGTCTGGACGGCGAGCGCGTCGTCCCGGTCCTGCACCACGTGCACCACAGCGGGAGCGTGAGCGTGCTGCTGCCCGACGACCACGCGATGGTCCGCGCGGCCAAGCAGACCGAGCGCGGCGAGCTGGCCGTGATGGTCGAGCTCGCCGACCAGGCGCCGGTCGCCCTGCGGGAGCCGATCCGCGGGCTGCTGTGGATCACCGGCTGGCTGCGGCCGCTCTCGCCGGTGTCGGCCCGCGCGCGGGCGTTGTCGATCGCCGAGTCGCGGCCGGACGAACGGCTGCTCGACGTCGGCCACGGCGTCACGCTGCTGCGGCTCACCCCGGCGTCACTCGTGCTCGCGGACGCCGAAGGCACGCACTCGCTGCGCCCGCACATGTTCAGCGCGGCGCCACCCGACCCGTTCCACGACTACGAGGCCCAGTGGCTGCGACATCTGGAGAGCGACCACTCCGACGTCGTCGAGCAGCTGGCCAAGCACCTGCCGGCGGAGCTGCGCGGCGGCCGGATCCGCCCGCTCGGGCTCGACCGGTTCGGGCTGCGGCTGCGCGTCGAGTCCGAGGCCGGCGACCACGACGTCCGGCTGGCGTTCTCGAAGTCCGTCGACAGCCCGCCGCAGCTCGCGATGGAGCTGCGGCGGCTGGTCGGCTGCCCGTTCCTGCGGGGTGCGTCAGGCTAGTTCGGCGGGGAAGCCGCCCTTCGCGAGCGGACCCCAGCTCTCGATCGTCACGCGGATGATGCTCTTGCCCTGCTTGACCATGGCTTCGCGGTATTCGTCCCAGTCCGGGTGTTCGCCCGAAATGGCGCGGAAGTACTCCACGAGCGGCTCGACGGAGTCCGGGATGTCCAGCACTTCGGCGGTCCCGTTGAGCTGTACCCACTGGTCATTCCACTCGTCGGAGAGGATGCAGGCCGAGACCTTCGGGTTGCGCTTGACGTTCACGACCTTGGCGCGCTTCGGATAGGTCGAGATGACCAGCCGGCCCTCGGCGTCGACGCCGCAGGTCACCGGCGAGAGCTGCGGGCTCCCGTCGGCCTTCGTGGCCAGCAGGATCGCGCGGTGGCGGGTGGACAGGAATTCGACGAGCGCTGCGCGGTCGACGGTTTCGTTGGTGGCGATGCTCCTCGGCATACCCCGAAGGTAGCGTGCGCTCATGACGTTCACCGCGCGATCGTGGCTGGCCCCGGCCCGGCCGGCGTTCCCGGAACCGATCGACGACCCGCGGGAGCGCCGCGCGATCAAGCTCGAGCTGCTGATCGTCTTCGGCATCACGCTCGGGCTGTCCGGCGTGCGCAGCCTGCTGTCCCTTGTGGACTCCCTGTTGCAGCCGACGCCCTTGGCCCAGCAGCAGGTCCAGCTCAACGTGCCCCAGGCCGCGGCGAGCCTGATCGACCTGCTCAAGCAGCTGCTCTCGGCCGCCCAGCTGGTCGGCTGGGGCGCGCTCGGGCTGTACTTCCTGTGGCGCGCCGGGATCAAGATCGCGCAGGTCGGGCTGGACCGCCGGTCGCCCGGCCGCGACGCGCTGCTGACCCTCGGGCTGGCCGCGCTGATCGGGATCCCCGGCCTCGCGCTGTACTTCATCTCCTACCACCTGGGGTTCAGCCTGGCGGTGCAACCGTCCACTTTGAACGACACGTGGTGGCGCCCGATCACGTTGACGCTGTCGGCGTTCGGCAACGCGTTCGCCGAAGAGGTCCTGGTCATCGGCTACCTGCTGACCCGGCTGCGGCAGCTCGGCGTCCGGGAGAACAACGCGCTGTTCGGCGCCGCCGTGCTGCGCGGGTCGTACCACCTGTACCAGGGCTTCGGCGGCTTCGTCGGCAACCTGATCATGGGCCTGGTGTTCGGGCGGCTGTGGCAGAAGACGAACCGGCTGTGGCCGCTCGTCGCCGCGCACACGCTGTTCGACTTCGTTTCTTTCGTCGGATATGCCCTGCTGAAGGGGCACGTTTCCTGGTTGCCCTGACTAAGCTCGGGGGGTGATCGACGAAACGACACCTCCCCGGGTGGACAGCGAAGTCGGACCCCTGCGCGCGGTGCTGCTGCACCGGCCCGGCAACGAGCTCAAAAGGCTGACGCCCCGCAACAACGACCAGCTCCTGTTCGACTCGATCCCGTGGGTCGACCGGGCCCAGGCCGAGCACGACGCGTTCGCCGACGTGCTGCGCAGCCGCGGCGTCGACGTACTGCTGCTGGCCGACGCGCTGCGAACGGCCCTCGAAGACAGCCGCGCCCACGCGGCCGGCGTCCACGCGGCGGTCGACGACCGGCGGCTCGGGAGCGACCTCGCGGACTCGCTGCGCTCGCACCTGTCCGGCGTCACCGCGCCCGGCCTCGCCGAGGTGCTGATGGCCGGGATGACGTTCGAGGAGCTGCCGTCCGCGGAGGGCGCGTCGCTGGTGCGGATGATGAACCACCCGCACGACTTCGCCGTCGACCCGCTGCCGAACCTGCTGTTCACGCGCGACTCGTCGGCGTGGATCGCCGACCGCGTCGCGATCTCGTCGCTGACCATGCCCGCGCGCCGCCGCGAGACCGCGGTGCTCGACCTGATCTACGCCTACCACCCGTACTTCCGGCACGCGGCCCGCGCGTACGGCGCGCATTCGGCGCCGATCGAGGGCGGCGACGTGATGCTGCTGGCGCCGGGTGTGCTCGCCATCGGCGTCGGCGAGCGGACGACCGCGGCCGGCGCGGAGTCGCTCGCGCGGTCGGTGTTCGCCGACGGCATCGCCCACACCGTGCTGGCGGTGCCGATCGAGCAGTCCCGCGCGACGATGCACCTGGACACGGTGTGCACCATGGTCGACGCCGACGCGGTGGTGATGTACCCGCTGGCCCGCGACTCGCTGACGGCGTTCACCATCCGCCCGACCGGCGACGGCGGCGTCAAGGTGGCCGGCCCCTCGCCGTTCCTGGTGGCCGCCGCCGAGGCGATGGAGATCGACCGGCTGCGCGTCATCGACACCGGCCTCGACCCGGTGACGGCCGAACGCGAGCAGTGGGACGACGGCAACAACACCTTGGCGCTGGCGCCGGGCGTGGTCGTGGGCTACGAGCGGAACGTCGAGACGAACGAGCGCCTGGAGGCGGCCGGCATCGAGGTGCTGCCGATCGCCGGGTCCGAGCTGGGCTCCGGCCGGGGCGGGCCGCGGTGCATGTCCTGCCCGATCCGCCGGGAACCATTGCGCTGAATGAAGTAAGCCTTCCCTAAATGGTTTCGACGATTTAGGGAAGGCTTACTTAAATTAGGTTCGTCTTCTTTAGGAATGGTAACCCTAATAGGTGGTAGATCACCAGTCCCGAGTGGCATTCGAGTGAAACTTGATCTATTCTGATTCACATGGCCCTCACGAAGAAAAAAGAACCGCGCTCGAAGTTCTATGAACTGCTGCAGGCGCAGATCCACAACGAGTTCAACGCGTCCCAGCAGTACATCGCGCTCGCGGTCTGGTTCGACGCCGAGGACCTGCCTCAGCTGGCGAAGCACTTCTACAAGCAGTCCGTCGAAGAGCGCAACCACGCGATGGCGCTCGTGCAGTACATGCTCGACCGCGACCACCACGTCGAGATCCCCGGCACGGGTGAAGTCCGCAACGACTTCTCCGGCGTCACCGAGGTCATCGAGCTCGCGCTCGAGCAGGAGAAGGAAGTCGCCACCGACATCTCCGCGATGGCCAAGGCCGCCCGCGCCGAAGAGGACTACATCAGCGAGCAGTTCACGCAGTGGTTCCTCAAGGAGCAGGTCGAAGAGATCTCCCAGATGAGCACGCTGCTGAACGTCGTCAAGCGCGCGAACGGCAACCTGTTCGAGGTCGAGAACCACCTGCACCGCGAGTCCGTCGGCGACGGCGGCTCCGACTCGCAGATGCCGCCGGTGGCCGGCGGGGCACTCTGACAGCCTCCCACCACGAGGATCGAAAACCCGGGCTCTCCCCCTGTGGACAGCCCGGGTTTTCGCATGTCGCCGGCGTTCAGCCGGCGCAGTCCTGGCTGACGCTCATCAGGCTGGTCTGCACGACCCCGGAGTCGCCGAGCCGGAAGTGGTAGTCGGCGGCGTCGGTGGCCGGGGCGACGACGCCCCCCGACTCGTCCTTCGCGGCCGGGTAGGTCGCGAGCACCTGCTCCTTGCTCGACCCGGCGCCGATGCCCTCGGCGGTGTGCGCGACCTGTTCGGGGGTGACGACCGTGAGCCCGACTGCCTTCGAGACCACGACGGTCGCGACCGACGGCACCCCGCTGCCCTGCGCGGTGTAGACGGTGCAGCTCGCGCCGGCCTGCGCTTCGGTGAGCGTGACGCCCTGCGCGGCGATCTGGGTCTCGGACATGCCGAGCTTGATGGTGCCGAAGCCGTCCGAACCGAGCAGCGGCCCGCTCAGCACGGGCGGCAGCTTCGACGGCGGCTGGGCCGACGGCGGCCGTGAAGCCTTCGACGTCGGCGGAGCGGGAGGCGAGGAGGCCTCGATGTCCTGGGTGCTGGTCGGTCCCGGGACCGAGGTCTGCGGCTGCCGCCCGGCCGTGAGGTTCTCGGGCGGCTTGACGCTGATCGAAGAGCCGTCGGCGGACATCACCGCGGTGCCGTCCTCGGCGTGCAGGCGCACCATGGTGAGCCCGCCCGAGACGGCCACCACGGCCGCCGCGACCCCGGTCACGGCCAGGACGCCCTGACGACGGCGACGACGCCGTCGCGCACCGGCGACGATGGTCGTGCCGGCTTCCGGCGGTGGCGGCAGGTCCAGCCGCTCGTCGGCGAACAGCTCACGCAGGCGCTGCTCCAGCTCGTCCTCGGAGATGTTCAACCCGCGTCACTCCCTTCGCCTTGGATGTCGGCAACGGTCAGCTTCGACCGCAGTGACGTGATCGCCTTGCTGGCCTGGCTCTTGACGGTGCCCTGTGTGACGCCGAGGGCACCGGCGATCTCCGCTTCCGAGAGACCTTCGTAGTAACGCAGGACCATGACGGCCCGTTGTCTCGGCGGCAGCGTTCGTAACGCGCGCCACAGTGGTTCGTGCTCGAACGGGTCGTCCGGCACGTGCGGGCTGGTGTCCGGCAGATCGGCCACGAGGTTCTCGCGGCGCGTGCGGCGCCACCGGCTGACGTGCGCGTTCGCCATCGACCGGCGGACGTAGGCCAGCGGGTCGCCGGTCTTCTCGTGCACGTACGTCCAGCGCGAACCGATCTTCTCCAGCACGGTCTGCACCAGGTCCGCCGCGTCGTGCGGGTTGCCGGTGAGCGCGTGGCCGTACCGCAGCAGCCCCGGCAGGGTGGCCTGCACGAAGTCGCCGAAGTCGACCAGCTCACCCGGCAACGTCGCGGCCCTCCCTCGGCCTGCGCTGGTCACCCAGGTATCTCCCCCGGTGAAGACGGGTGCCGCAGCGGTCACCGTATCGCCTCCCATCGGGGTCGGACAGTCGCTTTCCCCCTGCACACGCATCACAGCCCCCTCAGGTTGCCTGCGTTCCCGCCCGGATTCGTAGACGCCCGGACGGGTGATGAGTTGCCCACGTCAGCGATGCGCGAGCGAGTCCGGCAGCCGGAAGCCACCGTCAGCCGCTTCGGCGAACTGGTGCACACCGACGACGGCGGCGTGCGGAATCGGCCCGTAGACGTGCGGAAACCAGACACCGGCCGGATGCGGCGGCTCGCCGTCTTCCCACCGGACGGCGACGTCGAGCTTGGCCGGATCGATCTCGAGCAGCACCAGATCGGTACGGCCCCGGTAGAGCGCGTTGGCCGGCAGGTGCGCCGTGCCGAAGTCGGAACAGTGGACGAACCCGACTTCCCCCAGTGAAGACGGCTTGTACTCGCCGTCTTCGCCCACTTCGGCCCAGTCGGCCGCCCCGCAGATGTGGAGTATCACGCGAAGAATGGTCCCACCACGGCGATCCGGCGGCGGTGTCTCGTGCGCCACATAAGGCCTGGTTGAACGCTCATCGAGCGGTTTCCGGTCACCGGTACGAACCGGCGGTTCGGTGCTTTCCGACCGGGTCGGCGACGGTTTGGGCCGCCCGGGCGCGGCGGTGAGGCCGCTTGGAGCAGCCGGCTGGATCTGGCGCCGCGCGCAGCGGGCGGGTGGGCTATCCCGGGGCAGGTCCGGCCTGGCCGCCGCGGGCAGGCCGCTCCGCGAGCGGGCCGCTGCCGGATAGCCGCCGCGAGGCGGGGGCTGCCGTCGATAGCTGTCGCGAGGCGGGAGCTGTCGCGAGGCGGGAGCTGCCGCCGGATAGCTGTCGCGCGCGGACCGCCGCCGCGCGATAGCCATCGCGAGCGGGCTGCTGCCGGATAGCCGCCGCGAGGCGCGGCTGCCTCCGGATAATGGCCCGCGCGCGGGCCGCAGCCGAGCGATAACCATCGCGCGCGCCCCGGGCGGCGCATCTGTCAGCCGCCGCCCAGCGCGCGATCGGGCCGCCGCCGAGCGGGGTGCTCGGCGGCGGGCGTCGTCTCGCGCGCGGTCAGCGCAGGGTGAGCTGGCGGCCGATCAGGCCGTCGCGGGCGCGGCGCTCGGCCGCGTTCAGCGGTTCCGCGTCGAGGGACTTCAGGGCCGTCTCGAGGCGGGTGCCGAGGGCGTCCTTGGCGTCCGCCCACTCGCGGGCGTGGGCCTCGGAGTCGAGGTCCCAGACCGGGACCAGCAGGCCGTGCGCCCGGAACGAACCGGCGTAGCGGGAACCCTCGCCGAGGCCGAGCTCGCCGGCCGCGGACAGCCGGGCCAGCGCCTGGAGCAGCAGGTTCTCCGGCTCCGGACGGACCCAGCGCAAGTGCGCCTTCTCGCCGGCGAGGACCCAGTACGCACCCGAGCCCAGCCGTTCGGTCGGCATGATCGCGGCGTTCGCGCGCTCCAGGGACACCGCGACGTCGCCGGTCGCGTCCGCGTCCTCCGGCAGCCACCAGGCGAAGTCCTTGTGGAGCGTGACGTCGAGCTCGGCGCCCGGCGTCAGCAAGTCCTGGAGGCGGGCGTTCTCGTCGGCGGACGGCGGGGTCGTCGTGTCCGGCACGCCGAGGACGTCACCCTCCTTGGCGTCCAGCAGCCACTTCAGCGAACGGCCGAGGTCGCGGCTGATGTCGGAGGAGCGGGTCTGCACCTGCAGGCCGAGGTACCGCTCGCCGTCCGAGCGGACGAACGCGGCCGCGGCCATCGGCAGCACGGTGCCGAGGGTGACGTCGCCGCCGTCGGCGAGAGTCAGCTTGGCCGTCGCGGACGGCACGAACTCGCGCAGCGCGATCAGCTCGGGCTCCGCCACCAGTCCCTCGAACGGCTGGCCGACGAAGACGTCGCGCACCTTCGGCTTGCGGTCCGTCGCCTGCTTGGGACCCTTCTTGCGCGCGCCCTTGCCCACTGCTGCCTCCTCTGGCTCAGCTTTGAACGCTATCGAAGGGTTAGTCTCGCGACGTGTTCGACCCCCGCGATCCCGCGTTCCTGGAAGACCCGTACCCGGCATTCGCCGCCATGCGCGAGAAGGGCGACGTCCATTTCCACGACGAGCTCGGTCTCGCCGTGGCGGTGTCGCACGCCGCGTCGTCGGCGGTGCTGCGGCATCGCGGGCTGGGCCGGATCTGGCAGGACGCGCAGCCGCTCGAACGGTTCGCGTCGTTCAACCTGCTCCACCGCAACTCGCTGCTCGAGAACGAGCCGCCGGCGCACACCCGCCTGCGCCGCCTGATCGCGGGCGCGTTCGGCCGCGGCCACGTGCAGCGGCTGCGGCCGATGGTCGCGACGCTCGCCGACCGCATGGTCGGCGACCTCGCGGCCGCGATCGCCGCCGACGGCAGCGCTGACCTCCTCGAACACCTCGCCCAGCCACTGCCGGTCGCGGTGATCGCCGAGTTGCTGGGCGTCCCCGGCACCGACGGGCCGCGGATGGTCGAGCTGTCGAACGCGATCGTGAAGATGTACGAGTACGGCCTGCCCGAGGAGGGCCGCGACGCCGCCGAGCGCGCGTCCGCCGAGTTCGTCGAGTACGTCCGGTCGGTGGCGTCGGCGCGCGCCGACGCCCCGGGGGACGACATCATCAGCGACCTCCTGCGCAGCGAGCTGACGCCGGACGAGCTGGTCGCGACCGCGGTGCTGCTGCTGATGGCCGGCCACGAGGCGACAGTCAACGTGCTCGGCAACGGCATCACGGCGCTGCTCACGCACCGGGACCAGTGGGAACGCTTACTGGCGGCTCCTTCCTTGCTGGATTCCTGCGTCGAGGAACTGATCCGGTTCGACGCGCCGTTGCAGCTGTTCGAGCGGACGGCGACCGAGGACGTGTCGATCTGCGGACATGTCGTCCCGCAGGGGCAGAAGATCGGCGCGCTGCTGGGTGCCGCGGCTCGCGATCCGAAGGTGTTCGACGCGCCGGACACCCTCGACATCGGACGGACGCCGAACGCGCACCTCGGGTTCGGCCTGGGGATCCACTACTGCGTGGGGGCTCCTCTCGCTCGGGTGGAGATCGCCGCGGCGTTGAGTGCGCTGGCCGCGAAGCTGCCGGGATTGCGGATCGCCGAGGCTCCGCGGCGACGGCCCGAGTTCGTGATCCGGGGTCTGCGGGAGCTTCGCGTCACGGTGTGAGCCGGATCCGGCGTGATCCGGGGCGGATCTCGCGTGACTGGACACGGAACTCGCGTGATCGGAGGCGGATCTCGCGTGATTGGAGGGGGATCTCGCGTGATTGGGGAGGCATCACGCGTGATTGGGGAGGCATCTCGCGTGATTGGGGAGGCATCACGCGTGATTGGGGAGGCATCACGCGTGATTGAAGGGGCGACACGGGGTCTCATGGGGTAACTCCGGTGAAGAGGTCCTCCTCCAGGTTGGGGCCTGGGGTTGGGTGGGCCAGGTGGTAGTCCTCGTGGGGCCAGGCTTTTCGTTCGATTTCGCGGGAGTGGGAGAAGAACGGGTGGGCCGGGTCGACCTGGGTTCGGTGGGCCAGGAGGGCTTGGTCGCGCGTCGCGAAGTGGGACTCGCAGCGGATTCGGGTGGTGACGGGCAAGGGGTCTTCGAGTGGGAGTTCGGCCAGGACGTCAGCCATCGCGGACTCCAGGCCGGCGGCCAGGGTCGCGTCGTGCAGGGCTTGGAACCACGCTCGGCTCAGGGTTGCCTGGTAGTACAGCTTTTGGGGACGCCAGGGTTCGCCGGTGCCCGGGTAGCGGGTGGGGTCGGCGGCCGCTGTGAAGGCTTCGAGCGTGACCTCGTGGGTGCGGATGTGGTCCGGGTGGGGGTAACCGCCGGTTTCGTCGTAGGTGATCACGACGTGCGGGCGGAACTCGCGGATCAGCGCGACCAGCGGAGCGGCCGCCGTCGACAACGGGAGGGCGGCGAAGCAGCCTTCCGGTAGTGGTTCCCCTTCGCCGGGTAAGCCGGAGTCGACCAGGCCGAGGAAACGGTGCCGGACGCCCAGGATCTCGGCTGCCGCGGCCATCTCGCGACGGCGGACCGCCGGGAGGTCCGCGCGGTTTTCGGGAGTGTCCACAGCCGGGTTGAGGATGTCGCCGCGTTCGCCGCCGGTGCAGGTGGCGACCAGGACGTCGACGCCCTCGGCCGCGTAACGGGCCAGGGTCGCCGCGCCCTTGCTGGACTCGTCGTCCGGGTGGGCGTGGACGCTCAAGAGACGGAAGGTCATCGGGTACTCCTCCGAGGGAAGAAAGCCGCGGGAACCAGGGTCAAGGCGGACAGCGCCAGCGCCCACGTGAACGTCGTGCCGAACGCCGTGGGAGGCGCCGATGACGTGAGTGCGTGGTGGAGGATCGCCGCCAGCAGGGCCGTGCCGAGCGAACCGCCGACGCGGTTGATCACGTTGAACGCGCTCGCAGCGCGCGGGATGCGGGACCGCTCGAGAGAGCCGTACAGCGTGGTCATTCCCGGTGCCGTCGCCGCGCCCAGGCCGGCTCCCCGGATCAGGAGCGAGACCGTCAGCAGGACTCCGCTGGGTGCCGAGCCGAGCTGAGTGAACGCGACCGTGCCCAGCAAGGACAAGCCGATTCCGGCCAGCATCATCCGCCGGGGACCGAACCAGGCCAAGAGCCGGCCGCCCGCGAGCAGGACCGCCGCCGAGCCGACGGCCTGGGGAGCCAGCAGCAACCCCGCTTCCCACGGGCTCGCGTGCTCCACCTGCTCGTAGTACAGCGGCAGCAGCAACATCGAGCTGTACAGCGACGCGCCCAGCAGGAAGGTGCTGACCGAAGCCACCGTGAACCCCCTGTCCCGGAAGAGTTTCAGGTCGAGCACCGGCGACGGCGTCCGGGACGCGTGGATGCCGTACACCAGCAGCAGCGCAGCTCCGGCCATCCAGGCGATGGCCACGCCCTCGGCCAGGCCGTAGACGAACGCGGCGAGCCCTGGCGAGAGCAGCAGAATCCCACGGACGTCCAACGGCGCACGAGCACCGGAAGGCGCAGGGGCCGGGAGCAGCCGGCGGGCGACCACGAACGTCGCCACGCCCAGCGGGACGACGCCGAAGAACATCCAGCGCCAGCCGAAGTCCGCCACCAGGGCGCCGCCGAGCAGCGGGCCCAGTGCCGGGGCCACCGTGGCCGGCAGCGTGATCACCCCGATCATGCGGCCCAGCGCCGGCCCGGCCTCCTGTGCGAACACCGCCTGCCCGACCGGCTGCATCAGCCCGCCGCCCAGGCCGTGGAGCACCCGGAACGCGATGAGCGCCGGAGCCGACCACGCGAAGCCGCACAGCAGGGTGCCCGCCGTGAAGATCGCCACCGCCGTCAGCCACACCGCGCGGCCGCCGAAGCGGTCGGTCAGCCAGCCCGACAGCGGGATCGCCGCCGACGCCGCGAGCAGGTACGCGCTCGCCACCCACTGCGCCGTCGTCACGGGACTGCCCAGGTCACGCGCGATCGAGTCGATCCCGACGGTCACGATCGTCGCGTCGAGGATCGACAGCACCGCGCCCATGATCAGGACGCCACCGAGCTTCCACAAAGCCGCGTCGGGCCGGGCCACAGCCGTCGTCACATCCACCCCCCAGAACATTAGGTCGAACCTCAGATTAGGTCCGACCCACTCACTGGGTCAAGCACAATCTTGGGTCCGACCCAGTAGAGTGACACCCATGAGCGAGGGACTCCGGGCCCAGAAGAAGCACGAGACCAGGAAGACCATCTCGGACGTGGCGACGAAGCTGTTCATCCGCAACGGCTTCGAGGACGTGACGATCGCCGAGATCGCCGCCGAGGCGCGGGTCGCCAAGATGACCGTGACGAACCACTTCCCGCGCAAGGAAGACCTGGTCTTCGACATCCGCGCGGACTTCACGGCCTGGCCCGCCACCCTGGTCCGCGACAGCGTCTTCCACGACACCCGCGAGCTCTACTTCGAAGCGCTGGGCGCCGAGCACGCGCTGGTCGGCTTCTCGGGTCCCGGATTCGTGCGGATGATCAAGGAGAGCCAGGTCCTGACGAACGCCCTGCACGAGATGCACCGCGAGCGCGAGGCCGCCCTCACACACCTCCTGATCCGGCGCCACCCCGAGCGGGGGCTCGAGCCGGTGCTCGCCGCCGCGCACCTCGCCACCGTGCTGCGGGTGCTCTTCCAGGAGGTCTCCGACCGGACCCTCGAAGACGAGAAGGGGATCGCCGACGCGGTGTGGCCCACCGCCGAACTGGCCTTCGACCAGCTGGAACCGGTGCTCGGCCGGTACTAGCGCGCGGCGCCGGCGGGCCGCGCGTTGCGCAGCTCGGGCTCCGGCGCCCCGGCCACCTTCAGCACGCGCATCGAGCGCACAGCCCGCGCGTCCGACGGGGCCAGCAGCGCGGAGAACCGCCGCACGACCAGCGCCGTGACCACGGCCAGCGCAGCCGCCGCCAGGTCGGTCAGCGCGACCAGCACGACGCTGTCGGCCATCGACTGGACGTCGTCGCGGAAGCGCCAGACGATCGTCACGCCCAGCAGCACCCAGTTCAGCAGCCAGGCGCCCCACCACACGAGCACCTGCCGCGACGGCTTCGGCCGGACGTCGCGCGGGCGGCCCAGCACCGCGTGCTCCAGCTCGCCGGCGACCGACAGCGCCATCGGCAGGTTCGCGATCGGGACGAGGACACCGACCAGCACCTGCCACACCGGCCGCGGCGGGTCGTCGCCCGAGACGTCCGCCGCCGCCCGGCGGGCGACCAGCAGCCACCAGAGCGACAGCCCCGACGGCAGCAGCGCGAGGATCGAGGCCAGCAGGCCCGCGGTGAGCACGAAGCCGTCGGAGAACGCCACCACCGAGCGGTTCAGCGCGGACTCGCGGCCCTGGACGAGCAGCACGTACCGCCAGACCTCCGCGCCCGCGGCGACCACGGAGAGGACGGCGAACGCGAAGAGGACGCCGATCAGGCTGCGGCTGAGCACCGGCATCCGGTCGATCGGGCGGACTTCGTCGGACGCCGTGCCGGGCACCGACGTCGGGCGGCGCCAGACCAGGTTGGGGAAGCCCCAGCGCGGCGGCACCGGGTACGACGGCGGCCCGTAGTACCGCTCCGGCGGGGTCACGCGGCGACGCGGCCACGCGCCCGGCGGCGGGGTCGCCACCCAGCGCAGCTTCGGCCGGTGCGCGGGACGGCGGTGGTACGGGTACGGCTCCGGCTGGGCGGCCAGCGTCCGGCCCTGCTGCTGCTGGGCGTTCGGCGGCGGCGCTTGGCGCGGCCAGTACCCCGGGGGGTACTGGGATCCCATCGGAGACTGACCCGGCTGCAAGGCTAGATCACTTCGGGATCGATGCCGGGGTGCTCGCCGACCATCGGCCGGCCTTCGCGCTGCCACGCGCCCATGCCGCCGGCGACGTTCACCGCGTCCCAGCCGCTCTGGTTGAGCCACGCGGTCGCGCGGGCGGACCGGCCGCCGCTGCGGCAGATCACGTGGATCGGCTGGTCGTCGGGCAGTCCGGTCAGCTCGCCGACGCGGGCGGGCAGCTCCCCCATCGGGATGTGCACCGCGCCGGGCGCGTGTCCGGCGGCCCACTCGTCGTCTTCGCGGACGTCGAGCAGCACGAGGCCGTCCTTGGGCAGGTCGCGGACCTCGGCGGTCGGCAGTTCAGCAGGGCTCACCACGATCTCCATGCTGCCATGCGGGGGCGTTGCCCGCGCGTGAGGTGGACAAGAGAAAGGGCCTCCCGGACACCGGGAGGCCCTTTCGCCGGGAAATCAGTGCGTGACGGCCTTCTCGGCGCCCGCGCCGGTCAGCGCGCGCACCTCCATCTCCGCGTACTTCTTGGCGTTGCGCTCCTTCGACAGGACCGTGCCGAGCCAGCCGAGCAGGAACGCGGCCGGGATCGAGACCAGGCCCGGGTTGTCGAGCGGGAACCAGTGGAAGTCGACGCCCTGGATCATCGACGCGCTCTTGCCGGTCTTCGCGTCCACCGGCTTGCCCGAGACCGCCGGCGAGAAGACGATCAGCACGATCGTGACGACCAGGCCGCCGTAGATCGACCACAGCGCGCCCTGGGTGTTGAACCGCTTCCAGAACAGCGAATACAGGATCGTCGGCAGGTTCGCCGACGCCGCCACCGCGAACGCCAGGGCCACCAGGAACGCGACGTTCTGGCTCTTCGCCAGGATGCCGCCCGCGATGGCCAGCGCGCCGATCACCAGCGCCGTGATCCGGGCGACGCGGACCTCGCCGCCGGTCGAGATCTGACCCTTCTTGATCACGTTCGCGTAGACGTCGTGCGCGAAGGACGCCGACGCCGTGATCGTCAGGCCGGCGACCACCGCGAGGATCGTCGCGAACGCGACCGCGGAGATGAACCCCAGCAGCACCGGGCCACCGAGTTCCAAAGCCAGCAGCGGGGCCGCCGCGTTCGTCGTCCCCGGGGCCTTGGAAATCTTGTCCGGCCCGACGATCGCGCCCGCGCCGTAGCCGAGGACCAGCGTGAACAGGTAGAACACGCCGATCAGCACGATGGCCCAGACCACCGAGCGCCGCGCGTCCTTCGCGGTCGGGACCGTGTAGAAGCGCATCAGGACGTGCGGCAGGCCCGCGGTGCCGAGCACCAGCGCGATGCCGAGCGACAGGAAGTCGAGCTTCGTCGTGCCCGTCTTGCCGTACTGCTTGCCCGGGTCGAGCAACGCCGCGCCGCCCTTGCCGCCCTTGTCGACGGCGGCCTGGAACAGGCTGGACAGGTTGAAGCCGTACTTGCCGAGCACCCACAGCGTCATCGCGAACGCGCCGACGATCAGCAGCGCCGCCTTGATGATCTGCACCCAGGTGGTGCCCTTCATGCCGCCGATCAGCACGTACAAGATCATGATCACGCCGACGACGGCGATCACGACGTCCTGCCCGGCCTCGCCTTCGATGCCCAGCAGCAGGTTGACCAGACCACCGGCGCCCGCCATCTGCGCGAGCAGGTAGAAGAACGAAACGACCAGCGTCGAAATCGCGGCCGCCGCGCGCACCGGCGTCTGCTTCATGCGGAACGCGAGGACGTCGCCCATCGTGAACTTGCCGGTGTTGCGCAGCAATTCCGCGACCAGCAGCAGCGCGACGAGCCACGCCACCAGGAAACCGATCGAATAGAGGAAGCCGTCGTAACCGTTGACGGCGATCGCGCCCGCGATGCCGAGGAAGGACGCCGCCGAAAGGTAGTCGCCGGAAATCGCGATGCCGTTCTGGGGACCGGTGAACGCGCGGCCGGCGGCGTAGTAGTCCGACGCCGTCTTCGTGTTCCGGCTGGCCCGGAACACGATCACCAGCGTGATCGCGACGAAGACCAGGAAGATGATGATGTTGAGCGTGGAGTTGCTGCCCTCCACGCCCGCCGCGAGGGTCATTTGCCGGGCTCTCCTTCGATCTGGGCACGGATCTCGTCGGAGACCGGGTCGAGCTTGCGGTTGGCGTAGCGGACGTAAAGGCCCGTGATGACGAACGTCGACACGAACTGCAGGAGGCCGAAGACCAGGCCGACGTTGATGTTGCCGACCAGCTTGGTGCTCATGAAGCCGTGCGCGTAGTCGGCGAGGAGCACGTACAGGAGGTACCAAAGCAGGAACAGCGCGGTCATCGGGAACACGAACACCCGCAATCGGCGGCGCAGGTCCGTGAATTCGGGACTCCCCTGGATGCTCTCCCAGTCGGTCTGCGGCTCCGCGCCACCGACGTCGTGTTCGGTGCTGCTCACAGCGGATCTCCACCTCTTTTCCGTTTTCGTACTGGCCGTACTGGCAGAAACCAACGGAACGTATGGGGCGACCGTGTTGTTCGTAATCCCTCGATCGGGTAATACTTTCTTACTGACTGTCAGCGCGTTACTTGCGGTGCCGGCCCCGGCCGGCGATTCGCGTCTTTTCTTCGGCTTGTCCGAATCGCGCGACCGCCCTGTCCCGCATGAAGCCGAGCGGATCGGGCGCGTGCAACCGCAGCATGATGTCGTGCACGTGGTCCGGCCGGCCGTACCCGGTCGCGCGGCTGACGAAGTACGTCGTCACGAACGCGGCCGGCACGGTGATCAGCGCCGGCTGGTTGACGAACCACGGCGCCCAGCCGCCGGTGTAGCCGCTCACGACGTTGACGATCAGCGCGGCCAGCACGAGCCCGCCGCCGACGAACATCCCCGCCAGCGCACCCGGCCAGGACAGCTTGCGCCACCAGATGCCCAGCACCAGCAGCGGGCTGAACGTCGACGCGGCGAGCGCGAACGTCAGCCCGATCGACAGCGAGATGTCCTCCGGCCGCAACGCGACCGCCAGCGCGATCGGGAAGAGCGCGACCAGCCCGGTCGCGACGCGGAAGTCGCGGACCCGGCCGGGCAGCAGGTCGGTCGAGACCACCCCGGCGACGCTGACCAGCAGCCCGGACGTGCTGGAGAGGAACGCGGCGAACGCGCCGGCCGCGGTGACCGCGCCCAGGAGCTGGCCGCCGACGCCCGGCAGCATCGCCGAGGGCAACCGCAGGATCGCCGCGTCCGTCTTGCCGGTGACCAGCAGCTCCGGGACGTACATCCGGGACAGTGCGCCCAGCAGCGTCGGGAACAGGTAGAACAGGCCGAGCAGCAGCAGGACGTGCACGGTGGTGCGGCGCGCGGCCTTGCCGTCGGGGTTGGTATAGAAGCGGACCAGCACGTGCGGCAGGCCCATCGTGCCCAGGAACGTCGCGAACATCAGCGAGTACGTCTGGAGCAGGTCGGTGAAGCTGCCCGACCCCGGGTGCAGCCAGTTCGCGTTGTCCGCGCTCGCGTCGCTGACCACCGGCACCGGCGTGCCGGCCAGGAACTTCAGCGTGGTGCCTTCGGAAACCACGTGCGGGGCCAGCGGGGTCCAGTGCGTCGGCCCGGCGGCTGGGCCGTTGTCGGTGCGCCCGTAGGCCCAGAGGTAGGTGTCACTCCGGACGTGCAGGGTGACGTCGGTTTGGACGTCCACTGTGGTGTCGCTGGTGAACACCGGCGGTGCGGCCGCGCCGAGCGGGCGGAAGCCGTCCGGGCCGCCGCCGGCGAAGAAGACCATGCACAGCGCGAACGCGGGCACCGAGATCGCGAACAGCTTGAGCCAGTACTGGAAGGCCTGGACGACGGTGATCGCGCGCATGCCGCCGGCGATCACGTTGAACGCCACCAGGATCATCACCACGACCGCGCCGGCCCAGACCGGCACCGGCAGGATCGTCGCCAGCGTCAGGCCGGCGCCCTGCAGCTGCGGGACCATGTAGAGGATCCCGATGAACACGACGAACGCCGTGGAGAACCGGCGGAGGCCCTTCGAGCCGAGCCGCATCTCGACGAAGTCGGGCAGCGTGTACGCGCCGGAGCGCCGCAGCGGCGCAGCGACGAAGAGCATCAGGGCGAGGTAACCCGCGGTGAAGCCGATCGGGAACCACAGCGCGTCGGCGCCGTCCTTGAGCACGATCCCCGCGATGCCGAGGAACGACGCCGCGGACAGGTACTCACCGGAGATCGCGGCGGCGTTGCGGCGGGACCGCACGGTCCGCCGGGCGACCAGGAAGTCGTGCGTGCTCGTGGCGGAACGCGAAGAGCGGTGGCCGAGGAAGAACGTCACCACGGCGACCAGCACGATGCCGGTCAAGGCCCACGGGTTCAGCTGCACGGGGGAATCCTCGCACGAGTCGTGCGGAAACTAGTTTTCGATCATGTCCACGAACGCGCGCTCGTTGCGTTCGGCCAGGCGGTTGTACCAGATACCCACGCCGAACAGGAACGGGAACGGCAGGACGCCCAGGATCAGCCAGGCCACCGGGATGCCGACCACGGTCAGCCGGGAGAACCCGGGAAGGAAGTAGAACAGCACCGGCAGCGAACCGAACACGACGACGACGAGGCCGGCCAGCAGCAACGCCGTGCGCAGCTGGACCTTCACCAGGTGGTCCTTCACGAGCAGCTTTCCCCAGCTGGTCTGCTCTTCCAGCTCGACCCGGGCGCGCAGGGTGCCGCTGCCGCGACGCGGGTCGTTGAGGATCACTCGTTCGCGCTTGGGCCGGGCGTGGTGGTCCGGCTTCGGTGCCGGCTCGTTCTCCGGCGCCGGCGGGAGCGACTCGACGACGGCCTGCTCCGACGGCTGCGGCAGCGGCCGCTGCGGGCGGACGCGCCGCCCGAGCGTCGGATCGGGCTCTCGCACGCCGTTCGCGCGGCGGTCGTAGAAGTCGTCGCTCATGCCCTGGCCCGGCTCAGCCGTTCCGGCCCGAACCGACCAGCCGGTCCTTCAGCGCGCGAGTGTGCCGCCGGCTGACCGGCAGCACCTTCTCCTCGTTGCCGATGACGACCTGGTAGCCGCCCTGGCCCATGCGCAGCTCGGTGATGAGCGGCAGCGCGACCAGGAACGACCGGTGGATCCGGACGAACCCGGCCTTCTCCCAGCGTTCCTCCAGCTGGGCCAGCGGGATGCGGACGAGGTGGCTGCCTTCGGTGGTGAACAACCGCGCGTAGTCACCCTGCGCTTCGACCCAGCGGACCGAGGAGCGCGGGATGAGCTTGGTGGTGCCCGCCAGCTCGACCGGGATGACCTCGTCGTCGTTCTTCACGCCCGGCTCGCCGCCGAGAGCGCCGGGGGCCGGCGCCGCGGCCGAGGCCAGCTTCTCGATCACCCGCGAGATCGCGCGGTCCAGGCGATCCTGCTGGTACGGCTTCAGCACGTAGTCCAGGGCACCGAGGTCGAAGGCGTTGACCGCCTCTTCGGCGTGCCCCGTGACGAACACGAGCGCCGGCGAGGGCCGGAGCGCGGCGAACACGCGGGACATCTCCATCCCGGACAATCCGGGCATGTCGATATCGGCGAAGACGGCGTCGACGATCGGCAGGCCACGCTCCTTGCGGTCGCGTAGCCTCGGGTCGTCGGTCGACAGCAGCCGCAGGGCCTCCGACGCGTCGATCGCCGGGAACACCTTCGCGACGTGCGGGCTGTTGCGCAGGCAGTGGACTAGTTCGTCCAGACCTCGAGGCTCGTCGTCCACAGCCAGGACCACGAGCTTCCGGGTGTCATCGTGAGCACTCACAGTGAAACGCATCCTGCCCATTGCCGAGTGCAATGTCCAGCCCCCGTCCGCCTGATGTGGCGGGACCCCGCCGGTGACGCCGCCACCAGCGGGGTCCCTCGCTATCAATGCACGAACGTGAACCAGTTGAGGTTCACGAAGTCGGCGGGCTGGCCGCTCGTGAACGTCACGTACACGTTGTGCGTCCCGGTCACCCCGCTGATGTTCGCGGGGACGGTGCGCCAGCTCTGCCAGCCACCGGTGTTGCCGACCGCGAAGCTGCCGATCGGCGCGTTGGACAGGCTGTCCAGCCGGACCTCGACCAGCCCGCTGACCCCGCCCGCGGCCCCGGACGCCACGCGCGCCTGGAAGTTCGTCGCCGCGCTGCCGCCGAAGTCGACGTTCGGGTAGAGCGCCCAGTCACCGTTGCCGGCCGGGCCGATGTTCTGGCCGCCGCCGGTGTCGCTGGTCGTCTGCTTGGCCAGGCCGGTCTGCTGGGTGTACGACTCGGCCTGGATCGTGCTGTACGCGCTGCTGCCGCCGCCGGGCGGAGTCGTCGTGGTCGGCGGGGTGGTCGTGCCGCCGCCACCGCCGCCGCGGGTGGTGACCGTCACGTAGTCGACGACCATCGGGCGGCCCGGCACGATCCCCGCGCCCGGCGTGGTCGTGCCGGAGTTGTTGTTGGGGAACGCGCCGCCGATCGCGACGTTCAGCAGCACGAAGTAACCGGAGTGGCTGGTCATGTTGGCCCACGTCGTCGCGTCGACCTGGTTCTGGCTGACGGAGTGGAACTGCTGCCCGTCGACGAACCAGCGGAACACCTGCGGGCTGACGCTCGCGTCCCATTCGAAGCGGTAGGTGTGGAAGGCCGACTGGCAGCTGCTGCCGGGGCACGCCCGGTTGGCGACGATGCCGGTGGTCTCGTTGCACGGGCCGCCCGGGTTGACGCCGCAGTGCAGGACGCCCCAGACGGAGTTGATCCCGTTGACGTTCTCCATGATGTCGAACTCGCCGACGGCGGGCCAGTTCCACCAGTTGCCCCGGTAGGGGCCGCCGAGGGCCCAGAAGGCCGGCCAGTAGCCGAGCGCGGCCGCGCCGGTGACGTTCGGCATCTGGATCCGGCTTTCGATCCGCAGGACACCGCCGGCCGGCGGCTTGAAGTCGGTGCGCTGGGTTTCGATCCGCGCCGACGTCCAGGTGCCGGAGCCGTCCCGCAACGGCGTGATGCGGAGGTTGCCGGCGCCGTCCTGGGAGAGGTTCGACGTGCTCGACGTGTAGTTCTGGATCTCGCCGGTGCCCCAGTTGCCGGGGCCGCCGGGGTAGGCGTGACCGGTGTCGATGATCCAGTTCGAGCCCGACGGCAGGGTGTTCGCGCCGCCGGTGAAGTCGTCCGCGAAGACCGTGGTCCAGCCCGATTCGGGCGGCGGGATGGACGCGGCGGCGGGCAAGGTCAGCGGAATGGCGATGAGCGCGGCGCCGAGCACGGCACCGAGGGCGAGTCTTCGGGAGTGGGGCATCGGGTACGACCTCCTCGTCGTCCGGATTTGTTGCCGATCGCAACAAAGCCCGTTCACAAGGACACCCGACGCCCCACGGCAACTCCAGAGGGGTTACGCGGGAAGAGTGATACAGGTCACAAAGTCTGCCCGGAAGTACCCAAACCGGACACCCGGTTTCAGAGGCCGAAGCGGGACCACGCGGCCTTCTGGGTCACCGCGTCCAGCACCGCCGATGCCGCCGCCGGGGCACCGATGCCGAGGCGGGCGAGGAACGGCCGCTTCGGCTCGGCCACCGAGATTTCGGCGTCCGGGTAGCGCTCGGTGATGATCTGACGGAGGCTGCCCAAGCCGTCGATCAGGCCGAGCTCCTGCGCCTTCGCGCCGAGCCAGACGTCGCCGGTGAACAGGTCCTCGGTCCCGGTCAGGCGGTCGCCGCGGCGTTCCTTCACCCAGCTCACGAACAGCTCGTGGAGCTGGGAGTGCATCTTCTTCAGCCACTCGACGTCTTCGGGCTTCTCGGGCGAGAACGGGTCGAGGCGCGACTTGTTCGCGCCCGCCGTGTGCAGGCGGCGCTCGATGCCGAAGCGCTCCAGCAGCCCGGTGAACCCGAAGCCGCCGCTGATCACACCGATCGAGCCGACCATCGACGTGCGGTGCGCGTAGATCTCGTCGGCCGCGCAGGCCAGCCAGTACCCGCCGGAGGCGGCGACGTCCTCGCAGAACGCCAGGACCGGCACGCCCTTCTCGTCGGCCAGCTGGCGGATCCGCTCCGCGACCAGCCCGGACTGCGTCGGCGCGCCGCCCGGCGAATTGATCAGCAGCGCGACCGCCTTCAGCCGCTCGTGGCCGAACGCCCTGGTCAGCGCCGTCTCCACCGCGGCGAGGTTGATCGCGCCCCTGGCCAGCGGCGACGGCGACGGCGTGATCACGCCGTGCAGCTTCACCACGGCCACGACGTCCTTGCGCTCCACGCGGTCGGCGAGGACCGGGATCCGCGAAGCCAGCTTGTCCGTAACGCTCATAACGCCAGGCTAGCCGGGATTCAGCCCATGGGGAGGATGCCCGACCGGGTGCCGTTGACGCCGTTCACCTCGGCGCCGTTGAGCTGGACCGGACCGCCCTGCGACGGGACGTCGGCCGGCGCGGTGTCGTTTTCGGAGCTGTAGTCCGGCATGTTCGGGCGGACGCCGGGGACGAACTTCGGCACCCGCAGCGTCACCTTCATGCCGGCGCCGGGCGCGGTCTCGACCATCACCGCGTAGTCGTTGCCGAAGACCTGCTGCATGCGCTGGCTGATGTTGCCGAGCCCGACGTGCGCGCCGGTGCTGTGCGCGTTCTTGACGTCCTTCAGCCGCCGCGGGTCCATGCCGATGCCATCGTCCTCGACGCTGATCAGCGCCTCGGTGCCGTGGTCCTGCGCGATCACCGTGACGCAGCCGCCGCTGGGCTTGCTGGCGAGGCCGTGCTTGACCGCGTTTTCGACGAGCGGCTGGATGATCAGGAACGGCACGACGACGCTGAGCACCTCGGGCGCGATCTTCATCCGCACCTCGAGCCGGCCGCCGAAGCGGGCGTTCTCGATGGTCAGGTAGCGGTCGATGTTGCGCAGCTCCTCGGCGAGCGAGGTGAACATGCCCGACGAGCGGAACGAGTAGCGCGTGAAGTCGGCGAAGTCCTGAAGCAGCTCTCGCGCCTCTTCGGGGTCCGTGCGGATCAGCGCGGAGATCGTGTTGAGCGCGTTGTAGACGAAGTGCGGCGAGATCTGCGCGCGCAGCGCCTTGATCTCGGCCTGCTGGAGCTGCTGCTTCGACTCGTCGAGCCGGGACAGCTCGAACTGCGTGCAGACGAACTGGGCGACGGCGTCGGCCATCTGCACCAGGCGTCCGCGGGTGCGGCCGACGACGATCAGCGCCGCCTCGGTCTCGCCCTCGACCAGCAGCGGCACGATGACGGCGGTCTTCATCCGGCAGGTGCCGCGGTGGTTGCACGGCATCCGGTCGTGCGCGACGACCTCACGGCGGTGCTTGCGGATGGCCGCGCCGATCGCGTCGACGAGGTCGACGTAGTGCTCGTTCGCCTCGCCGTCCCACGACAGCAGCGTGCCCTCGCTGTCGGTGATGCCGACGGCGACGCAGTCGAGCATCTGCAGCAGCTGGGTGGTGATCTTGTCGGCGGCGTCCTCGTCCAGGCCGGAGCGGAGGTTCGGCGCGGCCTTCGACATCCGGTGGACGGCCTGCAGCATGGCGTCCTCCACCACACTGGCCGGCTTGCGCTGCTTGACGAGCAAAACGATCACCACGATGCCGAGCAGGGCCGCGACCCCCCAGGGGACGACCTGCGCAAGCGGAAACCCGGACACGGCGTCCATGCTCTGCGCTCGACCAACCGGGTGCAAGGCCTGATCCCACTTTCTGTCCAACTGTGATGACCGAGGGTTGGGGTGACCCTACTAAGAGTCGGTTGACCGGCCGACCGATCACTGTCCGCAACACGCGGGAGGGGCGTCCTGTTCCACCGGATCCGGGGAAAGTCCCAGGAAGAGGGCGGTTTCGCTGAGGGCGATCGCGGGGCTGCCGGGGTCCGGGCCGCCGACGGCACAGCACCTGCGGCCGAACGGGGGAATCCCGGTGCGTGACGTGGTAACCACAGGTGTCACCCGGCTACTTGAGCAGCCGCGACATCCGTCGGTCGGCGAGCGGCTTGCCGCCCGTCTGGCAGGTCGGGCAGTACTGGAACGACTTGTCGGCGAACGAGATCTCGCGGATCGTGTCGCCGCAGACCGGGCACGGGAGGCCCGTGCGCGCGTGGACGCGCAGGCCTGAGCGCTTCTCGCCCTTCAGGCGCGCTGCCTTCTGGCCCACCGAGCGCCCGACCGCGTCGGACTCGATCTCGACGATCGCCTCCGCCAGGGTCTCCAGCGCGCCTTCGTCGAGCTTGCCGATCGTCGCGTACGGGGAGAGCTTCGCGCGGTGCATGATCTCGTCGGAGTACGCGTTGCCGATGCCCGCGATCAGCGATTGGTCGGTCAGCGCCCACTTCAGCCGGGTGTTCCGCCCGGCGAACAGCTCGCGCAGCTGAACGGCGTCCACCGTAAGGGCGTCCGGGCCGAGGCGGGCCACGCTCGCGATCTCCTGGGGGTCCTTGACGATCCACACCGCGAGGCCCTTCTTCGTGCCCGCTTCGGTCAGGTCGAAGCCGGGCCCGGTGGCGGACTCGAGGTGCACGCGCAGCGAGATCGGGCCCTTGCCCGGCTTGAGCGGCGCCGCGGCCAGGCCGTCGGACCAGCGCAGCCAGCCCGCGCGGGCCAGGTGCACGACCAGGTGCAGGTCGCCCGCGACGACGTCGAGGTGCTTGCCGTGCCGGGTCGCGCCGGTGATCTCGCGGCCGTGCAGCTCGGTCCACGGCGGGGTCGCCGTCTTCAGGACGCTCAACGATGCGACATCGATGCGGAAGATCGTCTGGCCGACCGCGTTCTCACGCAGGTGGTGCGCCAGCGCTTCGACCTCGGGTAGCTCGGGCATGCCCCCAGTTTCACCCCTTCGGCCGAATTCCGGTACCGGCTATTCGACCGGGTGCAGTGGCCCGTCGAAGTCCGGCAGCGAGTGGCGCTGGATCGTCTTGGAGATCTTCTTGACCTCGCCCTGCACGGTGAACATGCCGCGGATGGTGCCGACCCAGCGCTCGGACGGCCGGTCGCCGGTCATGTCGCCCTCGGTCTCCGCGACCACCGTCCACGGCCGGCGCAGGATCCACCGCAGCGGGAAGAACAGCACCACGAGCAGCAGTGCCAGCAGCACCCACGCGGGGATGTTCACCTCGTTCGGCGTCCACACGACGAGGATCACGGCGAGCAGCACGGTCACCACGATCATCGCGATGCCGGGACCGTAGCTGCCGGCGACATCGTGCTCGAAGTCGTCGGCCGTCGCCGGTGCGCGCCATTCCATCTGCGCACGGACCACCCAGTCGCGGCCGTCTTCGCCGCGCACCAGCCGGTTCATTCAGTTGCCTCCCGGGACGCCCGCAGGGTGAGCCCCACAACGGTACCGTGCCCGGGCTCGCCCGCGCGAGGGAGGAATCGGACATCCCACCCCGAGGAAGTTGATCACCGCAGTTCAGGAACCCGACGGACCGGTCGAGGTCGAATCGCCCGGTTCGCTCGAACCAGTGACGGTGGACGTGCTGCTCGGGCACGGCTTCCCCGACGTCGGGGTCACCGAGGTCGACGGCTCCGTGGTCCCGGTGTCCCCGTCCGTCGGCTCGGGCTTGCCGGTCACCGTCGGCGAGCCGTCCGGCGAGAGCTCCGGCGCGTCCGCGCTCTCCGGCACGGTCGGGTCACCGGATTCGGTGATCGTCAGGTCCGGGGTCGGCGTTTCGGAGTCCAGCCTCGGTGACGTCGACGAGTGGTCGGGCGTGCTGAACGTCGACGACGTGACGTCGTCGCGCGGGGTCAGCCCGTCGCCGCCGGTGCCGGTGCCGGTGTCCCCGGCCGGGACGTCGCCGCCCGGCACGTCGGGCACTTCGTTGGCCCCGAGCTGACGGCTCCCGCTCCGCTGGCGGACCGGGACGGCCCCGGTGCCGCGGCCGTTGAGCACGCCGATGCCGATCTGCGGGTCCTGCTGCAGCTGAGGCGGCGGCTGGTGCTGGCTCTCGGTCGGCGGCACCACCACGAGCTCGGGCGCGCCGCCGGTCAGGCTGACGTCCTGCACCGGTGTCGTCCCGAACAGGACGGGACCGGCCGCGACGCCGACGGCACCCACGGCCGCGGTCGACGCCAGCGCGAGCCCGACCTTGACCTTCGATCCGACCAGCACGCCCTTGATCGTCGCGCCGAGCCCGGCCAGCACGCCGCTGCCGCTCGCGGCGGCACCCGCCGCCGGCACCAGCAGCACCAGCACCCCGGCGTGCGCGCGCAGCGACGAGCAGACGTCGCGCAGCTCGTCCTGGGTCGCGCGGCACGACGGGCAGCCGTGCAGGTGCGCCTTGATCCGCTCCGCCTCGGCGCCGGTGACGCTGCCCGCGGTGAACCCGCCGAGCTTCTCGACGACCGCGCGGCACGAATCCGGCCCGCGATTCACCGAAAGGTGTGCCTGTAAGTACGCCGCGCGGAGGCCCTGACGGGCACGCCGGGCCAGCGCGGCCGTGGCGTTCGCGCTCAACCCGAAGTGGGTGGCGACCATGGCGGGCTGCTCGCCCTCGACCTCGGTCTGCCACAGGACGGTCCGCCAGCGCTCGGGCAGGCTGGTGAACGCCGTCGTGATCAGGGTGTGCTCGGCCGTGCGGGCGTGCGTGTCGGCACCCGCGCCGGCGCGGAACGTCAGCTCGTCGTCCGACACGGGGACGTCGCGGCGGGCACCGTGCCACTCCCAGGAGACCCGGCGGGCGACGGTCAGCAGGTAGGCGCGGACGTAGTCCCGGGGGCCGGAGCCACGGCGAAGGGCCTGGAGCACGCGGAAGAACGTCTCCGCGGTGATGTCCTCGGCCTCGGACCGGTCGGAAGCCAGGCTCTGCGCCAGTCTCCGGACGGCGGCGGCGTGCAGCTCGAACAGCTCCCCGAACGCGGCGTCCTCGCCGTTTCGAAGTCGTTGCAGCAGTGCCTGCTCGTCGGATTCCGAGGCCGCTGGTGGCGGCGCCGTGCCCAGCTCGGTCATCCGGCCCGGCACCTCCTCCCCGAAGGTCTCCCCGTTCGGTCGAATGGGGACACCATACGGAGGGAATCAGCCGTCGTCACCCCTTGTACGCCAGCTGTGACGCCGAAGTACCGGGTCAGGGCACCGGGGGACCCGCTCATCGGAGCAGTTTCGAGACGATGTAGAGTACTTCTCATCAGCAAGGCAGTGCGGATGTAGCGCAGCTGGTAGCGCATCACCTTGCCAAGGTGAGGGTCGCGGGTTCGAATCCCGTCATCCGCTCAAGATCAAAGAACCGCTGCTCGGGACGCCCGGGCAGCGGTTCTTTGTCGTTGGGCCCCAAGCCCCGGACGCACGGGTGACTGCCGTCACAGACGAACGGTTGCCTTCTGGCCGGATTCGTGCCGGTTCGGCAATGGTTTTCATCTGGTGTTCCGGCCACGTTTTCGCGATGCCACCTCTTCGGGTGATGCTCGGACGTGATCGTGCTGAGCATGACCGAACTGACCCGTCGTCGTCTCCTCGGTGGGGCCGCCGGTGCCGCCGCCACCGCCGCTGCCGCCACCCTCATGCCGCCGAACGTCCAGCGGGCGCTCGCCCAGGGCGCCCCCAAGCACGGTTCGCTCGACGACATCGAGCACGTCGTGCTGCTCATGCAGGAGAACCGGTCCTTCGACCACTACTTCGGCACGCTGTCCGGGGTGCGCGGGTTCGGCGACCCGCACGCCGCGCGGCTGCCGAACGGCAAGCCCATCTTCTACCAGCCCGACGCCGAGAACCCCGCCGGCTACGCGCTGCCGTTCCACCTGGACACGCACGCCACCAACGCGCAGAAGATCCCGTCGACGTCGCACGCGTGGCAGGTCCAGCACGACGCCTGGAACGGCGGGAAGATGGACAGCTGGCTGCCGGCGCACCGCAAGGCCGACGGCAAGAACGGCCCCTACGTCATGGGTTACCACACCCGCGCCGACCTGCCGTTCCAGTTCGCGCTGGCCGAGGCGTTCACCATCTGCGACAGCTACCACTGCTCGGTGTTCGGCCCGACCTGGCCGAACCGGATGATGTGGATGACCGGCACGATCGATCCGGACGGCGAGCACGGTGGCCCGATCCTCGACAACAAGGCTCCGGCCGGCGGCTACACCTGGACGACCTACGCCGAGCGGCTGCAGGCGGCGGGCGTCAGCTGGAAGGTGTACGAGCAGAGCGACACCTACGGCTGCAACATGCTGGAGAACTTCGCGAACTTCAAGAACGCGCCCGCGGACTCGCCGCTGGCGGTCAACGGCCTCACGCACCGGCCCGAAGGCCAGTTCGAGTACGACGCGCGCAACGGCAAGCTACCGACGGTCTCGTGGATCATCTGCACCTCGACGGCGTCCGAGCACCCGCAGTACACGCCGGCCGAGGGCGCCGCGTTCGTCGCGTCGAAGATCGACGCGATCGCCGCCAACCCCGAGGTCTGGGCCAAGACCGTGTTCATCCTCAACTACGACGAGAACGACGGCCTGTTCGACCACGTCGTGCCGCCGACGCCGCCGGCCGGGACGCCGGGCGAGTTCGTCACGAAGACGTCGCCGGGCGGCACCCCGGGCAACGGCCTCCCGGTCGGCGCGGGCTACCGCGTGCCGGCGATCGTCGTGTCGCCGTGGACCGCGGGCGGCTGGGTGTGCAGCGAGAACTTCGACCACACGTCGACGCTGCAGTTCCTGGAGAAGGTGACGGGCGTGGCCGAGCCGAACATCTCGCAGTGGCGGCGCCACACGTTCGGCGACCTGACCTCGGCGTTCCGGTTCGACGACCACAAGGCGCAGCCGCCGGTGCTGCCCGACACGTCGGGACCGCTGACGCTGTCCCGCTACGAGCAGGCCAACCTGCCGGCGCCGACGTTCCCGGGCACCGGCCAGAAGCCGCCGAAGCAGGAGCCGGGCGGACGGCCGCGGGTGCCGCGCCGCTAGAGCTCGTAGACGTCGAGAACCGTGGGGGCGACCGGGGTCAGGTGCGGGTCTTCGCGTTCCGTCACCTGGCCCCGGGCCATCCGGTAGACGCGGAACTCGTTGTCGTGCTCGGTGTCCTGGTCGTCCCACACGTGCAGCAGGCCGTACGAGCCCGCGGCCAGTTCTCCGACCCTGGTGAAGAGGTCGAGGAGTTCCAAGCCGGGGCCGCCGTGCTTGTCGAAGCCCGCGAGGTGGAGCATCGGCATGCCCGCGCTCCAGCGGAGGTCGATCAGGTCGAAGTCACCCGCGTCGCGGACAGCGCGGTGCACGCGGTCGACCAGGCGCTCCAGGAGCGCCGCGTCGTCATCGCCGCTCGCGGTCGCCTGGATGGTCACCCAGCCGTGATATTCGAACACCAGGAGAACGGTAGCAAGAGATCAACCGCGAGCTCAGCGGGCCAGCGCGGACGGCTTCCCATCGCTGCGCAGGACGTTCGTCAGGACGCCTTCGCCGTGCCGCTCGAACGCCGGCACGAGCTTCTCGCCGAACACGCAGAGCGTGCGCTCCCACGGGTGGCCGAGCGTGCCGAAGGAGAAGTCCGCAGCCAGGAACAGGTGGTAGTCCGCACGTGGGAAGACCGGCACCGGCCAGCGCGCGCCGGGGGTCATCAGGTGCGGGCGGACGCGGTAGGACTGGTGCTGCCAATGCAGCGCCCACATCCAGTCGTCGGGGCCGCAGGCCTCACGGAACGCGGCCATCGCGATGGCCGAGACCTGGTGCTCCTCGACCGCGTACGGGCCGAGGCGGAACTCGGCCGAGGCGCGGTCCAGATCGCCGGGCGAGAGGTCCCAGGTCCGCGACGGCGCCGGCTCGCGGAAGCCCGGCCACGCGTGGGCGTAGGTGCTCGGCCAGAACCCCAGCTTGTCGTACACCCAGTACCAAGCGGGTTCGTCGGCGACGCGGGAGACGGCTTCCCAGGCAGCATTCACTGTGAGGACCTCTGACTTGGCCGGGCACGAAAGAACACGCGAAAGCTTCGTGTTCGGCATCCGGTTTGTCCAGCCCTCATTCGCTCGGCGCGAACTGTGTCACTCGACCGGGTGGGTTCGGGCAGATTGTCACCATGCGAGTCCTCTTCGTCCACGGCGCGTTCGTCCGAGACGGTTTGCGCAGCTCAGCGGCGGTGCTGCCGAGCCGCAAGGCCGATTCGCGCGGCGACAGCCACAGTCGGAGCTGGTGGCCGGCGTGGTTCAGACGATGACGTAGCCCATCACGAACTCCTTGGTCTTCCCCTCGCAGCCCGCGTCGAGCGAGTCGAAGTGGCTCGCGCCCGCGTTGCAGCGGTAGATCGGGCGCGCGGTGCCCCACGATGGCGGGTTGGCGTAGATGTGGCCGAGCTGGCCGAGCGACTGCTGGCCCTCGCACTTGCCGCTCTGGTCGGTTGAGGTGAACCAGTCCTTCTGGTCCTTCACCTTGCAGGCGAACAGCTTCCGCGTGCCCGGCTCGTCCGTCGCGACGAGGTTGCCGAACACGCCCTCCTTCGTGAACCCGGCCGGTGGGCCGATCTTCTTCGTTCCGCTGAAGTGCCCGCCGTCCGGCTGGTGGTAGCGGATCAGCGGCACCTCGGCCGGGTGTGGCTTGTCGCCGGCGGTCGAAGTCGGCGTGGTCGAACTCGCGCCCGGCAACGCCGACGTGCTCGGGGACGGTGTGGGCTTCTTGCTGCTGGGTTTCTTGGTCGTCGACGGCGCGGACGACGACGTCGACGCGGGCCCCTGGGCGCTCGCGGCCGCCGGCGTGGTCTTGTCCGGCTTGAGGAAGAAGATCGCGCCGAGCGCGGCCACGACGGCGACCGCCACCCCCGTCAACACCAGTGGCAGCCGCTTCTTCCGGGGCCGCTCCCAGTCCACAGTGGTCGGTGACGGCGCCGCCACCTTCGCCGTCACCGGCTCGAAGACGATCGTCGGCAGCGAAGCCGGGTCGACCGCCTGGGTCGGCGAGTCGGTGATCGCGCTGCGCGCGGCGGAAAGCAGCCCACGCAAGCCCGGCGCGGTCAGCCGGTCCGAAGCGGACTGCGTGAGCAGCCCGCGGACGGCGTCGGCGAGCGGGCCGCGGCAGCGCTCCAGCACCGGCTGGTCGTACATGATCGCGTGCAGGGTCGCGGCCGTGGTGGTGCGCTGGAAGGGCGCGCGGCCTTCGGCGGCGTGGAAGAGCGTCGCGCCCAGGGACCAGAGGTCCGACGCGGGCGACGGCCCGGCCCCGGCGAACAGCTCGGGCGCCATGTACCCGGGCGAGCCCATGACGCCGCCGGTCTGGGTCAGCGACGGGTCGTCCATCGCCCGTGCGATGCCGAAGTCGGCGAGCTTCACGCGGTCGCCGGGCAGCACCATGATGTTGCTGGGCTTGACGTCCCGGTGCACGACGCCGGCCGCGTGCGCGCTCTCCAGCGCGCCCAGCACCTGCAGGCCGAGCGCGGCGACGCGGTCGTTCGCCAGCGGTCCTTCGCGCCCGATGACGTCGGCGAGCGTCGGCGCGATCACCAGCTCCATGACGATGAAAGTCGCGCCCTGCTCGCTGACGACGTCGTAGACCGTGACGACACCAGGATCGTTTAGCCGCCCCGCGGTGCGCGCCTCGCGCATGACCCGCTCGAGGTGCGCCGGCGACGCGCCCGGCGGAGTGGCGAGCTCCTTCAGCGCAACAGGCCGCCCGAGCACCGTGTCTTCGGCGCGCCAGACGACGCCCATGCCGCCGCGGCCCAGCTCGGCCGAGATCGCGTACCGTCCCGCGACCAGTCTCATCGTCGCCCCCCTGAACGCTCGGGGGCGATGCTAAGGGAGGCGCCGGACGGACCCGGCGCCTCCCCGGCTCAGGCGGCGTCCCAGAGCGTGAGGAACGCCGAAGCCTCGCTGCGGGCCCAGGGCCGCAGCCGTTCACGGTCGCGGGCGGAGAGCTGGAACTCCTTGCTCCGGCGGACGTCGATCACCAGCGCGTGGCCACCCGGCAGGACGTCCGGCATCGCCTGCTCCAGCACCCACAGCGCCAGCTGCGCCGAGTTCTTCGTCAGCGGTTCCTCCTTGAAGTAGAGCCAGGTCGCGTACCGGCGGCCGTCGCTCTTGCGGAGCCCGAGCTGCGGGCTGACACCGATCTCGAGGTCGCCGATCCGGCAGCGGCCGCGCCCTACCTCGACCAGCCGCGGCGACTTCCGGCCGAGGTAGCGCAGCCAGCCCTCGGCTATCGCCGCGTAATGCGGCTTCGTCCGGTCGTCGGCGGCGTTGACGAGGGCGCGCAACGCCGTCGCGTCCTGCCCCGCCGCCCGCCCGGACCGCACGGCGTTCGCCGCCCTCCGGTAGTAGTTGAACGCCGCTCGCGCCGGGTCTTCGTACAACTTGCGCTGCCGCCGGACGAACGACGACCGCGACGGACCGGTACTCGCGCTGTAGCCCACGAACGTGGGCAGGGTGATGTAGGCCATGGCCCTGCCTTCCTCCATCGCACCACCCGCGCACGCGGGTGGCATCTCCCCTGGACAACGCCTATTTTAGAACATATGTACGACAGTTTTCGGCGGCCGACGAGGTGACGGGTGGCGGGGACTCCCGGAACGCGCTGACTTGCGCTAAGTTGCCGATCAACCTCGAACCGCAACCTCGCAGGTCGGCCCCACGTGCCAAACTGATGCCCCGAATGGTGGATGGGGGTCCATGGATGAGCTGGCAGGAAGAGCTTCGCCGCCTCGACGCGGAGCTTGCCGAAGGCCGCATCGAGCCTGCTGAACACCGGAAACAACGCGACGAGCTGCTCGCGCAGGCCTCCGGTTCGACCGTGCCCTCACCCGTCCCCTCGCCGTTGCGCCGTCCGGGTGACACCTGGCGGAGCGCCAACCCCGCGAGCCACCCGGTCAGCCACCCGGTGCCGCCGCCGCAGCGCGTCGAATCGCCGCGGCCCGCGGTGCCGTACCAGAAGCCCCACCCGCCCTGGCAGCGCACCGGGCTGCCGGTGTCGGCGAATTCGAGCCCGGTGCCGGCCATCCCGGACCACATGATGACGGCGCCGAGCCCGGCCGACATCGTCCCGACCCGCTACCTGCGCATCGACGGCCCGGCCGCCCACGAGCCGGGCAGCCGGTTCCCGCCGATCACCCCGCCCCGCGGCGAAACCCACCTGCCGCCGCCGCGGGACGCCGGATCGGAAGAGCCGCCGGGGAAGCACCGCTTCGGCGGGGACGGCTCGTCGTCCTGGCGCGCCTGGCCGTTCATCGCGCTCGGCGTGCTGGTGGTGCTCGGCATGATCATCGGCGGGACGATGTGGCTCGGGCAGGACGACCCGAAGCCCGACGACCCGCTGACCACCTTCGTGCCGCAGCCCCCGGCCGCCGCGGCCCAGCCGCAGCTGGAGGACCAGGTTCCGCCGCTGCCCGGCAAGCAGTACCCGGAGAGCTCGACGATGTCGCTGGCCAAGGGCCTGGACCTGAACCTCTACCCCAAGGAGAGCGCCCAGGTCTTCTCGCAGCACGGCGTCACGCAGTTCGTCTACCGCGGCTCGGCCACCGGGGACACGGGGTACATCGCGTTCGCCCTGCCCACCCGCTCGGCGGACGACGCGAAGGCCGTCATCGACTACCTGCGCGCGGCCGCCGACGCGGGCGGGTTCGTCCCGGTCGCCGCCGATCCGAAGGCCGTCACCGGCCGCAGCGGCGACCGGCGGATGGACGGCACCTGGTACACCTCGGGCAAGGTCGCGCTCGTGCTCTGGGCGTCCCAGCCGTTCGCGCAGGACAAGAACGAGCTGAAGACCAGCTTGGACAACGCGCTCGCCGTGTTCCAGAAAGCGCTGCCGCCCAGCTGATCAGGCCGGCTGGTCGAGGAGCCCGGCCAGCGTGCGGCGGGCGACGTCGGCGCCGAAGAGGCGGTCCACCACGGTCTTGCCCTCTTCGGACAGCCGCTGCCACAGCTTGTCGTCCTCGATCAGGGTGACGATCTCCTCGGCGAGCTCCTCGGCCGTGCCGCCGACGAGGACGTCGCGGCCGTGGGTCAGGTGCATGCCCTCGGCGGCCAGCGGGGTGACGACCGCCGGGACGCCGTAACCGAGGCTCTCCCCCAGCTTCCCCTTCACCCCGGCGCCGAAGCGCAGCGGCGCGACGACGACCCGGGCCTCGCGGTAAGCGCTGTCGAGGTCCGGGACCCAGCCGCGGATGACGACGCCTTCGCCGGCGAGGTCGAACATCTCCCGCGGCGGGTTGCTGCCGACGATCTGCGCCACCGCGTCCGGGCACCGGCGCCGCACGAGCGGCATGATCTCGGTGGCCAGCCAGCGCGCCGCGTCCCGGTTGGGCACGTGGTCGAAGCTGCCGACGAAGAGCACGCCCGAGCGGCCGTCCGGGACGGCGGGCACGGCGTCGGCGTGGTGCACGTTGGACAGCACCTCGACGCGCGCCGAGGGCACGAGCTCCCGCAGCAGCGCACGCTCCACATCGGACACGGTGAACGTGACGTCGGTGGCGCGGGTGAGCCCGAGCTCGGACTCGCGCAGCACTTCGGCCCGCCGCCGCAGCGTCAGCTCCTCCCGGGTTTCGCCGAGCCGCGCGGCCAGGTCGGCCTGCCGGTTGAGCCGGACGAAGTGGACGTCGACGGTGTCGTAGGCGATGACGCAGTCCGGGGCGTGCTCGCGGACCTGCTCCAGCAGCTGCCAGGCGACGTGCGGCCGCGACAGCACCGCCAGCCGCAGGTCGGCCCCGGCGTCGCGCAGGAACTCCTGCTGTTCGCCGAGCCCGGTCACCACCGTGACGCCCGCGCGGTACAGCGCGTCCGCGTACGGCTCGGGGAGGGCGTTGTTGAGCGGCATGAACACGACCCGGTGGCCGAGGCCGACGAGCAGCTCGAGGATGCGGAACATCCGCACCGAGCCGGAGTCCTTGTCCGGCATCGGCACCTGGTGGTCGGCGACCAGCACGGTGCCGCCGCGGTGGCCGTCCTTCGTGCGCTGCCGCCCGGCCCAGACCGCGCGCGGGCTCGCCTCGGGGAAGTGGTCGCGCAGCTGGACGCTCCACTTGTCGACGAAGACGCCGCGGTTGAGCTCCTGGTGGCGCTTCACGCCGGAGGAGACGTCCGTGCCGTTGGTGATGCCTTCGTGGTGCACGACGACCGACGCGGGCTGGACCATCGTGCGGTACCCGGCGGCCCGCACGGCGAAGGCGAGGTCGGTGTCTTCGTAGTACGCGGGCGCGAAGCGCTTGTCGAAGCCGCCGACGCGCTCGAACAGCTCGCGGCGGACCAGGACGGCCGCGCCCGAGCAGTAGTCGACGTCGCGCAGGGCCTGGAACCACGGCGCGTCCGGCGACTGCAGCCTGCCGTAGTTCCAGCCGGTGCCGTCGGCCCAGATGATGCCGCCGCACTCCTGGAGACGGCCGTCCGGGTAGACCAGCTTCGAGCCGACGAGACCGACGTCGGGCCGGGACTCGACCACGGCGACCAGCTCGTCGAGCCAGCCCGGCCGGACCTCGGTGTCGTTGTTGAGGAAGAAGATGAAGTCGCCGCGCGCGTTCTCGGCACCCAGGTTGCAGGCGCCGACGAACCCGAGGTTCTTCGGTGCGCGCACCAGCCGGACCCCGGCGCAGCCGGCGACCCGGTCGGCCGAGTCGTCGCGGGAGGCGTCGTCGACGACGATCACTTCGAACGGCGTCGCGGGCAGGTGCCGCTGGATCGAGTCGAGGCAGGTCCGGGTGAACGCCCAGTTGCCGTAGACCGGGATGACGACGCTGACGATCGGCTGGTCGCTGGTGGTCACCGTGACCGGCCCGGGCACCGCCGGCGTGGCCGGCGCCGCGCCCGCCTGACGCCCCAGCGCCGTCTCGTAGAGGTCGCGCCGGCGCGTGCCGCGCGGGGCGAACTTCTCGATCGACCCCCGGTACTTGCCGATCAGCCGCTGGGCCAGGGCGGAGGTCTCCGCGCGCAGCTTGTCGTTTTCGGCGGCGAGCCGGCCGATCGTGTCGGCGAGCCCGGTGTTGTTGCCCGCCAGCCACGCGAGGCGTTCGGTGTCGTAACCGGCCTTGCGCTTGAGGAGATTCAGCTCTTCGGCCGCGCGACGCCGGTCCACGCGGGCGCGTTCGGCCTGGCCGAGCGCCTCGTCGCGCTCGGCGGCGGCCTGCCGTCCGGTGGTGGTGGCGTCGGCCAGTTCGGCGGTCAGGCGCGTCTCGGCGGCCGCGGCCCGCTCACGCTCGGCTTCGGTACGGGCCAGCTCGGCGTGGAGGCGCCCGGCTTCGGCCGCGGCGCGCGCGACGAGCGTCAGCTTCGGGTCGAGCATCGCGGACGTCGTGGGGACCTCGACCGGCCCGGCCGACGCGACGGCGATGAAGTAGGTGTGCGGCGCCCCCGGCTCGACGACCCAGCCGTCGGCGTCGTCCGGCCGCACGGTGAGCACTTCGGCGCCGGTGCCCGCGCCGTCGTCGTGGATCAGCGAACCGACCGCGACGTTCTGGCGCAGCACGACGACGTGCTCGAAGCTCTCCGAGAGCAGCGAGCGGAACGCCGGGCCGGTCAGCTCGTGCACGTGGTACGGGTTCTCGTTGCCGTGGTCGTGGGAGTAGACCTCGATGTCCGGCGTGCTGCACAGGAAGATCCCGGACGGCGTGAGCCGGTTGCGAACCAGTTCCATGAGCCGGTCCTGCTCGTCGACGTGCTCGATCGCCTCGAAGCAGGTGATGACGTCGAAGCGTTCGCCGTCGAGGGCCGTGGGGTCGGTGATCGAACCGGTCTCGAAGCGGACGCCCGGGTAGTTCTTCCTGGCGTGTTCGACGGTGACCGGGTCCAGCTCGAGGCCGACGACCTCGGCGCCCGACTTCGCCATCAGCCCGCTGCCGTAGCCCTCGCCGCTGGCCAGGTCGAGCACCCGCTTGCCGGCGACGAAGCGGGCCGCGAACGCGTAGCGGTGGTAGTGCTCGTAGATCACCTGGAGATCTTCGGTCCACGGCACGCACCGCTCGCCGGTCCACTCGATCAGCCGCTCGCCGTTCGTCCCCTTGCCCATGGCGGGCAGATTAGCCGTCCGAGCAGGGACGCGGGGGCGGGCCTCACCTTTCGAGGAGGCGCAGCCCGACCAGGATGTAGGACAGCGTGCGCCGGTCGGCGCCGGAACCGGCGGTGATCGACCAGTCGGCGTCGAACGAGAGCCGGACCTGCCGGTGCGCGTCGATCGGGACCGGCACGACCTGCTCGACCAGCCCCGGGCCGACGTCCGCCTTCGCGACCGGCACGCCGTCGACCGCGATCGTCACGCTGCCGTGGTCGGCGGACTCGTCCGGGACGAAGGTCCGCAGCTCGAGCGCCCCGATCGCGGCCGTGGTGAGGAGCGGGAACTCGACCGACGGCGCGGCCCAGTCGTCGTGGGCGACGCCGTTCATCCGGCCGGTCACCACGCCGGCGCCGCGCACCAGCCGGTCGCCGGGCGTGCCGGGCCGGAACGACACGCGCCCGGCCGGATCGACGACACCGGTGTCGCGCACGGACCGCTCCGGCGTCCGCGAGCCGTGCACCCGCAAGGGCTGCTCGGTCGGGTGGAAGAGCCCGATGAGGTGCGTCGGGCTGACGACGCCCAGGTCGACGAGGGTGTCGTCGAGGGTGCCGAGGTGGTCGAGCAGCCGCACGTCCGCGGGTTCGGCGAGGTCGAAGCCGGGGCCGTAGATCCGGTCGACGAACGGGTCGATCACGTTGCCGTAGGGGAAGAAGAGGCTGGGGTGCAGGTGGTCGAGCAGCACCGGCAGCACGTCCTGGGCCCGGATGCCTTCGAACCCGTCGGCCGCGCAGTCGATGTCGACGAACCGCTCGTCGACCTCGCCGGTCATGGCGTTGCGGCGCAGCCGCGGCGGCAGCGTCGCCCAGATCCGGTCGATGACCTCCAGGGCCTCGGGCCAGCGGCGGTGGCCGTTGCGCCCGATCATGTCGTGCACGACGAGGACGCCGGCGGGATCGAGCCCCGCCCGGATCTGGCCGTAGAGGTGTTCGAGGTCGAGGACGTGGTGCAGCGCCTGGTAGCCGACGACGACGTCGTGGGCGGTGTCGGCGCGCCAGGTGTTGAAGTCTGTGGTGATCAGCTCGACCCGGCCGGCGAAGCCCAGTTCCCGCGCCGACGCTTCCGCGCGCGCCTGCATGTCGGGGTTCAGCTCCAGCAGCCGCAGCCGCACGTTGTGCTGCCCGGCCGCGGCCAGCGTGCGCAGCCAGCCGAGCTCCTGGTCGCCGTTGCCGCTGCCGAGCGAGAGCACGACGACGTCCCGGTCGAGCCGCTGCGCCCGCTCGGCGATCTCGCCGACGATCAGCTCTTCGATGCTCGGGACGCCGAGTGCTTCGAGCTTCGGCCGCGTGTGCCGCTCGGACCAGTGGTGCGCCGACGGCGGCAGGTTGCCGTGCACCTCGACCTGACCGGCGAACGTCTCCCGCTCGCGCGCCAGACGCTGCTCGTAGCCGGGTCCCCGGTCGCTCATCGCCATCCCCGCATCCCCGGTTCCGGCTCGTCCGGTTCCGGCCCGGCGCTAGGATACGGGCGTGCCGTCCCGACTCCGTCCGCAGTCACCCGCCACCGGGAAACTGCCGCTGACGCCGGAGTCGTGGCTCCCGAAGGAGCACAACCTCTACCGCCCGCGGCACAGCAGCCGGCAGCGCACGGCGCTGACGTGCGCGATCGTCTTCTTCATGGCCCCGGTGCTGCTGTGGGTCGTCGGCGTGCAGCCGACGGCGTTCGAGAACCGGCCGCTGCGGCCGTTCCCCAGCCTCGGCGACGGCTGGGGGTTCTTCACCGGGCTGACCGGCTGGGCCACCGACCACCTGCCGCTGCGGCAGGCCGGCGTCCAGGCCGCGGACGGCATCGGCACCGGCGTCTTCGGCGACCCGCCCGGCTCCGGGCAGGGGACCAACCACGACACCGTCGGCATCGACCAGGGCCAGCGGCCCGCCGGCACCGGCGACGTCCCCGGGTACGTCTACCCGCAGGTGATCCCGGGCAAGGACGGCTGGCTGTACCTCGGCGAGGACGTCAACGCGAAGTGCCGGCCGGTGATGGACATCGACCACGTCGTCTCCGCGCTGCAGCGGCTGCGCGCGGCCGTCGAGAACTCCGGACGCAAGTTCGTGCTGGTCTTCGCGCCGGACAAGTACACCGAAGAGCCGTCCCACCTGCCGGACGACTACGTCGGCAAGTCCTGCGCCCAGGCCAGGACCACCGACTTCTGGAACCGGGTGCCGCGCGAGACCGGGGGGCTGGACCTGCGCCCCGCGCTCGCCGACGCCAAGCAGCGGCTCGGCCGGCCGCTCTACGACCCGAACGACACGCACTGGTCCTACGACGGCGGCCTGGTCATGACCTACGCGCTGGGCCAGGCGATCACGCCCGGCAGCACGACGAACTGGCGGGCCGCGCCCGACGGCGTCCGGCCGTGGCCGGCGGACCTGGCCCGCGTGCTCGGCCGCACCGAGCAGCGCCAGCTGCCGACGTACAGCCTCAGCACCGACGGCGGCGTCGACCGCACCCGCTACATCGCCAGCGACTTCCGGTCGCCGCTGCACCTGACGCAGCCGGACGGCGCGCGGCCGGTCGGTTCGATCGCCCCGAAGGTCGGCATCGTGGCCGACTCCTTCACCCAGTTCGCGACGCCCTACCTGGCCGCCACCTGCCAGGACGTCACCATCGTGCACGGCGACACCGTGGCCGAAAGCAACGAAGCCCAGCTGGCCGAGATGTTCGCCGACCGGGACGTCGTCACTTTCGAATTCGTCGAGCGCAGCGTCACCGGCGGGTCGTCGTCGCTGCTGCGCGACCAGACGATCGGGGAGCTGGCGAACGCACTCGCCCGGCACCCGCGCTGACCTCGCCGGTCGGCTACCGACTCACGTCGGTAACGACGGGGTGGTGGCCGCCAACGAGTGAGAGCACCCGTGCACAATGACTGCGTGCGGCCAGGAAGGTGTTCGGCCGCACGTTCGCATGGTTTCGGGACGACCTACCCGAAGGGGGTACCGGGGTGACCTGGCAGGAAGAGCTGCGCAGGCTGGACGAGGAGCTCGCAGCGGGGAGCCTGACCGCGGACGAGTACCGGACCCGGCGTGATCGCGTGCTGAGCATGGCCGTCACGGCCAACGACAGCCCGTCGCAGCAGCAGCCGTCGACCGCCGCGGAGACCCAGATCATCACGCCGGTGTCACCGCCGGCGCAGCAGCACCAGCCCGGCTCCGACTCGGCGGGCTCGGCGGACGCGACGCAGGTCGTGTCCAACGCCGACGCGGGCGGCGGGGAGCGCACCCAGGTCGTGCAGCCGTGGCAGCAGCAGCACCCGAACTCGCCCTCGGGCGGGTTCCCCCAGCCGATGCAGCAGCCGAACTACAACCAGCCCTCGCCCGCCGGCGGGTTCGCCCGGCCGCAGCAGCCGGAACCGTGGGGCGCGGCCCCGCAGGACGTCAGCCCGCCGTGGGGTGGCTCGGACTTCCCGCCGATGGGGCCGCCGAACGCCGGCAACGCGGGCTGGATCAGCCAGGGCCCCGAGACGTTCCAGACCCAGCCTTCGTCCGGCAAGGGCAAGAAGATCGCGTTCGCCGCGATCGGGCTGGTCGTGCTGGCCGGCCTCGGGTTCGGCGTCTGGGCGCTGTTCATCAAGGACAACGGCGGGACCACCCCGGTCGCCCAGAGCACCAGCCAGCAGCCGCCGCCGGCACCGACGACCAAGCCGCTGCCGGAGCCGCCCGCCGCCAAGTCCGAGCCGAGCGACAACGCGGCGTCGCTGGTGACGCCGGCCGGCAAGACCCGCGCCGGCGGGGGCACGTTCGACATCGCGAAGCTGGAGTCGGCGAAGTTCCTGCCGCCCACGGTGACCGAACGGCTCAAGCAGGGCGGGATGACCGAGGGCCTGCTCAAGACCACGACCGACGGCGACGTGACGCTCGGCCTGTACGCGCTCGAAATGCCGGACAAGCAGTCCACCGGACCGGTGGCCCAGGAGTACGCGAACGCCCAGCAGGAGGGTGGCCTGACCGCCAGCCGCGACCTGTCGCTGCACGGCGTGCCGGTGTTCGCCGCGCCGGACGGCGGTGGCCAGACGGTCTACCGCGCGGTGTACGTCCTGTACAGCCGGGTGATCATCGTCGACGCGTACGGCACGGACAAGGACGCGACGCTCGACTCGTTCAAGACCCTGCTGAACGCACAGGTCCAGAAGGCCCCGCCGACCGAGCGCACGAACAACTGACATGCAGCTCGAGAAGCGGCTCCGCAAGCTGGTCAAGCGCTACGCCGTCGCCCGGAAGTCGTACGACGACCTCGAGGTCCGCGAAAGCCGGCTGACGGCGCGCTTGGACCAGCTGTCCGCGCGCTACGACAGCCTGATGAACCACCACGACGAGCTGCTGGCGCGCCACGCCGAGGTCGTCGAGGAGAAGCAGGCGTTCGAGGAGCAGTACCGCACGTGGGTGCCGCCCGGGCACTTCTACTCGCCGTTCGCCTCCAAGGAGGAGATCGGGAACCGGGCCGCGGCGATGTTCGACATCACCGCCCGCCCGCCGGCGGTCGACCTGCGGGAGGCGGAGCAGATCGAGCTGTTCGGCACGCTCGCGGACCTCGCCGCCGACCTCCCGTTCACCGCCGAGCGCACGGAAAAGCACCGGTACTTCTACGAGAACACCGCGTACTCGTGGTCGGACGCGATCGTCCTGCACACGATGCTCCGGCACCTGCGCCCGAAGCGGATGATCGAGGTCGGCTCGGGTTACTCGACGGCGATGACGCTCGACACGGCCGACGGCTGGCTCCCCGACCTGGAGCTGACCTGCGTCGAGCCGTACCCGCAGCTGCTGGAGAGCCTGTTCCGGCCGGGCGACGAAGAGCGCGTCCGGGTGCTCGGCCAGGCGGTGCAGGACGTCCCGCTGGAGACGTTCGCGCAGCTGCAGGCCGGTGACGTGCTGTTCATCGACTCGACCCACGTGGTCAAGGCGGGCTCCGACGTCAACTACCTGTTCTTCGAGGTGCTCCCCCGGCTCAACGACGGCGTGTGGGTGCACGTCCACGACGTCTTCTTCCCGTTCGAGTACCCGATGGACTGGCTGGTCGAAGGGCGCGCGTGGCAGGAGGACTACCTGCTCCGGGCGTTCCTGATGTACAACCGGCGCTTCGAGATCCGCTGGTACCAGCAGTTCATGTGGGCCTGCCACCGCGATCTGCTGGAGGGCCGGGTCCCTGAGCTGGCGGGTAACTCCGGCGGGAACATCTGGCTGCAGAAGGTCTCCGAGTAGCCCGAAGGTGTGACTTCCGCCGTGTCGGTGAACGCCGTCCCACTCCCGAACGCCCTGTAAGCAGAGCATCGGCCGGGGGAAGGAGGCGACATGATCTGGATCTGCCTGGTCGCCGCCCTCGCGGTGGTGTTCCTGTTCCGGGCGTTCCGCGTCGTGCGCCGGGTCAGGCGGAGTGGCGCGGGGTGACCAGCCCCGACTCGTAGGCCAGCACCACCAGCTGCGCCCGGTCGCGGGCGCCGATCTTCGTCATGATGCGGCTGACGTGGGTGCGCGCCGTCGCCGTGGAGATCACCAGGTGGGCCGCGATCTCGTCGTTCGACATGCCGCCCGCCACCAGGCCCAGCACCTCGCGCTCGCGGTCGGTGATCTCGCGGACCGCGCTCGTGTCGATGCGCCGGTTCTCCGGGCGGCCGACGAACTCCTGGATCAGCCGCCGCGTCACCGTCGGCGCCAGCAGCGCCTCTCCGCTCGCCACCACCCGCAGCGCGCGCAGCAGCTCGACCGGCTCGGTGTCCTTCAGCAAGAACCCGCTGGCACCCGCGCGCAGGGCTTCATAGACGTACTCGTCGACGTCGAAAGTGGTCAGGACCAGCACTTTCGTCGCGGCGAGGTCGGGGTTCGCGGTGATCCGGCGGGTGGCTTCGAGACCGTCGACGCCGGGCATCCGGACGTCCATCACCACGATGTCCGGCTTGTGCGCGATCGCGCCGGCCACGGCTTGCTCGCCGTCACCCGCCTCGCCGCAGACCTCGAAGCCGTCTTCGGTCTCCAGCAGCACGCGGAACCCGGCGCGGACCAGAACCTGGTCGTCGGCCAGCAGGACGCGGATCATGCTTCCCCCTCGATCGGTAGCTCGACGCACACTTCGAAACCGCCGTCGACCGGCCCGGCGGTGCACCGGCCGCCCAGCGCGGCGGCACGTTCGCACATCCCCCGCAGGCCGTGGCCCGGTGTCGGCGGGGCGGTGCCGCGGCCGTCGTCACGCACTCGCAGCGTGAAGCTTCCCGGCTTCCGCTCGAACCGGACGTCAACGCGTTTCGGCTGGTCGGCGTGCCGGACGACGTTGGTCAGCGACTCCTGCAGGATCCGGTACGCGGCCGCGTCGACGGGAGCCGGGAGGTCGCCGGGCTCGCCGTGGACGTCGACCGTGAGACCGGCGTCCCGCGCGTGTTCCAGCAGCTCGGCGGCCTGGGCGAGGCTCGGCGCGGGCGCTTTGTCCTCACCCGAGCGCAGCACGGCCAGGGTCGCGCGCAGGTCCTTGAGCGCGGACGCGCTGGCCGCCTTGATGTTGAGCAGCGCCTCTTTCGCCTGCTCGGGCCGCCGGTCGGCGACGTGCGCGGCGACGCCCGCCTGGACGTTGATCATGGCGAGGCTGTGCGCGACGACGTCGTGCACCTCGCGGGCGATCCGCAGCCGTTCCTGCTCGGCGAGCCGGTGGCGGTGCTCGTCGGCCTGCTCGCGGCGGGCGGCGAGCGCGTCGAGCTGGTAGCGGACGGCGGTCCCGACCCCGATGACGGCGATCAGCCACACCACGACGAACCCGGCGCCGGCCGCCAGCGTGAACGACCCGGTCGTCACGATGTGCGCGAGGTAGGCCGCGGCGAGCGCGGCCGAGCCGGTGATGCCCGCCGTGAGCGGCCCCCGTTGCCGGGTCAGCACGAACAACGCGATGGTCGGCACGATGATGATCGGCCCGCCGGGCAGCCCCGAGGTGTAGTAGCCGAACGCGGACGCGGCCGTCACCAGGAACAGCGTCAGCGGGAAGCGGTGCACGACGAGCAGGGTCAGCGTGGTGGCGACGAGCCACAGCCCGGCGCCCGGCGTCATCTGCGGCGAGCTGGGATCCCATCGCGACGCCCCGCTGGTCGCCCCGAGCACGAACCCCGTGACCACGATGGTGCGCACCACGCGCCCCACCCACGGGGACCAGCCCGGTTGCCATCTCATGTCGCGAAAACTACCGGTCGCCGCGGGTCCGCGCGTCCGTCACAGAGCGACAGTCCGCGTACGTCGTCAGTCGAACATCAGCGGGAGCTTGGCCGCCGTCTCCTCGTCGGCCGGGGTGTAGGTCGACACCGTGATCTCCGAGCGGCGGCCCGAGTAGAGGTAGGTGAAGTTGAACTGCAGCAGCCCGACGTCGGGGTGCAGGTACCGCTTCGTGCGGATCGGCTCGGAGTTGACGTCGTGGTGCGGCCAGAGCTCGGCGAACAGCGGCGACTCCGCCTTGAGCCGCTTGACCAGGTTCTTCCACGCCGGCTCGGCGACGTGCTCGGCCATCGCCGCCCGGAAGGACGCGATGACGCGCGGGATGTTCGTGTCCCAGTCGAGCATCCGCTCGCGCCACTGCGGGTTGAGCAGGCACTGGACCAGGGTGTTGCGGTCCTCGAACGGGATCGCGTCGACGTCGCCCATCAGCCAGCTGTAGCCGCGGTTGTAGCCCAGGAGGTCGCAGCGGGCGTTGCGCACCGCGACCGGGTACGGCTCCAGCTTCTTCAGCATCAGCTCCAGCTGCGGCGAGATGACCTGGCAGTCCTTCTCGCTCTCCGGCTCGGGCGCGCCGGCCAGGCGGAAGAGGTGGGTGTGCTCGTGCGGGTCGAGCCGCAGCGTGCGGGCGATCGCCTGCAGCACCTGCTCGGACGCGTTGATGTCGCGCCCCTGCTCGAGCCACGTGTACCAGGTGACCCCGACGCCGGCGAGCTGCGCGACCTCTTCGCGGCGCAGCCCCGGCGTCCGGCGGCGGCCCAGCAGCGGGAGGCCGACCTGCTCGGGCGTGATCCGCTCACGCCGGCTGCGCAGGAACCTCGCCAGCTCCTGGCGGCGGAGTTCGGATTCGACGGCGGTGGTCATGGTGCCAGGATCGCACGCGCCCGAAACTGGTACCAGGTAGTGATGGTACCTGGATAAACAACAACTGGTACCAGTTTGGAAGTGGGCCGATCGTAGTACCCATGACCACGACTCAACTCGCGCCGACCACCCTCGGCGCTCCTGCCCGGCCGGGACTGACCCCCGCCGGCCTGGTCACCGTGCTGCTGGGGGCGGCACTGCCGATCATCGACTTCTTCATCGTCAACGTCGCGCTACCGACGATCGATGCCGACCTCCACGCGTCCACGGCGACCCTCGAACTGGTGGTGGCCGCCTACGGCATCGCGTACGCGGTGCTGCTGGTGGTCGGCGGCCGCCTCGGCGACGCGTTCGGCAGGCGGCGGCTGTTCTTCGTGGGCCTGTGGCTCTTCACGTTGACGTCCCTGGCCTGCGGAATCGCCCCGACGGCGACGACGCTGGTGATCGCCCGCGCCGCGCAGGGGGCGGCGTCGGCGATGCTGCTGCCGCAGGTGCTGTCGATCATCCAGGCGACGACGTCCGGCGAAGAACGTTCGCGCGCGCTGGGGCTCTTCGGCGCGACGGGCGGGTTGTCGACGGTGGTCGGCCAGCTCCTCGGCGGCGGCCTGGTGGCGGCCGACCTGTTCGGCACCGGCTGGCGGCCGATCTTCCTGCTGAACGTGCCGATCGGGCTGGTGGTACTGGTGATGGCCCGCCGGCTGCCGGAGAGCCGCGCACACAACCCGCTGGGCGTCGATCGCCTCGGCACGCTCCTCCTGGCGGTGACCCTGCTGTCGCTGCTGGTCCCGCTGATGGAGGGCCGGGCACTGGGCTGGCCACTGTGGACGATCGTGCTGCTGGCGCTGTCGCCGTTCTCGGCCGCGGCTCTCGTGCACGTCGAACGGCGCTCGGAGCGGCTCGGGGGAACGCCGCTGCTGCCGCCGTCGGTGCTGCGCCTGCCGAGCGTCCGGCGCGGGCTGATGGTGGCGGTGCCGTTCTTCGCCGCGTTCGGCTCGTTCATGTTCGTGTTCGCGATGACGCTGCAGGAGGGCCTGCACTTCGGGCCGCTCGGCGCGGGCGGCGCGCTGACCCCGCTGGCGGTCGCGTACTTCACGGTGTCGATGCTGAGCAGCCGCCTGGTGGCGCGCTACGGCCAGAAGGTCGTGCCGATCGGCGGCGCGATCACGGCGCTCGGCATGGTGGCCCTGCTGTGCACGACGCTGGCGGCGTGGCCGCACGTGACGATTCTCGATCTGGCCCCGGCGATGGTGGCGATCGGCGTGGGCAACGCGCTCGCGATGACGACGTTGTTCCGGATCGTGCTGTCGCACGTGCCCACGGACCTGGCCGGGGTCGGGTCGGGCGTGATGACGACCAACCAGCAGACGGCGCTGGCGCTGGGCGTGGCGACGCTGGGGAGTCTGTACGCCTCCCTTTCGGGTTCGCTGGGGAGCCGGGACGCGTTCGCGCTGGTGATCGGCGTGGTGGCGGTGCTGGCGGCGATCGTCGCGGTCACCGGGCGGCGGCTGCCCGACCCGCGGGTCTGAAAAAGTCCGGGATTCACCCGTCGGAAAAGGTGCGCGCCGGACGACTATGAGGGTGTGACGGAACCGCGGGTACGACCGGACCCGGCCTTCGCGCTGCTCGGGCTCTACGAGACCGCGCTGCCGGAGGTCTACGGGTACCTGCTGTCCCGGTGCGGTGACCGCACGCTCGCCGAGGAACTCACGTCCGAGACGTTCCTCGGGGCGGTCGCCGCCTGTCGCAAGGAGTACGCACCTCCAGTGAGCACCGGGTGGCTGATCGGCGTCGCCCGGCACAAGCTCGCCGACCACTGGCGGCGCAAAGAACGTGAGGAACGCGGGCTGCGGCTGGTGCACGACAGTGAACCGGACGTCGACGACCCGTGGGACGAGCGGCTCGACGCCCTGCGCGCGAGACAGGTGCTCGATTCCCTCGGGTCGCACCACCGCGCGGCCCTGACCCTGCGGTACGTCGACGGCCTCGGCGTGCCCGAGGTCGCCGGCCACCTGGGACGCAGCGTGCACGCCACCGAGGCGTTGCTCGTGCGGGCCCGTGCCGCGTTCCGGCGCGCCTACGAGGAGAAGGAGGGTCGCGATGCCTGAGCCTTTCGACGCGCTTCGCCGGCCCTCCGAGCGGGTCGCCCCCGACCCGGACTTCGCCGCCGAACTGCGCGACAACCTGCGTCGCGTCATCTTGAACGGAGCCGATATGACGACCACTTCCGAGGCACCGGCCACCGACGCCGAACTGCGCTCGCTGACGCCCTACCTCGCGGTGTCCGACGCGCGCGCCGCGCTCGACTTCTACGTCGACGTCTTCGGCGCCGTGCGACGCGGCGAGCCGATCCTCATGGACGACGGCCGCATCGGGCACGCCGAGCTGGCGATCGGCGACGCGGTGCTGATGCTCGCCGAGGAGTACCCGGAGATCGGCCACGTCGCCCCGCAGGCCGGGGGCGCGTCGGTGCGGGTGGAGGTGCCGGACGCGGACGTCAGCGTGACCCGGGCTCTGGAGCTGGGGGCGACGCTGATCCGCGCGGTGAGCGACTCGCCGTACGGCCGGGGCGGCTCGTTCCGCGACCCGTTCGGCCAGCGCTGGCTGGTTTCGCAGGCGACGCCCAAGCCGGCACCCGCGTCGAAGCCGGGCGAGGCCATGTACTTCACGTTCCAGGTCCCGGAGGCCGAGCCGGCGAAGACGTTCTACGGCGCGGTGCTGGGCTGGGAGTTCACGCCGGGTTCGGTCTCGGACGCCTGGTCGTTCTCGGGCCCGGGCCTCGAAGGCGGCCTGTGGGCGGGCGACCGGCAGGTCGGCTGGAAGCTGATGTACGCGGTCGACGACCTCGCGGCGGCCCTGACGCGGGTCGGCGAGCAGGGCGGCCGGGCGGGCGAGGTCGAGAACCACCCGTACGGCACCACGGCCGACTGCACCGACAACCAGGGCATCGAGTTCTGGCTCTGGGAACGCCCAGGCAGCTAACGTCCCGCCGCGTAGCCCTGCATGCCTCGGGCGTTGGCCGCCGCGCGCAGCAGGCCGTCGGAACGGGAGACCGCTGACAAGCGGCCCAAAGCCCAGTCGCCCGCGTCGATCAGGGAGTGGCCGCGGTCGCGGAGGGCGTCCAAAGTGGACGTACCCAGGCGGGACTCGACCACCAGCTCGCGCGGGTTCCACGAGCGCGGGTAGAACGAGCTCGGGAACGCCGTCGTGTGCCAGGCCGGGGAATCGATCGACTCCTGGAGGTTCAGGCCGCCGTACACGTGGGCCAGCCAGAAGCACAGCTGCCACTGGTCCTGCTGGTCGCCGCCCGGGGTGCCGAATGCCAGCGTCGGGACTCCGTCGCGCAGGGCCAGGGACGGCGACAGCGTGATGCGGGGGCGCTTGCGCGGGGCCAGCGAATTGGGCAGCCCCTGCTCCAGCCAGAACATCTGCCCGCGCGAATCGAGGCAGAACCCGAGTGACGGGATCGTCGGGCTCGACTGCAGCCAGCCGCCCGACGGGGTCAGCGAGACCAGGTTGCCCGCCGCGTCGACGACGTCGAGGTGGACCGTGTCGCCGCGGGTTTCGCCCTGGGGGCCGACCGTCGGCTCGCCCGTCGCGCCGCCTTCCGCTTTCACGCCCTGCAGCGAATCCAGGATCGCCGGGAGCCGGGCCGGACCACGCGCGTCCCCGGGGCGAAGCTCGGCAGACGCCGTATCGGTGATCAGGGCACGCCGGGAATCCGTGTAAGCAGCCGAAAGCAGCACGTCCAGCGGGACGTCGGTGTCGCCGTACCAGGCCTCGCGGTCGGCGAAGGCCAGCTTCGCCGCTTCGGTCGCCAGGTGCACCGTGCGCTCCGAGGGCACGCCGTCCACATAGGACAGCTCGTCGCGGAAGCCGTGCATAAGCAACGCCTGCTGGAGCAACGCCGGCCCCTGCGTCCAGCCGCCCATCTTGACCAGGCGCCAGTCGTCGACGTCCACGAACGCCGCGTCCTCGTACGACGCCGACCACGACGCCAGGTCCTCGCCGGTCAGCAGGCCCGCGTGGTCGCGGCCGGAGTCGTCGCGGAACGCCGTCCGGCTGAACGCTTCGATCGCTTCGGCGACGAAGCCCTGTGACCAGGCACGACGTCCCGCGTCGATCTGCGCCTCGCGACCCGAGACGGACTCCGCCTCGCTCAGCAGCCGTTCCCAGGTGTCCGCCAGGGTCGGGTTCCGGTGTAGGCCGGACGCGGGCTTGCCGTCCGGCAGCCAGAGCGACGCCGACGTCGGCCAGTGCTCGACGAACAGCCGCTCGACGGCTCGGATCGTGTCGCCGACCCGCGACACCAGCGGGGTGCCGTTGCGCGCGTAGCCGATCGCGTACGACAGCACCGAGCGAAGCGGCTTCGTGCCGTAGTCGCGAAGCAGCAACAGCCAGCCGTCCCAAGCGCCGGGGACGGTCGCCGGGAGCAGGCCGCTGCCCGGGATGAGGTCCAGCCCCAGCGACGCGAAGTGCTCCGGCGTGGCCCCCGCGGGCGACGGGCCTTGACCGGCCAGCGCCCGCGGGGTCGGGTCGTCCGCCGTCACGAAAAGGCCGGGTACCTGGCCTGCCGGGCCGCAGAGGTGCGGTTCGGCGACCTGCAGGACGAACCCGGCGGCGACCGCCGCGTCGAACGCGTTGCCGCCGTCTTCCAGCACCGCCATCCCGGTGGCCGAAGCCAGCCAGTGCGTCGATGCCACCATCCCGAAGGTGCCGGCCAGCTCGGGCCTCGTCGTGAACATGCCCCGATAGTACGCAAAGCTAAGGAACTTACCAGCGAGCCGGGCGACGCCGTTCCGGCTCGTACGGCTGCGTGATGATTTCCATCCCGTTGCCGCCGGGGTCGAGGAAATAGACTCCGCGGCCGCCGTGGTTGTGGTTGATTTCGCCGATCTGCTTCCCCATCGGATCGGCGTGGTAGGTCACGCCCGTTTCGACGAGCCGCGCGAACACGGCGTCGAAGTCGTCCTCCGGGATCAGGAAGCAGTAGTGCTGCAGGCGAAGGTCCTGCTCAGGGATGGTCGCGAAGTCCAGCCGGACGCCGTTGCGCGTCTCGACGGGAATGAACGGACCCCATTCCTCCCCGACTTCGAGGCCGAGCAGGGTCGCCAGGAATTCGGCGGATTCCCGGTGGTTCCGGGACGGGACGATCAGATGGTTCAATTCAACGGAAACGGATACTGACACGAGTGAAATGCCTCCGGGGCACTCCCGCCACCTCCATGCCTCACCCAGCCGGTGACCGACACGCGATGCCGTGCGGCCAGCCTAGCCAAGAGGCGGCCGTCAAGAAACCTTGATTCGCGCCGCCGCCCGCGGCCGCCCGACGCCCTGCCAGGACAGTCCCGCGTCGACGATCACCCGCGGGTCGAGCAGGTTGCGCGTGTCGACGACGTCGATGCCCTCCATGAGCTCGGCCATCGCCGCCCAGTCGAGGTGCTTGAACTCGGCCCATTCGGTCAGCACGACGACGGCGTCCGCGTCCTTCGCGACCTGGTAGGCGTCGTCGACCACGGTCATCCCGTCGATCCCGCCGTCGACGGCCGGGTCGTAGGCGATCAGCTCGGCGCCCAGCGCGCACAGCACCGAAGACACGGCGAGCGCGGGCGAGTCGCGCAGGTCGTTCGTGCCCGCCTTGAACGCCAGGCCCAGCACGCCGATGCGCGCGCCGGCCAGCGTGCCGCCGACCGCGCCGGCGATCTTCGCGACGATCCGGTCGCGCTGGGCGATGTTCTCGTCGATCGCCGAGGTCAGCATCCGGAAGTCGTAGTTGACCGACTCGGCCACCTTGACCAGCGCACTCGTGTCCTTCGGCAGGCACGAGCCGCCCCAGCCCGGGCCGGGCTTGAGGAACGTCCGGCCGATCCGGCGGTCGTGGCCCATGCCTTCGGTGACGAGGTCGATGTCCGCGCCGAGCCGTTCGCAGAGCTCGGCGATGGAGTTGACGTACGAGAGCTTCAGCGCGAGGTAGCAGTTCGCGGCGTACTTGACCAATTCGGCGCTGGCGGCATCGGCGACGACGACCGGCGCGTCCAGCTCGGCGTACAGCTCGCCGACCCAGTGCGCGGCCGCGCGGTCGTCCGAGCCGACGACGATCCGGTCCGGGCCCAGGAAGTCCGCGACCGCGGTGCCTTCGCGGAGGAACTCGGGGTTCGACACCACCGGCACGTCGGTGCGGCCGAGCATCTCCTCGATCCGCTTCGACGTGCCGACCGGCACGGTCGACTTGGTGACCAGCGCGCAACCTGCGGGCAGGACGTCGCCGATCTCGGCGGCCACCGCCTCGACCGCGCGCAGGTCCGCGGAGCCACCGGCCCCCATCGGCGTCGGTACGCAGAGGAACACCGCCTGGGCGTCGCGGACCGCGTCGCGCGCGCCGACGACGAACTGGAGGCGGCCGGCCGCGATCCCGCGGGCGACCAGGTCGGTCAGCCCGGGTTCGAGGATGTCGACGCGCCCCGCGCTCAGCCGGGACACCTTCGCGCGGTCGACGTCCACGCAGGTGACGTAATGACCCAGGCCGGCCAGGCAGGCCCCCGTGGTCAAGCCGACGTAACCGGTACCTACCACCACGATCCGAGCTGGCGTCATGGTGCTGAAGGTGACAGCCGGAGTTGACCACGACGCTAACGGAACCGGTCGTACCCGAAAGCGGTGAGCGAAGACACGAATCGCCCCTGCGAACGAGCGTTAACCTGTGTCTCGAGTCAGAGCAGCGAAGGGAACCGCACAGATGCAGATCACCGACACCGCGGCGCTCGTCACCGGGGGCGCGTCCGGCCTCGGCGGGGCGACGGCGAAGGCCCTCGCGGCCAAGGGCGCGCGGGTGTTCGCGCTCGACCTCGCGCCGTCCATCGAGAAGGCCGAGCAGGTCGACGGCATCACCTACGTCGAGGCCGACGTGACCGACGTCGAGCAGGTCGAGGCGGCCGTCGCGACCGCGGCCGGGTCGGGGGTGCCGCTGCGGACGGTGGTGAACTGCGCCGGCATCGGGCCGTCCGCGCGGATCCTGTCGAAGAAGGGCCGCCACGACCTCGCGCTGTACGCGAAGGTCATCCAGATCAACCTGATCGGCACCTTCAACGTGCTCACGGTCGCGTCCGAAGCGATCGCGAAGACCGAGCCGCTCGAGGACAACGCCCGCGGTGTCGTCATCAACACCGCGTCCATCGCCGCCTTCGACGGCCAGATCGGACAGGTCGCCTACTCGTCGTCCAAGGGCGGCGTTGTCGGCATGACGCTCCCCGCGGCCCGCGACCTGGCCTCGCACGGCATCCGCGTGCTGACCATCGCGCCGGGCATCGTCGACACCCCGATGCTCGCCACGGTCAGCGACGAGTTCCGCGCGACGCTCGCCGCCGGCATCCCGTTCCCGAAGCGCCTCGCGCGGCCGGACGAGTACGCGCAGCTCGCGCTGTCGCTCATCGACCACGACTACCTGAACGGCGAGGTCGTCCGCATGGACGGCTCGCTGCGGATGGCCCCGCGCTGACGCCAGGGGCGGCACTTTCGTCAGGAAAGTGCCGCCCTGGGCCCTCAGCGGGTGAGGCGGACCTCCAGGCCGATGCCGTCGGTCGTCACCGAGCAGCCGCCGAAAGCGCTCTCCGCGGCCAGCTCCTCGAACTGCTCCCGCGTGAACGCCCGGCGTCGCAGCCACCCCAGCGTCTGCCGCACGGTGAAGCCGCTGACCGCGCCGACGTTCATGCCGGCGACTTCGCGGCCGATGTCCGCGCCGGTGGCCTCGTGGTTCAGGTCGTGGATCACCGCGAACCCACCCGGGCGCAGCACCCGGTGCATTTCGTTCAGCGCGGCCACCGGCTGCCGGAAGTTCTTGAACGCCGCCTGGCAGACGAGGAAGTCGAACGACTCGTCGGCGAACGGCGCGCGTGTGACGTCACCCTGCCGGAAGTCGACGTCCACCCCGGCCTTGCGCGCTTCTTCCAGCGCGATCTCCACCATCGTGTGGCTGATGTCGAGCCCGGTGACGTGGAAGCCGCGCTTCGCCAGCTCCACAGCGAAGAAGCCCGGCCCGGGTGCCACCTCCAGGACGTCGGCGCCCTCCGCCAGCCCGGACGTGACCTCGGCGGCCTGCCGCCGGTACTGCGCGAGCTGCGGCTCGGTGCCCCGGTTCTTGGCGTACCAGCGCGCCTGGAAGCCCTCCATCTCGGGCACGCGGTGCTTGCGGGTCGTCTCCATCGGTTCCTACCTCTCCACGAACTCCCCCAGGTCGTCCGGGAATTCGCCGGTTTCGTGAAAGCGCCGCCAGGCTTCGATGCCGGGCAGGGCGCCGGTGGTCAGTTCTTCGAGGAAGCCGCGCACCCAGCGCCCCTCGGCCTCCGTCATCGCGATGTCGTACTCGACCTCCACCAGGAACAGCCGCGGCATCAACGGCCGTAGCTGCTCCAGGGCCGCCCGCTGCGCCTCGACGTGGTCGTCGAGCTGGGCAAGCCGCTGCCGGAGCCGGCTGATCGCCTGGTCGGGGCCGAGGATGCCGATCATCGACAGCCCGGCCCGGAACCGCGGTGGTTCCTTTTCGGCCGTGCCGACGAGCTCGCGGACCCAGTCCTCGAACTCCGCCCGCCCGGCCGGGGTGATCCGGTAGACGGTCCGCTCGGGCCGCCCGCCGTCCTTGACGCTCTCGACGGCCTCCAGGAAGCCGTGCTTCTCCAGGTTCGCGACGACCGTGTAGAGCGAGCCCCACTTGATCGGCATGTCGGCGTCCTTGCCGCGTTCCTTCAGCACGGCCGCCATCTCGTACGGGTGCATCGCGCGTTCCAGCGCGACGGACAACACGGCCAGGCCCAGCATGCTGGCGACTTTCCGCTTCTTGATGTCGACTCCTCGTTCACGAGTACTCGCAGACGAGTATACGCAAGACGTGCCAGCAGGCAAGTGTCTTAGTCGGCGAACTACTCAGAGATCGAACATGTACGGCACTTCGGCCTGCGCCCGCACGTCGATCCACTCCCGCAGTGCGTGGGTCGCCAGGACGTCGTCCTCGTTATAGCGCAGCAGTCGCTCGCGCTGGCCGGCGTCCGGCGTCTCGCCGTCCATGCCGACGGCGTCGCGGTACCAGCGCATCGACGCCTCGCCGCCCGCCTCCGGGTCACGCCAGGCGAACCCGGCGACCGGGGCGATCACCTTCAGGCCCTTGCCCTGGGAGCACAGGAACTGGTCGGTGACGCTGCGGAAGAGGTCGACCCACTCCTCGGAGTCCACAAAGGACTGGATTTCCTTCTTCGTGGGGACGCCCGGGTGCTCGCCGAAGCGCTCGACCGAGCCGAAGAGCCAGCGGTTCTCGGCGAGCGCGTTGTAGCAGTAGGCGCGGAAGGTCAGCCCGGCCGCTTCGGTGCGCTCGCGGACGTCGGTGAGCCAGGCCCAGAACTCGGCGAAGGACCGGGCTTCGTCGTCGGTGGGCAGCGGATCCCACGTCGCGAAGGCGCGGTAGCCGGGCTCCAGCCCGATGTCGGCCCCGGTCAGCAGGCAGCCCCAGAGGTACGCGCCGGCGTCGCCGAAGCTCTCCATGTCGACGTCGACCTCGACGTCGGCGCGCGGCACCTCGACGCGGTCGACGCGGCGCACCAGCGTCAGGTCGGCCAGCCAGGCGCGGGCGAGCACGACGGCGTCCGGGAACGTCACGCCGGTCCAGTTGATCTCCGGCGCCTCGCCCGCCGGGTCGAGCGCGGCCAGCTTGTCCACAGTGGACACGCCGGCGCGGCGCAGCTCCACCGCGTCCTCGCCGCGGACCACGAGGCTGACGTCGCGGGTCTCGGTGAGCACCACCTCGCACGTCGGCCACCACGGGCAGCGACGGCACTCCAGCACGCGCGACGGCTCGGCCAGCGGCTCCTCGCCGTTCGCGGCCGCGCTGGCGATCGCGAGCCGGTCGGCGAACCGGGCCTGGTACTCGGTGAGCGCGCTGCGCCCGCCCGGCCAGGTGCCCGCGGTGAGGTCGTGCCAGACGACGACGTCGGCGTCGAGGCCGATGACGCCGCCGAGGGTGAGGCTCTCGTCGGCCTGCCCGAGCGTCTGCAGCATGCGGCGGATGTGCACGAGCCGGAGCTGGTCACGCGGCTGCGACCGGACCTTGCGGCTCTCGTCGGCGCCGCGGTGGGCCGGGTCGAGGTCGGTCAGGTCCGTGACGATCGCGCCGGTGCCGCGGTCGGAGATCCGGTGGCGCACGACGAGCACCGGGACGTAACCGCGGCCCGTGCGCACGAGCAGGTCGATGCCGCCGCGCCGGTGCCCGGCCGGGTCGACCGGCAGCAGCGCGCCCCAGATGTAGGGCGCTTCGGCGGCGAAAGCCTGTTCGGTGAGCTCGACGCGTTCGTGGGCCGGGAGGTCGCGGCCGATCTTCACCCAGTGGCCGGGGTTGGCCGCCATCAGCCGCGTGACGATGTCCTCGCGGTGGGCGGCGGCGTCGTCGATCCGCTGCTGCGCGGTGGGGTCCGGCGGGGAAAGCGGTACCTCGCGCATCGCCGGGTCGTGCTCCAGGTGCACGCGACGGCGGCAGCGGCTCACCGCTCCCGCGTCGAGTACCACCTCGCCCTTCATGGAGATCACTCTAGATTCCCACCGCCGAGCCGACATGCCCGCCACCCGGGCGACCAGTAAGTTCGACCTCGACACGTCGCAGGAGGTGCCATGGCGCGCAAGGCCAAGGTCGAGGGTGAAGCCAGGTTCACCCCCAAGAAGGCGAAGAACGCGGTCGCGGTGGCGAAGGTGCTCGGCCCCGTCGTGATCCCGGTGGTCGCGCCGTTCGCGGTGCGCGCGGCGGGCTCCGCCCGGGAGCTGTACGACCGCTACCAGGCACGCAAGCTCGGCGTCGCGGTCGACCAGCTGGGGTCCTACACCGGTCGCGGCGCGGCCCTGCACGCCCGGATCGCCGGGCTGGCCGACGGGTGCCGGGATCTCGAGAAGTCGGAGAAGGCGTCGGCCGCGGACAAGACGTTCGTGAGCGAGTCGCTGAGCACGCTGGAGCAGCTGTCGGCGTCGGTGCGAGCGGCGGAGCGGATGCCGGCGGCGCGGCGCAAGGCCGTGCACCGCGCGGTGGCCGGCGAGCTGGAGCGGCTGGAAGGCAAGCTGCTCAACCGGCTGGGGATCTGACCCGGAGACGAAAGCGGCCCCCGGTGCGCGCACCGGGGGCCGTTTCGGTCCGGGTTACTTCACGAAGCCCTTCGAGACCATCCAGTCGTGGGCTACCTTGCCCGCGTCCTGGCCGTCGACGTCGACCTGCTTGCACAGCTGGACCATCTGCTCGTTGGTGATCGCCGCGCTGATCTTCTCCAGCGGGCCGCGCAGGTCCGGGTGCGCCTTGATGAACTCCGTGCGCAGCGTCGCGACCGCGTTGTACTGCGGGAACGCCTTCTTGTCGTCCTCGAGCACCCGCAGGTTGAGCCCGGAGATCCGGCCGTCGGTGGTGAACACCTCGCCGACCGGGCACGTGCCGCCCGCGACCGCCGAGTAGATCGTGCCGATGCCGAAGTTCTCGATCTTCGGGTTCTGGAAGCCGTAGGCCTTCACCGCGGCCGGGAACCCGTCCTGGCGGCTGGTGAACTCCGTCTCCAGGCAGAACACCGCCTGGTCCGGCTTCTGCTTGATGAACGCCGCGAGGTCGGACGTCGTCTTCAGGTTGTTCTGCGCGCCGTACGCCTCGGTGACGGCGAACGCGTACTGGTCGTTGAGCGGCGAGTAGTTCAGCCACGTGACGCCGAACTTCTCTTCGTCCGCCTTGGCCGTCGCCTCGTACTGGGCCTTCTCGCCGCCGGGCACCGGGAGCTCGTTGCCCTGGTAGTTGATCCAGCCCGTGCCGGTGTACTCCCACGTGACGTCCGTCTGACCGGACAGCAGCGCCTGCCGCGACGAGTTGGACCCCTTGATGTCCGACAGGTCGACGACGTCCGCGCCCGACGCGGTCAACGCCATCTCGGCCATGTAGGCCAGGATGATGTTCTCGGTGAAGTCCTTCGACCCCACCGTGACCTTGAGCCCGTTCAGCGACGGGATCGGCTGGATCGTGCCCGGCTGGATGTCGTAGGGCACCCCCTGGTTGATCGACAGACCGCACGCCGAGAGCGTGCCGCAGAGCAGGGCCACCCCGGCGAGTGCCTTCATCCGGCGGAGTTTCATCGCAGCCCCTTCGGTCCGAAGAACTGTTCCGCGACCGCGCCCAGCCAGTCGACCAGCAGCGCGAGCGCCACGGCCAGCACCGAGCCGGTGACCAGCACCGAGGTCAGGTTCAGCTTGTACCCGGTGTCGATGAGCAGCCCGAAGCCGCCGGCGTTGACGAACATGCCGAACGTCGCCGTGCCGACCGCCAGCACCAGCGAGGTGCGCAGGCCGGCCAGGATCAGCGGAACGGCCAGCGGCATCTCGACCCGCCACAGCACCGCGGCCGCCGACATGCCGATTCCGCGGCCCGCGTCGATCAGCGCCGGGTCCACCTGCTGGATCCCGACCATCGTGTTCCGCAGCACCGGCAGCAGCGAGTAGAAGGCCAGCGGCAGCGCCGCCACCCACAGCCCGCCGACCGAGCCGGTGACGATGAACCACAGCACCAGCACACCGAGCGCGGGCGCGGCTTGGCCGATGTTCGCGATCGCCAGGAAGATCGGCGCGAGGAAACGTGCCCACGGGCGAGTCACGATCACCCCGAGCGGCACCGCGACCACCACGACGATCGCGACCACCACGAGCGTCATCAGCACGTGGTCCCACAACGCCGTGAACAGCGAAGAGGCGTTGAGCGTCTCCTTCTCGGTCGCGGTCAGCCCGCTGGAGAACACCCAGATCAGCGTGACGGCGACGATCACCAGCACCACGACGGGCTGCGCGAACAGCCGGACGCGTTCGGCGCGCTTGGAGCCGGACTCGGTACTGAAACCGGTATCGACGGCAGCCGTCATGCGGACACCTCCTCGCCGTTCGTGTGCTCCTCGCGCAGCTGCTGGATGGTCGCGATCACGGTGTCCAGCTGGATGGTGCCCGCGTACTCGCCGCGCGCGCCGGTCACCGGCACCGAACCGCCTTCGGCGAGCATTGCCTCGAGCGCGTCCTGCAGCGTCGACTGCAGGCTGACGATGTCCCGCAGCGGCTTGCCCGCGTTGGCCAGCGACGCACCCGGGGTCAGGTCGCGGGCGTGCACCCAGCGCGTCGGCCGGCGGCGAGCGTCCAGCACCAGCGCGAAGTGCTTGCGCTGGTCTTCGAGCTTCTTGCGGAGCTCGGCCGGGTCCTCGTCGACCCCGGCGGTCAGCGCGTCCTGGGCCAGCTCGACGTCCCGGACCCGCAGCAGCGTCAGCTGCTTCAGCGACGCGCCCGCGCCGACGAAGCCGGCGACCGTGTCGTTCGCCGGGTTGGCCAGGATCGCCTCGGGCGTGTCGTACTGCATGATCGACGACTGGTTGCCGAGCACCGCGATCTTGTCGCCGAGCTTCACGGCCTCGTCGAAGTCGTGCGTGACGAACACGATCGTCTTCTTCAGTTCGCTCTGCAGCCGCAGCAGCTCGTCCTGCAGGTTGCCGCGGGTGATCGGGTCGACCGCGCCGAACGGCTCGTCCATCAGCAGCACCGGCGGGTCCGCGGCGAGCGCCCGCGCGACGCCGACGCGCTGCTGCTGCCCGCCGGAGAGCTGGCGAGGGAAGCGGTCGCGGAAGTCGCCCGCGTCCAGCCCGACCAGGTCCATCATCTCCTCGACCCGGTCGTTGACCTTCTTCTTGTCCCAGCCGAGCAGGCCGGGCACCACGCCGATGTTCTGCGCGACGGTGAAGTGCGGGAACAGGCCGGCCTGCTGGATCGCGTAGCCGATCCGGCGGCGCAGGGTGTCGACGTCGAGCTTCAGCGCGTCGTCGCCGCCGATGGTGATCCGGCCGGACGTGGGCTGGACCAGCCGGTTGATCATCCGCATGGTCGTGGTCTTGCCACAGCCGGACGGGCCGACGAAGACCACGATCTTGCCGGCGGGCACGACCATCGAGAAGTCGTCGACCGCCGCTTCGCGGGTGCCGGGGTACCGCTTGGTCACGTGCTCCAGCTCGATCTCGACGCCGGAGACTTCCTCGTTCTCAGCCACGGACACCCCTAGAGATGGTGAAACGCTTGATCAGGACGTAAATGCCGTCGAGCAGCAGGGCGAGAATGACCACCCCGACCGTGCCGGTGACGGCTTGGTTCAGGGAGTTCGTGCTCCCCGCGTTCGTGAGCCCGGAGAAGACTTCGGCGCCGAAGCCGGGGCCCTTCGCGTAGGCGGCGATCACCGCGATACCCATCAGCATCTGCGTGGCCACCCGCATGCCGGTGAGGATCGCCGGCCAGGCCAGCCGCAGCTCGACCCGGGTGAGCACGCCGAAGCGGCTCATCCCGATGCCGCGCGCGGCATCGGTGATCGCCGGGTCGACGCCGTCGAGCCCGACGATGGTGTTCCGGACGATCGGCAGGAGGCCGTAGAGCACCAGCGCGATCACGGCCGTCGTCGGCCCGAGCCCGGAGATCGGGATCAGCAGGCCCAGGAGGGCGAACGACGGGACCGTCAAGATCGTGCTCGCCAGCGCGGTGGCCACCGCCGAACCGATCGGGCTGCGGTAGACCGCCACCCCGATCAGCACGCCGAGGACCGCCGCGAGGATCGTGCACTGCACCACCATGCTGGTGTGCAGGTAAGCCTCCAGCCAGAGCTTGCTCGCCCGGTCGGAGATGTAGTCGAAGAGGTTCATCCGTGTCCGCTCTCCCGCCTTTGCGCAGGCCTTCACCCGATCGGGCTAGTTCCTGACCGACGGCTCAGTACCCAGCGCGACGCCGGACCAAACCCCCGCTTCGGCCTACCGGTTTCGCCAACCTTGGCCTTTCCGAGCGTGATCGGCAAGAAATGACCTGAACCACGGCGTGGCGCGGGCCGTGAACCGGGTGTGTGCTCACTTCACGGGATCACACGTTCAGCCGGGAGCAAGTCCCTTAGGCTGCTCCTCATGAGCGTTCCGGCCCGGCGTCCCGCCGCGCTGGGTGCTACCCGTGGCATGTCGCTCGCCGTGTGCGCCGGGGTGCTCTCCGTGACCGCGCACCGGCTCGCCGACGGGGGCCTGCCCGACCCGGCGATGACCGTGCTGCTGGCCGGCCTCTTCGGCTGGACCGCGAGCGCGCTGGCCCGCAAGGCACGCGGGACCGTCACCACGATCACCCTGCTCGGCGCCGCCCAGCTCGTGATGCACCTGCTGCTCACCACGCTCGCCGGGCACCACGACATGTACGCGATGCCCGGCAGCACCGGGCTCGGCATGGTCGCCGCGCACGCGGTCGCGACCCTGGTCACGGCGCTCCTGCTCGCCCGCGCGGACGCGATGCTCCTCACCGTCCTCGCGGTGCTGCGCGCGATCCTGCCGCGGCTGCTCACTCCGCTGCCGGTCCCGGCGGCTCCCGCGCTCGTCCCGGTGCGCGTCGACGCGCCGGGCCACCTCGTCGGCGTCGACCTGCGCCGGATCCGCGGGCGGCGCGGCCCACCCGTCCACTCCTGAGACCCAGCTCATCCCCCGAACAGCGAACCCCCGAGTTCGCTGCCCTTTCTTGAGTTCATCAGGAGTGAACCCACCATGTCCCAGCACGTCTTCAAGCGCGCCGGTTTCCTCGCCGCCACCGTCGGTGTCGCCGGTCTCCTCGGTGCGGGCGTCGCCTCCGCGCACGTCACCGCCAACGTCTACGGCGCGCAGCCGACGAAGGGCGGGTACGCGGCGATCGTGTTCCGCGTGCCGAGCGAGGAGAAGGACCCCATCACCACCACGAAGGTGGCCGTCGACTTCAAGGCGGACTACGGCATCGGCTCGGTGCGGACCAAGCCGGTCCCCGGCTGGACCGCCGAAGTCACGAAGTCGAAGCTGCCGACGCCGATCACCAAGGACAACGGCACCCAGATCACCGAAGCCGTCACCGCGGTGACGTGGACCGCGCAGGCGGGCAGCGAGCTCAAGGCCGTGAACTACCAGGAGTTCGAGGTCAGCTTCGGCCCACTGCCGACCAATGTGGACCAGGTGGAGTTCCCCGCGCACCAGACCTACAGCGACGGCAAGGTCGTCGACTGGAACCAGGCGACCCCCACGGGCGGCGAGGAGCCGGAGCACCCGGCGCCGTCCGTCAAGCTGGCCGCGAAGGCCGCCGAAGGTGACGAGCACGCCGGGATGTCGGCGGACACGGCGTCGACGACCGGTGAGCATTCCGAAGCCGCCGCGGCGACGTCGGACAACACGGCCCGCTGGCTCGGCGGGGCGGGCCTGCTCGTCGGGGCCGTCGGCCTCGGCGTCGGAGCCGGCGCCACCATCCGGGCCCGCAAGGCCACGGCGAAGCCGGGAGGCAACAGCTAATTGCGGAGGGCGCTGGGCGGGGGGGGTTGGCGGGTGGGGCCGGTCCTCGGCACGGCCACCCCGGCGCTGGCGCACAACGTGCTGATCTCTTCGGACCCGGCGAACGGCTCGTCCGTCGCCGCCGGCCCGCAGAAGATCAGCCTGACGTTCGACCAGTACGTGCAGGGCGCGGACGTCAACCAGATCGCGGTGACCGGACCCGGCGGCGGCCAGTGGGCCGAGGGACCGATCAGCGTGGTGAACAACGTCATCAGCGCGCCCCTGCGGCCGCTCGGCCCGGCCGGGAAGTACACCATCGGCTACCGCGTGCTGTCCGCGGACGGCCACCCGGTGACCGGTGAGCTCACGTTCACCCTCACCTCGGCGGGCACCGGCACGCCGGCGACCGTCGACGCGGCGAAGTCGCCGGGCAGCTCGTCGTCCGCGGCCCCGCAGTCCGGCTCGACCGGCGTGCCGATCTGGGTCTGGATCGCCGGCGCGGTCGTCCTGCTGGCGATCGGGCTGACCGTGGCCCTACGGTCGGGCGGCAAGGCCGTCGAAGAGAAGAAGTAGCGATGACCCAAGCCGAGACCACCGCGAAACCCCGCTATTCGACGCTGCTGTGCGTCGTGACGGCGGGCCTGCTCGGCGCCCTGATCGGCGTCGCGCTCATGGCCACCACCCCGGTCCCCGGCGTGGTGCAGCCCAGCGCGGTGGTCTCGGCCGGCATCCCCCTCGTGCGAGTGCTGCTCGACCTGGCCGCGGTCACGACCATCGGCCTGGCGCTGCTGTCGGTGCTCGTCGGCTACGACCGGCCGAAGCTCACCGAGCCGATCATGCGGCTGGCCCGGCCGGCCGGCGTCGCGGCCGCGCTCGTCTGGGCCACGACCGCGGTCGTCGCGCTGATCCTGCAGACCGCGGAGTTCAAGCCTGGCTCGTCGACGCTCTCGCCGGGCGACATCGGCGACTACATCGCGGCCGTCGGCGCCGGCAAGGCGCTCGTCATCGTCGCGGTGCTCGCGCTCGTCCACGCCGGGATCGGCGCACTGGCCCTGCGCTTCGGCGAGAAGGTGCCCGCCGAGGTCCGGGTCGGGCTCGGCCTGTTCGCGCTGCTGCCGCTGCCGGTCACCGGGCACGCGTCGAACTGGAACTACCACGACTACACGATGATCTCGATGGAGCTGCACGTCATGAGCGCCGTCGCCTGGACCGGCGGCCTCGGCGCGATGACCGTGCTCCTCGTCGCCAACCGGACGCTGCTGGCGCACGCGCTGCCCCGGTTCTCGAAGCTCGCGACGCTCTGCCTGGTCCTCTCCGCGGCGACCGGTCTGTTCAACGGGCTCGTCGAGATCTCGCTCAACCCGACCATCGGGTTCTGGGCGGCGATCTTCACGACGCCGTACGGGCAGCTCTTCGTCCTGAAGTTCCTGTGCACCGGGGTCATCGCGCTGCTCGGCGCGTACACCCGCTTCCGGCTGCTGCCGCAGATCGTCCGGCACAACCGGACGGCGCTCGCCGCGTGGGCGACGCTCGAGCTGACCGTCATGGGACTGGCGTTCGGTTTCGCCGTGGTGCTGACGCGGGCGCCGGTCGTCGCGTCCTGAAAGCCCTTCCCCGCTGGTAGAGCCGGTCTCAGGTCACGGCGAGTAGCTGCAACTTGCGCATTGGGATGAGGGGTAGACCATTGGGGGCGACCTGTCGGACCGAACTTTCTACCCAGAGCTGACCGCATTTCGGAAGCGACGAACGGTCATTTGCCGTCGTCGAATGCACGTGCAGATTGTGGCGCCGGTCACATGAAGTGACAGATCACGGTCAGCGGTAACGGGTCCACCGCGAGTCCGTCCGGGCGTTCCGGAGATCGTCCAAACGGCGGTAGAGCTCGGGCCGAACCCGCGGGCGGCTGCGCAGGATCGGCAGCACGCTCGTCGTCAGCTTCAGCTCGCGGATCGCCCGGAGCACGGCGAACCCGGACCACGACGTGACGTCGAAGCCGTACGCCGCGGCGAACGTCCGGTAGCGCACCGCCGGGTCCCCGAACCGCTCACGGCCGACGGCGAGCGGCGTCAGGTCCCACTCCGGCGGGCCGACGCACGACGAATCGAAGTCGCAGAGCACCGGCCCGTCCGGACCGGGGATGACGTTGCCCGGGTACGCGTCGCCGTGGACCAGGCCCCTGGGCAGCGGGAACTCCAGCTCGGCCAGCGCGGCTTCGAGCTCGGCGCAGCGGTCGAGCAGGAACTCGCGGTCGCCGGCGGTGAGCTCTTCGGCGTCGGACACCCGGGCCCGGACCGCGGCGAACGGCGCCCACTCGGCGAGACCGTCGGGCGCGGGCAGCGCGTGCACCTGGCGCAGCAGCCGGGCCAGGTCGGTGGACGTCGCCGGCCGGCCGATGCTCGGCACCTGGTGCCACACGGTCACCAGGTGCTCGCCGACCGGCAGCGGCTGCTCCATCGAGCCGAGCAGCCGGATCGCGGGGACGTCGTGGCGTTCGAAGTGCCGGGCCACGCGCACCACGGTTTCGACGCGGTGCCGGAGCCGGGTCGAGCCGACGATCCGGATCACGACAGGCGCGGTGACCAGCGCGTACACCGCGTTGTTGGTGAACCGCAGCAGCCGTGCGCCCGCCGGGTCGAAACCCAGCAGCGCGCACGTCTCGGCCAGTACGCCACGCAGCTTGCCGGAGGTGAACCGGCCGTCCAAGACGCCGGCGCCTTCGGCGCTATGCGGCGTAGAAAGCGTTGAGGCGGTCGGCGAGGTCACGGGCGTCGGCGTTGTTGCGGCGGCGCTCGGCCTCGTCCTGCAGAGGCCGCATGCGGTCCTTGACCCGCTCGGACTTGATGCCCTCGGCGCAGTCGATGGCCTTGCCGCCGACCTTCGCGCCGTGGTCGAGGTCGCCGTCCAGCAGGTGGTTGGTGGCCAGCGCGCTCAGCATGAACGTCTTGGAGCGGGCCATCTCGTCGTCGTAGGACTCGACGGCCCTGGTCAGCGCCGGGATCGCGTACTTCGTGTGCTCGGAGTTCTGCTGCGCGAGGACCGTGTGGACGGTGCCGACCATGGCGTAGACGTCGGTCTCGGTGAAGAACTTCACCCACGACTCGGCCTCGGCCAGGTTGGCGCGCTCGAACTCGTCCTTGCTCCGGCCGAGCAGCTTCACCGCCTGCTCCTCGTTGCCCATCATCGCGTAGGCCCAGGCCTCGTTCGCGCAGAGCACGGAAACCGCCAGCTCGGAGCCGGATTCCTGGGCGGCGATCTGGCCCAGCTGGAACAGCTTCAGCGCGTCGTTCGGGGCGTCCTGGTGCAGGTAGACGCGGCCCATGCGGTAGAGGACGTTGGCCACCAGCGGGTGGTTCTCGCCCTGCTTGGCCAGGTCCAGCGCGTTCGCGAAGTGGCCGCGGGCGGAGTCCATCAGCCCGGTGTCGAAGGACGTCCAGCCGGCCAGCGAGTGGAGGTCGGCGAGCGCCACGTACAGCCGGTTCTTGACGATGTCCGTGCCGTGCGCCTCGAGCATCTGCTGTCCCCAGGACAGCTGCGCGACGACGGCGTCGCGGCAGAACCCGCCGCCGTACTGGTAGTCCAGCGCGCGGAGGGCGCGCGTGGCGGCCTCCACCTGCCGCACGTCGGTCATGCCGATGCGCCCGGGCGCCGGCGTGCGCGCCGGCCCCGCCGACCACGTGCCGGATTCCGGACCGAACACCGCCGCACCCATCGTGACCTGGGCGGCGTGCGCGAGGAACCTCCGTCGCTTCACGGACTCGTCCTCCTCAGCCTGCTGGCCGTCGGCGGAGCCGACGACGCGTATCGCCGTGGCCTCGTCGTAGGCGAGGCCCATGTATCCACGGGGGACACCCAGGCCGTCGGCGATCCGCGTGAGGACGTCGTAGGCCATGACCTGGCGACCCTTGAGGATCTCCGACACCTCGGACTGGGATTGGCCGGTCATCGCGGCGATCTGGCGCTGCGAGACACCGTGCTTGCGCAGGAGCCGGTAGACGGCGCTGATCTCGCGGGACGCGAGAGCCGCTCTCATCTCCGGCTGCTCCCACGCGTCAGCGGGAACTGCGTGGCTCTGCCGGGCGTCGGCACTGCCACCGTTACTGGCGTCCATCGCGCCCCCTCCACTGTCCGGTCGGGCGTCTGTGAAACAGCGTAGGCAAACCTGCGGAACCGTGTGAACAGCCGAACTGGTGCCCTGATCGGTCCGGGCGAAGTCCGTTGACCGCTTACCGTGGAACCTGGTCCGGTCACCGCTATGACGCCATTTCGACCTTCTATCGCACCCGGTTTCACCTCACTGTAGTTGTCAGATCTCCGTCACCGCCCGGACACCGGCAGCGATCACGGAGAGCTACGAAAACCGCAGTGCTTATGACAAGGCGATGTTGCAGAAGGCATCTTCAGAGCCCCGAGGGGTTCGGAGACGGCACGACAGAGCGGAGAAGGGCGTGGAGTTCGTGGACTCGTTCGCAGTAGGGGGACATGCCGGAACGGCGACCCGCGCCGTGCGGCCGGTGGTCTCTCCCATCTCCGCCGTCCGCCCGGTCACCCCCGCCGCCGCGGTGGACCCCCGCACCGCGAACGTCCGGCACTACGAGGGCGGTCAGCTGGTGTGGCGCGTGCAGTGCGGCGACCTCATCAGCCGCGAACGCGCGGTGACGGTGTTCGTCGAGGACAACCAGGTGGTACTGGTCTCGCCCCCCGGCGAGACCGCGCGGTTGACGTCCGGCCAGCTCGGACAGCTGCGCGCCGCGCTCAACGAAGCCGCCAAGATGGCGGAAAGGTAACGGTGAGCTGACATGGATCAGGTACTCGGGCAGGTCCTCCGCAATGCGGTCTGGGAGCGCCTCGACATGCTGACCGACCTGGCGAACCGCGCCGACGCCCAGTCGCTCGTCTCGGTCGCGCGCTCCGAACTCCCCCGCTTGACGGAGGCGTGGCGCGCGATGCTGAAGATGCACGAGCCGGACGAGCGCGGCGACTGCCCGACCTGTTCGACCCGGTGGCACCGCTGCAAGGCGCCGTGCTCGGTCTGGCAGGTCGCCCACGAACACCTGGTGGCCGGCGGGCTCGCTCCGCAGCAGCAGGCCTCCACGGACAGCCGCTTGCAGGGCCGCCGCACCAGCCCGGTTCCGGCGCAGGGACGGCCGGCCCCGGCCCCCACCGCGGCGGAGACCACCGGTCGCCACGCGCTGGTGAACCCGCGCCGAGCGGTCACGGCCTGACGGACCCGGGCCGTCGCCACCTCCCGCGGTGGCGGCCCCGGACCCCGTTCCGCCCCCGATCCGGCGACTGCGGCCGGGCCGATCGCCCCATCGACCCGTGCCGGCTCTCGCCCGGCCGGGGACTGTTTCGCCCGCACCCCCGAGCAGCGCGAACCGGTCCCCGGCCGCCTCACCCCGGTCCCCATCGCGATTAATCGAAAAAATTACGCGTTAGGCCTAGCCCAGGCGGTAATCCCCCGCTAGATTGATCATCGAAGAGGCCTGGACCACTGGTTCGCCTCGACGTGACCCGCCTGTGAGCGGCCCCTGAATTCCGCGGGCCGGTGCCGTTGCACTCCCCTCCCCCGACCGGCACCGGCCCGCGGTTCCATTTCTCTAGCGAACTGCCTTCACCCGCAGCACGAGCACCGCGGCCAGCAGCGTCGCGACGGCCGAAGCCGCGAACAATCCCGAGTAGCCGCCCAGGTAGGCGAGCACGAGCGGGGTCAGCAGTGGCGCGACCACCTGCGGCAGCGAGTTCGCGATGTTGATGACACCCAGGTCCTTCGCGCGGTCTTGCGCCGTCGGGAGCACCTGCGTCAGCATCGCCAGCGCGACGGCCATGTACGCACCGAAACCGACGCCCAGCAGCGGGGACGCGGCGAGCGCGACCGGCCAGCTCTGCCAAATGACCAGCAGCAAAGCGGCCAACGCCATCACACCGGACGCCGCAAGGACGTATGGCTTACGCCGTCCGGACTTGTCGGAGAAGTGGCCGGCGAGCACGGCACCGATGACGAGCGCGACGCCGTACAGCCCCATCATGATGAGCAGCCCCGTATCGGGGTCCTCGTAGTGCACCGCGTCTTTGAGGAAGAACAGCAGGTAGAGCGTCCCGAACGCGTTGCCGAGGTTGATCATGAAGTGGCACGACCACGCCCACGCGAAGTCCGGGTGCCGGCGCGGCGAGACCCACAGGTTGCGCAGGACCTCGCCGGCCTGCGACGACGGGCGGAACTCGACCGGCAGCCGCGCGTCCGGCGTCCGCAGCACGAAGAACGCGGCGCCCACGACGACGATCACCGCGCAGACCGCGTACGCCAGCGGAATCCCGGCGATGCCGAGCATCACGACGACCACGACCGCGCCCAGCACCGTGCCGAGCATCTGAGCGATGCCGACGAGCCCGCCGACCTGCGCGCGCTGCCCCACCGGGACGCGGTCGGCGATGGCGGACATGAGCGTGGCGAGCATGCCGTTGAGCCCGGCCTGCACGAGGCACCAGCCGACGATCAGCAGCGCGACGTTCGGCGCGAAACCCAGCACCAGCAGCCCGGCAGCCGCGACGGCGGCGCCGATGACCGTCCAGGGGTGGCGACGGCCGAAGCGCGAGCACGTCCGGTCGGACAGCAGCCCGACGGCCGGGTTGACGACCAGCGCCACTATCGCGCCGACACCCATCACCAGGCCGAGCACGAACTCCTTGTTCACCTGGTCGAGCAGTTCGGCCTGCTGTGGCAGCAGCACCTGGATCGGCGCGTAGATCCCCAGCCAGAGCGCGATGTTCGCGAAGAACAGCAGGCTCATCCAGCCGGGGCGCACCCGTACGACGGGCTCGGCGAGGGCTTCCGGCAGGCCGGTCGCCTCGGTCGTCTCACTGCTCATCCCGCACCAGCTTCCGATACCAGTGGAACGAGTCCTTCGGCGTGCGCCGCAAGGTTTCGTAATCGACGTGCACCAGGCCGAAGCGTGGCGCGTAGCCCTTGGACCACTCGAAATTGTCCATCAGGGACCAGCAGAAGTAACCCCGGACGTCGACGCCGGCATCCATCGCCTCGCGCAGCGCGACGAGGTGGCTGTGCAGGAAGTCGATGCGCTCGGGGTCGTGCACGCCACCGTCTTCGGCGACGACGTCGGCGAAGCTGCAGCCGTTTTCGGTGATCTGGACGGGCGGCAGCTTGTCGCGGTAGCGCCGGTGGAAGTCGAGCAGCAGCTCGCGCAGGGCGTGCGGGACGATCGGCGAGTCGTTGGTCGTCATCGGATAACCCTCGATCGGGCGAAGGTCGAAGGGCAGCGGGTTGCCCGGGCTCGGCTTCGCGACCCCCTGCGGCTCGTAGTAGTTGACGCCGTAGAAGTCGAGCGGCTGCGCGATGGTCGGCAGGTCGTCGGCGAACCCGGCGGGGAGGTGCTCGTGGAGCTGCTCGGGATAGCTGCCGAGCAGCACGGGGTCGGCGTAGAGCCGGTTGAGCAGCGCGTCGAGCCACTCGGCGGCTGCTTCGTCCTCGGCGGAGTCGTCGGACGGCCAGATCGGCGAGTGGTTGTTGGCCGTGCCGACCTCGGTCGCGCCCGCCGCGCGGAGGGCCTGGACGGCGAGGCCGTGGGCGAGGTTCTGGTGGTGTGCGGTCGGGATGGCGTCGAGCAGGAGGGTTTTGCCGGGCGCGTACTCGCCGATCGCGTAGCCGAAGATGGACATCACCATCGGCTCGTTGAGCGGAATCCACAGCTTCACCCGGTCGGCGAAGCGTTCCCCGAGGATGTGAGCGTATTCCGCGAAGCGCTCAGCGGTCGTGCGGGAGAGCCAGCCGCCGTCGTCTTCGATCGCCTGCGGGGTGTCCCAGTGGTAGAGCGTGACGGCGGGAGCGATTCCGGCTTCGCAGACGGCGTCGATGAGCTTGTCGTAGAAGCCGAGCCCCTCGGGGTTGGGTGCGCCCTTGCCGTCGGGCTGGATGCGAGGCCAGGCGATGGACATCCGGTAGGCGCCGACGCCGAGCTCCGCCATCAGGGCGATGTCTTCGGGGTAGCGGTGGTAGTGGTCGGCCGCTACGTTTGCGGTCTCATCGCGGGCGATCTTGCCCTCGGTCGCGGTGAACGTGTCCCAGATGGACGGTCCGCGCCCACCTTCGCTGGTGGCGCCCTCGATCTGGAACGCCGAAGTCGAAACACCCCAGAGGAAGCCGGGCGGGAAGATCGGGTTCTGCACCGGTGCTGACCCTTTCGTCAGGCCACCCTTCTGGGTGAACATGAAAAGTTCTCATATACTAGGTCTTCACTCGTCCGTGGGGAAGCCCGTCGGCACGATAAAGTCCCAGATCAGACGAGGAGGAGTGCCGTGTCCGACATCCAGGCCGCGAAGGTGCCGGCAGAAGCCACCCCCTTGCGTCGCCAGCCGGTCCAGCAGCGAAGCGCGAAGCGGGTCGAGCAGATGCTCGACGCGAGCGCGGCGTTGATCGACGAGCTCGGCTACGACGCACTGACGACGACCTTGATCGCCAAACGAGCGGGCGTGGCAGTCGGTTCGCTGTACCAGTTCTTCCCGGACAAGCGAGCGGTCGTGCAAGCGCTTACCGCCCGCAACCTGGACCGGTTCGTGGGCGCGGTCAACGAGCGCCTGAAGCAGCTCGGGCCCGAGCACTGGTGGGACGTCGTGGACTCGATCCTCGACATCTACCTGGAGATGCACCGATCCGTGCCGGGCTTCTCCAAGGTCCACTTCGGCGACATCATCGACCGGCAGCTGCTGGACGAGACCCGCGACAACAACGCGGTGCTCGTCGATTCGCTGACGGACCTGGTGGCGACGCAGGTGGATCGGCCGGTGGAGGACCTCCGGTTCGCGATCGGCATCGCCAACGAGGTGGCCGACGCGTTGCTGAAGCTGGCCTTCCGGCAGGAGCCGAGCGGGGACGAGAAGATCGTCGCCGAGGCCAAGTACGTGGTGAAGGGGTATTTGGCGGCTCGGTTCGGGGAGCAGTCCTAGCTGTCCACAGAAGTTGTCCACAGGTATGCACAGCTGTGGACAACCTCTGGGTCAGCCGAAGTTCCGGTGCTCGCCCCGGTACGTCGGGACCGTTCGCTCCACCCGGTCGCCCATCACCAGGTGGTAGTGCGTGAAGCGTTCCGCCAGCTCGCCTGCCTTGGCGTGCCTCAGCCAAACCCGGTCGCCCAGGTTCAAGGTGCGGGCCGCTCGGCCCGTCACCGGGGTCTGGACTTCGCCCGCTCCCTCGAAACCGAGGAACTTCAGGCCTGTCGGGAGGTACGGCGTCGGCTGGCGCGAAGGACCCGTGGGCCCCGAAGCGATGTAACCGCCGGAGTACAGCGTGGCAATCTTGCGCGTCGGGCGGCGGACCACCGGCAACGCGAACAGCGCCGCCGGGCGGGGCTTGAAACGCGTGTACCCGTCGAAGAGCGTCGGGCCGATCAGGCCCGAACCCGCCGCGATCTCCGTGACCACCGCGTCCGCGCCCGTGGACTCGATGCTTCCCGTGCCGCCGCCGTTCACGAACTCCAGGGGCGTCACCGCCTCGACCGCGCGGACCGCTTCGCCGCGACGGCGGTTCAGCTCCGCCGCCGAACGGCGTTGCATCCAGCCGATCACCGCCTGGTTCACCCGGCGGCCCACCGCGTCGCCGAGGCCGGCGATCTGACCCTCGTACGCCATGACGCCCACCAGGCGGAAACCCGGGTGCGCCACGACCTGCTGGGCGAACGTCGACGCCTGCTTCGGCGTGAAGATCGGGGAACGCCGGGTGCCGACGTGGATCCCGGGCACCGGGCGCCACGACGCGTCCAGCTCCAGGCACACCCGGATCTCCGGGTGGCCATGGCCGAGGGCGGCGTCCACCAGGTCCAGGTGCTCGGGCGAATCCACCATGATCGTGATCGACGCGCGAGCGAGATCGGACGCGGCCAGGCGGCGGAGCGCCTCGTGGTCGGCCGTCGGGTAGGCGACGACGACGTCGTCCGTCGTGCCCTGCTCGACGTGCCAGATGGCTTCCGCCAGCGAGTAGCACATCAGGCCCTGGAAGCCCGGCATCGCGAGCACGCGCTCCAGCAACGCCCGGCAGCGGACCGACTTGCTGACGACGCGGATGGGCTTGCCCGCCGCGCGGCGGTGGAGGTCGTCCGCGTTCGCGTCGAAGGCAGCCAAGTCGACGACGGCCAAGGGCGGATCGAGGTCCTTGGTCGCCAAGTCGTACACCGTCGCACTGGTCACGAGGTCTAAAGTACGACACGAAGGCTTGAAACGCGAATACTGTTCACATACTGTTTCGGGCACTCGACGGATGAAGGGTGCGCGCGCATGACCCGGTGGACCAACTGGGCGGGCACGGCGTCCGCCTCGCCACAACACGTTCACCAGCCGCGCAGCGCGGCCGAGATCGCGGCGGCCGTCGAAGGCATCGCCGCGGCCGGCCGCACCGTGCGCCCCTGGGGCAGCGGACATTCCTTCACCGCGATTGCGGTCGCCGACTCCGACGCGCTCGACCTGCGCCACTGGACCGGCATCGACCGCGTCGACCTCGAAACCGGCCAGGTCACCGTCCGCTCGGGCACCACGATCAAGCAGCTCAACGCCGAGCTCGACGTGCTCGGGCTGGCCATGACCAACCTCGGCGACATCGACGCACAGACCATCGCCGGCGCGATTTCCACCGGCACCCACGGCACCGGCGCGCGCCTCGGCGGCATCGCCACCCAGATCGCCGCGCTCGAGCTCGTCCTGGCCGACGGCTCGGTCGTCACCTGTTCGGCGGAAGAAAAGCCCGACCTCTTCTCGGCCGCCCGCGTCGGCCTCGGCGCGCTCGGGGTGATCACCACGGTGACGCTCCAGTGCGAGCCGTCGTTCGTGCTGCGCGCGCAGGAACGGCCGGAGCCGCTGGAGCAGGTCCTCGAAGGCTTCCACGACTTCGCCGACCAGAACGAGCACTTCGAGTTCTACTGGTTCCCCTACGGCAAGAACGCGCTGGTCAAGCGCAACAACCGGTGCGAGACCGCGGAGCCGCTGAGCAAGGTCCGCGAGTTCGTCGACTACCAGATCATGGAGAACGTCGCGTTCGGCGGACTCTGCCGTACGGGCCGGCTGATGCCGCGGCTCGTGCGCCCGCTGAACAGCTTCGCGTCGAACATGCTCTCGGCGCGCGAGTACAGCGACATCTCGCACCGCGTCTTCGTCACCGCGCGCAACGTCCGCTTCACCGAAACGGAATACGCTGTTCCACGTGAATCAGTGCTCGACGTGCTCGCCGAACTACGGGCCGTAGTGCCGACGCTGAAGGACCCGGTGATGTTCCCGGTCGAGGTGCGGGTCGCCGCGGCCGACGACATCTGGCTGTCGACCGCGCAGGGCCGCGACTCCGCCTACATCGCCATCCACCAGTTCACCGGCATGCCGTACCGCGAGTACTTCAGCGCGTTCGAGAAGATCGCCGGCGCGGTCGGCGGCCGCCCGCACTGGGGCAAGATGCACGACCTCGACGCCGGCGTCCTCCGCTCGCGCTACCCGCACTTCGACGACTTCCTGCGCGTGCGCAAGGAAACCGACCCGAACGGCGTCTTCACGAACACCTACCTGGACCGGGTGCTGGGCCCGGCCTAGAAGAGCGCCGAGACCGATTCGCCGTTGTGGATCCGGCGGATCGCCTCGGCCATGGCCGGCGCGATCGACAGGATCTTCAGCTTCTCGGTGCGTTCCTCCTCCGGCACCGGAACCGTGTTGGTGCAGACGATCTCCAGCACCTCCGCCCGGCTGCCGATGCGCTCGATGGCCTTCGCGGCGAACAGCCCGTGCGTGCAGGCGACGCGGACCGACCGCGGCTCCAGCTCGGTGAGCTTGTCCAGCAGCTCGATGACCGTGCTGCCCTTGGCGATCTCGTCGTCCAGCACGATGACGTCGCGGCCGGTGATCTCCCCGATCACCGAGCTGATCTGGACGCGGTCGTCGGGGAAACGCTCCTTCGCGCCGGCCGCGACCTGGACGCCGAGCAGCCGCGCGAAGTGCGACGCCTCCTTCGCGTTGCCCAGGTCGGGTGAGACGACGGTGGTGCGCGAGAGGTCGTACTGGCGGAAGTGCTTGGCCAGCTCCTGCAGCGCGTGCAGGTGGTCGACCGGGACGCTGAAGAAGCCGTGGACCTGCGGCGAGTGCAGGGTCATCGCGAGCACGCGGTTCGCGCCGGCGGTCGTCAGCAGGTCGGCGACCAGCCGGCCGCCGAGGGAGATGCGCGGCGCGTCCTTCTTGTCCGAGCGCGCGTACGAGTAGTGCGGCATCACGGCGGTGATCCGCGACGCCGACGCCCCGCGCGCCGCATCGAGCATCAGCAGCAGCTCGACCAGGTGCTCCTGCACCGGCTTCACCAGCGGCTGGATGATGAAGACGTCCCGCTCGCGGCAGTTCGCCTGCAACTGGACCTCGAGGCAGTCGTTCGCGAACCGCCGGATCTCCGTCGGCTGCAGCGGGATGCCGAGGTGCTCACAGATCTCTTCGGCCAGTTCGGGGTGCGCGCTGCCGCTGAAGACGGCGATTTCTCTCGATGCCTGAGTGATCACAGTGCTGAAATCGCCTTACTGATCGCGTCTTCGCCGGAAATCAGTTCCAAGGTCCGCCGCGCCGTCGCGGGCGTGTCGAGCAGAGCGACGAGCACCGCGGCGACGTCGTCGCGCGGCACCGGGCCGCGGCCGGTCTTCCCGGCCAGCAGGACCAAGCCCGTGCCGGCGTCGTCCGTGAGCTGCCCCGGCCGGAGGATCGTCCAGTCGAGGTCGCGGGCCTTGAGGTCGTCTTCCGCCGCGCGCTTGGCGCGCAGGTAGTGGCGGAACTCCTCGGTGACGTCGGGGTTGTCCGGGTTGTCGGCGCCCATCGAACCGACCTGGATGTGCCGCCGGACTCCGGCGCGCTCGGCCGCTTCGGCGAACAGCGCCGCGGCACCCCTGTCCACAGTGTCCTTGCGGGCGGTGCCGCTGCCCGGGCCGGCGCCGGCCGAGAAGATCGCCGCGTCGGCGCCCTTCAGGACCTCGGCGACGGCGTCCACATCGGAGCTCTCCAGGTCGAGCACGACGCCTTGGGCGCCGGCGGCCTCAAGGTCCGCCGCGTGGGCGGGGTTCCGGATGATCCCGACCGCTTCGTCACCGCGCGCGGCGAGCAGCCGCTCGAGCCGCAGCGCGATCTGACCGTGTCCACCTGCAATGACGACTCGCATGAGCCCGACCCTAGTAGGGATCGATCAAGACCGTCAGTCGAGGGAAGCGGGGGCCTCGGCGGTGCGGAGCAGGTGGTCGTAGACGAGCTCGTTCACCAGGCGGGAGACCGGGTCCTCGGCCAGCAGGACGCGCTCGGTGCGGCCCTCGAGGTCGAGGTCGACGACCGCGTTCGGGTCGGCCGTCACGACGGCGAGGCCGTACGCGCGGGCACGCGGCAGGCAGTTGCCGACGTAGTCCTCGGTGAGGACGGCCGGCGACGGCAGCACCATCGCGGCCTCGCCGTAGCGGGCGAACGGAACCGCGGAGGCCATCGCGGTGCGCCAGTGGCGCGCGACGGCCAGGACGCCGACGATCTCGGCGGCCGGGGCGGGGGCGGTTCCGGCCAGCTCCGGCCAGGTCCAGGTGTCGACGGTGGCGCGGTCGGCCACCGGGCCGGCACCCATCGCGATGCGTTCGGCGTGCACGTCGGTGCGAAGCTTGGCGACCACGCAGACCTTGCGGCCGAGGATCGTGGTCTCGGGGAGGACGACGCCGTTCCAGCCCAGCTGGGCGGCGGCGGTGCGGGCGAGTTCGTCGACGCTCGCGGGGAGCTCGATCGGCGGCACCACCCGGCTCGGCATCGACCGGCTGCGCTTCGCGCCACCGGCGACCGTCGAGCGCTCGGTGTTCTGAGGTGTAGCCGCCACGAGTCCGCCTCCTTCTAACCTGCACCGCTTCGTGACCGGTGAAAACCGGCACCCAATCTGTCTAACAGCGTGGCGGCGCGGCGTCGCCGGGTAGTGCGAGTGGCTGCGATCGGCGGCGCCCAGCGGTCGATGACCGGTCGGTAGGCGGTCATCCGACTTCGGTCGAACGGTGCGGCCAACCGAGTGATCGCGAGGTGAGTGGCACTACCGTCCGCCCGCGACCGACTACCGGGGGCAGGAATCGCGCTTCGCGCCCGACTGGTCCGTTCGGCGCAACCCGGGGAAAATCCACAGTGGACGCAGGCCGCTGAGCTGCGCATGTCCACCGTCACCCACATGGCGGTGACTTGCGCCGCAGCGGCGCCGGGCGCCCCGGACTAAAGTTACCGATCAGTCACTTAGTCGTCGCCGTGGAGGACCGATGCGCTCCCCGAAGGACTTCTTCGCCCCGCTCGCCCTGGGCGCGCCCGCCCCCGTGCGGGAGATCCCGGTGACGCCGTCCCGGATGATCCACTTCTTCGACCCGGGCAACGAGAAGATGGCCGCGAAGGTGCCGGACATCGCGAAGAAGGTAGACGTCCTGCTCGGCAACCTCGAGGACGCCGTGCGCGCCGACCGCAAGGAGGCCGCGCGCGCCGGGCTCGTCGCCATCGCCAAGGCCAACGACTTCGGGAAGACGCAGCTGTGGACCCGGGTCAACAGCCTGGATTCGCCGTGGGTGCTCGACGACCTGGTGACGCTCGTCACCGAGATCGGCGACAAGCTCGACGTGATCATGGTGCCGAAGGTCGAGGGCGCGCAGGACATCCACTACGTCGACCGCCTGCTGGCCCAGCTCGAAGCGCGCGCCGGGCTGACGAAGCCGTTGCTGGTGCACGCGATCCTCGAGACGGCGAGCGGCGTGGCCAATGTGGAGGAGATCGCCGGCGCGAGCCCGCGCATGCAGGGCATCTCGCTCGGCCCGGCCGACCTGGCCGCGAGCCGTCGCATGAAGACGACCCGCGTCGGCGGCGGTCACCCCGGCTACCTGGTGCGCACCGACCCGATCGGCGACGACCTGACCGAAGGCCGGACGACCTACCAGCAGGACCTCTGGCACTACACGGTCGCGCGGATGGTGGACGCCTGCGCGATGCACGGGATCCTGCCGTACTACGGGCCGTTCGGGGACATCCGCGACGTCGTCGCGTGCGAAGACCAGTTCCGGAACGCGTTCCTGCTCGGCTGCGTCGGCGCGTGGAGCCTGCACCCCGTGCAGATCGACATCGCGAAGAAGGTGTTCTCGCCTTCGCCGTCCGATGTGGCCTGGGCGCGCAAGGTGATCGCCGAGATGGGCGACGGCACCGGCGCGGTGATGATCGACGGGAAGATGCAGGACGACGCGTCGGTGAAGCAGTGCCGCGTGGTCGCCGAACTGGCCGACGCCCTCGCGGCGGACGACCCCGAGCTCGCGGCCGCCTACGACGCCGCCACCAAGGAGATCCTCGGATGACCGAGCTGAAGCCGAGACGTTCCGTTCTCTACATGCCCGGCGCCAACGAACGCGCGCTGGAGAAGGCCAAGACCATCCCGGCGGACGCGCTGATCCTCGACCTCGAGGACGCCGTCGCGCCGGACGCCAAGGAAGCCGCTCGCGAGCGGGTGTGCGCGGCCGTCGGGAACTACGGTTCGCGGGAAGTGACGATCCGGGTCAACGGCCTGGACACCGAGTGGCACGACGCCGATCTGCGCGCGGCCGCGTCCGCCGGCCCGGCCGCGGTGGTCGTGCCGAAGGTGAACTCGGCGTCCGAAGTGCACAACATCGAGCGCGCGCTGGAACTCGGCGGCGCGCCGGAGCACACGAAGATCTGGGCGATGGTCGAGACGCCGGTCGCGATGCTGCACGCCGAGGAGATCGCGGCGGCGTCCGAGCGGCTGACCGTGCTGGTGATGGGCACGAACGACCTGGCCAAGGAGCTGCACGCGGAGTTCGTCCCGGGCCGCGGCCCGCTGCTCGGCGGGCTGTCGCTGTGCCTGCTGGCCGCGCGCGCGACCGGCAAGGTGATCCTCGACGGCGTCTACAACGACGTGAAGGACCTTCCCGGGTTCGAAGAGGAATGCGTCCAGGGCCGCCAGTACGGCTTCGACGGCAAGACGCTCATCCACCCGGGCCAGGTCGAGCCGTGCAACCGGATCTTCGCGCCGTCCGAAGCGGAGATCGACCGGTCTCGGCGGATCATCGAGGCCTTCGAGAACGCCGGCAGCGGCGTGGTCACTGTGGACGGCCGGATGATCGAGAACCTGCACGTCGACAACGCGCGGCGAGTGTTGGCGCTGGCCGAGGCCGTCAAGAGCTGACGGCCTCGGGCCGGTTCACTTCGGCAGGTCGTCCGTCCACTCGCCACTCACCGCGTACGTGTCACCGTTCGCGTCGTGGGCCGGTTTGCCGTCCGGGCCCAGGAACACCGACGAGCTGTCCACCTGGCCGGTCGCGGGGTCGACGACGAGACGGCCACCGCCGGGGAGCCGGACGCCCTTGCCGTCGGGTAGCCCGGTCACGCCCGGGTACTCGGCGACCGCGCGGAACGCCGCCGCCCGGACCGCAGGGGGCGACGGCACGACGGAGACCAGGTCGATCAAGGACTGGAGCACCGCCGTGTCCCGCTGGTTCGCGGGGGTCCCGTGCCGCGTCAGCCCCTCCGCGAGCCAGTCACGCAAGGCCGCCGGATCCGCGGGCAGCGTCAGGATCGTGCTGAGGGTGAGGTCGTCGTCGCCGTTGATCCGGATGGGCCGGGCGCGGGGCAGGAGCTCGGCTTTGCCGTGGGTGTTCTCGCCGCGGTACCACTCCTGCCCGTCGGTGGTCGTCCAGTACTCCCAGGTTGCCTTGCCCACCTTCGTGGTCGTGTGCCAGTACTTGCCGGTGCCGACCTGGGCGTGCTCGGCGGCCGTGGCCGCCGCCAGCAGGATCTGCCGGCCGGGGTCGACCGGCGCCACGGCCTGGGGAGGCGGCGGTGCGGCCGGCGGACCGGGCACGGTCGTCACCACGACCGCGACGGCCGCCGCGGCGGCGGCGAGCCCGGCGCCGATCGCCAGCGGGCCGACGCGTCGGCGGCGGCCGCCGCCGAGCATGTGGTTCTGCAGCCGGTGCCGGCTGCGGTCGGCGACGTCCTGGGCGGGCTCGTCGGGGGTCAGCGCCGCACGCAGCGTCTGCAGGTCATTCATCACGCGCCTCCTGGGCGAGTACGGGGGTGAGCTTCTTGCGGGCGCGGCTGAGCCGGGAGCCGACCGTGCCCGGGGAGATGCCGAGTGCCTCGGCGACTTCCGCGTACCCGAGGTCGGCGAGAGCGACCAGCAGCAGGACGTCACGCTCCCCCGCGGTCAGCCGCGACAACGCTTTTCCCAGCCGACCGGCGTCGAGGACGCGGTTTTCGTGCCCCTCGGTGGGCCGGGGCACCTCGAGCCGCGAAAGCGCGCGATAGTGCCGGGCCTCCTTACGGCGATGCCTCGACACCAGGTTCGTGGCGATGCCGAACAGCCAGGCGCGCAGGTCGCCGCGGGTGGCGTCGAACGTCTTCCGGCGGTCGAAGGCGACGAGGAACGTCTCGGCCGCGACGTCCTCCGCCGCCTGGGCGCCGAGCCGTCCGGCGACATACCGGTAGATGGCCGCGAAGTGCCGGTCGTGCACCTCGGTGAACAGCTCGGTGCCGAGCACCGGGGCCGCCGTCATGTGGCTGCCTCTGTCATGGAGATCCTTCCCGTCGGCGACAGTTCCACCACCACTTCGCCGCGGGCCCGGATCTTCTTCCCTATCCGATCGGCCAGGGCCGCTGCGGCTCGCGAAGGCGCTCGTATGCGGCCGCGACGCGCAGGACGCCGACGTCGTCGAAGCGGCGGCCGGTGAGCTGGAGGCCGATCGGGCGGCCGTCGTCGGTGTAGCCGCAGTTCACGGACACCGACGGCTGGCCGGACATGTTGTACGGCACCGTGAACGCGATGTGCTCGAACGGCCTCGCCGGGTCGTTCGTCGGGGACGCCCACTCCGCCGGCGGGGCCGCGACCGGGCACGTCGGGGACAGCACGACGTCATGAGGAGCCGTCGCGCGCAGGGCCGCCACGCTGATCACGTCGATCTGGGCGAAGCCGCGGTAGACGTCCACTCCGGACACCTCGGCGCCGCCCGCGGCCCAGTCCGCGATGTACGGCAGGACCTTCGCGCGCCGCTCCGCCGACAGCCCGAGCATGTCCGACCACGCACGCGTGCGCCAGAAAACGTCCAGGCCGCTGAGCATGTCGCGGGTGAGAAACGGGCCGACGGGCTCGACGAGCGCGCCCGCGGCTTCGAAAGCCCTCGCCGCGGCCGTGACCGCGTCGCGCGTCGCCGGGTCGACCGGGAGACCGACGCCGGGGTCGAGGTGCAGGCCGACGCGCAGTCCTTCGAGGGAGCCGTCGAGGGAAGACCACGGCAGGTCGGCGGGCGGCAGGCTCAGGTGGTCACGCGCGTCCGGCGCCGACAGCACGCTCATCAGCAACGCCGTGTCGGCGACCGTGCGGGTCATCGGGCCGGCGACGCGGCCGAGGAACGGCGGGGCGACCGGCACGCGCCCGAAGCTCGGCTTCAGCCCGACCAGGCCACACCAGCCCGCGGGCAGCCGGATCGAGCCGCCGATGTCGGTGCCGACGTGCAGCGGGCCGTACCCCGCCGCGGCCGCCGCACCCGCACCCGCGCTCGACCCGCCCGGGCTCGCGGACGTCACCCACGGGTTCCGCGCCGTCTCGTGGAAGCTCGACAGCCCGGACGTCAGCATCCCGTAGTCCGGCATCGTCGTCTTGGCCAGCAGCACGCCGCCGGACTCGCGGACGCGCGCGGCCGCCGGTGCGTCCTCGGCGGCCGGGACCAGCGCGGTCGCCGCCGTGCCCAGCGGCACCGGGGTGCCGCGCGTGGCGATGTTCTCCTTGAGCGTCAGCGGGACGCCGTCGATCGGGCCCAGTGGTTCGTCGGACGCCCAGCGAGCTTCGGACGCCTTCGCGTCATCGAGAGCCGCCGAAGGGTCGTACGCGTACAACGCGTGCAACTCAGGCTCTCGCGCCTCGATGCGCGCGAGAACGGCTTCGGTCACCTCGACCGGCGAGAGCGTCTTGGCGCGGTACTGCGCGACGAGGTCGACAGCGGTCAGGTCGGGCAACTCAGGCATGAACGCTCCTCAAGAGGCGGGCGGTTCGAAGCGGCCGTCGACGGCGGTCCAGCCACCGTCGACCGCGAGCACGGAGCCGGTCACGAACGACGAAGCGTCCGAAGCGAGGTAGACGACAGCGCCGGCCAGTTCGTCCGGACGCGCCCAGCGGCCCAACGCGCCCTTCTGCGCGTACGCGTCGTACCACTCCGGGTTCGCCTTGATCTGCGCGGTCAGCGGGGTCTCGACGACGCCGGGGGCGATCGCGTTGACCCGCACCCCGGCCGGGCCGAACTCCGCGGCGGCCGTCCGGAACAGCTGGACGAGCCCGGCTTTCGTCGCCGCGTACGGGCCCTGACCGGGCTCGACGGTCGTCCCGCGGATCGACGAGAAGCCGATGATGCTCCCCCGCCCCCGCGCGACCATGTCGGCGCCGAAGACGCGGACGACCTCGAATGACACACCGAGGTTCAGCGCGATGACGCGGTCGAACTCCTCCCGCGTGTAGTCCAGCAAACGTTTGCGGACGTTCGTCGCGGCGGTCAGCACGACGATGTCCTGCGGGCCGAGGTCCGTCGCCGCGCGGTCGATCGCGCCGGGTTCGAGCAGGTCGACCTCGTACGCCTCGCCGACGCCGGACTCGCGCGCGGCCTCGACGTCCCGGTCCGCGCACACGACTGAAGCACCGTGGGCGGCCAACGCTCGCGCCGCCTCACGGCCGATCCCGCCCGCACCGAGCACGACGGCCCGGCGGCCGTCCAGCCGGAACAGGTTCTCGTAGTTCACGGGCGCAGCACCGCCATCCTCGTCACGGTCAGCTCTTCGACGGCGAACCGCGGCCCTTCGCGGCCGATGCCGGAGTCCTTCACCCCGCCGTAGGGCATGGTGTCCGAGCGGAAGCCGGGCACCTCGTTGACGACGACGCCACCGACGTCCAGTTCGTCGAGCGCGCGGAACGCCGTGTTGAGGGAGCGGCTGTAGACGCTGGCGTGGAGGCCGTAGCGGGACGCGTTCACCGCGGCGAACGCTTCGTCCACATCGGACACCGTGCGCAGGCAGACGACCGGGCCGAAGATCTCCTCGTCCCAGGCCTCGACGCCGTCCGGGACGTCGAGCAGGACGGTTGGCCGCAGCACGGTGCCGTCGATACCCCCGCCGACCCGGCGAGCACCGGCCTTCTCGATCCACGCCTGGACGCGTTCGGTGGACGCGGGGTCGATCAGCGCGGACACCCGCGTCTTCTCGTCGCGGGGATCACCGACGACGACCTCGTCGAGCCGGGCCAGCAGCCGTTCGGTGAACTCCTCGGCGACCGACGCGACGACCAGGACCCGCTGCACCGAGATGCACGCCTGGCCGGACGCGTAGAAGCCGCCACGCACCACGGCGTCCACCGCGGCCTCGAGGTCGGCGTCGCCGGCGACGACCAAAGCCGCGTTCGAACCCAGCTCCAGCAGCGTTTTCGTCGGGGCCGCGTCCCGCGCGATGCGGTGCCCGACCGCGGCCGATCCGGTGAACGAGACCGCGCCGATCCGGCGATCGGTCGTCAGCGCGGAGCCGACGGACGCGTCGCCGGTGACCAGCTGGACCATGGCGACGAGCGGCGCGGCCGAGCGCACGAGGTGCACCAGCCAGAGCGTGGCCAGCGGGGTCTGCGGTGCCGGCTTGACGATCACCGGGCAACCCGCGGCGATGGCGGGCGCGATCTTGTGCGACGCGAGCAGCAGCGGGTAGTTGAAGCCCGCGATGCCGACGACCACGCCGATGGGCTTGCGCTTCCAGAACCCGACCAAGCCGTCGCCGGAGGGCAGGAGGTCCAGCGGCACGGTCTCGCCGTGCAGCCGCGACACCTCTTCGGCCGCGGCTTCCCACGTGACGATCGTGCGGGCGACCTCGACCCGGCAGTCGACCAGCGGTTTGCCGGTCTCGAGGACGAGCAGGTTCTCGAACTCCTCGCGGCGCTCGGCCAGTGCCGCAGCGACGTCGTTGAGCAGCTTGCGGCGGGTCCGCGAAGGCAGCGAAGCCACTTCGCGCGCAACGGCGACAGCCTCGTCGACAGCGCGCTTCGCCAGCTCGGGTGTCCCGATGGGCGCGGTGCCGACGACGCTCCCGTCGTAGGGGAAAACGATTTCCGCGGCGTCCACAGTGGACACCCAGTCCGCGCCGACCGGCAGGCCGTCCGGGTACTCAGCCATCGTCACCTCCGCTCAACCGGGCCAGTTCCGCACGCAGGTTCGGCGCGGCGGCCAGGAGTTCCCGGGTGTATTCGTGCTCAGGTGCGTCGTAGACCTGCGCCACGTCACCCAGCTCGACGATCTCGCCACGGCGCATCACGGCGACGCGGTCGCAGACGTGCCGGACGACGCCGAGGTCGTGCGACACGAAGATCAGCGTCAGCGCGAACTGCTCCACCAGCGACGCGAGCAGGTCGAGGATCTGACCGCGGACCGAGACGTCGAGGGCGCTGACCGGCTCGTCGGCGATCAGCACGCTCGGGTTCGGCGCGAGCGCGCGGGCGATCGAGATCCGCTGCCGCTGGCCGCCGGAGAACTGGTGCGGGTACCGCCCCGCCGCGTCCACGGGAAGCCCGACCGCCGCCAGCAGCTCGTCGACGAGCTTCGGGTTCCGGCGCCCCAGCGGTTCGGAGATGATGTCGGCGACGCGCATGCGCGGATCGAGCGAACCCATCGGGTCCTGGAAGACGATCTGCAGTTCGGAGCGCAGGAAACCCAGCTTGCGCTCGGGCAGGTTGTCGATGCGCCGGCCTTGGAACGAGACCGTGCCCGCGGTCGGCTTGTCGAGTGCGGCCAGCAACCGGACCAGCGTCGACTTGCCCGAACCGGACTCGCCGACGATGCCGAACCGCTGCCCCGCCTCGACGTCGAAGCTGACGCCGCGCAGCGCATGGACGTCCCGCCGGGCGTAGCGGCGTTCGAGGTCGCGGACTTCGATGATCATCGCCGGGCCTCCAGGTCCGAGGCGTTCAGCAGCTTGCGCGTGTACTCGTGCTTCGGCTGCGTCAGCACTTCGCGCGTCGAGCCCGCTTCGACGATCTCGCCGTCGAGCATCACGAGGACGCGCTCGCACACCGACGCCACCACCGCGAGGTCGTGCGTGATGAACAGCAACGCACTTTCACGTGAAAGTGCGCTCTTGATGAGGGCGAGGATCTGGGCTTGGACCGTGACGTCGAGGGCGGTCGTCGGCTCGTCGCAGATCAGCAGGGACGGCTCGTTGGCCAGCGCCATCGCGAGCACCACCCGCTGCCGCTGGCCGCCGGACAATTGGTGCGGGTACGCGCGGGCCGTGCCCGGCAACCCGACCGCGTCGAGCAGCGCTTCAGCGGATTGACGGCGACCGTGGATGCGCCCGGGTTCGGTGACCTGGCGGCCCACCCGCATGGCCGGGTTGAGCGCCGTCATCGGTTCCTGGAACACCATGGCCAGCTCATCGCCACGCAGGCGCGAAAAGTCCTTTTCGGACATTCCGAGCAGCTCGCGGTCGTTGAGCCGGATCGAGCCGGACGCGCGCAGTTCCTCGGGCAGCACGCCCATGATCGACAACGCCGTCAGCGACTTCCCGGAGCCGGACTCGCCGATCAGCCCGACGCGCTCACCCGCGCCGATCTCGAACGAGACGTCGCGAACGAGCGAAGAAACGCTGAGCCCCGTGACGGAAAGGGTCATACCTTCGCCACCAATCGGGGGTCCAGGCGGTCGCGCAGGCCGTCGCCGAGAAGGTTGAAGCCCAGCACGGCGACGGCGATCGCGATGCCCGGCACCAGCGCCAGCCGCGGTTGGACCGTCAGCAGTTCCTGGGACTCCTGCAGCATCCGGCCCCACGACGGCGTCGGCGGGCGCGTACCGAAGCCGAGGAACGACAACGCCGCTTCGGCGAGCACGGCGATCGCGAACGACACCGACGCCTGCACGATCAGCAGTCCCGAGATGTTCGGCAGCACGTGCCGCACCGCGATGGTCAGCTTCGACCGGCCGCCGGCCCGCGCGGCGAGCACGAACTCCGTGCTCATCACCTGCAGCGTCCCGGACCGGGCGATCCGCGCGAACGACGGGATGGTCGCGATGCCGATCGCGACCATCGCCGTGAGCGTGTCGGCTCCGAACACCGCGCCGAACATGATCGCCAGCAGCAGCGCGGGGAACGCGAGCACGAGGTCGTTGACGCGCATCACGAACTCGCCGAGCCACCGCGGCGACATCCCGGCCAGGATGCCCAGCGGCGTGCCGATCACCGCGGCGATACCGACCGCGACGACACCGACGTACAACGTGGTGCGCGCGCCGACCATGATCTGGCTCAGCAGGTCACGCCCGAACTTGTCGGTGCCGAACAGGTTCGAGCCGCCGAAGCCGAGCAGGCGGTGCGCGGCGTCGACCTTCACCGGGTCGAACGGCGTCCAGAAGAACGACAGCACCGCGGCCAGCACGACCAGGCCGACGAGCACTCCGCCGATGACCAGATTGCGCATCACGAACCTCGCAATCGCGGGTCGAGCACGGTGTAGAGGACGTCGACGACGAAGTTGACCAGCAGCACGCCCACCACCAGTACGAGCACGATCCCCTGCACGGTCAGCAGGTCGCGGGACGCGACGGCGTCCAGCAGCATCGAACCCAGGCCCGGCAGCACGAACACGCGCTCGACGACCACCGTGCCGATCAGCAGCGTCGCGAGCTGCAGGCCGAGCACGGTGACCACCGGGACCGACGCGTTGCGCAACCCGTGGCGCACCAACGCCTGCCCTGGCCTGAGGCCCTTCGACCGCGCCGTACGCAAGTAGTCCTGGCCCAGCGTGTCCAGCACGGCCGAGCGCACGTAGCGCGTGAGCACCGCGCCCTGCACCAGGCCGAGGGACAGCGCGGGCAAGATCAGGCCGCGGAAGAACTCGCCGAAATCCTGGTTCGGCGGAGTCCAGCCACCTGACGGCAGCCAGCGCAGCTGCACGGCGAAGATCTGCACCAGAACAATCCCGGCGAGGAACGCGGGGATCGCGACGCCGATCTGCGACAGCACGGAAACGCCCGCGCCGGACGCCTTCCGGTGCTTCACCGCGGCGAACGTGCCCGCGGGAATCGCGATCACCAGCGCCACCACCATCCCGGCGCCGACCAGCCAGAGCGTGACGCCGAGGCGGTCGAGCAGCTGCGGGCCGATGGTGTCGCGCGTGACGTACGAGCGGCCGAAGTCGCCGTGCAGCACGCCGCCGATCCAGTCGAAGTACTGCGTGACCAGCGGGCGGTCGATGCCGAACTCGGCACGCGTCTTGGCCAGCAGCTCCGGCGTCGCGTTGACACCGAGCGCGACCTGCGCCGGATCGCCCGGCAGCACGGCCATGAACAGGAACACCACGATCGACGCGACCAGCACGCTGACCACGAAGATCGCCACCCGGCGCAGCACCTTGGCGGTCATCGCGGTGCCAATCCGGTGAGGTCGAACGACTCGCTGACCTGGTTCTGCACGAACCCGCCGACCTTCGCCTTCGCGACGATGACGTTGGGGAACAGGAACAGCCAGTCGGCGGCGGCATCGGTGTTGAGCTGCCGCGCCACCTGCTTCATGTCGGCGACCTGCTGCTCCGGCGTCCCGCTGTCGGCTTCGGCCAGCAGCTGCTGGACGCGCTTGCTGTCGTAACCCCAGTAGTACTTCGGTTTCCCGAACGTCGTGATGTCGCGGGCCTCGACGTGCTGGATGATCGACAGGTCGTAGTCGTGGTCGGTGAACACCTGCTTCAGCCAGACCGCCGGGAAGTCGAGGGGCTCGATCGTGGTCCGCACTCCGACGTCGGCGAGCTGCGACTGGACGACCTGCGCGGCCGACACCGCGTACGGCAGGTTCGGGATCCGCAGCCGCAGGTTCAGGTTCGTCGCACCCGCCTCGGTCAGCAGCGCCTTCGCCTTCGCGGGGTCGAACGGGTAGACGTTCGAAAGGTCCTCGTACCAGGGATCGGTCGGCGGGACCATGCTGCCGATCAACGTGCCGCGCCCCGCCCACGCCGTGTCCAGCAACGCCTTCCGGTCGATCGCGTACGTCAGCGCCTGGCGCACGCGGACGTCGTTCAGCGGCGCCCGCGCGTTGTTCATCGCCAGCGTGACCTCGCTGTTCGACGTGCCCTGGACGACCTGGAACCGGTCGTCCGCCTGGAACTGCGGGATCGAGTCCGGCGCGGTGATCGCGGAGATGACGTCGATGCCGTTGCTGTAGAGCGCGTTGTTCAGCGCCGTCGGGTCCTTGATGTACTTGAGGACCACCGTCTTGTACGCCGGCTCCCGGCCCCAGTACCCGGGATTCGCCTTCAACACCACAGAGTCGCCGCGCTTGCGCGCCGCCACGACGTACGGCCCGGTGCCGATCGGCTTGTTCGCCAGGTCGGCGACGCCGGTCGGGCTGAACATCGCGCCGAGCCGGCTGGTGAGGCTGAACAGCCAGCCGTTCGACGGCTTCGAGAGCACGACCCGCGCGTGGTCCGGCGCCACGACGTCGACGTGGTCGACGACGTCCATCGTGGACTTGATCGAGATCGTCCAGTCGGTCTTCACGCGCAGCAGCGAGAACTTGACGTCCTCGGCGGTGAACGGCGCGCCGTTGCTGAACTTGACGCCCTGCTGCAGCTGGAAGTCGTAGGTGCGGCGGTCCGGGCTGATCGTCCACGACTTCGCGAGCAGCGGGACCACGCGCCCCTGCGAGTCGAGCTTCACCAGGCCTTCGTAGACGTTGTAGAGCAGCGCCTGCGGGATCGCGGCGCCGTCGGTCTTGGTGAAGTCGAAGTTCGCCGGCTCCGCCGTGAAGCCGACGGAAAGCGTGTCCGGACCAGCGGAAACGCTCGCCGACGAGCCGGCCGAGCAGCCGGACACCACGAGCAGCAGCACCGCTGCCAGCAGGGGAATCCGGGCTTTCATTCGGCCTCCAGGTCAGTACACTGGTCTGACCAGTAGCCTGCACTGAGCGGACGACGAGGTCAAGATGCGGTTCGAACCGGTGGCTCCGGTCCGCGCGTACGAGCGGGTCGTCGAGCAGATCGAGGAGGCCGTCGTCAGCGGCGCGCTCAAGCCGGGGGAACGCCTGCCCAGCGAACGCGAGCTGATGACGCAGTTCGGCGTCGGCCGCTCGACGGTCCGGGAAGCCTTGCGAGTGCTGCAGGCCGCGGAAATGATCCGCTCGCGGCCCGGCGACCCGCGCGGACCCGAGGTGCTGGCCGCGTCCCCCGCCGCGTTGCACCGCTCGATGCACCGGCTCGCGCGGGCCGACCACGTCGGGCTGGCGGAGTTGCTGCAGTTCCGGATGATCCTCGACGGCTCGGCCCACCTGCTCGCCGCCGAACTCCGCACCGAAGACGACCTGACCGGCCTCGACACGGCGTTGGAGGCGATGCGCGAAGGCGTCTCGCACGGCTATGCGGAGTTCAGCCGCGCCGACGTCGCCTACCACGAAGTCATCGCGCGCATCTCGCGCAATCCCCTGCTGGTGGTCAGCGAAGAAGTCGTCCGCGGGGTCGTCCTGGAACTGATCGAGGACAAGCTCGAACACGCCAGCAACCGGACGTCGCTGATGCGCGCGTGGCTCTCCCACCACGCCGAAGTGCTCGACGCGATCCGCTCGGCCGACGGCGCCGGCGCGGCGCACCTCGCCAAACAGGCGTTGTACGACAACTACGCCGAATACGTACCCGCCGCGCAACGGCCGCTGCTCGCGCCGTTGCTTCGGTCCTAGACTGGGCTGGATGGACACGGCGAAACGGGACGGCGTCGGGCTCGCGCTGTCCGGGGGCGGTTACCGCGCGATGCTCTTCCACGCCGGCGCGCTCTGGCGGCTCAACGAACTCGGCTGGCTGCCGAAGCTGACCACCGTCTCGAGCGTCTCCGGCGGTTCGATCGCCGCCGGCGTCCTGGCGCACGCGTGGCACAAGCTGTGGTTCGGCGAAGACGGCGTCGCGGAGAACTTCGGCAAGGAAGTCGTGCAGCCGCTGCGGAAACTGGCCCGCACCAACCTCGACGTCCCGGTGACGCTGAAGGCCATGGTGATGCCGTGGCGCAGTGCCGGCGAGGAACTGGCCCGCCGCTACGCGAAGCACCTCTTCGGCGACTGCCGCCTCGCGGACCTCGACCCGGCCGGCCCGAACTTCGTGTTCACCGCGACCAGCCTGCAGGACGGCTCGCTGTGGTGGTTCTTCCGGCAGCCCGGCCCGCACGGGCAGGTACCGCTGGCGACCGCGGTCGCGGCGTCGTCGGCCTTCCCGCCGCTGCTCTCGCCGGTCGTGATCCCGGATCCGCACCAGCCGGACCGCAAGATCGTGCTCAGCGACGCGGGCGTGTACGACAACCTCGGCCTCGACCCGATCGAGAACCAGCGCGCGACCGTCCTGGTCAGCGACGCGGGCAAGAAGATGAAGCACGAGGAACGGCCGAAGCACAACTGGCCGATGCAGCTGTTCCGCGTGCTGACCGTGATGGACAACCAGGTCCGCGAGCTGCGCACCGGCTCGCTGCTGAAGTCCTACCAGGACAAGCAGTTCGCCGGCACGTACTGGGCGACCTACAGCGACATCACGCACTTCGAGCTGCCGGACGCGCTGCCGGCGCCGATCGAACGGACCCGCGAGCTGGCCGAGACGAAGACGCGGCTGTCCCGGACGTCCGAGCAGGTGCAGGACCGCCTGGTCAACTGGGGGTACGCGGTCTGCGACGCCGGGATGCGGCGCTGGGTCTGTCCCGGTTCGACGGTGCGGCCGGAGTTCCCGTACCCGGGCGGTGTCTAGGCCGCGAGGTTCGCGTAGACGACGATGTTGTCCTTGTAGCTGTGCGCGGCGTGGTCGAAGACGCCACCGCAGGTGATCAGGCGCAGCTCGGGCTTGTCGCTGTTGCCGTACACGGCGTCCTTCGGGAACGTGTCCTTCTGGACCTGCGTGACGCGGTCGACGACGAACTTCAGCTTCTTGCCGTCGCTGCGGTCGATGTCGACTTCGTCGCCGGGCACGAGGTCCTTGAGCTTGTAGAAGATGCCGGGCATCTTGTCGCCGTCGACGTGCCCGAGCACGACGGCCGGGCCGACGTCGCCGGGCACGGGCGAGAGCTGGTACCAGGCGGCCTGCATCGGCTTGTGCACCGACGGCACGGAAATCGAGCCGTCGGTCTTGAGGCCCACCGAGATGAGGCTGGAGTCGGCGCCGATCTTGGGGATCTTCACCGACGTCGGCCGCAGGCCCTTGAACGGCGCGGTCACCGGAACCGACGACGGCACCGGCGCTGCCGCCTTGGGTGGTTCCGTCGCGGAACTGCAGCCGGCCAGCGTCAGCGCGAGGGCGACCGCGACGGCTGCCCGGCGGACGTTCACCGGGCCGTGCCGCCGAAGCCCGTCTCGATCCCGCCCTTGGGCGTGACCTTGACCTGGGCCTTCGGTGCGGCGTTGCCGGCAGCGGCCGAGGTCGCCGTGGTGACGGGCGCGGTGGTGACGGGCGCGGTGCTCGACGGCACGCTGGTGGTGCTCGCCGGCGTGCTGGTGGTGGTCGGCACGCTGGTGGTGGTCGGCGGGTTCGTGGTGCTGGTCTCCGGCGGCGGCGCCTGCTCGAAGGTGACGACACCCTCTCCGTCGACGCCGGCGCAGGTCCAGCTGAACTTGCCGGTGGTCGTGCCCGGCGGCAGCTGGGCGACGCGCACGGAGTAGTGCCAGATCCGGCCGTCGGCCCCGTCCTGGTCCGGGCCGCCGGTGACGTCCAGGTACTGGGTCGCCACGTTCCCGGGTGCGCCGGCCGCGCAGTTGATGGTGAGGCTGCCTTCGCCGCCGACGCCGACCACACCGGCGCCGGTGTTGTCCTGGTAGTCGTCCGCCGGCGGCTCGGACTCGTCCGACGTGGTGGTCGTGGTCTTCGGCGGCTTGGTCGTGGTGACGCCGGTCGTCGGGTCCGCGGACGTGGTCTCCGTGGTCGTGACCGGAGTGGTGGTTTCCGAAGTGCTCGGCGCCGTGGTGGTCGTCGTCTCCGACGTGGCGGTCGTGGTCGGCGACTCGGGCGCGGTGGTGTCCGTCTCCTGCGCCAGCGCGACCGGCGCGGCGACGAAGGTGGCCAGCACCGCCGCGGAAACGACTCCCGCGACCCGGTTCAGCGTTCTACCCACGATGACTCCCAACGGCGGTTGAACTGCGATGCCGCGACTATCGACGATTTGTCGACCGGCGTTACTCCGCTAACGCGGTGTTCAGGTCCCGCCACAGGTCGTCAGGATCCTCGAGACCGACGCTGAACCGGACCAGCCCCGGTGGGACGCGCTCCTCGCCGGGGAGCCACGCCCGCCGTTCGACCAGGCTTTCCACACCGCCGAGGCTGGTCGCCGGGACGATCAGCCGGGTCGACGCGCAGAACCGGTCGGCGGCCTCGGCGTCGGCCAGGTCGAAGGAGACCATCATCCCGAAGCCCGGGTAGCGCACCCGCCGGACCGCGGGGTGCTCGCCGAGGCGCCCGGCCAGCAGCGCGGCGGTGCGGGACTGCTCGGCCAGCCGGACCGGCATGGTCCGCAGGCCCCGCAGCGCGAGCCACGCTTCGAGCGCGCCCGGCGTCGAGCCGACGCGGGTCCGCGCGCCCTTCAGCTCGGCCGCGACGGCCGGGTCTTTGGCCACCGTGATGCCCAGCAGCAGGTCGCTGTGCCCGCCGATCAGCTTGGTCGCGCTGTGCACGACGACGTCGGCGCCGAGTTCGAGGGGCCGCTGCTGCAACGGCGTCGCGAAGGTGTTGTCGACGACGACCCGGCCGCGCGCGGCGGCGGCGATCATCTCGATGTCCATGACGTCGAGGGTCGGGTTGGTCGGCGACTCGAGCCAGACGAGATCGGACGTCGCGGCTTCGGCGACCCAAGCTGCGGTGTCGGTCGGCTCGAGCTCGGTGACGGCGAGCTTGCCGAGCTTCTGCGCGTGGGCGAGCACCCCGCGCGTCACGGCGTAGCTGAACGTCGGCACGACCACCCGCGACCCGACCGGCAGCAGGTCCAGCACCGCGGACAGCGTCGCGACACCGGACGCGAACGCCGTCGCGTGGCCACCTTCCAGCGCCCCGACGGCTTCTTCGAGCGCGTGCCAGGTCGGCGTCCCGTCACCGCGCGCGTAGACGGAGTCGCCACCGGCCCGGTAGGTGCTGGTGGCGACGAGCGGGGTGTTCAGCGGCTCGCCGGGGCCGTGCGGCCGGCCGGCGGTGATGGCCTTGGTGCGGGGCGTCCAGTCGTCCATGCGATCACGGTAACCGCAGGTCATCCCCCGGTCACTGTGACGAAGACGGCCGGCTCGCCCCCGCGTCCAGGGGCGAACCGGCCTGGCTCCTTCAGTGCGAGTACACCTCGAACTCGTAGAGCGAGTACCCGTACTTCGTGCCTCGCTGGACGCCTTGCAGCTTCACGAACCGGGCCTGCGTCGGTGTGAAGGACACGTTGTCCTGCCCGCCGTTCCCGTCCGTGACGACCGCCGCGTCCGTCCAGTTCACCGCATCCGGCGAGGTCTGGATCTGGTAGCTCTTGCCGTACGCGGATTCCCAGCTCAACGCCACCCGCGAGACCTGCTGCACCGAACCGAGGTCGACGGTGATCGCCTGGTCGTCGCTCCAGTCGCTGGCCCAGCGGGTCGAAGCGTTGCCGTCGATCGCGTTCGACGCCGGCGAGGGGTAGAAGCCCGTCTCGGCGCTCGTGGCGCTGACCGTCTTCCCCGGCGCGAGGTTCGCGATGTTGTCCCCGCGGTGGGCGGTGTACTCGACGACCTGCTGGAACGTCGGGCGGTTCTGCCAGCTGATCTTGTCCTGCGTGATGCCGCCGAGCGCGTTGTGCACGATCGTGTCGGCACACCACTGGTCACCTGCGGAACAGCTCGCGTCACCGGGGTAGACGGTGTTCGCGGCCTGGCCGGCGGCGGTGGTCAGCGAGTCGACGAGCGCCTGGCGGCACGTGGTGACGTTGCCGCCGCCGCAGAACGTCTGGCCGAGCGGGCCCGCGACCGGCTGGCCGAGCACCTGCCGGATGTCCTTGCTGACGTAACCCCACCAGCCGAACTGGAACGACGAACCCTTGTGCGGCTGGCCGGTGTGCTGGCCGTTGCCGTTCTGGAAGCCGGACGGGCTTTCGTTGATGCCCAGCACGCCCGTCATCGCGTTGTAGGCGTTGTCGCCCAAGCCCGGCTTGAACTCGGCCTGGACCAGCAGCGGCCACCAGGCGTCGAAGATCCGGATCGCGTCGGCGTCGGCGTAGGCCTTGCTGCCCGCCGAAGTCTCCTTGCGCTGCTGACCGTGCGTCAGCCACGCCTTGAGCTTCGCCTCGGCGTCGGCCGCCGCACCGGTGGTCGGCGTCTTGTCGAGCACCTGCAGCAGCAGCGGCAGGACGCGCTCGGCGCGCAGGTCGGACAGCGCGGCGTCCTCCATCGCCTGGGTCAGGTTGACCCGGGTCACCTTGGTGCCGCTGGAGATCAGCTGCTTCACGCGCGAGTCGAGCAGGTCGACGCGGTGCACGGCGGACTTGTCCGCACCGGCGGCCGCGTAGCCGTTGGCCTGCGCGTTGTTCCAGCTGACGTAGTAGTCCTGGTTGACCGACTGCGGGTGCTGCGACGCCGGGGTGTAGTTCGCGACGTTGCCGTTCGGGTTCCAGCCGGTCCAGTCGTGCCCCTGGTCACCCCACACCGGCATGTTCGGGTCCACATTGGACTGCCGAGCCGGGTTGGCGCCGGAGTTGAAGTACGCGATGTCCTTCGAGTCGGCGTAGAACCAGTTGAACGTGAAGTTGATGTCGGCCGCGGCCTTCTGGAAGTCCGCCGCGGACTTGACGTAGCCCGGGTCATTCAGCTCCTGGAAGCCGATCAGCGAGTCGGCCTCGTGGAAGAGCGAGGACCGCAGCTGCGCGTACGCCACGGGTTTGCCGCCGACCGTCGCCCGGCTGGCCACCGGGCCGTACTTCGTCCGGTAGCTGCGCAAGGTGTACGAGCCGGCCGCGGTGCCGTCGGCGACCGTCGGGCTCCAGGAGTTCTTGACCTCCACGGTGTCCATCGGCACGCACTGGCCCTGGTAGGTGTAGTAGTTCGAGTCCTTCGTCGGCGCCTTGCCGCTCGGGTCGCACAGGTTCAGCGCGTAGGTGTCGATGATGTCCTGCGCCGACGTCGTCGCGCTCCACGAGTAGTCCTGGCCGCGGCCCAGCAGCACGTACATGCTCAGCCCGGCGAAGGCCGCGCCGCGGGCGCTGATGCCCGGGCCCTGCAGCTCCTGCAGCAGGAGCAGCTGCGGCGCGAAGTACCCGGTCTGCGGGCCGAAGACGGCGACCGGGTGGCCGCTGGCGGTCTTCGAGCCGGACACGACGAGCGCGTTCGACATGCCGTGCTTGTCGGTCAGCATGTCGCCCGGCAGCACGCCGTTGTCGAACATCCCGCGGGCGGGCTCCTGCGCGGCCGGCGCCGGGACGTCCACGGTGGACGGCGTCGCGGTGGACGCCGAGCCGGTCTTGTCGAACACCAGCTGCTGCGGCGTCACGGACCCCTTGTCCGGCAGGGCCTGCCCGACGGCGTTGGCCGGGGTCTTGCCGTACGGGAAGTTCTGGCCGTCGTGCAGGGTCTTGACGGCCTCGGGGTCGTCCTCGGACCGCAGGCTCTGCCAGACCTTCTCACCCTGCGTGGCGCCGTACTGCTCCTGCAGCGCCAGCTTCGCGACGGCGTTCTGCACCTCGCCGCCACCGCCGGCGCCGAACTCGGCGCCGACCAGCGAGGCGAGCGCGACCAGGTCGGTCAGCTTGAACGGGTCGATGGTGCCGGCGTTGGTGATCGCGTCGACGTGCCCGGTGAGGACGTACTCGCCCGGGAAGTAGCGGCCGCTGTGGGAGTCGGTGATGTACTTGTTGATCCCGTCGACGTACGCCTGCGCGTCGGCGAGGCCCTGCGCGCCGCGCGGGCCGCTCGCGGCGACGTTGTCGATCTGCTTCTGCAGCTCGGCTTCGGTGTAGGGCGCGTTCGCGAAGAAGCTCTGCTCCAGCTCGCGGTTGGCCTCGGCGCCGCCGGCGAACGACGTCACCTGGCCGCGGGCGGCGTGGCGCAGGACGTCCATCAGCCACAGCCGGTCCTGCCCGGCCGCGTACCCGGCGCCGAACTCGGTGCCGGCGCGCGTGGTGCCGGTGATGTGCGGGACGCCGAGGGACTTGTCGCGCACGATCGTCACGTCGGAGCGCGGCTGGATCGTGCTGGCGACCTGGTCGGCGGCGACGCCGAACGACGAGTCGTTGAAGTACTGGTTGATCGCCCCGGTGGTCAGCGTCTGGTAGCCGCCGGCCAGGGACGAGTACTTGCCGAGCTGGTCGCTCGCGTGCGCCGGGCGGGTGCCGAGCACCTTGTGCGCCAGGATGTCCGCGAGGGTGGCGCTGCCGTTTTCGCCGGGCGGCAGGATGTCGCTGCACTGCCCGCCGCAGTAGTCGTTGGGCGCCGCGGCCGCCTCGGCGGCCGGAGCGGTGACAGCGACCTGGGTGAGCCCGGCGACCAAGCCCGCCAAAGCCGTCAAGGTCAAGGTGCGGATGCCGCGTCGCATCAAGGCTCCCTCGGTCAAGGAGAGTGACGAAGCGCACGCTACCCACCAGTAGGACAAGTGTGAAGACTTTTCGCGTTTTTCAGCCCTTGGACGTAGTCCGTTCGGCGCAGCCTCGCGCGCGTGGGTACGGTGAGTGCCATGACCTTGGAAAAGCCCCAGATCGACCGCCCCGAGGGCAACCCTCCGGCCGACCTCGAGATCACCGACATCACGGTCGGTGACGGCACGGAGGCCACGCCCGGCAAGGCTGTCACCGTGCACTACGTCGGTGTCTCGCACTCGACCGGCGAGGAGTTCGACGCGTCCTGGAACCGCGGCGAGCCGCTGCGCTTCGGCCTCGGTGCCGGCCAGGTCATCTCCGGCTGGGACCAGGGTGTCGCCGGGATGAAGATCGGCGGCCGGCGCAAGCTCGTCATCCCGCCGCACCTGGGCTACGGCGACCGCGGCGCGGGCGGCGTCATCAAGCCGGGCGAGACCCTCATCTTCGTCGTCGACCTGGTCGGCGTTAACTGACTTTCCGGCGGTGGCGGGGATTCCCGCCACCGCCTTTTCGTTTTTCGCTACCCTCGCCCCCGTCGCCGGCTCTCGAAGCCGGCCCTGATCCGGGGGTTTTTCCCATGCACACTCGCGCTTTGCTCTCCGCAACGCTCTTCGCGCTCGCCGCGGCGGTGGTCACCGCGGCACCGGCTTCGGCCGTGGCCAACGGCTCCGACGTCCCGCAGGGGACGTTCAAGTTCGCCGCGAAGCTGACCATGACGGACATCCCGAAGCCCGACGGCACCAAGTACAACAGCGCCTGCTCGGGTTCCCTGATCGCCAAGAAGTGGATCATCACGGCCGGCCACTGCTTCCACGACGCGGCCCGCAACCCGGTGTCCGGCCCGGTCCCGTACCCGACGTCGGTCCTGCTGGGCACGACGACCGTGGACAAGCCGGGCGTCACCCGCAACGTCGTGACGGTGTACCAGTCGCCGAGCAACGACATCGCGATCGCGGAGCTCGACGAGCCGGTCTTCGGCATCGAGCCGCTGACGCTCAACCGCCGGACGCCTTCGATCGACCAGAAAGTCACGCTCGCCGGCTGGGGCGCCCTCACCTCCGTCGACCCGACGCCGGGCACGAAGCTGCAGCAGGGCCAGATGAAGGTCGCGACGGTCGACCCGCAGTACGTGGGAGTGAAGGGCTTCGCCCCGACGTCGACGACGAGCGCGTGCACGTACGACTCCGGTGCGCCGTACTTCGTCCCGTCGGGCAAGGGCGGCCGGATCGTTTCGGTCGAGAGCGATGGGCCGGACTGCCCCCACGACCAGGCGGAGACCACGGCTCGCGTGGACGTCGTCGCGGACTGGATCGCTTCGCACATCGGCTGACCTCCTTCCGGGCGTCACCCGGTGGGCCATCGGGTGACGCCCGGCCAGGGAATTCCGCGGGGAGCGCCCCGGCCCTAACGTCGAACGTCGATCATCGACTCGACGAAGGGGAAGAATGCGCCTGCGCGCTCTGCTCGCCGCTGCTGTCCTGACCATCACCGCCACCCCTGCCGCCTTGGCCGCGCCAGGGGTCGCCCACGGCTCGGACGTCCCGCCGGGGCAGTTCGGGTTCGTCGCGAAGCTCGCGATGACGAAGATCCCGCGCCCGGACGGCTCGACCTACAGCAGCTACTGCACCGGCTCCCTGATCGCCCCCGCCTGGGTCCTGACCACCGGCCACTGCTTCCACGACGCGAACCGCAACCGCGTCTCGGGCAAGGTCCCGTACCCGACGACGGCGACGCTGGGGCTGGTCGACGAAGCCACCGAATCCGGCGTCGCCCGCAAGGTGATCGAGGTGGTCCAGGCCAAAGAGAACGACGTGGCACTGGTGAAGCTCGACACCGCGGTGACGACGGTCCAGCCCCTCAAGGTGAACCGCACGGTGCCGAAGGTCGGACAGCAGCTGACCCTGGCGGGCTGGGGCAGCCTGACGGGCACCGACCCCAAGCCGGCCTCCCGCATGCAGCAGGGCACGGTGGCGGTGGCCAAGGTGGAGCCGGCGACCCTGGGCGTCCGCGGCGCGGCTCCCGAGATCACGACGAGCGCGTGCACGTACGACTCAGGAGCCCCCTACTTCACGGGGACCGAACTCGTGGCCCTGGAGGCGACGGGCCCGGGCTGCCCCCACGCGGGCATCGAAACGACGAGCCGCGCCGACATCCTGGCGGCCTGGATCGCCAAAACGACCGCTTGATACACCTCGAACTCCGCCGTGAGCGAACACCACGCAGAGCCAAACGGGTGATATTCCCCACCTGAGTAAGGCACCGTGGGGGGTCCGGGGGGCTCGGCCCCCCGGGAGATATAGGGCCAACGGAAAAGGGGCCCCGGCGTCAGCCGGGGCCCCTGAACAGCGTGGGCGAGGAGGGAGTTGAACCCTCACGTCCTTTCGGACACACGGACCTGAACCGTGCGCGTCTGCCATTCCGCCACTCGCCCGAGTGCTTCTCTGCGACAGCGAGGAGAAGACTAGCAGGTCGTTTGCACCGGTTTCACCGGGGGCCGTGTCGAGGCTCGCTCACCCGGATAGGATCGATAGCGGAAGCACACGTGTGAGGAGGTTTTCCCCGGTGAGCCGCGTCGAGCGTTTTGACAGACGCCTCGAGAACCTGGTGGGGAACACTTTCGCGCGCATGTTCGGTGGCAACGTCGTCACGCAGGAAGTGGCGATCGCCCTGGAGCGGGAGAGTGAGGAGAACGTTCGTGAGCTGGCAGGCGGTCGGCAGCTCGCCCCCAATCACTACATCGTGTCCCTGGGGGCGGCTGACCACGAGCGCATGGCCGGTGACGAGCAACGGGTCACCCAGGTGCTGGCCAAGGCGGTGGCGGAACACCTCGCCGCCGAAGGCCTGGACACCTATGGTGACGTCGTCGTATCACTCGAGCGCAACGAGGCGCTGCATACTGGACAGTTCAAGACCCGTTCGTCCGTCGATCCCGACGCCCGCCCCTCAGGCGCCGGTTCACCGCGGTCGGCACGACCCAGCAACGCAGGAGACCCAGCAATGAGCCAGCCCCCCGGCTACGGCCAATACGACCAGGGTGACCCGTACGGCCAGCAGGGCCAGTACGGCTACGGACAGCAGGGTGGCCAGCAGCCCGGGTACGACCAGGGTTACGGCCAGCAGCAGGGCGGCTACGACCAGTACGGCCAGCCGCAGCAGGGTGGCGCCTACGACCAGGGTTACGCCCAGCAGCAGGGTGGCTACGAGCAGGGCGGCTACGCCCAGCCCCAGCAGGGCGGCTACGACCAGGGTTACGGCCAGGCCCAGCAGCCCGGCTACGACCAGGGTGGCTACGCCCAGCCCCAGCAGGGCGGCTACGAGCAGCAGGGTGGCTACCAGCAGGGCGGGTACGACCAGTACGCCGGCCAGCAGCAGCCCGGCTACGACCAGTACGGCGGCCAGCAGCAGGGCGGCTACGACCAGTACGGGCAGCAGCAGGCGTACGGCCAGCCGGCCGGTGCCGACCCGTACGCCCAGCAGCAGGGTGGGTACGCCCCGCCCGCGGCCGGGCGCCAGCTCGCGGCGAGCCTGCAGCTCGACGACGGCTCGAACCGGACGTACTCGCTGAAGCAGGGCGGGAACGTCGTCGGCCGCGGCCAGGACGCGGACTTCCGCCTCCCGGACACCGGCGTCTCGCGCCGGCACCTGGAGATCACCTGGGACGGCCAGAGCGCGACGCTCGCCGACATCGGTTCGACCAACGGCACGACCGTGAACGGCACTCCGGTCCAGACCTGGCAGCTCGCGGATGGCGACGTCATCCGGGTGGGGCACTCGTCCCTCGTGTTCCGTACACAGGGCTGACTGGGGGCACGGAATACTGTTCCCGCAGAATTGACGTGCGGGGGGACCGCGGCGTACCCGCGTCGCGGCTGCACGGACGAGTCGGGAGCGGACACACCAAGTGCCAGAGCTGGTCGTACAACTCACCAGGGTGGGCTTCCTCGTGCTGCTCTGGCTCTTCGTGTTCGCCGCGCTCAGAGTCGTCCGCTCGGACCTCTACGCGGCGTCGGGTATGCGCGTCCAGGTGCCGACCTTCGGACGCAAGAAAGAGAAGAAGCCGCGCAACAGCAAGTCGCCGCAGCAGCTGCTGGTGACCCATGGTGCGCTGGCCGGAACCCGCATCGCGCTCGACGGACGGCCGATCCTGATCGGCCGTGCCGACGACTCCACGCTGGTGCTCGACGACGACTACGCGTCGACCCGGCACGCCCGGATCGCCCAGCGCGGTGAGGACTGGTACGTGGAAGATCTGGGCTCGACGAACGGCACGTATCTGGACCGGGCTAAGGTCACTGCACCCCTCCGGGTCCCGCTCGGAGTCCCCATCCGGATCGGCAAGACGGTGATCGAGCTTCGCCCATGACTCTCGTCCTCCGCTACGCAGCCCGCAGCGACCGGGGCCTGGTGCGTTCGAGCAACCAGGACTCCGTGTACGCCGGCCCTCGCCTGCTCGCGCTCGCCGACGGTATGGGTGGCCACGCGGCGGGTGAGGTGGCCAGCAAGGTCGTCATCGCCTCGCTCGCGCCGCTCGACGACGACGAACCCCGCGACGACCTGCTCGCCCAGCTGCGAGAGGCGGTGGCGAACGGCAATGCCGCGATCGCCGAACTCGTCTCGCAGGACCCGGACCTGGACGGCATGGGCACCACGCTCACCGCCGTCCTGTTCGCCGGCACCCGGCTGGGGCTGGTGCACGTCGGCGACTCGCGCGCCTACCTCCTGCGAGGCGGTCAGTTCGCGCAGATCACGCGCGACGACAGCTTCGTCAACGAACTGCTCGAACAAGGCCGGATCACGCCCGAGGAAGCCGCGGTGCACCCGCAGCGGTCGCTGCTGCTGAAGGCGCTCACCGGGCACGAGGTCGAGCCGAGCTTGACCGTGCGCGAAGCCCGCTCCGGCGACCGGTACCTGATCTGCTCGGACGGCCTGTCCGGCATGGTCAGCGACGAAACGCTGACCGAGGCCGTGCAGATCCCGGACCCGCAGCAGTGCGCGGACCGGATGATCGAGCTGGCGCTCAAGGGCGGCGGCACCGACAACGTCACGGTGATCATCGCCGACGTCGTCGACGTCGACTTCGGTGAGGACGCGCCCATCGTGGGCGGCGCCGCCGGGGACGGCAGCGACGAGCTGCACCAGGGCGACTCGCCCGCGGCGCGGGCCAGGGCACTCACGCAGCCGGCGCCGCAGCCGCGGCCCGAGCTGCCGCAGCCGAGCGAAGATCCGAAGGCCAAGCGCCGGAAGCGGTTCCGCTGGCTCGCCGGGGCGCTGGTGGTCCTGATCGTGCTCGCCGCGGCCGCCATCGCCACCCGGTACTTCGTCCTGAGTCAGTACTATGTCGGCGAAGGTGCGGACCAGGAGGTCGTGATCTACCGCGGCGTTCCCGGCAGCATCCTCGGCATCGACCTGCACACCTACGAGCAGGGCTCGTGCCCGCCGAACCAGGTGTGCACGGACAAGCTGCGCGTCGACCAGCTCCAGGAAGACGCGCGGCTGGCGGTGCAGAACGGCGTCAAGAAGGACAGCCTCGACGACGCCCGGAAGTACATCGACGACTTCCTGCAACTGCACAAGCGCCTGAACAACTGCGCGCCGGCGGGCGGCCAGCCGTCCCCGACGCCGACCCCCACGGTCTCGCCGACGTCCACACCGTCGGCCCCGGCCGGCTCCACTGCTCCGTCGTCGGCGAACCAGCCAGCGGGGAGGGACTGCTCGACGCCGAGTTCGACGGCACCGACGACGGGAGGCGGTAACTGATGAGCCAGCCCGCCGCGCGCGCCGCCGAGCCGCTCGCCGCGCAGTTCCAGACGAACCCGCCGCGCGACGTCCCGACCCGCCGCAACACCGAGCTGGTGCTGCTGGGGTTCGCCGCGTTCATCGTCACCATCGCCCTGGTGCTGGTGGAGGCGAACCAGGAGCAGCAGCTCACCTGGTCGATCGTCTGGCTCGGCCTCGCCTACCTCGCGATCTTCGCCGCGGCGCACCTGGCGGTGCGCAAGTGGGCGCCGTACGCGGACCCGGTGCTGCTCCCCTGCGTCGCGCTGCTGAACGGCATCGGCCTGGTGATGATCCACCGGATCGACCTGGCACTGGCGGAGCGCGCCGCGCAGAACGGCAAGGACTACACCCCCGCCGTCACCGCCCAGGTGCTGTTCACGGTCATCTCGCTGGCGTTCTTCGTCGCAGTGCTGGTCTTCGTGACCGACCACCGCACGCTGACCCGCTACGGCTACACCGCGGGCCTGGTCGGGATCGTGGCGCTGGCCTTGCCGGCGCTGCTGCCGTCGAGCCTGTCCGAGGTCAACGGCGCCAAGGTGTGGCTGAAGCTGCCGGGCTTCTCGATCCAGCCGGGCGAGTTCGCGAAGATCCTGCTGATGATCTTCTTCGCCTCGTTCCTGGTGTCGAAACGCGACCTGTTCATGGTGGCGGGCAAGAAGTTCCTCGGTGTCGAGCTGCCGCGCGCGCGTGACCTGGGCCCGATCCTCATCGCCGCGGTCGCCTGCATCGGCATCCTGGTGTTCGAGAAGGACCTCGGCACGTCGCTGCTGTTCTTCAGCGTCATCCTGATGATGCTGTACGTGGCGACCGAGCGGATCATCTGGGTCGTCCTGGGCTTGAGCTTCTTCGTCGGCGGCTGCCTGATCGCCTACAACCTCTTCACCCACGTCCAGCAGCGCGTCGCCAACTGGCTGGACCCGCTGGCCACCTACGACAAGCTCGGCGGCGGCTACCAGATCGCGCAGGGCCTGTTCGGGCTCGGCACCGGCGGCATCGGGGGCACCGGCCTCGGCGCCGGGCGCCCGGACATGGTCCCGGAGGCGAACACCGACTTCATCACCGCCGCGATCGGCGAAGAGCTCGGCTTCATCGGCCTCGCCGCCGTCCTGATGCTGTACCTGCTGGTCGCGATGCGCGGCATGCGGAGCGCGCTCGCGGTGCGGGACACGTTCGGCAAGCTGCTCGGCGGCGGGCTGGCGTTCACCATGGTCATGCAGATCTTCGTCGTCGTCGGCGGGGTCACGAAACTCATCCCGGAGACCGGTATCACCGCTCCCTTCTTGTCGAAGGGTGGTTCGTCGCTGCTGGCGAACTACATCCTCGTCGCGCTGCTGCTCCGCGTCTCGGACGCCGCCCGGCGGCCCGCGGCGCGGCCGAAGCCGCAGGCCCAGCCCCAGGCACCGATCGCCGAGGCGCACACCGTGCTCGTGCAGCGCCCGCCGGCGGACGGGGGCGCCCAGGCATGAACACCCCGCTGCGCAAGGTCGGCATGGCGATGCTCGTCATGGTCGTCCTGCTGCTGGCGAACGCCACCTACATCCAGGTGGTGAAGGCCGACGACTACCGCACCGACTCGCGCAACGCGCGGGTCCTCTACGACGAGTTCGCCCGCCGGCGCGGCCAGATCGTTTCGCAGGCGAACGGCGAAGTGCTGGCGAAGGTCGACCCGTCGAACGACAAGTACAAGTACACCCGGTCCTACGTCGACGGGCCGATGTACGCCCCGGTCACCGGCTACTACTCGATCAACTACGGCTCCGGCGGGCTCGAGCGCTCCGAGGACGACGTCCTCAACGGCTCGGACCCGCGGCTGTTCGTGCGCCGGCTGTCGGACATGGTCACCGGCCGCGACCCCAGCGGCGGCAACGTCCGGCTGACCATCGACCCGGCCGTCCAGAAGGCCGCGTACGACCTGATGACGCAGCGGAACTACACCGGCGCCGTCGTGGCGCTGGAGCCCAAGACCGGCCGGATCCTGGCGATGGTGTCGACGCCGTCGTACGACCCGAACAAGCTGGCGTCGCACACGTCGAAGGCGCAGACCGACGCCTGGAACTCCTACGTCAAGGACCCGAAGAACCCGATGCTGAACCGGGCGATCTCGGAGACCTACCCGCCGGGGTCGACGTTCAAGCTGGTCACCGCTTCGGCCGTGCTCGAAGACGGCAAGGGCCCGGACACCCCGGTCAACCCGGCGCCGAACACGAAGCTGCCCGGCACGAGCGTCACGCTCGAGAACTACGCCGGCGAGACCTGCCCGGGGAACACGTTCAAGGACGCGCTGGCGCACTCCTGCAACGTGCCGTTCGCGGAGTTCGCGGGCCAGCTCGGCGCGGACAAGATGAAGAAGACGGCGGCGAACTTCGGCATCGGGCAGACCGACCTGACCGTGCCGATGAAGGTGGCGCCGTCGACGGTGGGCCCGCTCGACTCCCAGGGCGCGCTCTACCAGAGCGGCATCGGCCAGCGCGACGTCCGGCTGACCCCGCTGCAGGACTGCCTCCTCGCGGCCACCGTGGCCAACGGCGGGATGGCGATGAAGCCACAGCTGGTGCAGTCGGTACTGGCGCCGGACCTCTCGACCATCGAGGACTACAGTCCCACCGAGCTCACCGGCACGGCGGCACTCTCGTCGTCGAACGCCGCGATCCTCAAGGACATGATGATCGCTTCCGAGGGCTTCACCAAGGGTGGCGGCAAGCGCGCGGACATCCAGATCGCGTCGAAGACCGGCACCGCCGAGCACGGCACGGACTCCAAGAACACTTTCCCGCACGCCTGGTACACCGCCTTCGCCCCGGCGAACGACCCGCAGATCGCGGTCGCCGTCATCGTCGAAGACGGCGGTAACCGCGGGCTCGCGGCCACCGGCGGCTCGGTCGCCGCCGAGATCGGCCGCGCGGCGATCAACGCGAAACTCGGGGGTGGATAGCGCATGCTGTCCTCCGGTCACCTGCTGGCCGAGCGGTACAAGCTGACGAGCCGGATCGCCGTCGGCGGGATGGGTGAGGTCTGGCAGGCCAGCGACACCCGGCTGGACCGGACCGTCGCCGTCAAGATCCTCAAGGCCGAACTCTCCGGCGACGCCGAGTTCCTCCACCGCTTCCGCACCGAAGCGCGGATGACGGCGTCCCTGAACCACCCCGGCATCGCCGCGGTGCACGACTACGGCGAGACCATCTTCGACGGTGACCTGTCGATCGCGTACCTGGTGATGGAGCTCGTCGACGGCGACCCGCTGGCCGGCTTGCTGGCCAAGCACGGGCGGCTGTCGGCGGAGTTCACGCTCGACATGCTCGAGCAGGCGGGCAACGCGCTGCAGGCCGCGCACGAACAGGGCCTGGTCCACCGGGACGTCAAGCCGGGCAACATCCTGGTGACGTCGGCGGGCCAGGTGAAGATCACCGACTTCGGCGTGGCGAAGGCGGCCGACGCCGCCCCGGTCACCCGGTCCGGCATGGTCATGGGCACGGCGCACTACATCGCGCCGGAGCAGGCGCTCGGGCACCCGGCCGAGCCGGCGTCCGACGTCTACTCGCTGGCGGTGTGCGGTTACGAGTGCCTCGCCGGGCACCGGCCGTTCCTGTCCGAGAACGCCGTGACGGTCGCGATGATGCACATCCGCGACATCGCGCCGCCGCTGCCGCCGGACGTCCCGCCCGCCGCGCGCGCGGTGATCGAGGCGACCCTGGTGAAGGACCCGCGGCAGCGCTACAACAGCGGCGGCGAGTTCGCGGCCGCCGTCGCCGCGGTCCGCGCCGGGATGCCGCTGCCGACGCCGCGTGGGCTGGTCAACGCCACGTACGCGACGGGCCAGCAGCCGGTGGTGCAGCAACCGCAGCAGCAACAGCCGGTGCAGCAACCGGTGCAGCAGCAGCCGGTCCCGCAGCAGCAGCACATGCCGGTCGGCCCGCCGTCGCCTGCGGTGAACCCGATGGTCGCCATCGGCCCGCCGTCCCGGCCCGTGCTGCGCCCGGCCATGCTTCCGGTGCACCGGAAGAAGTCCCAGTGGGGCTGGTGGGCGCTCCTCGCGGCCATCCTGCTCGTTGTCCTGGTGGCGGCCATAGTCCTGGTGGCGAAGATGATCGGCAGCTCGGGCTCGCCACCACACACCAGCCAGACGAGCCAGGTGGTCCCGGGCAGACAGCCGCCCGCGGAGGAATCGCCCGTATCGAGCGCGTTCCCGGCGGATTCTCCCGGCACGACCGACGATGGCCAGCAAGGCATCATGACCACACCTTGGACGGAATGGAACGGCACCCAGAGATGAGCACACCCAGACTGCTCTCCAACCGGTACGAGCTGGGCGAAACGCTCGGCTACGGAGGCATGTCCGAGGTCCATCACGGCCACGACGTGCGTCTGGGCCGGGAAGTCGCGATCAAGATCCTCCGTGCCGATCTCGCCAGGGATCCGCAGTTCCTGGAGCGCTTCCGCCGTGAAGCGCAGAACGCCGCCGCGCTGAACCACCCGGCGATCGTCGCGGTCTACGACACCGGTGAAGCGAACGCCGAGTTCGGCCCGCTGCCGTACATCGTCATGGAGTACGTCGAAGGCCGGACACTGCGCGACATCGTCAAGACCGAGGGTCCGATGTCGCAGAAGCGCGCCATGGAGGTCATGGCCGACGTCTGCGCGGCGCTGGACTTCTCCCACCGCCACGGCATCGTGCACCGCGACGTCAAGCCGGCCAACGTGATGATCACGAAGAACGGCGCGGTCAAGGTGATGGACTTCGGCATCGCGCGCGCGATGCACGACGGCCAGTCCGCGATGACCCAGACCGCCGCGGTGATCGGCACGGCGCAGTACCTGTCGCCGGAGCAGGCCCGCGGTGAGTCGGTCGACGCCCGTTCCGACGTCTACGCCGCCGGTTGCGTGCTCTATGAACTCATCACGGGCGAGCCGCCGTTCACCGGGGACTCCCCGGTCGCGGTCGCCTACCAGCACGTCCGGGAAGACCCGAGCCCGCCGTCGTCGGTCAACCCGGCGGTGGCGCCGGAGCTGGACGCGGTCGTGCTGAAGGCGCTGGCCAAGGGCCCGGCGAACCGCTACCAGTCGGCGGCGGAGATGCGCTCGGACCTGGTGCGCACGCTCTCGGGCCAACGCCCGGCGGCACCGATGGTGATGTCCGAGGACGAGCGCACGCAGGTGATGAACACCGACCGGCGGCAGCCGCAGCGCTACGAGGAGTACGACGCCCCGGACGACGAAGACCCGAAGGCCAAGCGCCGCCGGCGGACGATCCTGGCCGCGCTGGCCGCGGTGTTCGTGCTGGGCGCGGTGCTGCTGATCATGTGGCTGTCGGGGTCCTTCAAGGGCGGCGGCGACGAAACGGGCACGGTGGCGATCCCGGACGTCAAGGGACAGTCGGAGCTGGCGGCCAAGAACACGTTGCGCGAGAAGGGCTTCAACAACTTCGCGCCCAACAAGACGGTGCCCTGCGGGGTGCCGGACGCGAGCGGGAACACGCCGTGCACCAACGACCAGGTCAACCAGGTCATCTCGTTGACCCCCGACGTCGGCACGCCGGTCGCCACGACGGCGCAGATCACGCTCACGATCGGCACGGCACCGGGCAAGGTGAAGGTGCCGGAGCTCAAGGGCCTCAGCCACGACGACGCCGAGGCGAAGCTGAAGGAAGTCGGCCTCACCCTGAACCAGTCGGTGCAGGAGGTCGACACCAACGACCAGGACCAGGTCGGGAAGGTCGTCAGCCAGACCCCCCAGGCGGACAGCGAGGTCCAGCAGGGCCAGAGCGTGTCCATCTCGATCGGCAAGGGCAAGCAGCAGAAGCAGGTCCCGAGCGTGATCGGCAAGTCCTTCAGCGACGCCAACTCCACGCTCACCGGTCTCGGGTTCACCGTGAAGCGGGTGGACCAGCAGTCCGACCAGCCGAAGGACCAGGTCATCCAGCAGATCCCGGTCGGTGGGTCGGTGCCGGCCGGCAGCCAGATCACACTGACCGTGTCGTCGGGCCAGCCGGACAACAAGATCGAGATGCCGCAACTGGTCGGCATGACGCCCGAAGACGCCAACGCGAAGCTGCAGAGCATGGGCTGGAACGGGCAGCTCCGGGAGCAGGCCGACCGGACCAGCAACAAACCGGAAGGCACGATCACCAAGCAGAGCGTGTCACCGGGTACGCAGATCGACAAGGACCAGAACATCACCGTCGGAGTGTCGGAACCGTTGTTCCCGACGTCGACGGGCGGTCAGTAGCGGATTCCACGAAGAAGGCCCGCACGGTTCGCCGTGCGGGCCTTCTTCGTTGTTCAGGCTTTGTCGAGAAATCCTTGGACAGCACCGAGAACCTGTTCGGCGTCGCTCGCGGGACCGCAGTCGAGCTCCAGTTCTTCGGCTGCTCCCGAGCGTTTGACCTTCAGGGAGACGCGGCCTTCGCGGTAGCGCCGGAGCCAGGCGAACAATGAACGGCAGAAAACGCCGGCGGAATTGCTCGTCACGCCGACCACTACGGCGTCGAACAGCTGGACGCGGCCGCGGAGCTCGTCCTCGCCGCGCAGCCAGGCGGCCAGGTCCTGGAGCTCGCCGTCGGAGTCCGGCCCGGTGATCGCGACGATCCCAGCCGTCACCCGTGCTCCCTTCGCCCAGAACCGAAGGACCCGAACCCTAGTCGGCTCCGAGCACCCGCCGGAACCCCGCTACGGAAATTGAAGATTGCAAATTGCACTCAGGAACGACGATGAACGAGCCGCGCCACGACGAAGAAGCTCGCGGCGAGCACCACCGCCGACGTCACCACCGCCAAGACGAGCGGGCCGGCGACCGGTTCCTCGTCGGTCAGGGCGTGCAGCAGCGGGTGGACCAGCGGGATCTTCGCCAGCAGCACGACGATCAACGTGACGACGGCGGCGAGCACCGTCCAGCCGACCCGCTGCACGAGCAGCCGCGAGCACGGCAGGGCGATCGCGATGCCCAGCAGCGCGCACGCGAGGTGGGCGAGCAGGCCGATGCCCAGCGCCGACGGCTGGAACTTGAACGACTTGAGCGCCGACCACGCCTCGGTGATCACGGTGAGGACCACCGAAAACGCCAGCACCGTGAGGATCGCGCCGGTGATCATCCGCCGCCACTGCCGCGCGTGGCTCAGGGTGACCAGCCGCTGCACCGGATCCTCGATGTCGAGCAGCGCGATCGTCAGCCAGCACGACACGACGAGCAGCCCGCCGGCGCTCACGCCGAACAGCGGCAACGGCGGCGAATGCGGGTCTGCGTAAAGGATCACGCACAGCGCGAGGTAAGCCAGCAGCGCCGGCAGGTACCGCTGCGAATGACCGAGCAGAGCCAGGTAGTAGCGGGTCAGGGCGAGCACGGCGCCACCTCCCGCACCGACCAGCCGTCCTTCAACGCCCGCAGCAGCACCGCGTCCACCGAGGCGACCTCGACCGTGAGCGCGACCTGGGCGCCCTCGAGGACCGCGTGCCGCACGCCGGGCTCGTCCGCCCACTCGGTTCCGTGGCCGCGCAGCACGATCCGCGTCGTCGGCTCGGCGCTCTCCGCCGTGAGCCGGCCGTCGTTCATGAGGTGGACGACGTCGGCGTGGTCGTGCACCACCTGCGGCCGGTGGTCGGTGAACACGACGCTCGCGCCGCGCGCCCGCGTCTCGGCGACGACCTCGCCGAGGATGGCGTGCGTCCCGACGTCGAGCCCGGACCACGGCTCGTCGAGGATCAGCAGGTCCGGCCGCACCATGACGGCTTGCGCGAGCCCGACTTTCTGCGCGTTGCCCTTGGACAGTGTGCGCAGCGGCGCCGTCGGACCGCCGACCAGCGCGAGCCGCTCGAGCAGCGGGTCGATCACCGAGAGGTCGGCGAGCCCGTGGATGCGCGCCATGTGCCGCAGGTACGCCCGCGCACCCATGCGCTGGCCGGCCGGGAAGCGGTCCGGCAGGTAGCCGATGCGCGGGGCGCCGGTGAGCGTGCCGGTGGTCGGGTGCGAGACGCCGGCCATGATCCGCAGCAGCGTCGACTTGCCGGAGCCGTTGCTGCCGAGGACGCCGACTACGCGCCCGGGCTCGATGCTCAGGTCGACGTCGTGGAGGACGAAGTCACCGCGCCCGTACCGCTTGCCGACTCCCTCGAGCCGGATCACGCAACAGCGGCCTTCTGGAGCGCCTTGGTCGCGCGCTCGAGCTCGTTCACCCGGGCCGGGTCGACGGGATGACCGGCCGCCGCCAGCCAGTTGGCCAGCATCCGGTGGCCGCCCTCGGTGAGCACCGACTCGGGGTGGAACTGGACGCCTTCCAGCGGCAGCTCGCGGTGGCGCATGCCCATCACGATGCCGGACTCCGTGCGGCCGGTGACCTCGAAGACGTCGTCCCGGATGGTGTCGGGCAACACGGTCAGGGAGTGGTATCGGGTGGCCGTGAACTCTTCGGGCAGGTCCTTGAGGACACCGGCGCCGGTGTGGCGGACCTGGCTCGTCTTGCCGTGGAGCAGCTCGGGCGCGCGGTCGACGGTCGCGCCGTAGACGACGCCGAGCGCCTGGTGGCCGAGGCAGACGCCGAGCATCGGCGTGCGCGTCTCGGCGCACTTGCGGACGACATCCATGCTCTGACCAGCGCGTTCGGGTGTCCCCGGGCCGGGCGAGACGAGCACGGCGTCGAACTCGGGCACGCGGTCGAGGTCCACGACGTCGTTGCGCCAGACCGTGCAGTCGGCGCCGAGCTGGGCCAGGTACTGGACCAGGTTGTAGACGAAGCTGTCGTAGTTGTCGACGACGAGAACGCGCATGGCGGCGAGCTTACCGGCTCTCAACTAGTGGACCGTACCGTAAATCACATTTTAGGTTAGGGCAACCTAACTTACCGTGGAGGGTGTGAGCCGATCTCTTCGCGTAGCCGTCGTGGGCGCTGGTCCCGCGGGCATTTACGCCGCCGACATCCTGGACAAGTCCGACGCCGACGTGACGATCGACCTCTTTGAGCGGATGCCCGCGCCTTTCGGGTTGATCCGCTATGGCGTCGCCCCCGACCACCCGCGCATCAAGGGCATCGTCACGGCCCTGCACAAGGTCCTGGACAAGCCGAACATCCGCCTGCTGGGCAACATCGACTACGGCACCGACATCAAGCTCGACGAGCTGCGCGAGTTCTACGACGCGGTCGTCTTCTCGACCGGCGCGTCCGCCGACCGCGCGCTCGGCATCCCGGGCATCGACCTGGACGGCAGCCACGGCGCCGCGGACTTCGTGTCCTGGTACGACGGCCACCCGGACGTGCCGCGCACCTGGCCGCTGACCGCGTCTTCGGTCGCGGTCCTCGGCGTCGGCAACGTGGCGCTGGACGTCGCGCGCATCCTCGCGAAGACGGCCGACGAGCTGCTGACCACGGACATCCCGGACAACGTCTACCAGGGACTGAAGACCAGCCCGATCACCGACGTGCACGTGTTCGGCCGCCGCGGCCCGGCCCAGGCGAAGTTCACGCCGCTGGAGCTGCGCGAGCTGGACCACTCGCCGAACGTCGAGGTCATCGTGTCCCCGGAGGACATCGAGTTCGACGACGGCAGCATCGCGGCGCTGCGGGCGTCGAAGCAGATCGACATGGTCGTGAAGACGCTGCAGGAGTGGGCGATCCGCGAGCCCGGCTCGCGCCCGAAGCGGCTGCACCTGCACTTCTTCCACTCGCCGACGGAAGTCCTCGGCACGGACGGCCGCGTTTCCGGCCTGCGCACGGAACGCACCGAGCTGACCGGAGACGGGAACGTGCGCGGCACGGGCGAGTTCCACGACTGGGACGTCCAGGCGGTGTACCGCGCGGTGGGCTACCTGTCGTCGCACCTGCCGGAGCTCCCGTTCGACCACGTCGGCGGCGTGGTCCCGAACCAGGCCGGCCGCGTGCTGGACCTGGACGAGAACCAGCTCCCGGGCGTGTACGTGACGGGCTGGATCAAGCGCGGACCGGTGGGCCTGATCGGCCACACGAAGGGCGACGCGGCGGAGACGATCGCGAGCCTGCTGTCGGACGCGGACACCCTGACGGCCCCGAAGTACGCCTCCCCGGACGCGATCCTCGACTTCCTGGCGGCGCGCGGAATCCCGTTCACGACGTGGGAAGGCTGGGGCAAGCTCGACGCGCACGAGAAGTCGCTGGGCTTGGCGGCCGGTCGTGAGCGGATCAAGGTCGTCGAGCGCGAAGAGATGACGCGGGTTTCGCGCGGCTAACCGGCACCGAGGTACGCCAGCACGGCGAGCACGCGGCGGTTCGTGTCGTCCGAAGCCGAGATGTCGAGCTTCTGGAAGATGTTCGCCGTGTGTTTGCCGACCGCGCCTTCGCTGAAGTGCAGCCGTCCGGCGATCGCCGCGTTGGAACAGCCCTCCGCCATCAGGGAAAGCACCTCGCGCTCCCGGGGCGTCAACGCCGCCAGGGGGTCGGAGGCGTTGCCCGCCACCAGTTTCGCGATCACCTCGGGGTCCATCACCGTGCCGCCGGCCGCCACCCGGCGGACCGCGTCGATGAACTGGTCCGCGTTGAACACCCGGTCCTTCAGCAGGTAGCCGATCGCGCCCGTGCCGTCGGCCAGGAGTTCGCGCGCGTACAGCTGCTCGACGTGCTGGGACAGCACCAAGATCGGCAACCCCGGCATCTCGCGGCGAGCCGCCAAGGACACCTGCAGGCCTTCGTCCGTGTTCGTCGGGGGCATGCGAACGTCCACAACGGACACATCGGGCCGGTGCTCACGCAGTGCCGCCGCCAGTTCGGGACCGCTGCCGACCGCCGCGACGACGTCGAAGCCGTGAGCCGCCAAGAGATGCGTCAAGCCGTCTCGGAGGAGGTACTGGTCTTCGGCGACAACGGTTCTGGGTCGATCTGGCACGGGATCTCCACGGTCGCCCTGGTCGGCCCGCCGATCGGGCTGGTCAGGGTCAACCTACCGTCGAAGCCGCCGAGCCGGCGCTCGATTCCGCGGAGTCCCGAGCCCAGCGCGGGGTTCGCCCCGCCCTTGCCGTTGTCGGTCACCACCACGGTCAGCTGGTCGTCGGCGAACCCGACGTCGATCGCCACCGTCCCCGCGCCGTGCTTCGCCGCGTTGCCCAGCAGCTCCGACACCGCGAAGTACGTGCACGCCTCCACCGGCTCCTCGATGCGTCCCGGCAGCGAGCCCGTGACCTGCGCCTTCAGCGGGCTGTCCAAGGCCAGTGCGCGCACGGCGTCCAGCAGCCCGCGCTCGGACAGCACCGGCGGGTGGATGCCGCGGATCAGCACCCGCAACTCGGTGAGCGCCTCCGACGACGACGCGCGCAGCTCGGCCGCGAGCCGCTTCGCCGCCGCCGGGTCGGTGTCCACCAGCGCCTCGACCGCGCCGAGCTTCATGCCCATCGCGACCAGCCGCGACTGGATGCCGTCGTGCAGGTCGCGTTCGATCCGCCGCAGCTCCGCCGCCTGCGTGACCGTGACGTCCGTGCGGGTCTGCTTCAGCCGTTCGACGCGCTGGGCGAGCCGGGTCGCGTCCGTCGGGCCCAGCCAAACCCGCGCGAAGCGGGCCTGCTGCCGGACCAGCCACGTCGCCGGCGCCACCCCGGCGACGATCATCGCGAGCGCCACCGGCGTCTGCACGGCGGCGCCGAAGTGCGTCGAGACCTCGGGGAACGGCCACCACCTCACCGGGGAGGAGACGAACGGCCGCCACACCCACAGCGTGAAGAGGCCGACGGCGCCGCGCCCGACCAGCGCGACCGAGGGCAGCACGAGGAGGAGCGACACGAGCGGGATCAGCATGCCGCCTGCCATGTCCCGCCAGGTGGCCCGGTCGCGCAGGACCCACCGCGTGCGCGCGTGCTGGACCGGCCAGAACGGCTCGTCGTACAGCTGCTTGCCGACCTGGTAGAGCCCGTCCGGGCGGGGTATCGGCAGGCTGGGCGGCGGCAGGTACGGCCGCGCGATCCGCACGCCGGTCCAGTTGCCGGCTTCGCGGCGCAGCGTGTCGGTGATCGAACGGCGGCTCCACAGGATCACCGGTGCCGCCACCGGCATCGCGACGGCGACGACGACCAGCTGCCACAGCGAGAACACGAACATCACCGCGCCCAGCGCGAGAATGCCCATCTGGTGTCCCAGCGACTCGAGCCGGCGGTTCAGCCAGCGCCCCTCGCAGCGGACCGGGGCCGATCGCGGGCCGAGCCACCAGCGCGTCCACCGGCCGTAGCCGCGCAGCACCACCGGCCCGCCGAGCAGCACCACGACCGGCAGCAGGAGCGTGACCAGCGGGTTCAGCACCTGCCAGACGAACTCGCGGCCGGCGGCCGGGTCCTCCATGGCCCACGTGAAGCGGCGGTTCCAGCGGATCCAGAACGCCCGCTTGTAGAGCGTGTTGCCGTCGCGGTACCAGCCGTCGCGCTCCCGCACCGGCTCCGGCGGCTCGGGCCGGTACGGCGGCGCGATCTCGACGCCGCACCAGCGCGCGGCCAGCGTCCGGGCCGTCGCCGAGCGGTGCCGGGCCCACTCGATGGCGGGACCGAGGAAGAAGACCAGCCCGACGCACAGCAGCGCGAAGGCGACCAGCTCGACCAGCACGTCGAACCAGCTGACCACCGCGAGCGCGGCCAGCGCGCAGGCCCGCCCGAGGGCACGCAGGTACGTCATCCGGCACCTCCTTCCCCGCCGATCTTCGCCGGACCACCGCCGCCCGCGCATTGCCCGAAGCCCCACGACCGGGGTGGGCCCAGCCCCACCCCCGCGTCAGCAAAACCCTACTTGAGCTGGGGATTCAGCGTCATTCTGCGCGGCGCCGAACCTTCGTAGCTTTGTCGCCATGCCACTCATCGAAGTCACCGACCTCCGCAAGAGCTACGGCTCCCGGGCCGCGGTCGACGGCGTTTCCTTCACCGTCGAGCGCGGCGAAATCTTCGGCATCCTCGGCACGAACGGCGCCGGGAAGACCACCACGGTCGAATGCCTGCAGGGCCTCCGGAAGGCCGACAGCGGCGAGATCTCCGTGCTCGGCCTCGACCCCGCGACCGACCGCGCCGCGCTGACCCGCCGCGTCGGCGTCCAGCTCCAGGAGAGCCGGCTGCCCGCGAAGCTGCGGGTGCGGGAGGCGCTGGAGCTGTTCGCGTCCTTCTACCCGGACCCCGCCGACGTCGACGTCCTGCTGGACCAGCTCGACCTGCGCGACCACCAGCGCGCCTACTTCGGGAAGCTCTCCGGCGGCCAGAAGCAGCGCGTGTCGATCGCGCTGGCGCTGGTGGGCAACCCCGAACTGGCCATCCTCGACGAGCTGACCACCGGGCTCGACCCGCACGCCCGCCGCGAGACGTGGCGGCTGGTCGAAGGCGTTCGCGCCACGGGCGTCACCGTCCTGCTGGTCACCCACTTCATGGACGAGGCCGAGCGGCTCTGCGACCGCGTCGCCATCTTCGACGCCGGGCGCGTGGTCGCGACCGGCACCCCGACCGAGCTCCGCGCCGCGGCCGGAGCCTCCACTTTGGACGACGCGTTCGTCTCGCTCACGAGGAGCACCCTGTGAACACCTTCGCCAAGATCACCGCCACCGAAACGAAGCTCTTCCTGCGCACGCCGTTCATGGCCATCGCGGGCATCCTGCTGCCGGCCGCGGTGCTGCTGGCGGTCGGCGCCATCCCGGGCATGACGGAGCCCAGCCCGGCCGCCGGCGGGTACCGGTTCATCGACGCGTGGGTGCCGTCGGTGATCGTCATCAGCCTCGCGATGCTGGCGCTGCAGTCGATCCCGGGCGCCGTCGCGACCTACCGCGAGCAGGGCGTGCTGCGCCGGCTGGCCACGACGCCGGTGCACCCGGCGAACCTGCTGGGCGCGCAGCTGCTGATCCACGTCGTGGTCGCGCTGGCCGGCATCGGCTTGACGCTGGGCGTGGCCCACGCGGCCTACGACGTCCCGATGCCGAAGCACCCGCTGCTGTTCCTGCTGACGCTGCTGCTCGGCACGGTCTCGATGTTCTCGCTCGGCCTGCTGGCGGCGGCTTTCGCCCGCACGGCCAAGGCCGCCGGCGGCTTCGCGATGATCGCGTTCCTGCCGACCATGTTCTTCGGCGGCGTGTACCTGCCGCGGGCGTTGCTGCCGGAGGTCCTCCAGCGGATCGGCGACTACATCCCGCCGGGCACGCAGCCCCTGCAGGACGCCTGGGTCGGCGCCGGCGTGCAGCCACTGCAGCTGGTCGTGCTCGCCGGTTTCGCGGCGATCGGAACAGCGCTGGCGGCGAAGCTCTTCCGCTGGGAGTGACCGCCCTTTCCGCCATATTGGTGATGATCATCGTTTTCTCTTGTGGCGGGGTCGCCCGGCCGGTAGCCAGGAGAGTGGCCCTGCTCAAACTGGAGGTTCGATGTCCCTGGACGTGTCACCCGCGCTGCTGGAGAAGGCCGAGCGCGGGGAGGTCACCGACGCCGAGTTCGTCACCTGCGTCAAGGAATCCCTGCCGTACGCCTGGGAGGTCATCACCGGCGTCATCGCCGACGCCGAGGGAGCGGCGGACGGCTTCGCCGACAACGAGACGCCGCCGCCGAGCGAAGCCGCCCGCGGGCAGCTGCTGCGGGCCCTGGCCTCGGACGCGATCCGCGGCGGCCTCGAGCGCCACTTCGGCGTCAAGCTGGCCTTCCAGAACTGCCACCGGGTCGCCGTGTTCAAGAACTCCGAGCTCGACGGCGACCGCTACCGCGCGTTCGTCTCGCCGCGCGGCCAGCTGCTCAACCAGAGCCCGGAGCTGCGGGACTGCTAGCCCGCAGCGCGGGCAGCACCTCCGTGCCGATCCGCGCGATGTTCGCGTAAGTCCCCTCCGGCGTACCCGACGCCTCCACGAGCATCAGCACGTGGGAGACGCCGGTGCGCCGGAGGCTCGTTTCCAGGGTCCGGACGCAGCGGGCCGCGTCGCCGACGGGGTGGATCCGGCAGAGCCGTTCGGTGTACTCCCCTGGATCCCTGCTGGGCCCAGGTCGACCGTCCACGGTGACGTGCGCGCCGAGCCCGTCCTTCAGCCACGCCCGGAGCGCGTCGCGGACGACGTCGGCGTCGCCCACTTGGCAGAGCACGGTCGAGACGTGGTCCGCGGGCTTCCCGTAAGCCGCGACGGTGGCTGCTTTCTCTTCGTCGTCCGCGTGCAGGCCGAGCAGCATGGGCAGGTCCCGCTCGGCGGCCAGCCGCACGGCATCCGACCCCGGCCCACCACAGGCCACGACGACGTCCGCCCGCCGTTCCGGAGCCGGCACCAGCGGCACCTCCCGGAACGCGAAGTGCCTTCCCCTGGCGTGCGCCCGGCCGGTGGTGGCCCGCAAGAAGACGTCGAGCGTCTCCTCGAAGCCGGTCTCGTAGCGGTCCAGGCCGGTGCCGAAGACCTCGAGGTCCTGCCACGGCCCACCCCGCCCCACGCCGAGCCGCAGCCGGCCACCGGAGACGGCGTCGAGCATCGCCCACTGCTCGGCCAGGGCCACGGGGTGCGTGGTCGACAGGACGCTGACGGCGGTCCCGACCCCGATCCGCGACGTCCGCCCGAGCACGTACCCGGCGAGCGTGATGGCGGACGGGCAGACGCCGTAGGGCAGGAAGTGGTGTTCGGCGAACCAGACATCGTCGAAGCCGGCTTCTTCGGCCAGCTCGGCGGCGCGGACGGACCGGCGGAGGACATCGCCGTCGCATTGGCCCAGGAAACGGCCGCTGACCAGGAAGACCCCGAACCTCACGGGGCGAGCTCGTTCCCCAGGTACCGCACGAACAGCTCGTTGTGCAGCACCCGCGGCGAACGGCGCGCCCGGACGAGCGCGATCGCTTCCGTCACCCCGAGGCCCAGCTCGACGAGCGTCCGCGCGACGACGAGGCCGGACCGGTTGTACCCGGCGTGGCAGCGCACGAGCGTCTTGCGGCCCGCTCGCACGGCCTCGGCGGCGAGCACGGACAGCCGCGTGACCTGCTCGAGCTGCTCCGGGGACAGCGGTCCGTCCGGGATCGGGACGCAGTGGTGCTCGACGTCGTCCGGCGGACCGTGCCCTTCGCGGCGGTAGAGGCTGATCACGACGTCGAACTCGCGCGCGACGACCACCGGCACCTCACCCGTCGCGTCGAACCGGGTGTGCCCGCCGATCCAGAGCCCCGGCCGGACCTCGTTCCACGCCGGGTCGTCCGTGTACCAGCTCAGTTGACCGCGACCTCGTTGAACCACAGCCGCGGCTCCAGCCACGGGAACACCACGAACATCAGCAGCGCGACCACGCCCAGAGCGAGCACCACGGCGATCGTCAGCTTCACCGCGAACGGACCCGGGAACTTCCGCCAGAGCCACCCGTACATCAGGCCTCCCCGATCTTCGAGAGCAGGTCGCCGTAGTCCTTGACCTGGTTCTTCGGCACCTGCTGGGTCAGCACCGACGTGATGATGAGCCGCTGCTGGGCGGAGAACTGCGGGTGGCACGTCGTGAGCGTGAGCAGCGCGGCCTGCTGGGCCTTCGGCAGCGTGTCGGCGCCCTTGTACGGGACCGGGTTCACCGCGGTGCCCTGGCTGGGCAGCACGACCTTGCGGCCGAACGTCTCGTCGTACGCGCCGCCGTCCTCGGCGTTCGGGTCGCGCAGGGTCGAGACGCCCTTGCACTTCGGGTCGGCGCCCTTGCCGCCGGCCCAGTTCTCCATCTCGTCGTCGTAGGGCAGGACCTTGTAGATGTAGAAGTCGGTCGAGGTCTCGATCACGATCTGGTCACAGGAGGAGAGGTTGTCCAGGTCGTTGAACGGGGCGCCCTTGCCGACGCGGTGGCCGGCGACGGCGAAGTTGCCGGGCTCGCCGGGCAGCGACGTGCCCTTGTAGTGGCCGGGCCCGACCTCCAGGGAGGCGTCGTCGGTGCCCTCCTGGATCGTGAAGTTGTAGTCGACGCCGAACGTCGGGATGTGGATGCGGGCGAACGCCTTGCCGTCGATCAGCTCGGGGTGCAGCGAGCGGTCGTGCGCCCAGTCGCCGTCGAGCTGGTCGCTCGCCTCGGACTGCTTGCCCGCCGAGAACAGGTCGGTCACGTACAGCTCGTAGACCATGAACAGCAGCACGACCAGGCCCAGCGTGATGAGGATTTCGCCGGCGGTCCGGATCGCCACGCCACCCTTGCCGAGGGGCGCCGGCGGCGGCTTTTCCTTGGTCGCGGTGCCGCCCTTGCCGACCGGGGCGAACACGACCGTCTCCTCGGCCGAGCCCGGCGGCGGGGCGGGGCTGGTGTAGCGGCGCGGCGGCGGGCCCTGCGGCCGCCGGGGAGGCTGTCCCGGGGCTTGGCGGGGCGGCAGCTGCCCGCGCGGGGGCGTGGCCGGACGGCGCTGGGGAACGGGCCGTTGCCCGGGGGTTCTGCGCCGGTCGTCATCCGGTCCTTCGCGCGTAGTCACGCAAGCTCCTCTCAAGCCGCGTCCGACCCTTGGTGACCCCGACGTCACGGTACGGGAAATCCGACCACTCCCGGCCGCTGCTTTCCTGCGGTCGTTTACGTTAACGTGTGCACGTGGCGCTGGTTGCGCACCCCGAGCGGGTCATCGCCACCGACCAGCCCGAACAGCACCGCGAGGAACACGATGCCCAAGTCCAAGGTCCGCAAGAAGACGGCTTACACCCCGCCTGCCGACCGGCGCACGCCGGTGAAGGTGCGGGCGGCCGGTCCCACCGGTCTCGCCTGGAAGATCCCGATGTTCGGGATGATGCTCCTGGGCCTGATCTGGCTGCTGGTGAACTACATCGCCGGGGACAAGATCTCATGGATGGCCGACCTGGGGAACTGGAACTTCGCCGGCGGGTTCGCGCTGATGATCGCGGGTCTCCTCATGACCATGCGCTGGCGCTGATTATTACTCCGAATGGCGGCTTGACGCCGAATTACACCGGTGTGACTCATCCCCAGTGTGGATAACCCCTGTGGATAACTACCCCACCTCGTGGGCACCGCGTCGAGCCCTTGTGGTATCGGCGTGGGCGGTCACCGCGCTGCTGCTGGTCGGCGTGGTGGCCGACGTGCTGACCGGCGACCGCGGCGGCCTGGTGCTCTTCGCACTGGCCACGCTGGCCGTCGGCGCGTTCGCGACCCATTCGACGCTCGTGCGGCCCCGGCTGGCCGCCGACGCCGAGGGTCTGGTGGCCCGGACGCTGGGCGGCACGCAGCGGCTGCCCTGGGCGCAGACCCGCACGCGGCTGCGCACCACCCGCCGGCTGGGCCGCGACGGCGTCACGCTCGAGATCGAGCACGACGACCAGCTCTACGTCTTCGGGTGGCTCGAACTCGGCGAAGACCCCCGCGACGTCCTGGACGTGCTCAGCACGCTCCGGGCGCGCGGCTAGCCGCAGGTGTAGTACAGGCCCTGGCGGTACTGGACGAACTCGCAGGTCTCCGCCGGGAACTGCGAGCCCTTGTAGACCATCAGGCCGATGAGCGCGACGGCGATGATCGTGATGCCGATCGCCTGCCAGCGCGCCTGGTCGGCCTGCGGGGCGTAGAGCAGCGCGACCGTGAGCAGCGCCCCGGTCACCAGCCCGCCGAGGTGCCCGTAGATCGAGATGCCCGGGATGCCGAAGGTGATGAAGGCGTTCAGCGCGAGCGTGATGATCAGGCTCGTGGGGTTCAGGCGCAGCTTCACCACGGTGACCGCGTACGCGCCCATCAGGCCGAACAGCGCGCCGGACGCGCCGGCCGTCCCGGGGAACTCGCCGGGGTTGCCGAACAGCAGCACGGCCGCCGAGGCGCCGAGCATGGAGACGAAGTAGAGCGCGAGGTACCGGCTACGGCCGGTGACCTGCTCCAGCGACCGGCCCATCATCCACAGCGAGAACATGTTCACCGCGATGTGGATGGGTCCGTAGTGCAGGAACCCGTTGGTCAGGACGCGCCACCACTCGCTGTGGCCGAGGGTCGCGTCGCCGTAGAGGCTGGCGTGCTGGAAGAGCGACGACAGCTCGTTGTCGTTCAGGCTGCCCGACTGGACGACCGTGATCAGGAAGACCAGGACGTTCACCGCGAGGATGACCTGGGTGACGAGCACCGACTGGGACAGCCGCGCGCCGAAGACGGTGCGCTGGCCGAACCCGGCTTCCTGGTAGTCGCGGTGCTGCCGGCGTTGCTGCTGGGTGCCGCTGTGCACGCAGTCGGTGCACTGGAAGCCCACGGGGGCCTCGCGGAGGCAGTCCGGGCACGCCGGACGCCCGCACCGGGAACAGCTCAGCCCGGTCGGGCGGTTGGGGTGCCACCAGCACCCCGGGAGTGCGGCCTGGGGTTGCGCGGCGGGGTTCGGCGGTTGGCTCACGATGACACCAACCTACCGAAACCTGACCGGCTCAGCCCTCGTGGTCGATCGTGACCTTCTCGATGACGACGTCGGTCAGCGGACGGTCCGCCGGCCCCGTCGAGATACGGCCGATCGCGTCGACGACGTTGCGCGACTCCTGGTCGGCCACCTCACCGAAGATCGTGTGCCGGAAGTTCAGGTGGGTGGTCGGCGCGACGGTGATGAAGAACTGCGAGCCGTTCGTGCCGGGCCCGGCGTTGGCCATGGCCAGCAGGTACGGCTTGCTGAACTGCAGTTCCGGGTGGAACTCGTCGCCGAACTTGTAGCCGGGGCCGCCGCGGCCGGTGCCGGTCGGGTCGCCGCCCTGAAGCATGAAGCCGTCGATGACCCGGTGGAAGATCGAACCGTCGTAGAAGGGGCCGGAGTTCGTGCCCGCCGCGTTCGGCTGGGTGTACTCCTTGGTGCCCTCCGCCAGCCCGACGAAGTTCGCGACCGTCTTCGGCGCGTGGTCGGGGAGCAGGTTCAGGTTGATGTCACCCTGGTTGGTGTGCAGCGTAGCTTTCACGCGTCTCATCGTGCCATCAGCAGCGGACGGCGGCGAAAAGGGGCACGATAGGTTACGGGTAACAGAGCAGTGTCAAAACGAATGATGAGGTGAAGTCCATGTCCCGGGCGACAGCCCAGGCCGCCGAGACCGCCGACAAACTCGTCTCCGAGGGCGTCAAGCACGGCCGGCGCGCGCAGAAGCAGCTCGCGAAGAAGACCGAGCTCACCCGCAAGGAGCTCAAGAAGAGCTCGAAGGCCGCTCGCCAGGAGGCGCTCGCCCGCCTGTCCGAGCTGCGCAAGCCGGGTCGCAAGGCGAAGAAGGCCGCCATCAAGGCCGCGAAGGCGGCCGGCGAGTCGAAGCGCCGCGGCAAGAAGGACTTCAAGGCCGCGAGGAAGGACTTCGCGGCCGCTGTCGTCGAGGCGAAGGCCGCCGCCAAGGGGACGCGCAGCCGTCGCCGCTGGCCGTGGCTGCTCGGCCTGGTCGTGGTCGGTGCCGGTGCCGCCTACGTCCTCCGCTCGAAGCAGGAGCCGCCGGTCGCGCCCGCGCCGCCGAAGGCCACCCCGCCCGCGCCGAAGCCCGCCGAAGCGGCGAAGCCGAGCCCGCAGGCGAACGGCAAGGCGCCGTCCCCGGCACCCGCCGAGAAGAAGAACTGAGCGGCACACGAAGAGGCCCCCGGGCGTGCACCCGGGGGCCTCTTCAGTGGTGCCTGGAGTCCGCTCAGACCGCGGCGGCGTGCTTGTCGACCAGCTGGCCGAGACGCGGCAGCGCCTCCTCGACGTTCTTCTTGCCGTTCGGGCGCAGCTTGCCGTAGACCTTCTTGATGCTGTCGCGGCTGCTGCGCTCGGCGCGCGAGTCGGTGACGCTCAGCAGCGCGTCGGAAGCCTCGTCCGAGCGGCTGGTCAGGTAGGCGCCGAAGTCGCTGCCGCCCTGGGCGCGGAAGTCGCCGTAGAACGGCTCGAGCGCGCCGACGAAGTCCGGCAGCAGCGTTTCGACAGCCGAGGGGATGATGCCCGGCTTGATCTTCTTGACCGCCGCGAAGCCGGTCTTGACGACGGCACCCGAGACGCCGCCCTTGTCCGAGACCTCGGCGTCGACGAGGGTCTCGAAGTCGGTCACGACAGCCGGGCGACGGCTGGAGTCGAGCAGGATTTCCTTGAGGGTGTCAGCCACGATCTAGTCCTTTGTCGTTGCAGATTTTGTGCCCGGCCCCCGGGGGTGGGGATCCCCCGATGGCTGCGGTGCGCGAGTCCACGAAGCCTGCGCGTGACGCACAGGGTAATACAAGATCAACATCACTCACCCGTGTGGAGCCCGCTACCTAGAGCTTAAGGGCAGCGATAGCCTTCTTGACCACTGTGCGTGCCTTCACGCTCTGCTTTTGGTTAGTGGTCGCGATGACCGCCGCGGTCCCCTTCGCGACCGCGTAGACGGCACCGTCATCGGTCGACTCGTAGCCGCCCTTCCAGCCCGTCGGGTCGCTCGCCGGGTTGGACGAATCCACCGGCGCCGCCTTGTTGACCAGCGCCGTCGCCGTCTTCGCGTCCCCGACGTAGACCTGGACGGTGAGCTGGATCTTCCCGTCCGGGCGGTAGAAGAAGCACGCCGGGTGCGGCTTGTCCGCCGACACGCGCACCTTCGAAACGTGCTGGCCGTTCGAGTCGGCCACGAACTCGCTGTCGAGGTACGGGCAGTCCTCGGTCGCGGCCGGCTGGGGATCCGGCGGCAGCTCCGAACCCGCGGCCGTCCCGGCGGACGCCGACGGCGGGCGGGGGGTCGCGGTACCGGACACGATGGAGGGCCCGCAGCCGGCCAGCAGCAGCACGGCGGGCGCGAGAAGTACGAGTCGTCGCATAGCGCGCACAGTCAACCATGAAGCATGTGTGAAACCCGCTGGCTGAACTCGCCGTCACGACCGGGCGTGCGACGATGACTGTCATCTGACCCAGGGAGGTCCCGGCGTGCTCACCCCCGAGCAGTACCTCGGCGTGGTGGCCGAGCGCATCCAGCGTTCCGGCGGCCAGTTGAGCACCGTGCAGATCGGGCCCGCGGTCTGCCCCGTCGGGTTGTTCGCCGAGTCGGTGATGCTGTCGACGATGAACTACTGCGTCATCGCCGCGGCCGTCCCCGAGGTCAGCGCGGCGGCGCTGTACGACTTCACCGGCCGCGCCACGCAACACGCCCGCGCGAACCTGGTCGGCACCATGGGCTGGACCGCGGCTTCGGTCGTCATCGCCGGGCTCGTCGGGCAGCACGTGCACCCGGACGCCGCGCAGGCCGCGTCGGCGAAGACGAGCAACCAGTTCGGCGGCGAGACGCGGATGGTCGCCGTGGACGTCACGGCCGGGCAGACGTACGCGTTCACCGGCGGGAAGATGTGGGGCGCCGCGATGCACGGCGCGATCCGGGCCAAGCTGACGTTCTGCTTCCCGCCGCCCGCCGAGGCCTACCAGCAGGTGCAGTGGCAGCAGGCGCAACAGCCGCCGCCTCAGGTCCAGCAGGCGCCGCCCGGCTGGCAGCAGCAGCCACCGATGGCCGCGCCGCCGGTGCCGCCCCCGCCGTACGCCGGGCAGGCCGGGCCGCAGCCGCCCGTCTACCCGCCGCCGGGACAGCCGCCGTACGGTTACTGACATGGTGGAGTTGCGTGGCTGGCGGTCGTTCCCCGAAGAACTTCCCGTGTTCACACCGGAAACGGCGGCCGCGGACCCGCAGGCGCTCTTCGTCGAGTGGCTGACCGAAGCCGGCGAGCACGTGCTGGCCCCGCACGCCGTCACACTGTCCACAGTGGACGCCGATGGCGCGCCGGACGCGCGCGTGGTGATCCTCAAGGACGTCGGCCCGGCCGGCTGGGCGGTCGCCACCAGCTCGGAAAGTCCGAAGGGGCTGCAGCTGCGGAAGGATCCGCGCGCCGCGCTGACGTTCTTCTGGCCCGGGCGGGGCCGTCAGGTCCGGCTGCGCGGCCCGGTCACCCCCGCGGCGCCCGAGGTGTCCGCGGCGGACTTCCTGGCGCGGCCGCCGGCGTCGCGCGTCGAGGCGTTCATCGGGCACCAGTCGCAGGTACTGCACGATCCGGCGGACCTCGACGCGGCGGCCGCGGAAGCTCAGCGCTGGGTCTCGGAAAACCCGGACACCGCCCCGGAAACGTGGACGCGGTACCTTGTCGACCCGGACGAGGTCGAGTTCTGGCAAGCGAGCCACGACCGCCGGCACGTGCGGCTGCGGTACCGCAAGACCGACGGCGGCTGGGTCCTCGAGCGCCTCTGGCCTTGACGGTCCGGGCGCGGCGGCGTAGGCAGGAAATCCGACAAAACGGAGGCCCCGCATGCGCCGAACCGTCGTCCTCGCCGCCACCGCCGCGCTCACCGCCGGGCTGTTGTCCGGTGCTTCCGCCGGTGAAGTCTCCTCGGCGCAGCACCCCGCCGTGTTCGAGACGGTGTTCGCGTCGCCGCTCGGGATCGAAGGCCTGACCACCGACGGCCGCGGCAACCTCTACGCCCCGGCCCGCGGCGCCGACCCGTGCCCGGTCTACCGCGTCGCGGCCACCGGCGGGCCGGCCGCCGTCGTCGGCACGATCCCGGCGCCGTGCAACCCCGCCGGGCTGGCGTTCGACCGCCGCGGCCGGCTGTACGTCGCGAACGGCGAAACCGTGGTGTCGTTCGTGCCGGACGCGGCGAACCCACCGGCGGCGACGGTGTTCACGAGCGGGGTCCCGGGCGCGAACGGCCTGGCGTTCGACCGGTCGGGCGCGCTCTGGATCTCCGACGGCGGCACCGGCCAGGGCCGGGTCTGGCGGGCAGGTGCGGACGGCGTCCCGGCGGAGATGTTCCGGGTGCAGCCGATGGTCAGCGACGTGATCCCCGGCGGGATCGGCCGCGATGTGCGTGGCCTGCCGCCCGGCACGGTCACGATCACCCCGAACGGCCGGACCGCCGCGGACACCGCGGGTTCGCAGCACATCGTCGCCAACGGCCTGGCGTTCACCGCGGACGGCACGCTGCTGGTGGCGGACACGGCCCGCGGCGCGCTCTGGCGCGTGCCGATGGACCGCACCGGCCGCCCCCGCGCGGCGACCGGCTGCGACGCCGCGTTCCCGGCGAACACGCTGTGCCTGGACGACCTCGAGGTGCAGCACCCGTACCTCGAAGGCGCCGACGGGATCGTCCTCGACCGCGCGGGCAACGTCTGGACGGCGGCGAACGAGCGCAACGCGATCGTGCTGGCCCGCCGCGACGGCCACGTCGTCGAGTACTTCCGCAACCCGGCCGACGCGACGTCGAAGCTGCGCAACGCCGGGCCGCTGGAGTTCCCGACCAGCCCGGTACTGCTCCCGGACGGCCGCTTGTGCGTCACGAACTCCGACGGCAACCGCCGCGACAACGCCCCGAACACGGCCGGCGAAGCGAACCCCGCGGGTCCTGTGCGAGGGAAGATCTCCTGCGTCAAGCCTTGAGCGCGGCCAGCCGCGGTCGCCATGCGGGCAAATATGGCCGTTCGGGGGTATGCGGCTCCCGGGTTCTTGTGGCGATGATGGATCATGCGTTCGAAACTGCTGACCGCCGGGCTGGTCCTGGCGTTGACTGCCGCACTCGGGGGTGTGGCCGCGGCCGACGCGCGTCCTGGGGGACGACCGAAGCTGACGGACCCGCATCCGTGCCCGGGACAGCCGGGCTTCACCTGCTCGACGCTGACCGTGCCGTTCGACCACACCGGCCGCCGGCCGGGCACGCTCGACCTGCCGGTCGCGACGTCCGACAACGTGACCGCGCCGAAGGGCGTGCTGCTGTTCCTCACCGGCGGGCCCGGGCAGGGTGGCGTCGGCACGATCACGCGGATCGCGACACAACGGCTGCCGGAGGTGGCCAAGGACTACCGGATCGTCATGCTCGACCAGCGCGGGACCGGCGCCGGCGCGCTGAACTGCCCGGGGCTGCAGGCGCAGATCGGCAGCTCGGACATCGCGACGCCGACGCGCGCCGCGGTCACCGAGTGCGCGCGCATCCTCGGCGACACGGCCCCGCTGTACTCGACCGACCAGACCGTCGCGGACTTCGACCGGCTCCGGCAGGCGCTGGGCGTGCCGAAGATGGTGGTCGACGGCGTCTCGTACGGCTCGTTCACGGCGGCGCGGTACGCGGTCGCGCACCCGGGCAACGTCAGCAAGGTCGTCCTCGACTCCGTGCTGCCGCACCACGCTTCCGCGTCGGACTCCCTCTACCTGACCGGACTGACGGCCGAGGCCCGCGTGCTGCGCGCGGCGTGTGCGGTGGCCCCGGCCTGCGGTTTCGACCCGGCCGAGGATCTGGCGTGGGTGGTGCGCCACCGCAGCGTGGCCGACGGCGTGAAGATCTTCGACGCGATCGTGGCGTACGAGTTCTCGGACCCGACGTACCGCTCCCCCGACGCGGGCGACGTCATCGGCGCCCTGCACGCGGCGCGCACCGGTTCGCCCGACTGGCTGGACCAGCTGGTTACCGGTTACACCACTGAGGACGTGCCCCCGGCGTCCTTCAGCTCGGGCTTGCACGCGGCGACGCTGTGCGCGGACCAGCGTTTCCCGTGGGGCACGTCGTCGACGCCGATCGGCTTGCGGCAGCCACTGTTGTCGTTGACCGCGCGCGCACTGCCGGCGTCGGCGACGTGGCCGTACACAACGGAAGTGGCGACGCAGCAGGGCTTCATCCAGGGCTGCTTGCCGTGGCCGGTCGAGCGCGTCGGCTCGAACCCGGCGTCGAAGCTGCCGAACGTCCCGGTGCTGCTGTTGAACGGCGACCGCGACCTGTCGACGCCGCTGGAGTGGGCGCGGGAGGAGGCCGGCGTTGCGCCACAAGGAAAGCTGGTGATCGTGCCGGGCGAGTCGCACTCGATCCAGAACCGCGAGCGCGGCCACGCGGGCCGGGACGCGGTGATCAGCTTCCTGAAGTAAGGCTCTCGAAGACGGCGTCCCGCACCTCGGCGTCGGTCGGTGTCCCTCGTCCTTGCTCGGCGGCGAGCTCGGCGAGGGACACCATGGTGACGTCGGCGAGGCCGCAGACGGTGAAGTGGTGGAAGGCCGCCATGTCCGGGTCGACGTTCAGCGCGAAGCCGTGACTCGTGACGCCGCCCCGGATCCGCATGCCGATGGAGCCGACCTTGCGGTGGTCGGGCGTCCACACACCGGCGAGGCTGGAGTGCCCCTTCGGCGTTTCCCTTCTGACGGCGGGAAAGCCGAGTCGCTCGAGTGCTTCGACGAGCCCGGTTTCGAGCCACCGCACGATGTCCACGGGCCCGCGCGCCTTGACGTCGACGACGAGATAGCCGACGAGCTGCCCGGGCCCGTGGTACGTGGCGAACCCACCGCGATCGACCTGGACGGCGGGAAGGTCGACGGGCAGGTCTTCAGGCTTGGTGCGCGCCCCGTAGGTGACGATCGGCGGATGGCTGAGGAGAAACAGTCGATCCTCGGCGAGGTTCTGCTGCCGTTCCTCGACCCAAGTCCGCATGTCGGCGAGGGCTTGGTGATAGTCGACCTCACCGAGGTCGACGCGCTTGATCGGCCATCCCACGCAGCCAGGCTACGCCGGGATTTCGGGGTGGAGCTGAGGGGAATCGAACCCCTGACCCCCGCCTTGCAAAGGCGGTGCTCTACCAATTGAGCTACAGCCCCGGTGCGGGCTGACGCCCGCGGAAAACTCAGTTGTGGGACGCACCCGCCGGCTTGGCCGGGGTGGTGCCGTTGTTCGAGGGGACCGGCGCGGTCGCCTCACGCCACAGGTCGGCCTCGGCCTTGGCCGCCTTGTTGCGCTTCACGACGAACAGGACGCCGCCCGCGATGACCGCGAGTGCCAGCAGCTTCTTCACCGAAGCCCCCTTCTCAGCTTGCTTCCCTTACTCCGCGATGTTACTGCACCGGCGCCGGGCGCCGTCGGGGCGGTGGTTCCACGTGGAACCATGATTGCGCAGGTAACGCACGTCACATGCCACGGGAAATACCGAGACGGCGTGTTCCGTTGTACCCACTGGTCGATGTGCCCACCGTGTCCCCCGGGCCGCAACCACTGCCTTCGCGGAGTTCCGTCCGGCTGGAGCCGCGAAGCGCCTCATCGCCGAGAGGCGACCGTGGCGCGCATCGACCGTGACCGCTCAGCCCTGCCGGTACATTCTCTTCCCGGCAGGGCTGACCTGTATCCGGGACATCTCAGGGTCGGTCCCCGATGTCGTCACTGCTGGCCACTACCGCCTGCAGTTCGCCGACGCCACCGGCCGCGTCGCACGCGGTCGACCAGGCGGAAGCCGCCCGAGTCGCCACCCAGAAGTACGGCGGTCACTCGCTGGGCGTGGAGCAGGACACGGCGCAGGGCCGGCCGAGCTGGGAGGTCGAGATCGACGGCAGTGACCAGGGCCGCATCGAGGTCGACGTCGCCCAGGCCACGGGCGCGATCCTCACCATCGAACGCGACTGATCCGATCTGTGGTTACGTGTCGAGAACGTGGTGCCGGCTCCGTCCCAGGGGCACGAGCGGCCACGAGGGCCGCGTGACCAGGGGAGAAACCATGACGATCCAGCGGCTGGACAACATCGGCCTCGTCGTCCACGACATGGAGGCGGTCATCGCGTTCTTCCTCGAGCTCGGTCTGGAGCTCGAGGGCAAGGCAACGGTCGAGGGCCCGGACGTGAATCGCCTCGTCGCACTCGACGACGTCCGCTGCGACCTGGCGGTGGTGCGGACCCCGGACGGCCACGGCCGGCTCGAGCTGATGAAGTTCCACACGCCGGCGTCACCCGCGACCGCCGAGCCGAACGCACCGGTCAACACGCCCGGCTTCCGTCGCATCATGTTCGCGGTCGACAACCTCGACGAGGTCCTGCCTCGGCTGCGCCCCTACGGCGCCGAGCTGATGGGCGACCTGGTCAAGTACGAAAACGGCTATCGGCTCGCCTACGTCCGCGGGCCCGAAGGCATCATCATCGCGCTGGCCGAAGAACTCGCCTGAACCGCTGGAAAGGACCGCCACGATGGCCACTGCCGACGACCTCGACCGCGCCACGGATTCCCAGTGGGACTGGGTAGCCGAGCAAACCCGCACGTACCTGGACTCGGGCGGCACCAAGGGCCACGAGTCGAACGGCGTGTACACGCTGATCCTCGCGACGACAGGCCGCAAGACAGGCACACCCCGCCGCACCTGCCTGATCTACGGCACGTCCGGAGACGACTTGGTGGTAGTCGCATCCAAGGCCGGCGAGGACGAGGATCCGGCGTGGTTCAAGAACCTCCAGGCAAACCCGAGCGTGGGTGTCCAGGTGGGAACCCGCCGCCTGACAGCCCGAGCCCGGGTGGCAACCCCAGCCGAGCGAGGTCCGCTGTGGACCCAGATGGCCGAGATCTTCCCGCTGTACGACGAATACGCGGAGAAGACGGACCGAGAAATCCCCATTGTCCTGCTGACACCACAGGCCTGACCCACTTGCCTCGGGGAAGGCAACCATCCTCGAGTCGGATGCCGAGGTCACCCTTCGGAGCGACGCGCGCGGACAGGCGGTGACCCTACGTTGTTTCCACTGCGCGAAACGGGAGTGGACACAACAAGGGGAGACCATGAAGTCAGGCGACTACATCGCTGCCACCGCCGACGAACTCGCTGCCAACACCACGTCGGACAAGGTGGCCGGCGGGGTCAGCCAGAAGGCCCTGTTCCGGCGCCGCGGCGAGGTCGAATTCGACGGGCGCACACTCACCTTGCGAGGCTGGTCGGACGGGCGGGACCTGCAGCTGGGCAGCGGCGACGTCACCGCGGTCCGGCGCGAGTTCACCGACCTGTACGGCCGGTTCATCGGCGGCCTGCTGGACAAGGGAAAGCCACTGATCCTGGAGACGGCGACCGAGGGCGAGATCTACCTGCTGATCGATCGCAAGGAGTTCATGGAAACCACCGACAACAAATCGTGGGAGAAAGAGCTCACCGCGTGGAGCGGCCAGTCGAACCCATAGTCAGGCAGGCAGCAAAAGCCCGGTTCACCAACACGGTGAACCGGGCTTTGACTTGCGTGGGTGGCTCTCGCAGTACCTGTATCACCAGGATCTCCCCGACGTCCAGGACGCCTGTCAGCCTGGTTGAGCCGGCTCCCGGCTACATGCTTCCACGACAGAAGGAACGAAGACCCATGGCGGACAACCAGTTCACCACTCACGCAGACCTTTTCGATCTGAGTGGGAAATACGCACTCGTCACTGGCGGCACCAGGGGAATTGGGATGATGATCGCGCGCGGCCTGCTGCAGGCGGGCGCCCGCGTCGTCATCAGCTCGCGCAATGCAGACACGTGCGCGGAGGCACAGCGTCTACTCTCTGAATTCGGCGACGTTCAAGCAATCCCCGCCGACCTGTCCAGGTACGACGAGTGCCAGCGCCTCGCCGATCTTGTCCAGGTCGGCTCGGAACGCCTGGACATCCTCGTCAACAACGCGGGAGCGATGTGGCGCGAACCGCTGGAGACGTTCCCGGCCGAGGCCTGGGACACAGTGATCGACCTCAACCTCAAGTCGCCGTTCTGGCTGGTGCAGGCGCTGCTCCCCGCACTTCGCAGGGCGGGCACCGCCGATGATCCCGCGCGGATCATCAACATCGGCAGTATCGCCGCCATCCACGTCGCCGCGTCGCCCAACTACTCGTACGCCAGCAGCAAGGCGGGACTCCATCAACTCACCAGGGTGCTGGCCAGGGAACTGGGCCCACAGCACGTCACGGTGAACGCGGTGGCCCCAGGACCGTTCCCGTCGCAGATGATGGCGTCCACGCTCGATGCCATCGGCGACACGATCGCGGCGAAGGCCCCTCTGCGCCGGCTCGGCCGCGACGACGACATGGCAGGTATCGCCGTGTTCCTCGCCAGCCAGGCCGGGGCCTACCTCACTGGCACCATCATCCCGGTCGACGGCGGCATCGCCACGACCGCAACAGGTACCTAGGCGTCGGGGGTACCAGCAGAACCTCCCTTCGCCTGCGGATATGGCCTACGGTGACGAGGTGGACACGATCGATCTGCGCACCGAGATCAAGGAATTCCTGAGCTCACGTCGCGCGCGGATCACGCCCGAGCGGGCCGGACTGCCCGCCTACGGCGACAACCGCCGGGTCAAAGGTCTGCGTCGCGAAGAGGTAGCTCTGCTGGCCGGGGTATCGGTCGACTACTACGTGCGGATGGAGCGCGGCAGCCTCGCCGGCACCTCCGACGGGGTGCTCGACGCGTTGGCCTCTGCCTTGCACCTCGACGAGGCCGAGCGCGATCACCTGTTCCACCTCGCGCGGCGGTCCAGGGTGCCCGGCGGTCCACGCCGCCGGCGACGCGCCGTGACGGTGCGTCCGGCGCTTCAGCAGGTGCTCGACGCCATCACCGATGCGCCGGCGTGGATTTGCAACGGCCGTTATGACGTGCTGGCCATGAATCACCTCGCCCGCGCGCTGTTTTCACCGGTGCTGGCCGACACGCGACGGCCGGCGAACACCGCGCGGTTCGTGTATCTGGATCCGGAATCGGCAAAAGCGTTCTTCGTCGACTACGACCAAATCGCCTGCGATACGGCCGCGAAGCTACGCATGGAAGCCGGCCGCAATCCGCACGACGAGGAGCTGATCGCCCTGGTCGGTGAGTTGTCGACACGCAGTGAACTGTTTCGGCAGCGGTGGGCATCTCAGGACGTTCGGCTCCACCGATCCGGACGCAAGCGTCTGCACCATCCGGTAGTGGGGCAGCTAGACCTGGACGTCGAGTCGATGGAGCTGCCTGCCGAACCCGGCTTGAACCTGACGGTCTACACCGCGCCCGCCGGCACGGCGACCGCGGACGGTCTGGCCCTGTTGGCATCGTGGGTGGCCAACGCTGATGGCGTTCACTCCGTACCCGGCCACGTTCACGGCGTTGCTGCTCTCCGACAGCGGACAGACGACGGCCGGTCCGGCCTGGATTGACCGGACTGGCCTGAGGGATCGCGCGTGTACGCGATGTACCGCCACCAGTTACGACCGGTGATCCAAGACGGAGCGAAAGCGATGGACGCAATCTTCCCGGATTCGGCGGCATAGTCACGAAAGGCCGGTCCGCAATCTGCGGGCCGGCCCCGGCCAGATGGCCTAGGCTCATGTCCGGCCACCGGAACGGGTGACGCGGCTGGGTATTCAGTCGACGTAACGAATGCCACAACCGAAAATGGCTGGGTGACAGTCTCCGACCGCATAATTGTGAAAGTCCTGAAGAGGGTGCAGAACGTCGCCCGCACACGCCAGACCGGAGAGCCGCACGGCATGACGCGGGCCGTGCCTGGCAAACGCGGGAAGTACGTCGCCTACGAGCAGAGCGTGGTGGAAGCTGTCGAGGCTGCTGCTGGGCAGCTCGCTGCCGATCTGCGGTTTGAGCACCTTGACCAGTCCCGGGATGAGCTGTGGAAGTTTGTTGATCAATGTCAGGCCAACCGCAAATCCGACCGCGTCCAGGGGTTCGTTGAGGCGCACGCTCGCGCCCCCTTCACCACTAAGTGCCGAGTCGAGATCGACTACTTGAAAGTTGAGCAGCCGGTCGACATTTTCGGCGTCCGGCTCACGCCCGTGAACATGGTCCCACTCATCCGACGCCAGGCACCGAGTCTTGGTACTCATTCAGGCTGCATGGCCGAGGTCGAGGTCACCGGCACCAATCTGGACCTGATGCGGGAACGAGCGCGCTCCCATGTCGAGCGCGCGCTACGGGTTCTGCGAGTGGCCTTCCTCGACTACCACAGCGTCCGAGCGGTGCAACTGCGGTTCCGGGTCGGAGCGGTCGCCGAGCTGTATAACGGCGCCGGTGAGTGGCGCGCCATGGCCGACGGTACGAGCGAGTTGGCCGTCAACCGACCCACGGTCGAGGCCCTCGCCGATCGCCCCACCGCCAGACTGACCAGAGAGCCGACCAGCGATATCGAAGAGAAGGCCAATGTCGCATTGAGCTGGATCGAACGTGCGATGTTCGCGGACGATCCCTTGGTGGCGATGCTCTACCAATTCTTCGCGCTCGAAGCGATCCTCGGCGACAAGTCCAGCGGCTTGAAGGGCGAGCAACTCGCCTTCCGTCGTGCGACGCTGAGCCACGCAGTAACGGGAGGATTCAACCATCCGGCGACTGCTCTATGGCTGTACGAAGATGTCCGGAACAACGCGGTTCACGGTACGAGCATGCCGGAGGTGAGCTGGGCACTCGTCCAGCAGTTCGCCTCAGACGTTCGAGCCGCTCTTAACGAGTACCTGACGTTCGCGGAATCCCAGGGCTTCGCTAGCCGCGGCAAGTTGATGTATGCGCTCGACGAACATCCCGATCGTCAACAACTCGTCGACTGGCTCCGTGACAGTGGTGGGCCGCGTTGGGAGCGGTTCGTTGCCGAGCAGACGACGGCTGGTGATGCCGAGGCTCCGCAGGACTGATGGGCACTCCGTATGTCACTCAGGTCACGCAAAAGCCCGGCTCGCTAGACGCGAACCGGGCTTTGACCTGCGTGGGCCTACCAGGACTTGAACCTGGGACCTCTTCGTTATCAGCGAAGCGCTCTAACCGCCTGAGCTATAGGCCCTTGAACGAGGAGAACTTTACAGGACCCCCGAGGGGGCCCTGCAACCGGGTTACTCCCGTTCCGACAGCGTGACTTCGAGGCCGCCCGCGAGGTCGGCCGACACGTTGTAGATGAACGCGCTTACCGTGGCCAGGGCTGACACCAGGACGATGTTGATCGCTCCCAAGATCGCCGCGATGCCGAACACCCGGCCCGCGCTGATCAGCGGTTCCGAGGATGCGTTGGCACCCTCGCCGCCCACCAGGGACGAGTACGTTCCGTTCAGCTTGTCCCAGACGCCCATGCCGTCGAGGACCGTGTACAGGACGCCGACCGCCACCAGCCAGACGAAGAACATCGCGACGCCCAGGACCAGGGACAGCTTGAGCACCGACCACGGGTCGAACCGCTTCACCTGCAGCGACGCCCGGCGCGGGCCGCGGCCCGGGCGCCGCAAAGCGCTGGGCCGGGCTCGCTGGGAGGACGCCGAGGGGACGGCGGCCGCGGACGGCTCGCCGCTCGGCGGGGTGTCTCCACTTCCGCCGAACAGGCGAGGCGCCGCGCTGCCCGTCACCACCGTGCGCTGCTCCGGGGAGACCGGCTGGGTCTCCTCGGCCGCCGGCTCGGGTTTGTAGAGCGCCTCATCCGTGGCCAGCTTCACCGTTGCCTCGGAGTCGCCGTCCTTGCCGACCCGCTGCCAGGGCGGGCTCGCCGGAGTCCCGTTCGAACCCGCTGCCTCGGGATTCTCGGATGGTGTCACGAAGAGTCATTCCTTACCCGTGCCGTGGTGACGCCGTCTCACTGCTCCGGCGGCGCCGTCGTTTCTTCGTCCGCTGCTGTCGTCTCGGCCACAGTTTCCGACACGGCTTCCACCGTGTCGTCCGCCGTGACTTCGGCTTCCGCGTTGTCGTCACCATTGGCGACGTCCGAGGGCTCGTCCGCGTTGCGTGCGACCGCGAGAAGAGTGGTTCCTTCGCCGAGATTCATCAGCCGGACCCCCTTCGTCTGCCGCCCTGCCTTGCGCACGTCGCCCGCCGGCGTGCGGATCACGCCGCCGCTCGAGGTGATCGCGTACAGCTCGTCCTCGGCGTCGACGATGAGCGCACCCACCAGCCTGCCACGTTTGCGGTCGTGCTGAATGGTGAGCACACCCTTGCCGCCGCGGCCCTGCACCGGGTAGTCCTCGATCGGCGTCCGCTTGGAGTACCCGCCGTCCGTCGCGACCAGCAGGAACTTGTCCTCCTTGACCACGCTGATGCCGAGCAGCTCGTCGCCGTCGTTGAACCGCATGCCGAGCACGCCGGACGTCGGGCGGCCCATCGGCCGCAGTGCCTCGTCGGTCGCGTGGAAGCGGATCGACTGGCCCTCCGCGGACACCAGGAGCAGGTCGTCCTCGGCCGAGGCCAGGACCGCGCCGACCAGCTCGTCGCCCTCGCGCAGGTTGATGGCGATGAGGCCACCCGAACGGTTCGAGTCGAAGTCGGTGAGCTTCGTCTTCTTCACCAGGCCGCGCTGGGTGGCGAGCACCAGGTACGGCGCGACCTCGTAGTTCTTGATCTGGATGACCTGGGCGATCTGCTCGTCCGGCTGGAACGCCATGAGGTTCGCCACGTGCTGGCCGCGCGCGTTGCGGTTGGCCTCGGGCAGCTCGTACGCCTTGGTCCGGTAGACGCGGCCCTTGTTCGTGAAGAACAGCATCCAGTCGTGCGTCGAGCAGACGAAGAAGTGCTGGACGATGTCGTCCTGCTTCAGCGTCGCGCCCTGCACGCCCTTGCCGCCGCGCTTCTGCGAGCGGTACAGGTCGGTTTTCGTTCGCTTGGCGTACCCCGTGCGGGTGATCGTGACGACGACGTCCTCGACCGCGATGAGCTCTTCGTCGGTGACGTCGCCGCTGAAGCCGATGATCTTCGTGCGCCGGTCGTCGCCGTACTTCTCGACGATCGCCATCAGCTCGTCGCGGATGATCGAGCGCTGCCGCTCCGGCTTCTCGAGGATGTCCTTGAGATCGGCGATCTCCAGCTCGATCTCGGCCAGCTGGTCGATGATCCGCTGACGCTCCAGGGCGGCGAGGCGCCGCAGCTGCATGTCGAGGATCGCGGTGGCCTGGATCTCGTCGACGTCCAGCAGCTCCATCAGGGCCGGCCGGGCCTCGTCGGCGGACGGCGACCGCCGGATCAGCGCGATGACCTCGTCGAGCATGTCGAGGGCCTTGACGTACCCACGCAGGATGTGGGCCCGCTCTTCGGCCTTCCGCAGGCGGAACTTGGTCCGCCGGACGATGACCTCGACCTGGTGCTTCACGTAGTGCCGGATGATCTGGTCGAGCCGCAGCGTGCGCGGCACGCCGTCGACCAGGGCCAGCATGTTGACGCCGAAGTTCTGCTGCAGCTGGGTGTGCTTGTAGAGGTTGTTCAGCACGACCTTCGCGACCGCGTCGCGCTTGATCGTGACGACGATCCGCATGCCCGAGCGGCTGTTGGACTCGTCGGCGATGTCGGAGATGCCGGTGAGCTTGCCGTCGCGGACCAGGTTCGCGATGTTCTCGACCAGGTTGTCCGGGTTGACCTGGTAGGGCAGCTCGGACACGACCAGGATCGTGCGGCCCTTCGCGTCCTCTTCGACCTCGACGACCGCGCGCATCCGGACCGAGCCGCGGCCGGTGCGGTAGGCGTCCTCGATGCCGGACGTGCCGAGGATCATCGCCCGGGTCGGGAAGTCCGGGCCCTTGACCCGCACCAGCAGCGCGGCCAGCAGCTCGTCGTCGGTCGCCTCGGGGTTCTCCAGCGCCCAGACGACGCCCTCGGACACCTCGCGCAGATTGTGCGGCGGGATGTTGGTCGCCATCCCGACCGCGATCCCGGAACCGCCGTTGACCAGCAGGTTCGGGAACCGCGACGGCAGGACGTCCGGCTCCTGCGTGCGGCCGTCGTAGTTGTCGGAGAAGTCGACGGTGTCTTCTTCGATGTCGGCCAGCATCTGCATGGCCAGCGGCGCGAGCCGGGACTCCGTGTACCGCATCGCGGCCGCGGGGTCGTTGCCCGGCGAGCCGAAGTTGCCCTGGCCGTCGATCAGCGGGTACCGCAGCGACCACGGCTGGGCGAGCCGGACCAGCGCGTCGTAGATCGCCGAGTCACCGTGCGGGTGGTAGTTGCCCATGACGTCGCCGACGACGCGGGAGCACTTGTTGTACCCGCGGTCCGGCCGGAAACCGGAGTCGAACATCGAGTACAGGATCCGGCGGGCGACCGGCTTGAGGCCGTCACGCACGTCCGGCAGCGCCCGCGACACGATGACGCTCATCGCGTAGTCGATGTAGGAGCGCTGCATCTCCTGCTGGATGTCGACCGGCTCGATCCGGTCGTGTTCCGGAGCCGGCGGCAGAGTTTCCGTCATGAGGTCCTTCTCGAGTGGAGAGTCCTAGCGGGACAAAGAGCGGGGAACGCCTACACGTCCAGGAAGCGAACGTCCTTCGCGTTGCGCGTGATGAACGACCGGCGGGCCTCGACGTCTTCGCCCATCAGGACCGAGAACAGCTCGTCCGCCTGGGCGGCGTCGTCCATCGTGACCCGGCCCAGCAGCCGGTTCGCCGGGTCCATCGTGGTCTCCCACAGCTCTTCGGCGTTCATCTCGCCGAGACCCTTGTAGCGCTGGATCGCGTCGTCCTTCGGGAGCCGCTTGCCGGCCTCGACACCCGCCTGGATGACGGCGTCGCGCTCGCGGTCGGAGTACGCGTACTCCGGCTCCGCCCGCGGCCACTTGATCTTGTACAGCGGCGGCCGCGACAGGAAGACGTGGCCGTGCTCGATCAGCGGCGCCATGAAGCGGAACAGCAGGGTGAGCAGCAGCGTGGTGATGTGCTGGCCGTCGACGTCGGCGTCGGCCATCAGCACGATCTTGTGGTAGCGGAGCTTCGACAGGTCGAACTCGTCGTGGATGCCGGTGCCCAGCGCGGTGATCAGCGACTGGACCTCGGTGTTCTTGAGGACGCGGTCGATGCGGGCCTTCTCGACGTTGATGATCTTGCCGCGGATCGGCAGGATCGCCTGGTACATCGAGTCGCGGCCTTCCTTGGCCGAGCCACCGGCCGAGTCGCCCTCCACGATGTAGAGCTCGCACTCCGCCGGGTTGGTCGAGCGGCAGTCCTTGAGCTTGCCGGGAAGGCCGCCGATCTCCAGCGCACCCTTGCGGCGGACGAGGTCACGCGCCTTGCGCGCGGCCATCCGAGCCTGCGCCGAGGAGATCGACTTGTTGATGATCGTCTTGGCCTCGGTGGGGTTGCGCTCGAACCAGTCGGCCAGCCACTCGTTCGACTGCTGCTGCACGAACGTCTTGGCCTCGCTGTTGCCCAGCTTGGTCTTGGTCTGGCCCTCGAACTGCGGCTCGCCCAGCTTGATCGAGACGATCGCGGCGAGACCCTCGCGCACGTCGTCACCGGTCAGGTTGGTGTCCTTCTCCTTGAGCAGCTTCTTGTCGCGCGCGTACGTGTTGACGACGCGGGTCAGCGCGGCGCGGAAGCCCTCTTCGTGGGTGCCGCCCTCGTGGGTGTTGATCGTGTTGGCGAACGTGTAGACCGACGGCGTGAACCCGTTGTTCCACTGCATCGCGACCTCGACCTCGAGGCCGACACCCTTGGCGTCGAAGGAGATCACGCTGGGGTGGATCGGGTCCTTGCTGCCGTTGATGTGCTTGACGAAGTCCTCGAGCCCGCCCGGGTAGCAGTAGACCTTCTCCTTGACCCGGGCGACCTTGCCCTCGGCGTCGGCTTCGGTCTCCTCGTCGGCGACGCGCTCGTCGCGCAGGGACAGCGTCAGCCCCTTGTTGAGGAACGCCATCTCCTGGAGGCGGCGCGAGATCGTCTCGAAGTTGTACGTCGTGGTCTCGAAGATGTTGCCGTCGGCCCAGAACGTCATCGTCGTCCCGGTCTCGGTCGCCGGGCCGAGGTCTTCGAGGGGCCCCGGGATCTGGTCGGTGTACAGCTGACGCCAGTTGCGGCCGCCGTACTTGACCTCGGCGAGCAGCTTCGTCGACAGCGCGTTCACCACGGAGATGCCGACGCCGTGCAGGCCGCCGGACACCGCGTAGGAGTCGCTGTCGAACTTGCCGCCCGCGTGCAGCTGGGTGAGCACGACCTCGATGGTCGGCTTGTTCTCCTTGGGGTGCATGTCGACGGGGATGCCGCGGCCGTCGTCGACGACGCGCACCCCGCCGTCGGCGAGGAGGGTAACCTCTACCTTGGTGGCGTGCCCGGCCATGGCTTCGTCGACCGAGTTGTCGACGACTTCCTGGACGAGGTGGTGCAGCCCGCGTTCACCGGTGGAACCGATGTACATACCGGGGCGCTTGCGGACCGCTTCGAGGCCTTCGAGCACCGTGATCGACGACGCGTTGTACTCGCTCTTGTTCTCGGTCACCGGCGTTGTTTCTCCTCGTCTCGCCCGAGCGGACACTCGCTCCCTTCCAGTGTACTTGGCCGCGTCCGCTGGCATGCGGCAAGGACACCCCTGAGCGCGTCGCAGACGGACGAAATCGGTCCGAGCCGAGTCTTGACGTATCTCGGGAGGTCTGGATGCGTTCTCGGGGCATTCAACCGAGCATCACGCAACCCGGGTCAGCCGTACGTGTCACGCGGGCCGCGACCCGGCACGTGCCGGGGCCCTTTCCGCCAGCTCGGGGCCATCGGACCCTGGATCCGCATGCGCTTGACGACGCCGTTCCCGACCCCCGCCGCGATCTTGGCCAGCAGCTTTCCCTGCAGCAACCGGAGCTGGGTGGCCCACGCCGTGGAGCTGGCGCGGACGGTGAGTTCGCCGTCCTTGAGCGCGACCGGCTGGGCGTGTTCGGCGACGTCTTCGCCGACCAGCCGGGCCCACTGGGCGAAGACGCGGGCGGTCGTGACGCTCTCGTTCCAGCCGCGGTCGGCGACCATCCGCGAGACGAGCCGGCCGAGCGGCTGCGGATCACGCGGGTCCGCACCCGGCCCCGACCAGCGCCGGCGCCGGGGGTTCTGGCCCCCACCGCCGCCGACGGCACGCCGCCGGTAGCCCGGTGAGGTGCCGCGTTCCTTGGCCTTCGCCTTGGCCGCTTCGAGCGCCGCGTGAGCGAGGTCCCGACCGGTGCTCCCATTTGGAGCAGCGCCGTCTTCACTCTGTGTGCCCGAAGGCGCGTTCCCAGGTGGGTTAACCCCCGTGCGGGGGGTGTCAAGCGGCCGTTTCGGCGTTTTGGTCACGCGCGGCGATAACCCGGGCACGGGTTTATCCACACTGTCCACAGGTTTGTCCCCAGATCGGTGGGTAACTGCTGTGTCGGCGGTCACACGGGGTGTGCGACTTGATCTTGGCGAACCCGGTCCGCCCTGTTCAGCCACGCGAAATCTCACCATCCGCCACCACGAACCGGGACCCGGCGAGCTCCCCGGGCACGTCTTCGTCGACCGCGGCGGTCACCAGCACCTGTTCGGCGCTCGCGGCCACCTCGGCCAGCCGGGCCCGGCGCTTGCGGTCGAGCTCGGCGAACACGTCGTCGAGCAGCAGCACCGGCTCACCCGCCTCCGCGCGCAGCAGCTCGTAGCTGCCGAGCCGGAGGGCGAGCGCGAACGACCACGACTCGCCGTGGCTCGCGTAGCCCTTGGCCGGCGCCTGGCCCAGGATCAGCTCCAGCTCGTCCCGGTGCGGGCCGACCAAGCTGACCCCGCGCTCGAGCTCGGATTTCCGAGCTTCGCCGAGCGCCTTGAGTAAGACGTCCTTGAGGACTTCGGGTTGCGCCCGTTCGCCATCCGGTACGCCGTACGTCTCCGGCAGGGCCTCACCCAGCGAAGACTTGTACGAAATCTTCGCCGGCCGGGAGTCCGGAGCGACGCCCATGTACGCCGAAGCCGCGTGCGGCCCGAGGTCCGCGACGAGGTTCAGGCGCGCGGCCAGCAGCTCCGCGCCCGCCACCGCGAGGTGGTCGTCCCAGACTTCCAGCGTCGACAGCGCGTACGGGTCTTCGCGGCCCGTACGCCGTTTCCCGGCCGTCTTGAGCAGGGCGTTGCGCTGCTTCAGCACCTTCTCGTAGTCGGCCCGGACCCCCGCGTACCGCGGCGCGCGCAGCACCAGGAGCTCGTCGAGGAACCGGCGTCGCTCGCCCGGGTCACCCCGGACCAGCGCGAGGTCCTCCGGCGAGAACAGCACCGTGCGCAGGATCCCGAGCACGTCACGCGGCCGGCCCACCGCACCGCGGTTGACCCGGGCGCGGTTCGCGCGGCCGGCGGTGATCTCGAGCTCGACCGTCAGCTCGCGGTCGTCGTTGACCACCGCGACCCGCACCAGCGCGCGCTCGCAGCCGTGCCGGATCAGCGGCGCGTCCGTCGCGACGCGGTGCGAGCCCAGCGTCGCGACGTACCCGATCGCTTCGAGCAGGTTGGTCTTGCCGCGACCGTTCTGGCCGACCAGCACGGTCGGCCCCGGTTCGAGGGCGAGATCGGCCTGGGGCCAGGAGCGGAAGTCGGTGACCTGCAGGTGACGCAGATACACCAGGGGCTCCCTATCCGCCGACCTTCTTCACCGCGTGCCCGCCGAACTGGTTGCGCAGTGCGGCGACCGCGCGCATCGCGGCCGAGTGTTCCTGGCGCGAAGCGAAGCGCGCGAAGAGCGCGGCCGAGATGACCGGCGCCGGCACGGCGTTGTTGATCGCCTCTTCCAGCGTCCAGCGGCCTTCGCCGGAATCCTCGACGTAGCCCTCGAGGTCGTCCAGCTCCGGGTCCTCGTCGAGCGCGCGCACGAGCAGGTCGAGCAGCCACGACCGGACGACCGTGCCGCGCTGCCAGCCCTTGATCACCGCGGGCACGTCGTCGACGACCTTCGCGGCCTCGAGCAGCTCGAAGCCCTCGGCGAAGGCCTGCATCATGCCGTACTCGATGCCGTTGTGGATCATCTTCGCGTAGTGCCCGGCACCGACGCTGCCCGCGTGCGAGAAGCCTTCCTCGCGCGGGCCTTCCGGGCGCAGCGCGTCGAAGATCGGCATCGCGCGCTCGACGTCCGCGGCCGTGCCGCCGACCATCAGGCCGTAGCCGTTGTCCTTGCCCCACACGCCACCGGACACGCCGCAGTCGACGTAGCCGATGCTCTTCGCGGCGAGCAGGTCGGCGTTCAGCTTGTCGTCGGTGTACTTCGAGTTGCCGCCGTCGATCACCATGTCGCCGGCGGAGAGCAGGTTGCCCAGCTCGGTGACGGTCTGCCGGGTCGGCTCGCCGGCCGGGACCATGATCCAGACGATCCGCGGACCATCCAGTTTGGACACCAGGTCTTCGAGCGACGTCGTGTCGGTGACGTCCGGGTTGCGGTCGTAGCCGACCACCTCGTGACCGGCCGCGCGCAGCCGTTCACGCATGTTGAAGCCCATCTTGCCCAGGCCGATCAGACCGAGCTGAACCATGAGATCCCCTTACGTGCTAACGAAAGTTGCGGGTCAGCCCGGGAGGCGGACCGGCATCAGGAGGTAGAGGTAGCCGGGGACGACGTTGCCCTCGGGGTCGGCGGGCTTGATCAGCGCGGGCCGGTTCGGCGTGGTGAACGTCAGCTCCGCCCGGTCGCTGTGGAGCGCGCCGAGGCCGTCGACGAGGTAACCCGGGTTGAACGCGATGGTCACCGGCTCACCTTCGTACTCGACCTGGAGCTCCTCTTCGGCGCTTCCCTCGTCGTCGCCGCCCGCGGACAACCGCAGCGTGTTGTCCCCGAACTCCAGTCGTACCTGAGTCCCCCGCTCCGCCACCAGTGAAACGCGCTTGATGCTCTCGGTGAGAGCGGACACGTCGATGACCGCGCGTGAAGTGTGCGACGCGGGCAGCAACTGGCGGTACGGCGGGAACTCCGCATCGAGCAGGCGGGTCGTCGTGTAGCGCCCGGAGCCGGACAGGCCGAGCAGGCCTTCGCCGCTGGCGAGCGCCAGGCGGATCGTGGCGCCGCTCGCGCCGAGCGTCTTGGCGGCTTCGGCGAGCGTGCGTGCCGGGACAAGCACCGCGGCGTCGGCCAGGCCCTCGGCCGGCTGCCAGGTGAACTCGCGCATGGCGAGCCGGAAGCGGTCGGTCGCGACGAGGGTCAGCGCGGTGCCGGAGATCTCGAGCCGCATGCCGGTGAGCATCGGCAGCGTGTCGTCCTTGCCCGCGGCGACGACGACCTGGGTGACGGCCTGGCCGAACGCGTCGCCGGCGAGCTCGCCCGCGAAGGCGGGCTGGGACGGCAGCTGCGGGTAGTCCTCGACCGGCATGGTCGGCAGCGAGAACTTCGCACTCCCGCACGTGATGGTGGCGCGCGCGCCGTCGACGGAGATCTCGACCGGCTGGTTCGGCAAGGACTTGGTGATGTCGGCGAGGAGCCTGCCGGACACCAGGAGGCGGCCGCCGTCGGCGATCGTCGCCGGGACGCCGACCGTGGCCGAAACCTCGTAGTCGAAGCCCGAGACCGTCAGTGCGTCGGTGTCGCCGTCGGAACCGGCGTCGAGGAGCACACCGCCCAGAACCGGCACGGGAGGCCGGGAGGGGAGGCTTCTCGCCACCCACGCGACGGCGTCGGCGAGCCCGTCACGCTCGACGCGGATCTTCATGCGCGCATCCTTTCGACGACCGAGCCCCTGTCGGCTCGGGCCAGGCCTCGCTCTGGCAGGGCAGTGACCGGCTGCCCCCTCCGGCCGGTCCGCCCTCCGCGTTGAGCGGCCGGAGCACGGACCAGGTGCAGGCATCCACGTTAGGCCGTCGCGGCGGCCCGCGTCACCTCGGGCTGCCCTTCGGTTTGTCGACATGACGACACGTTCTCGCGGCTGTCCCCAGATTCGTCCTGCGCCTGTTTTTATCTTTTTCTCTCTTAGAAGAGATCTAAAGGCAGTAGCAGTAGTAAGCGTTGTGGATTGTGTGGATGGAGCCCCTTTGCGCAGGTCGGAGCGGTCGCGGGCGTGTGGAGAACAGTGGTGGCAGTCCTGTGGGTAGATCGGGCCGTCCGTGGATGGTTTCGGGCGACCCCCGATTCGTCCACAGATGGCCCCAGTTGTCCCCACGGTTGTCCCCAGGTGTGCGGCGATCCGTCCCCAGGGTCTGGGGGTGCGCGGAGGGGTCCGAACCCCCCTTCCGAGTGACCGGCCCGTCCTGTGCACACAATGTGGGCAACCTGTGGAATCAGCGTGGACAAGGGTGTGGATTCCCTGTGGATCACCTGTGGACGAATTCCGCGTCGCCGCTGGTGGGAGATCCGTTGGCACTGTGGGCAATCCGCCCACACCATGGGGAAACTTCCTTGTGTACAAACAATTTTCGCGACTTTGCGAAGCGCGCGTACGCGGCTTCGCTGCTTCGCGTGCTTCGGACAGTCCAAAGACGACAAAGGGGCGTCCACAGTGCGTGGACGCCCCGAAGTCGTTGCGGGATAAGGGGATGTGCTACTGGCGGGCGCGCTGCTTGATGCGCGAGGTCAGCTCCTGCACCTGGTCGTAGATGCGCCGGCGCTCGGCCATCTCCTTGCGGATCTTCTTGTCCGCGTGCATGACGGTCGTGTGGTCGCGGCCGCCGAACGTCTGCCCGATCTTCGGGAGCGACATGTCGGTCAGCTCGCGGCAGAGGTACATGGCGATCTGGCGGGACGTGGCGAGCGCCTTCGTCTTGCCCGGGCCGCACAGGTCGTCGAGCGTGACGTCGAAGAACTCGGAGATGACGCCCATGATCGTGGGCGCGGTGATCTCCGGGGCGTGCGAGTCGGGGATGAGGTCGCGCAGCACGATCTCCGCCAGCGCGGCGTCCACCGGCTGCTGGTTCAGCGACGCGAACGCGGTGACGCGGATCAGCGCGCCTTCGAGCTCCCGGATGTTCGCCTCGACGCGCGAGGCGATGAACTCCAGGACGTCGCCCGGCACCGCGAGCCTGTCCTGCGCCGCCTTCTTGCGGAGGATCGCGATGCGCGTCTCGAGCTCGGGCGGCTGGATGTCGGTGATCAGGCCCCACTCGAACCGGGTCCGCAACCGGTCTTCCAGCGTCTCGAGGCGCTTGGGCGGCCGGTCGGAGCTGACGACGATCTGCTTGTTCGCGTTGTGGAGGGTGTTGAAGGTGTGGAAGAACTCTTCCTGCGTACCTTCCTTGCCCTCCAGGAACTGGATGTCGTCGACGAGCAGGATGTCTATGTCGCGGTAGCGCCGCTGGAACGCGACCTTGCGGTCGTCTCGCAGCGAGTTGATGAAGTCGTTCGTGAACTCTTCGGTCGAGACGTACCGCACGCGCATGCCGGGGAAGAGGCGTTGCGCGTAGTGGCCGACCGCGTGCAGCAGGTGCGTCTTGCCGAGCCCGGACTCACCCCAGATGAAAAGGGGGTTGTACGCGCGGGCCGGTGCTTCGGCGACGGCGACCGCGGCCGCGTGCGCGAAGCGGTTGGACGCGCCGATGACGAACGTGTCGAAGGTGTACTTCTCGTTCAGCTTCGTCTTCGACGTCTGCGGCTGCGCCGGCGCGGTGTAGGGCTGGCCGGCGATCGGCTGGCCGGAGAACGTCGGCCAGATCTCGTGGACGGCGGCGAGCGCTTCGCCCTCTTCGTCGACCTCTTCGTCCGTGTCGTCACCGTCGTCGGGCTTCGTCGCGAGGGACTGGTGCTGCGGCATCGGCGGCGCGGGCTCGGGGCGCGGCGGCGGCAGCATCGGGCCGGGACCGGGCCGCGGCGCGGGCGCCGGCTCCGGGCTGACCCCGTTTTCCACCCGGCCGGGTGACGGCACGTAGTGGGGGGCGGCGACCGGGGCGACGGCTTCCGTGTTGTCGACCTTCACCGCGAGCGAGATGGCGCGGCCGAGCCGCCGGGAAAGCGCGTCGGTGATCGCGCCGCGGAGCCCGCGTTCGATCGCTTCCTTCGCGAAGTCGCTGGGAGCCGCCAGCAGCGCGGTGCCGTCGAGCAGACCGATCGGGCGGGTCACCCGCATCCAGGCGCGCTGCTGAGGGGACAACGTCCCGTCCGACAGTTCGCGCACCACCTGCTCCCAGATGACGCCCAGATTGTGCTGGTGCTCCGACACTGGTCCGGCTCCCCTCCCCTCGTCGGCGTGGACGGCCGACGCCCCTGGTCACGCGCCCGGCGCGCCTGCGCGGACCTGCGTATGCATCGGCACAGCGAATATCCACATAGTTGTCCACAGCTGTGCACTAATGTACGGCGACCCGCGGCGACGCCACCTGCGGGCTCGTCGTACGCCGGTGGGCACTCCACCACCCGGATACTCGTGCACCTCGACCGGTGACCCGAGAGAGGCACGCTAACAAGCCCCGCCCGCTGCCACAAGGCATCCTGGGTCGCAAGCATTTCACGGTGTACGGCGTGTTGCCATTCGGTGCCGCGGCGTCGATGATCTCGGCTTCACGGCCCCGTCGCGGACCGTGGCCGAGGGGGTGCTTACCGGGCGCCCGACGGGGGTGCGTACCCTCGTAAGGTCTCCCGTATGCGACGGGTGCTATTCGCGTGCCCACGTTGTCGTCGCTCGTCGTGACGAGGCCACACGTTGGTAGGAGACACCAGAGACTGCCGTGCGCCCGCACGACACGCCAGGCGGAGGGAACCTTCCTCCCGTCCGACGCGACACACAGGAGAAGCAGTGAGCAAGGGTAAGCGCACCTTCCAGCCGAACAACCGCCGCCGCGCGAAGACCCACGGGTTCCGCCTGCGCATGCGGACCCGCGCCGGCCGGGCCATCCTGGCGGGCCGCCGTCGCAAGGGCCGCGCCGCGCTGTCCGCCTGATCCGGCTCGTCGGGGCGCGCCGTGCTGCCGGCTGCCGCACGTCTGCGGCGGAGTGAGGACTTCCGCGTGGTTCTCCGTCGGGGGTCCAGGGCAGGCAGGCGTCGCCTCGTCGTCCACGCACTGACCACGGACCCGTCCGAGGCCGCCGACGTCACGTCGGCGGCCAGGGCGGGTTTTGTGGTGAGCAAGGCCGTCGGGAACTCGGTGGTCCGCCACCGCGTCACCCGGCGGCTTCGTCATCTCGTTTCCGCCCGGCTCGGAACCCTTCCCGCTGGCAGTGCGTTGGTCGTACGGGCATTGCCGCCGTCCGCGACCGCGTCCAGCGCGGAGCTCGGAGCCGATCTCGACGCCGCACTGCGCCGTCTTGGACTGTCGCCGTCGCGCCGTCCGGCCGGGGATGCCCCGAGCCCGACGCGTCCCGCGGACGCGGCCCCCGACCACGGATCAGCGGTGTGACCGGCATGCGAGCCACCCCCGAGCACGATCATGACCACGACGTGGAGACCGCGCCCCCGCGGCCCGGTCCCGTCGCCTGGGTCCTGTTGCTCCCCATCAAGCTCTACCGCAAGGCGATCTCGCCCTTCTTCCCGCCGGCTTGCCGGTTCTACCCCAGCTGCAGCGCGTACGCAGTCGAAGCCCTGACCCGGCATGGCGCCGGCGGCGGCTCCTACCTCGCGCTGCGCCGGCTGCTGCGCTGCGGCCCGTGGACCCCGCCCGGCCGCGACCCGGTCCCCGAGAAGTTCTCGTGGCGCTACCGCAGACCTGAAACACCGATCGAGGAGTAGCAGCAGTGCTCGATTTCATCTACTACCCCGTGTCCTTCATCCTCTGGTGTTGGCACAAGGTCTTCGGGTTCGTCTTCGGTGAAGCGACGGCGATCTCCTGGATCCTCGGCATCATCTTCCTGACGTTCACGGTCCGCGGCATCATGTTCAAGCCGTTCGTGAACCAGGTCCGGTCGATGAAGAAGATGCAGGACTTCGCGCCGGAGATGAAGAAGGTCCAGAAGAAGTACGCGAACGACAAGCAGCGCCAAGCGCAGGAGATGCAGAAGCTCCAGCGCGAGCACGGCGTCAACCCGCTCGGCAGCTGCCTGCCGATGCTGCTGCAGATCCCGGTGTTCATCGGTCTGAACTGGGTCCTGCGCGCGTTCACGATCCAGCCGAAGGACGGCGGCGCCAAGACCGAAAACTACTTCTTCAACAAGCACGACGTCGATTCGTACGTCAACGCGAAGCTGTTCGGCGTCAACATCGGCGAGGCGATCCACAACGGCGTCACCGCGATCGGCGGCTCGGGCGCGTCGGGCTGGCACTGGAACGTGCTCCCGGTGGCGCTGCCGCTGATGATCGTCGCCTCCATCGCCACGCACCTCACCGCGCGGCACTCGGTGGCCCGGCAGAACGCCGCGTCGGCCACCCCGCAGACCGCGATCATGAACAAGCTGACGATGTACGTGTTCCCGCTCGGTGTGCTCGTCTTCGGTGCGCTGTTCCCGCTCGGCCTCCTCTTCTACTGGCTGGCGAACAACGGCTGGACCCTGATGCAGCAGCGCCTCGTCTACACGAAGATCGACAAGGAAGAGGCTGCCCGCAAGGCGGAGGCCGCCGAGAAGCGCGCGTCGCTCGGCCCGAAGCCGGGGCAGAAGCCGGCCGCGCCGAAGGTCGGCCAGAAGCCGGTCCAGCAGAAGAAGAACCAGTCCGCGCAGGGCGGCTCGCAGAAGAAGGTCACGAAGGCGGGCTCGGCCCACGGCTTCGCCCAGACCTCCGGCGCTTCGGGCGCTTCGGCAGCGAGCGAGTCCGCGAAGGCGGCTGACCCGGCCCCCGCTGAGACGAACGGCCAGAACGGCTCGAAGGACAACGGCACTGGGGTGCCGGGCCTTCTCAAAGACTCGACCAGGAAGTCGGGCCGGAAGCGCCGCTGAGGCGCGACCGGTTCGGAGAGGAGACGAATGATGTCGGAGACGATCGACACGATCGACGCCGATCAGGACGACGTGACCCCGGAGCCTGCTGCTTCCGCGGACGCAGTGGGCGAGCAGAAGGCGGGTGGTGACGACGTCCTCGTGCAGGAGGGCGACATCGCGGGCGACTACCTCGAGCGGCTGCTCGACCTGCTCGACTACGACGGCGACATCGACTTGGACGTCGAGGCGGGCCGCGCGATCGTGAGCATCGACGGCGGCGAGGACCTCGAGAAGCTCGTCGGCCCCCGCGGCACGGTGCTCGAGGCGCTGCAGGAGCTGACCCGGCTGGCCGTCCAGCAGGAGACGGGATCGCGGAGCCGGCTGATGCTGGACATCGCGGGCTGGCGCGCGGACCGCCGCGAGGAGCTGCGCGAGCTCGGCCGCTCGACGGCGGAGTCGGTCCTCCAGAGCGGCGAGCGGGTGCGGCTCCAGCCGATGAGCCCGTTCGAGCGCAAGGTGGTCCACGACGCGGTGGCGACGGTCGCGGGCGTCACGAGCGAGAGCGAGGGCGAGGACCCGAAGCGCCGTGTGGTGATCTTCCCGGAGTCCTGAGTTCTTGGTTTGTGAAGCGGCCCCACTTGACTCGGTCAGGTGGGGCCGCTTCTTTGTGTGCATGCGTCCGGCGCCCGGCGAGGTACTCCACTTCTCGGAGGACCCGACGATCACCCGCTTCGCCCCGCACGTGGCCGCGACGGCCCAGCAGCCGGAGGCGTAAGTGTGGGCGGTCGACGCGGCGCGGGCGCCGGACTACTGGTTCCCGCGGCAATGTCCCCGGGCGATGGCGTGGACGGTCTCGGGGACGACCGAAGCGGACCGGTCGTGGCTCGGTGGCTCCCGGGTACACGCGATCGAGTACGGCTGGCTCGCGGCTCTGCAGTCGGTGCGGCTGTACGCGTACCGGTTCGCGGCTTCGTCGTTCCGGTCGTTCGGTGAGCACGCGCACGCGATGGTGGCGACCGCGCCGGTGTCCCCTCTGGGACTGCCGGAGCCGGTCGGCGATCTGCTGGCGCTCCACGAGGAGGCGGGGATCGAGCTTCGGGTGCTGGCGAACTTGTGGGGGTTCGTCGATGCGGCGTCGGCGAGCTCGCTCGGCTTCAGCGGGATCCGGCTGCGGAACGCTCGGCCGCGGGGGTTGCGGGCGAATCCAGCGCGGCGCGACTGAGCGAATTACAGCGGTGATGTTTCACGTGGAACGGGCACCCCGCCGACCCGACCGCCTAGGCTCGTCGTTTCACGTGGAACCGTCCACAGACCGCGTCTGGCCGAGTGGAGTTGTCCACATCTGCGGTCTGTCGGCTCGTTTTCGACTCGACATCAGGGACAATCGAACGAGCGCCGTTTCACGTGAAACGCGCGGACGAGGAGTAGACGGAGTGAGCTTGGAACAAGCCTCGGCAGTGCGGGCCGCGGCGGAGCGAGTGTTCGGTGAGCGCGTGGACCAAGCCGCTGGGTACGTCGAACTCCTGGAACGTCACGGGGTCGAGCGCGGGCTGATCGGGCCGCGGGAGGTCGAGCGGCTGTGGGAGCGGCACGTTCTCAACTCGGCCGTGATCGGTGAGCAGATGCCGGAAGGCGCCCGCGTCGTCGATGTGGGGTCGGGGGCCGGGCTTCCGGGAGTACCGCTCGCGATCGCGCGGCCGGACCTCGATATCGTCTTGCTCGAACCGATGGCCCGCCGGGTGGACTGGCTGGCCGAGGTGGCCGAGAAGCTGGAACTCCCGATCACCATCGTCCGTGGACGCGCGGAGGAGCGGCCTGTGCGTGAGCAGCTCGGTGGCGCCGACATCGTCACCGCTCGCGCGGTCGCCCCGCTCGCCCGGCTCGCGGACTGGTGCCTGCCGCTCGTTCGCTCCGACGGCTTCCTGGTCGCCCTCAAGGGCGCCAGCGCGGCGGACGAGATCGAGCGGGACGACGCCGCCATCCGCAAGGCCGGCGGGGCCGCCCCACTGATTGTCGAATGCGGTGCCGCAGTACTAGAGGTCCCCAGCACGGTCGTGAAGATCCGTCGCCTCCCGACGGCAGCGAAGCCGAAGGCGCGGAGCAGGAAGCGTTAACGGGTCGCGGTGTTCCACGTGAAACGACGCGACTCGACCACCGACCAGACGTCTATATGGAGGAGGTGTCGAGACCGGTGAATCCCCCGCCGTCCGACTCCACGGAGACCACGCCCGATGTGGGCTGGACCCCGATCGCCGAAGAAGCCGCCCGCGCCGCGCGTCTGCTGCACCCGGAGGAAGGGACGCTCCCGCGTCCCGGCCGTCGCCGGGTGATGACCGTCGCCAACCAGAAGGGCGGCGTCGGCAAGACCACCAGCACAGTCAACCTCGCCGCCGCGCTTGCCGTCCACGGGCTCAAGACGCTCGTCGTCGACCTCGACCCGCAGGGCAACGCGAGCACCGCGCTCGACGTCGACCACCGGTCCGGGACGCCGTCCATCTACGAAGTGCTCATCGGTGAGGTGACGCTCGCGGACGCCGCCCAGCCGACCGAGCAGTCCCCCAACCTCTTCTGCGTCCCCGCGACGATCGACCTCGCCGGCGCCGAGATCGAGCTCGTCTCGATGGCGTCCCGGGAGTCGCGGCTCAAGGAGGCCATCTCCTCGGAGATCCTCGACCAGATCGGCGTCGACTACGTCTTCATCGACTGCCCGCCCTCGCTCGGCCTCCTGACGGTCAACGCGATGGTCGCCGCGCAGGAGGTGCTCATCCCGATCCAGTGCGAGTACTACGCGCTCGAAGGGCTCGGGCAGCTGCTGAGCAACATCGAGCTCGTGCAGCAGCACCTCAACCGCGAGCTCCGCGTCTCGACGATCCTCCTCACCATGTACGACGGCCGGACCAAGCTGGCCGACCAGGTGACGAACGAGGTGCGGAACCACTTCGGCGACACGGTCCTCAAGACGGTCATCCCCCGCAGCGTGAAGGTGTCCGAGGCGCCTGGGTACGGCCAGACCGTCCTCGCTTACGATCCCGGTTCACGCGGTGCGATGAGCTACGTCGACGCGGCGAAGGAGATCGCCGAGCGTGGCGCACAGTTGGAGAAGGGTAGTTCCACATGACCGAACGCAGAGGAGGATTGGGGCGCGGCCTCGCCGCCCTCATCCCGACCGGACCCACCGGTGGTGGTCCCCTGCCCGCGCCCGCCGATGCCACGGCGGCGGAGAAGAAGGCGGCCGAGGACAAGGGCTGGTTCGCGGCGAACGGTCAGGCGAAGCAGCACAGCGGCGAGGTCGCCGGCGCGGTCTACCGCGAGATCCCGGTCGGCTCGATCAAGCCCAACCCGAAGCAGCCGCGCCTCTCCTTCGACGAGGAGGCGCTCGCCGAACTCGAGCACTCGATCCGCGAGTTCGGGCTCATGCAGCCCATCGTGGTCCGCGAGCTCGGGAACGACGAGTACGAGCTCGTCATGGGCGAGCGGCGGCTGCGGGCGTCGCAGCAGGCGGAGCTCGAGGCGATCCCGGCGATCGTCCGGCAGACCGCCGACGAGTCGATGCTGCGCGACGCGCTCCTGGAGAACATCCACCGCGTCCAGCTGAACCCGCTCGAAGAGGCGGCGGCGTACCAGCAGCTGCTCGACGAGTTCGCCGTCACGCACGAGGAGCTGGCGAGCCGCATCGGCCGCAGCCGGCCGGTCATCACCAACACGATCCGGCTCCTCAAGCTCCCCCTGCCGGTGCAGCGCCGGGTGGCCGCGGGTGTCCTGTCCGCCGGCCACGCCCGCGCGTTGCTGTCGCTGGAGGACGCCGACAGTCAGGAAGAGCTCGCTGCGCGCATCATCGCGGAGGGCATGTCGGTCCGGGCGACCGAGGAAGCCGTCACGCTCAAGAAGAGCGAGAAGCCGGCCAAGCCGAAGCCCGCGGCGCGCAAGCCGATCCAGGCGCCGGGGTTGCAGGAGCTCGCGAACCGCCTCTCGGACCGGTTCGACACCCGGGTGAAGGTCGACCTCGGCCGCCGCAAGGGCCGGATCACGCTCGAGTTCGGCTCGGTCGACGACCTCGAACGCATCGTCTCGATCATCGACGCGAATGGGGCGAATCAGACACCGAAAACCGATTAGGGATCACCCCAGGGTGTTTCGTCACGGTGATGATTACTCCACGCGGTCGCGCCGACCACATCCAGTGATCATCGGTCGCGACACGAAAAAGGCCGCCACGGACAATCCGAGGCGGCCTTTCGCGTGGCTGGAGTCAGCGAGAAATCGCGCGTCCGATCAGTTCGGCGAACACCGTGCCGAGCGACTTGCCCGCCGCTTCGATCGCCATCGGCACCGTCGACGTCTCGGTGAGGCCCGGCGACGGGTTCACTTCCAGGAAGTGCACCGTGCCGTCCGCCGCGACGATCGCGTCGGTCCGCGAGATGTCCCGGAGCCCGAGGACGCGGTGCGCGGCGACGGCGAGCTCGGCCGCCGCCTTGGCCGCGGCGTCGTCGAGCCGGGCCGGGGTGAAGAAGTCGGTCAGGCCGGCCGTGTAGCGGGCCGTGTAGTCGTACACGCCGCTCTCCGGGACGATCTCGACCGCGGGGAGCGCCTCGGGGCCGGTCTCGCCCTCGATGACCGTCACGGCCACCTCGACGCCGTCCACGAACCGCTCGGCGAGCACCGTGTCGCCGTATGCGAAGCAGCCGACCATCGCCGCCGGCAGTTCGGCCGCCTCGCGGACCACCTGGGTGCCGAGCGCCGAGCCACCCTGGTCGGGCTTGAGGATCAGCGGCAGGCCGAGTTGCTCGACCATCGCGTCGAGCACCGCCTGGGCGCCGAGCTCGCGGAACGTGCTGTGCGGCAGCACCACCCAGCCCGGCGTCACGAACCCGGCGTTCTCGACGAGCGCCTTGGCCGTCGGCTTGTCCCACGCGCGGCGGCAGCCCTGGGAGCCGGTGCCGACGAACGGCACCTCCAGCATCTCCAGCACCGTCTGCACCGAGCCGTTCTCGCCCTCACCGCCGTGCAGGGCGACGACCACCGCGTCCGGCCGCTGGGTGCGCAGGCGCTCCAGCAACCCCGCGTCGGTGTCCCACTCCTCGATGCCGAGGCCTTCGGACTTCAGCGCCGCGGAGAGCCGCCGCCCGGACCTCAGCGAGACGTCGCGTTCGTGCGAAAGCCCGCCGGCGAGCACGGCAACGGTACGGTCGACCACCGTGGAAACTCCTTAGCTGGTTAAAAACAGACTCAGACCGTGTCGGGGGACGGGTTCTGCGGCCCCTGGATCTGGCGCGTGGCCACGTTACCGAAGGTGCGCGCGAGGTCCATTTCGGACTCCAGCACGGCGGCCAGCCGCCGCACGCCCTCACGGATCCGCTCCGGCGTCGGGTAGCAGTAGGACAGCCGCATCTGGCGGCTGCCGAAACCGTCGGCGTAGAAGCCGGTTCCGGACGCGTACGCCACCCGCGCGGTCACCGCGCGCGGCAGCATCGCCTTCGTGTCGACGCCTTCCGGCACCGTCACCCAGACGTAGAAACCGCCGTCCGGCTTGGTCCAGGAGCAGCCCGCGGGCAGGTACTGGTCGAGCGCGGACAGCATCGCGTCGCGCCGCTCGCGGTAGTTCTCGCGGAACTTCTTGATCTGGCCCTTCCAGTCGTGCGTGGCCAGGTAGCGCGACACGATCATCTGGTTGAACGTCGGCGGGCACAACGTCGCCGACTCCGCGGCCAGGACGAGCTTTTCGCGCACGGCGTGCGGCGCGAGCACCCAGCCGACGCGCAGGCCCGACGCGAACGTCTTCGAGAACGAGCCGAGGTACACGACGTTGTCGGGGTCCGTCGAGCGCAGCGCCGGGTACGTCTGCCCGTCGAAACCGAGCATCCCGTACGGGTTGTCTTCGACGACCAGGACGCCGTGCTCGCGGCAGATCTCCAGGATCTCCGCGCGGCGCTCCACGGCCAGCGTGACGCCGGCGGGGTTGTGGAAGTTCGGGATCGTGTAGAGGAACTTGACGCGCCGTCCGGCCTTCTCCGTCTGCGCGAGTGCCTCGCGCAGCAGCTCCGGCACCAGGCCGTTCTCGTCCATCGCCACGTGCACGACCTGCGCCTGGTACGCGGCGAACGAGCCCAGCGCGCCGACGTACGACGGGCCTTCGGCGATCACGACGTCACCCGGGTCGCAGAACAGCCGCGTGACCATGTCCAGGCCCATCTGGGAGCCGACGGTCACCACGACGTCGTCCGGGTGCGCCTTGATGCCCTCCAGGGCCATGATTTCGCAGATCTGCTCGCGCAGCACCGGGACGCCGTGCGCCGAGCCGTACTGCAGGGCGACGAGCCCGTCTTCGGCGATGATCTCCGCCACCTGCGCGGACAGCGTGTCGAGCGGGAGCGCGGCCAGGTTCGGCATGCCGCCGGCCAGCGAGACCACCTCGGGCCGGCTGGCCACCGCGAACAGCGCCCGGATCTCGGAGGCGGTCATCCCGGCGGTGCGCGCGGCGTACCGCTCGAGGTGCGGGTCGAGGTTCTGGCGGCCGCTGTGCGGCTTGCTGGGGCGGTTCTCGGTCATCGACGATTCACCCGGGGCTCGGTGGACACGGTCACTCTCGAGGGAGCTGATGGATCCCATCGAGTGTAACCGGGCACCCATCCAGGCCCCCTGACCTTTCGGTGCTTGTCACATCGGCCTATCCTCGACCATGGCTCCCGTGATCGTGCTGTTCTACCGCGCGGCTTGACGACCGGGCAGCCGTCGGGAGCGCAGGGGTCAGGGAGGTCGCGGGTGTCGCGTCGCGTCGTGGGCGTCACACTGGACAACCTGGAGCATCTGCCGAAGAGCTGCCGCAGGTGCGTCTACTGGGAGCTGGCCCCGCACCTGAAGAACCAGGCCGAGGAGTTCGGCGCCACCGAGGTCGAGAAGGAAGCCTGGGTCTCGAGCGTCCTGCTCGAGTGGGGTTCCTGCGGCCGCATCGTCTACAGCGACACGCTGCCGGTCGGGTTCGTGCTGTACGCCCCGCCGAACGCCGTCCCGCGCTCGCTGGCCTTCCCGACGTCCCCGCCGAGCGCGGACGCGGTCCTGCTGACGGCGTTCCAGGTGCTCCCCGAGTTCCGCGGTGGCGGGCTCGGCCGGATGCTCGTCCAGGCGGTTGCCAAGGACCTGACGAAACGCGGCGTGCGCGCGATCGAGGCGTTCGGCGACGCTCGCCCCGAAGAGTCGGACCCCGACGGCGGCCACAGCTGCGTGCTGCCGGCGGCGTTCCTGCAGAGCGTCGGCTTCAAGACCGTCCGCCCGCACCAGAAGTGGCCGCGCCTGCGCCTGGAACTGCGCTCGGCGATCACCTGGAAGGAAGACGTCGAGGCGGCGCTGGAGCGGCTGCTCGGCCAGGTGACGATCACCACGGCCGAGCCCAGTCTCGGCCGCGCCTGAGCCGCATCTCCGAACCGGCCGCAAACGTTTGCGCCGTTGCTCCGCCGCACCCGAAACGACGGATTCCGTCGTGTGTTCACAACTGTGGAAGAAGTGCCGAGTTATCCACAGAGCGCTGATAGGAGCGGTGGACAAGCTGTGGAGAACTGCCCGAAAACCTGGGGACGCACGCCGTGCGTCCCCAGGGATGGTGGGGCAGGTGAAGGTGAGCCGCTAGGGGTTGTGGTCAGCCCTATTCGGCCTTGGCGAGCTCGTGCGCCAGGACGTCGGCGAACGTGAACGTTCCCGTCGGCTGGTCGCCTTCGCCGAGCAGGTACAGGCGCTTGACGGCGATCAGGATGCCCTCGGCGACGATGTCGCGGAACGCCGGGTCGCCGAGCTTGCGGGCGTCGTCCGGGTTCGTCAGGTAGCCGATCTCGACCCGGACGGCCGGGCAGCGGGTGCGGGTGAAGATGTCCCACGACTTGTAGTGCGTGCGGTTGTCCTGCAGGCCCGTGCGGGCCGCGACCTCGCGCTGGATGAAGCCGGCCAGCAGCTCGCCCACCGTGGACGTCGTGCCGTTGCCGTTGCCGAAGTGGAAGCTCGCGACACCCTGCGCGCGCGGCGAGGGGTTCTTGTCGCTGTGCAGCGAGAGGAACAGGTCGGCGCCCGCGTCGTTGGCGAACTGGGCCCGCTCCAGCTCGGTCGGGCTGTGGTTCGGGCCGCGGGAGATCAGGGCCTCCATGCCCGTGGCCTTCATCCGGCCCTCGAGCCGGCGGGCCAGGTCCCACGCGATGTCGGCCTCGCGCAGACCGCCGGCGACCACGCCGAGGTCGTCGCCGCCGTGGCCGGGGTCGATCACGATGCGCTTGCCGCGCAGGCGCGGACCGGCCTGGCGCACCTGCTCCTGCTCGCGCAGGAACACGGGGCGGCCGCCCCGGGCCCGCGGCGAGGACAGGCGGTGCAGCTCACGGATGGTCGCGGGGCCGCACATGCCGTCCGGCGAGAGCCGCATGTCGCGCTGGAACGTCTTGAGCGCGCGCTCGGTCGAGGGGCCGAAGTAGCCGTCGGGGCGGCCGGCGTCGAAGCCGAGCTCGGTCAGGCGCTCCTGCAGCGTGAAGACGTCGTCGCCGTGCACCGGCGCGGCGATCGAGTAGGACAGCAGCCGGCTGCCCAGGTGGTAGCTGGCGCCCTTGAGTGCCTGGAACGTGGCCGGACCCACCAGGCCGTCGGTCATCAGCCCACGGCTCTGCTGGAAGGCCCGAACGGCGTTCTCGACGGCGACGTCGAACGTGTCGTAGCCGTCGTCGGAACCGGTGACCGGCGGGAGCAGGTTCATCCCGGCCAGGATGGACCTGATCTCGGCGACGTCCGGACCGGCGTCACCGCGGCGGAGTACCCGCATGCACTCCTCGCTCTTCCTAAGGCACCGATTCGGGGGCTCGGTGCGTGGTAAGAAATCCTTCACTGAGACGTGCTCAGGTCCTCTATTGTGCCCTGCCAACTCTCGGTGACAGCGCAGGCCCGGTAGGTGCGTCAAGAGCCCGATCGTGGCGCACCCTCGGTGGCCCTCGTCACGCTTGATTCACCCACACGGGCGGGATTCCCCCGAACGACGACGGACCCGGGTCCGCGAGAGGGTTCCCGCAGGCCCCGGGTCCGCCGGGCTTGTTCGGTTCAGAGGACGTCGGCGAGATCCGACAGCAGCGCGGCCTTCGGCTTCGCTCCCACGATCTGCTTCACCGGCTTGCCACCCTGGAACAGGATGAGCGTCGGGATGGACATCACCTGGTAGTCACGCGGCGTGTTCGGGTTCTCGTCGATGTCGATCTTGGCGATGGTCAGCTTCTCGCCGTTCTCGGCCGCGATCTCCTCGAGCACCGGGGCGACCATCTTGCACGGCCCGCACCAGGTGGCCCAGAAGTCGACCAGAACCGGCTTCTCGCTGGTCAGGACCTCGTCGACGAACGTCGCGTCGGTCACCTTCACGGTGTTGGACATGGTTTCTCCTTCAGGTTGGTCGAAAGCCGGAAAGTCAGTTGGTGCCCGCGCCGTAGCCGCCGCCGACCAGCTCGGCCGCCTCATGGGCGTCCGACTCGCCGTGCTCCGCGAGCCATCGTTCCGCGTCGATCGCGGCGCTGCACCCGGAACCCGCGGCGGTGATCGCCTGCCGGTAGGTGCGGTCCACCAGGTCGCCGGCCGCGAAGACACCGTCGAGGTTCGTGAACGACGTCCGGCCCTGGGTGACGACGTAGCCGTCCTCGTCCAGGTCGACCTGCCCGCGCACCAGCTGGCTGCGGGGGTCGTGCCCGATCGCGACGAAGAAGCCCGACACGTCCAGCGTCGACTCCGAACCGTCCTTGGTGTCCTTCAGCTGCAGGCCTTCGACCTTGCCGTCGCCGACCACGCCGGTGATCTGCGAGTTCAGCTTCCACTTGATCTTCTCGTTCGCGCGGGCGCGCTCGAGCATGATCTTGGACGCGCGGAACTCCTCGCGCCGGTGGACGACCGTGACGGACTTCGCGAACTTCGTCAGGAAGGTCGCCTCCTCCATCGCCGAGTCGCCGCCGCCGGCGACCACGATGTCGTGGTCGCGGAAGAAGAAGCCGTCACAGGTCGCACAGGCCGACACACCACGGCCGAGGAGCTCCTGCTCACCCGGCACGTTCAGGTACCGCGCCGCGGCACCCATCGCGAGGACGACCGCACGGGCGGCGTAGCGCTTGCCGTTCGCGTGGACGTACTTCACGTCCCCGGTCAGCTCCAGCGACTCGACGTCCTCCGCGCGCAGCTCGGCGCCGAAGCGCTCGGCCTGCTTGCGCATCTCCTCCATCAGGTCCGGACCCATGATGCCGTCGCGGAACCCCGGGAAGTTCTCGACCTCGGTCGTCGTCATCAGCGCGCCGCCGAACTGCGTGCCTTCGAACACCAGCGGTTCCAGCTGGGCCCGTGCCGCGTAAACGGCAGCGGTGTATCCGGCAGGACCCGATCCCACGATGATCAGGTTCCTGATTTCCTCGGCAGCCACCCGTGACCTCCGCTCGTAGTGACCCTGTACCAGGCTCAACACGATCGTAGGTGGCCCTGTTCCCGGCCGTGACAGCCGCTACTTCTCCCCGACGACCTTGTCGAACAGGACGGCCGGATTACCCGGTCCGCAGTCCGCGCCGAAGGCCACGAGCCGGAACTGGGCGAGCTTGCCGGTAGTCAGGATGATCATGACGCCGGCCTTGCCGCCGACGTTCACCGGGCGGATGCCCTCCGGGCGCACCTTGGGGTCGAGCCCGGCGGCCGCGATGCAGGCGTCCAGCTTGTCCTCGGTCTGCAGCGGGCCGAAGTCGCGGACGCCGACCGCCTTGCCGATCAGGGCCTGGGCGCCGCTGCCGTCGTTGCCGACCGACGGACCGGACGGCGGCGGGGCCGCGACGTTCGGGGTGCCGGTCTGCTGCGACGTGCCCGGGATCGCGATCGTCACGGCGACGACCGCCGCCGCGGCCGCGGTCAGGACGCCGGCGGCCCAGCCGAGCCGCTTGTTCCGGCGCCGCCGGGCCGCCGCGAGGTCCACCACCTGGGCGTCCCCGCTCCCGGCCTGCTCCGGTGCCGTGCGCTGCCTCGGAAAGGTGGCGGCTGCCTCAGCGGCCAGAGCCGCGTCCAGCCGCGCCGCGAACTCCGCGGGCATCGGCGGGGCGGGTGCGTCGGCGAGCGAGGCCAGATCGGACTGCGTCGCGTCCAGGGCATCCAGGATCGCGCGGGCCTCGGGGTCGGCGTCGACCAGCGGCCACAGCTCCGCCGCCCGCGCGTCGTCCAGGACACCGGCGTGGAGATCGGCGAGCACGTCGACAGACCAGGGCGGACCGACGGTCCCCCCGATCCCCCGGCTTTCGTCCGTCATCGTCCCTCCCCGCTACCCGGCTGGCGCCCGGCCCGTTTGCTTTCGTGAGTTGGGACGTTCGCAATCGCATCGGGGTTCCGCAGGTGTCCGAGAACCTTCGCGAGTTTTCCGCGGCCCCGGGCGCAGCGGCTCTTCACGGTGCCTTCCGCGATGCCGAGCATCTTCGCCGTCTCGGCGACGGAATAGCCCTCGACGTCGACGAGCACGATCGGTGCGCGCTGGTCCTCGGGCAGCTGGTCCAGCGCCTCGCGCACGAGCAGGCTGGTCTCGCGCTCGGCCATCGAGTCACGCGGGGTGGCGGGCTCGTTGAAGCCGGTTTCCGGCAGCGGCACGGTCGGGCGCGCCTGGCGGCGGCGGATCCGGTCGAGGCAGGCGTTCACCACGATCCGGTGCAGCCACGTCGTGACCTGCGACTCCGCGCGGAACTTGTCGGCGGCGCGGAAGGCCGAGATGAACGCGTCCTGCAACGCGTCGGCGGCCTCTTCCGGATCGCGGACCGTGCGCAGGGCGACCGCCCACATGCGGTCGCGATGTCGCTGGACGAGTTCGCTGAACGCATGAGGGTCCCCCGCGGCGTGAGCCGCTATCAGATCCGCATCCGTGGGAGCTGCAGCTGTCACCCGCAAGAGCCTACTGACCCTGTCGGGTGCGTCACCCCGCAGGCAGGAACGCCAGGTCGGCGATCTCCGTCTGGAACTTCCCGTCGTCGCCACCCAGAGCGGTGATCCAGACGATGAAGTACTCACCCTGCGTCGGCTGGGCCAGCGGGATCGTCGTGTCGCCGTCCTTCAGGTCGCCGTTGCCGACCACCTTCGTGTCGGCGAAGTCCGGGTTCTTCTCGGTCGCCGAGCGGATCTCGACCTTGGTGCCCGCGGTGCCGCCGACGACCTGCACCTGGCTGAGGGTGATCGGGTCCTTGAAGGTGACGACCAGCCCGACGCCCGGCTTGATGACGGGGAACTGCTGCTTGTACTGCTCGGTGCGCCACTGCGTCTCGGGCTTGCCGTCCGTCGCGTACTTCGCCCGCGCGGTGTTGTCGCCCTTGCCCTCGGGGTTGTAGACCGCGACGGCCTGCGGCTTCACCGCGGCGCCCACGGCCGGCGGCGGAGGCGAGGCCGGCTGGCTCGACGCGGGCGGCTGCCCGGCAGGCTGGCTCGACGCCGGCGGCGCGGCGACGTTGATCGTCGGCCCGCTCGCCTTCGAGTCGCCCTGGAAGACGTTGATCAGCATCAGCCCGCCCCAGGCGAGGATGACGACGGTCGCGACCACCAGGACGGTGACGCCGAGCGCGAGCTTGCGCCGCCGCGCGACGTCCTTGACCGGCTTCTTCGTCGTCCAGACCGTGCCTTCGCCCTCGGCGGCGTCACCGCCGACGGCCTTGATCAGCTGGGTGCGCTCCTCTTCCTCGGCCACCTGGTCGAGCATCCGGAGGATGGCCGCGCTGGTGCGGATGCCGCCGTTGCCGCCGTCCTCGATCGTCCGGACGGCCAGCGACGACAGGTCGGCGGGCACCGTGGGGATGAGCTGCCGCGGCGGGACGATGCGCCCCTGCGGCGTGGTCGGGGCCGGCTGGATCGCGGGCGGGCCGCCGGGCAGCGCCCAGCGTCCGGTCAGGAGCAGGTAGAGGACCGCGCCGAGCGCCTTGACGTCGTCGCGCAGCGTCGCCTCCGGCAGCGGGCCGGGGAACGCGAGCTTGAGCGCGCCGCTCGGCGTCAGCCGCAGCCGCTGGGGGTGGTCGAGCCCGAGGACGAGCCCGTTCTGGTGGGCCTGTTCGACGGCTTCGGCCAGCGCCTGCACCATCCGCGCGGCCGCGGCGGGCGCCACCGGCCGCTGCGCGACGAGGTCGACCAGGTCGCTGCCCTTGGTCCACTCCGCGACGACGACGCCGAGCAGGCCTTCGCTGGAGGTGATGCCGCTGCCGAGCGCGAGCACGTCGAGCACGCGGGCGACGCCGCCGTGGCCGAACTTCGACGCGTGCGTCGCGCGTTCGAGGGTGCGCCGCGCGAGCCGCGCGGCTTCCGGGTCGGCGGGGTCGCCGACCAGCAGGGTCAGCGCGACGTCCCGCTTCAGCTGCCCGTCACGGGCACGCCAAAGGTGCGCGTCACCCCGCTCGTCCACGCCGAACTGCGCGAGGAGGCGGTAGCGGCCGTCGCCGACCACGCGCCCGGGGGCCAGCGATCCGACCTGGGCCTTGCCCACGTGGTTCGCACCCCCCGCCTGTTCGCTCCGCCTCGTGTCCACCCGCACTCTCCCGTTAGCTCCCCGCACCAAGGTTACCCAGAATACGACGCGGGAGTCGTCGCCATCCGTACCGGAATCGTTACCCCCGCTTGATCAACCGGGTGAACCTCGAAGTCGCCGGTTTCAGCTCCTCCACCTTCAGCGCCATGAGCACGCCGAACGAGACGACGATCCCCACGATGCCCTGCAGGAAAAGCTTGCTCCAAGCCCCCAGCGTCGGCCCGAACGAGTCCGGCACGATCTGCCCGACCACCCAGGCCGCGCCGACGCCGAGCCCGCTGGCGACGACCGTGAAGAGGATCACGCCGATCACCCGCTTGCTCCGCAGGTTGCCCAAAGTCACCCAAAGCCACACCTGGCCGAGGATCGCACCGACGACGAACGTCAGCGCGTTGACCATCATGACGCCGAGCACGACGTTGTCCGGCGACAGCAGCACCGGGCACAGGTACAGCAGCGGCACCTTGACCAGCGTCATCACGATCATGATCAGCGTCGGCGTCCGGGCGTCCTTCATCGCGTAGAAGACGCGCATCTGGAGCATGACCAGCGCGTACGGCAGCAGCGCGAACGCCGAGATCGCGAGCGCGTCGCCGAGCCGTTCGGCGGTCTCGATCGTGCCCTTGCCGAAGGTGAACAGCGCGATGCCGATCGAGCCGCCGACCACGGTCATCACCGCGGAGATCGGGACGAGCATCACCGTGGACATCCGGGACGCGTACGACAGGTCGCCGATCAGCTTCTTGTGGTCGCCGTCGGCGGCCGCGCGGCTCATCCGCGGCATGATCGCGGTCAGCAGCGAGACGCCGATGACGCCGTACGGCAGCTGGAAGAGCAGCCAGGCGTTGCTGTACGCGGTCACACCACCGGGTGAACCGCTGGTCAGCACGCGCGTGTTGATCGTGTACCCGACCTGGCTCACCGCGACGTAGCCGAGGATCCACAGCGCGAGGCCGCCGAACTCCTTCATCTGCTTGTCGATGCCCCAGCGCCACTTGAACCGGAAGCCCGAGCGCAGCAGCGGCGGCACCAGCAGGAAGGCCTGGGCGATGATGCCGGCCGTGACGCCGATGCCGAGCGTCAGCACCTTCGGGTCGGTGATCGACGGGTTCACGGTGTCGATGTCACCCGGCATGACCCAGACGACCAGGATCGTGAAGATGACGACCAGGTTGTTGATCACCGGCGCCCACGCCGTCGGGCCGAAGATCTGCTTGGCGTTCAGCACCGCCGAGAGCAGCGCGAACACGCCGTAGAAGAAGATCTCCGGCAGCAGCAGGTAGGCGAACGCCGTGGTCAGCGACGAGCTGGCCTTGCCGGAGCCGTCGACGTAGAGGCCGGTGAACGCCGGGGCCGCGAGCACCGCGACCACCGTGCCGACCAGCAGCAGCGAGAACGCCACGGTGATGAGCCGCTGGGTGTAGGCCGCGCCGCCGTCGGGCTCGTCCTGGGACCGCACCAGCAGCGGGACCACCACGCTGGCGAGGACGCCACCCATCAGCAGCTCGAAGATGATGTTCGGCATCGTGTTGGCGACGTTGAACGAGTCGTTCGCGATGCCCTGGCCGATCGCGGCGACCAGCAGCAGCTTCCACAGGAAGCCGGTGATCCGGCTGATCAGCGACGCGATCGCCATCCGGCCGGACGCCTTCGCCAGCGACGGCGCCTTGGCCGGGGCCTCTTCGTCCGGCCTCGGCTTGACCAGCGGCCCCTTGAGCGCCGGCATGACCTGGGTGGCCAGCGCGTCGTACGGGCGCATGACGTCCGGGTCGGCGACCGGCCAGCGCGAGTTCATCGGGACGCCGGCGGTGCGCGGGATGAACCGTGTGGCCTCCGGGTCGGGCGGGCGCTGGGCCTCTTCCTGCCACGGCCGGACCGGCGCCGGACGCCGGGACCCGCGCCCGCGCGGGGGCACCGGGATGCCGGGCGGCGGCGTCCCGGGAGCCGGGTTGCCCGCGGCCGGAGTGCCCGGCGGTGGGGTCATGGGTGGCGGGGTCACGGGTGGCGGCAGCGGCGGGGCGGGCTGCGGCAGCCGGCCCTGGGCCGACGGCTGCCCCGGCGGGCCGGGGATCGGCGGCACGGGCTGGACGCGCGTGGGCGCCGGGCCACCGGCGGCGCGGGGCGGCTGCCCGCCGCGCGGCGGGGGTTGCTGAGGAGGCGGCCCAGGCGGCCCCGGCGGCGGGACTCGCCGGGCCGGACGCTGCGGCTCGCGGGGCGGGGCCTCGTCGTGGACGGGCCAGGCTTCGCCGGGGGGCAGGTCGTCGCGGACCGGCTGGCCTTCGCGAGGCGGTCGCGGGTCGCGGATCAGTGCTTCGTCGCGGACCGGCCGGCCGTCGCGCGGAGGCAGGTCATCGCGGCCGGGGTGGCCGTCGCGGGGTGGCCGCTGGTCGCGGACCACCCCTTCGTCGCGAACGGGGCGACCCTCGCGCGGGGGCAGGTCGTCGCGGCCGGGGTGGCCGTCGCGGGGTGGTCGTTGGTCGCGAATCACTGCTTCGTCTCGGACGGGCCGGCCGTCGCGCGGAGGGAGGTCGTCTCGGACGGGGCGACCCTCACGCGGGTGTCCCTCGTCGCGGACGGGGCGGCCGTCGTGTGCGGGCGCGTCCTCGCGCGGGCGGCGGCGCGGTGGGCCGTCCTCCCGAGCCGGTCGCCTCGGCGGTGCGTCGTCGCGAGCGGGCCGCCGGGGCGGCGGTGCATCTTCGCGGGCCGGGCGACGGGGTGGGCCGTCTTCGCGCTTCGGGCGTTGATCACGGACCGTCGCGTCCTCGGGGGGCGGCATCTGGCGCGTGTGGCCGTTGCGGGGCGGCTGTCGGCGGCCGCGCTCCGGCGGAGGCGGCTGCTGCTGGGGTGGCGGCTGGCGGCGGGCCGGCTGCGACGCGCGCGGGGGCCCGTCACCCCGTTGCGGGGGCGGAGCGCCTTCGCGCCGAGGACGACTCGCACGCTCGGGTGGTAAGCCCGGCTCTCTCTCCAACGCGTGCCCAATCCTCAGTGCTCGGTCCGGTGCCCGCGGCCCGGTGCCGCGTACGTGCGGACCAAGAGTAATCGGGAACCGCCCGGAACACTCGAAGGCCGAGGGATCAGTCCACCAAGTCGCGACCCGCTCGGGCGTCCTTCACCCGCCGGTAGATGCGCCGGGAGGCCAGCAGAAGTAGGGCCACACCTGCGGCGACGGTCGCGATGATGGTGATCGCGCCGTACTCCGTCGACGTCAGCTCGAACCGCGCGGATGACCCGAGCGGGGTACCAGTGGGCGTGCTCAACGACACATCGACGCTGAACCGGCCGGCCCGCAGCGCCTCCACGGGGAGGAAGTACTGGCGGCCGCCGCCGGCGGGGAACGACACCTCGTTGGCTTCGTCCGTGCGCAGGCCCGTGTTGTTGTTGAGCGAGAACCGCGCGGTGATCCCGACCGGCAGGTCGTTGACCACGTACACCGGCAGCGGGGAGTTGCCGGACGCCAGCGCGATGATCTGCTGCGGCTGCCGGACGCTCACCCGGTCGCCGATGGCCCCGATCTCGGCCTGCGCGTTCGCGGTCGCCGCGTCGGCCGGCAGGCCCCGCCAGCCGGTGGAGGCACCGCGCAGCTCGGCCAGCCGCACCGACGCGACGACGTCCTCCGGTTTCACCCGCTTGGTGGGGTCCAGCCGCATCGCGGACGCCATCCCGGTGGCCTGGTCGTCGAGCTTCGCCAGCGTCGAGACGACGGCGGGGTCGATGGCCGCGTCGGGGTTCTGGCCGCCGTCGCCGACCGCGCCGGTGCCCGCCGGGTCCGCGGACAACAGCGACGGGAGCGACTCCGCCGTGACCACCCCGGCGTTGAGGAAATCGCCGACCTGCTGCAGGTACGCCGTGAGCTCGGTGGCCGGGGCGTCCCAGCGCCGCGGCGGGGCGACGAGCAGGTGCTTCGGGCGCTCCTGCCCGGCCGGCAGGCCGAGACCGGCCCGGAAGGCGAGCGCGCCGAGCCCGTTCTGGCTGGCGATCGCCCGTTCGGTGCTCGCGGCGACGGTGACCGAGTCGGGCACGCTCGGCACGCCGTTCATGGCCGCGGAGATCAGCGAGTCGGTCGGCTGGGCGCGGACCGTGCTGCCCTGCACGGTGACCCCGCCGCCCACGCCGGCGGGGGCGAGCTTCGCCGCGTCCGTGAGCACGGTCTTGACGCCGGCCTGGGTCAGGGCGGTGAGCACCGCTTCGTTGAGCGTGCCGTCCGGCCAGAGCACGCCGGTCTGCGGCGCGACGCCGGTCAGCTGCTGGATCGTCGTGGCGGCCGCGGCCGCCTGGGCGACCAGGATGGGGTCGCCGGGACGGATCCGCGAGACGGTGTTGAGGTCGGCGTCGGCGAAGGGCAGCGCCACCACGCACCGGCCGGTCAGCAGGGAGCGCAGCGAGGTCAGCCAGGTCTTCGCGGTCTGGACGCCCTTGCCGTCGATGTTCCCGTTCTCGGTGTGCACCTGGTAGCCGCGGCTCATCGAGTCGACGGTGGCCAGCAGGTCCGGGTCGAGCGCGAAGCACATCGACTTCGCGAGGGTCGGGTCGCCGTGCGCGGCCGTGGACGCGGCGGTGACCAGCGCGTTCAGCCGGCCGTCGGGGCCGATCTCGTCGGCGAGCCGGTCGTCGCGCAGCACCAGCGGCTGGCCGTACGGTGCCGCGTAGACCTGGGGGACGTTGCTGGTCAGCGGCCAGAGCAGGGTCATGCTCGGCGCGCCGGCCGACGAGTGCCCGGCCGACTTGCCCGGCCCGGACAGCACCGGCATCAGCATGCTGACCGCGCCCAGCCGCGCGGGCCCGCCGAACTCCGGGGTGCCGTTGACGTTCACCAGCAGCGGGTAGACGCCGGGGCGGTTGAACTGCGCGGCCTTCGAGCCGGTCAGGTTCACCGTGATGTTCAGCGGTGCGCTCTGCCCGGGCTCCAGCGAGTCCGCGACCGAGCTGAAGTCGGTCAGCGGGGAGTCCTTGATGACGGCGCCCGACAGCACGTCGTTGACCCCGCGCGAGGTCGTGACCCGGTCGCCGACCTGCAGGCGGACCTGCGGCCGGTTGACCTTGCGGTCGCCGGTGTTGGTCACCGTGCCGGACACGGTCAGCGTCGTCGTCGAGCTGGTGATCACGCGCGGGTTGAGCTCGTTCAGCTCGACGCGCAGGCGGGCGCCCTCCTCCGCCTGTGCCACCGTGGCTCCGGTGAGGGCGGGGACGGCCAGGAAGAGGACGGAAAGGAAGGCTGCGGCGAACCGCTTCACTCGGGGGCTCCCTCAGGGGCGTGCTCGTCTCGTCCGTGGACGTCCGGGCGCGCGAAAAGTTCCTTGAGCATCTGACTGGCCTTCCGGACGAGCTTGCGTTCGTCGGAGTAGGCGAGTTTGGTCTCCAGCTCGGCCAGCGGTACCCAGGCCACCTCGGTGACCTCGACGTCTTCGTCGGAGAGCTCGCCGCCGAGCGCTTCGAGCAGGAAGTGGTGGACGGTCTTGTGGATCCGCCGCTTCTCGGCCACGAACCAGTAGTCGATGGTGCCCAGTGGCCGCAGCACGCGCGCGGAGATGCCGGTTTCCTCCTTGACCTCGCGCACGGCCGTCTGTTCCACCGTCTCACCGTCCTCGATGTGGCCCTTGGGCAGCGACCACAGCAGTCTGCCGTGCCGGTCGAGCCGGCCGATCAGCACCGCCTGTTCGCGCTCGGCGTCCACCACGAGGCCACCGGCCGACGTCTCGTCGACCGTGGTCAGGCGCCTGCCGCGCTGACGCCTGCGCCGCCTCCGCGGCTTGGAGGCGCCAGGACGGCCGGCTGATCCAGACATGCTGCGATGCTAGAGCAAACGGTTGCCCCGGTAGGCTGGCTCTCCGTGTCCTGTCCGGTGGTGCCTGTAGTAACCACACCCGAACGTAGTGGGATTTTCGTGAACGACGTGGTCGCCAAGGAGAACGCGGTGGTCGAGCTGATGCGGCTCTCCCCCCTGGCGGACGAGCTGGCCGAGAGGTTCGCCCGGGCCGGGCACCGCCTGTACCTCGTCGGCGGGAGCGTGCGCGACGCGCTGCTCGGCCGGCGCTCCGGCGATCTCGACTTCACCACCGACGCGCGACCCGATCGGGTGCTGAAGATCGTCAGCGAGTGGGGCGACGCGGTCTGGGACGTCGGCATCGCGTTCGGCACGGTCGGCGTGACGAAGAAGGGCATGCAGCTCGAGATCACGACGTTCCGCGCGGACAGCTACGACCGCGTCGGCCGCAACCCCGAGGTCACCTTCGGCGACAGCATCGAGGGCGACCTGCTCCGCCGCGACTTCACGGTCAACGCGATGGCCGTCGAGCTGGCGACGAAGACGTTCATCGACCCGCACGACGGCCTGAGCGCACTGCGGGAGAAGGTCCTCGACACGCCGGCGACGCCGCAGGAGTCGTTCGCCGACGACCCGCTGCGGATGCTGCGGGCCGCCCGCTTCGCCGCGCAGCTCGGCTTCACCGCCGCGCCGCGCGTGGTCGACGCGATGACGTCGATGGCGAGCGAGATCGACCGGATCACCGCCGAGCGCGTCCAGGCCGAGCTGTCGAAGCTGCTGCTCGCCGACGACCCGCGGCCCGGGCTGGAGCTGCTGGTCGACACCGGCCTCGGCGACCGCGTGCTGCCCGAGGTGCCCGGGATGCGGCTGGCGATCGACGAGCACCACCAGCACAAGGACGTCTACGAGCACTCGCTGACCGTGCTGGCCCAGGCGATCGACCTGGAGAAGTCGCACGAGCCGACGTCGGAGCCCGATCTGATTCTTCGGCTGGCGGCGCTGCTGCACGATGTCGGGAAGCCGGCGACGCGGGAGTTCCAGCCGGGCGGCGGGGTGAGCTTCCACCACCACGAAGTCGTCGGGGCGCGGATGGCCCGCAAACGTTTGCGGGCGCTGAAGTTCTCCAAGGAGATCATCGACGACGTCTCCCAGCTCGTGTTCCTCCACCTGCGGTTCCACGGCTACGGCAAGGGCGAGTGGACGGACTCGGCGGTCCGCCGGTACGTCACCGACGCCGGCCCGCTGCTGACCCGGCTGCACAAGCTCGTCCGCGCCGACTGCACCACGCGCAACCGCCGGAAGGCGGCGGCGCTGCAGGCGACCTACGACGACCTCGAGGCCCGGATCGCCGCGCTCAAGGCCAAGGAGGACCTCGACCGCGTGCGGCCGGACCTCAACGGCGAGGAGATCATGGAGCTGCTCGGCCTCAAGCCGGGGCCGGACGTCGGCAAGGCGTGGAAGTTCCTCAAGGAGCTGCGCCTGGACCGCGGGCCACTGGAGCACGACGACGCCGTGGCCGAGCTGAAGAACTGGGCTGCCGAGCAGGGAATCGGAAATTCCTGACCGACTTACTCTGAATTTCGTGGAAGCCTGGACCTGGCCACCGCGGATCGGTGATACTCCCAACCTCGGTTCACCGATGTGACCAGGGAGTTGTCTGCGCGATGTCCACCGAAGCGCCCGACTCGCCGAAAGCGGTGGGCGGGGGCAGCTTCTTCGTGGCGCTGCTGCGGCAGGGCGCGCCCGCGATCGCGACGGCCACCAGCGAGCTCTCGGACGAGATCGGCGACCCGACCCCGATCCACGCGCTGAAGCGGATCTCGAAGATGGCCGGGCCGATCGACCCGAGCCGGCGCGACGGCCTGCTGCTGCGCGCCACGCGGTACGTCGTGCTCATCCCGCTGGCCTTCCGGCTGCTCGCCGTGCCCGGGCAGTTCGGCGTCTACGCCATCCGGAACGGCTCGACCGGGCTGCTGCCGGTCGGGGTGTTCACGCTGCTCTCGGTCGTGGTGAACCTGGTCGGCTTCCGCTGGATGTTCCGCTCGGCGCCGTACCGCGGCCGGGACGCGGGGAAGCTCCTGGCGGTCGACCTGGTCTTCACCGTGCTGTCGCCGCTGGTCCTCGCGCTGACCGTCCCGACCTCGGTGTACTTCGACGCGTTGGCGGTCAGCAGCGTCCACCTGCTCGGCGAGGCCGGGCTGCTGACGCTCGCGCTCGGCGTCCCCAGCGGGCTCGTGTTCGGGCTCGCGAGCTTCCCGCTGCGGATGCTCGCGAACTGGGTCAACACCGGTCAGTTCCACGTCGGAGCGGCGTTCTCGACCTTCTCGGCGCTGCTCGCCGAGCTGTTCCTGGCCGCCGCCGCGCTGGTGCTGACCGGGCTCGGCACCCGGCTGGCCCTGGCGTACGGCACCCGCAACGGCCGCCTGGCCGAGCGCGCTCAGCAGCACCGGATGCTGCACGACACCGTGCTGCAGACGCTCGAGGCGATGGCGCTGTCCGGCACGTCGAACGCCGAAGAACGGCTGGTCGAGATCCAGCGGCTCGCCCGGGCGCAGGCGATGGAGATCCGGCAGACGATCGAGTCGGCGGCGTCCGAGCGGGCCGAGGACGGCGCCCGGCCGCTGGGCGAGAAGCTCGCCGCGCTCGCCGCCGAGATGGCGCGTGACGGGCTGCGTGCCCAGCTCGTGGTGGCCGAACTGGACGACGACACGCTGTCGGAGGTCCGCCAGATCGCCATTCGCGACGCCGTGCGCGAGGCCATGCGGAACACGATGAAGCACTCCGGCACCGACCGGGTCGTGGTGCGCGTCGAGGAGCGCGAGGGCGGGATCGCCGTGATCACCCGCGACCACGGCGCCGGCTTCAGCGCGGCCGATCACCCGGCCGGGTTCGGCATCAGCGAGTCGATCACCGCGCGGCTGGCCGAGGTCGGCGGCACTTCGCTGGTCGAGTCCGGACTCGCCGGGGGCGGCACGCGGGTGACGTTGTGGGTGCCCTTCTGATATCTCCTGAGGATGACCTCGATCGAGCTGCTCGCCGCCGCCCTCGCCGCCCACCGCGCCGGTGACCGCGACCAGGCCGCCGACCTCGCCGCCCGGGCCGGCCGCGCCGGGTCCTCGCTGGCCGGCGAACTGCACACCTACCTCGCCGGTGACGGCTCGGCCTCCGTGTACGACCAGCCGGGCGCCTTCACGGCGTTCATCCGCGGCGGCGGCAACGTCGGGCTCTACCGGGCGCTGAGCGCGGCACTCGCCGCCCGCTACGACGAGGCGAAGCCGGAATCCCTGCTCGACCTGGGGTGCGGCGACGGCCTGGCCGTCGTGCCGGCGTTGGAGCAGGCCAACCACGTGCCCAGCCGGATCGATCTGGTCGAACCGTCGGCCGCGCTGCTCGAGGGCGTCCACGAGCGGGTGCCCTCGGCCCAGTGCTGGCAGTCGACCGCCCAGGAGTTCCTGGCCCGCGACGACCTCGGCTGGGACTTCGTCCAGTCGACGTTCGCGCTGCAGTCGATCGAGCCTGACCAGCGCGCGGAGGTGCTTCGCACGCTTCAGCTGCGTACCGGGACGCTCCTGCTCGCCGAATTCGACGTCCCCGAGTACGTCGAAGGCTCGCCGGAGCACCTTCGCTCGCTGGTCGAGCGCTACGAGCAGGGAGTCGCCGAGTACGGCGAAGACGCTTCGCTGGTCGCGCAGGGCTTCCTGCTGCCCGTCCTGCTCGGGATCGTCGACGGGCACGAGCGGACGAACTGGGAGCACCCGGCCGCGGGCTGGGTCGCGCAGCTGGAGACGGCGGGCTTCACCGAAGTCGGCGTCGAACCGCTCGCCGGCTACTGGTGGTCGCCCGCCGTCCTGATCACCGCGTCTTGATCACACCCGGCTGACGGAACCCGTCTCGAGGTGCTGGGCGAGCGGCCGCGGCAGCAGGTAGGCGACCGCGCCGCCCGGCATCCCGCTCCACGGCGCCGTCACGCCGGTCAGCACCCGCACCGAGCGCTGCACCCGGTAGAGCCGCTTCTCGCGCTCGCGTTCGAACGCCAGCGACGTCTCGACGAACCGCGAGCCGTCCGCGTGCACCAGGTTGCCGGTCTCGGGACCGAACCGGACGACCGTCGTGCCCGGCGGCAGCACGATCAGGCGCTTGCCGCGGTAGAAGTTCAACGGCGGTTCGCCGCGCGTCGGCAGGATCGGCCAGTCGGCGGGCTGGTCGGACTCCTCCGCGGGCCGCGGCGGCAGCATCAGCAGCACGCCGAGGAGGAACCGGGCCGCGTCCGCGAGCGAGCCGAACGCCACCGGCTCGTCGGCCGGCGGCCGCGAGACCTCCCAGCCGTTCTCGGCCCGCCGCAGCGTCCAGACGCCGTCGGCCGGGATCTCCTTGGCGCCGATCCGGTAGGCCGCGGCCGGCACGCCGTGCTCGGCGAGCCGCTGCTGGAGCAGCTCCAGCGTCTCCGCGCCCCGCAGTTCCCGTACATCTTCACCGCGGGCGACGCGGACGAGCGCGCGCTCGTCCGGCAGGTCGGCGGTCGTCTGCGGCGGCCGCGGCTGGCCGAGGACCTCCGCCTCCGCCGTCGCGCGGACGAGGTCGCCGACGAACGGCGGCCGGAACCCGGCCGCGCGGATGTGCTCGATGAGCTCCGGCTCCGGCGGCACCCCGTACTTGCGCAGGTAGTGCGGCACGGCGGCGGGCCAGATCCAGGTGCCGTCGGTGTGGAACGCGTTCGGCACGTCCGGCTTCGCGCCCGGCGCGCCGAAGATGTCCGGCAGCGGCGCCGGCCGGTGCAGCGCGACCGGCGCCCGGAACAGGTAGTCGAGCACGCCGCGGACCTGGTCCGGCGGCACCGGCGGCCGGTTGACCACCGGGCGCTCGCCTTCGGCGTGCGAGTCGGCGGCGCGGGCGAGCCGGAAGGTGACGTCCAGCGGCAGGCCTGCCTTCGCCGTCAGCCACACCGGCACGTGCTTCGGCGCTCGCGGGAAGTTCGCCAGCTCCAGCTCGTACGCGGCGGTCGACGGGCGGCCGCCCTCGTTGGGCGGCACCCGCCAGTCCGGCTCGCGGTCGGCGTCGAAGTCGAAGTCGAACTGCGACTCCGCGTCGAGGGTGAAGGTGCCCTGGAACCAGGTGCCCACCTCGGGCTGGAACATCGCGGCCCGCAACCGCGCGAAGAGCCCGCCGAGCCGCGGTACCGCCGGCAGCGAGACCGACACGGGGCCGTCCTCGTCGCCGATCGCGCGGACCTCGATCTCGGAGTAGTCGCCGACCTGCCGGAACTGCGCGCCGACGCGGGCCCAGCCGCCGGGCACCGTGTGCAGCAGCGTCCGGCCGATCGCGCGCAGCAGCGCGTTCTGGTCGCCGGCGCCCGGCTGCGGCCGCGCCTCCGGCGTCTCGGTGAAGTCCAGCCGCGTCTGCCACAGCGCCGTGACCTGCTTCGCCGGCACCGTGACCGAGAAGTCGGTCAGGCCCAGCTGCGCCGCGCGGGTGGCGTCGTCGCGGACCCAACGCAGGGTCAGCTCCGGCCGCGAGCCCGGCGCGACCTCGAAGACTTCGCCGTCGTACTCGCCGAAGGTGCGCAGCGTGAACGTCGCCGGCACCTCGCTCGCCGGCACCACCCGCGCGGGACGCCCGTCGTGCTCCTTGTCGAAGCCCTCCGGCGCCTCTTCCTCCGGCAGCACGGACAGCAGCACGGTGCCGTCCGTGGTCGACCGCTGCGCGCGGAACGTCCCCTCGCCCCACGCCGCGTACAGGCCGTCCGGGCGTTCGGCCACCTCTACCCGGTAACGCACGTTTCGTCCTCCCCTGACCCCAGTGACACCGGAAACTTAGTCGACCGGGTACCGAGCGAACCACCGGTCGTCACCCGGCGCATCCGGGCCGAACTCGGTGAGCGCGTCGTCCACCAGGCCGACGATGACATCACGGAGCTCCAGCTGCTCCAGCCAGCTCTGCCGCAGCGTCTCTTCGCCGTACATCGCGCCGACGAGATTGCCGCAGACCGAACCGGTCGAATCGCTGTCCCCGCTGTGGTTGACCGCCGCGAGCAACGCCGTGTCGGCGTCCGTGGTGGTCAGCGCGACGTACACGGACATCGACAACGCGGTCTCGCCGACGTTGCCCTGCCCGAGCGACTCCAGCTTCTCCGGCGTCGGCGGTCCTTGCTCCGCCAGCGCCAGAGCCGCGTCGAGTGCCGCGCTCTGTTCTTCGTGACCCTCGTGCTTCACGAGCTCGTCCCGTGCGGCCGCGAGGGCGTCGAGCAGCGGTTTCCCGTGCAGCAGCCCGTGGACGAGCACCGCGAAACAGCCCGAGGACAAATACCCGCTCGGGTGACCGTGGGTCAGCGCCGCGCTTTCGGCGCCGAGCTGGAACACCTCGGCGAGGTCGTCGGACCACAGCGCGACCGGCGCCGCGCGCATCACCCCGCCGCAGCCCTTCGAGTTGTTCACCGGGCGTTCGATGGTGCCTCGGACGCCCGCGCGGCCGTACGCCTCCAGCTCGCCGAAGCAGGTCAGCCCCGGCGCACGCCGGCTGAACAGCTCCTGGTGGGTGACCAGCCAGCCGTCCGGCGCTTCGACGTCCGACTGCGGCCCGCGCGCCCGGTCCCACGCGACACCCTGCGTGTGCAGCCAGCGCTGGTAGGCCAGCTGCAGCGAGTGCACGACGTCCGCCGAGCCGGTCCGCCGCCGCTGGGCGTGCGCCCGGATCAGCGCCTCGAGCGTGAAGAGCGTCATCTGCGTGTCGTCGGTGATCCGGCCGACGCCGCCGTACGCGGGGATGAAGTCGGTGATGCCGGCCGGCCCGGCGATCTCGCGGATCCGGTCGATCGAGTCGAACTCGGTCTTCGCGCCCAGCGCGTCGCCGATCGCCCCGGCCAGCAGGCTCCCCCGCAGTCGTGAGCGCAAGTCGGGTCCCTTCGGTTTCGGGGTGAAACGGCCACTGGGATATCGGCGTTCCCAGCGCGGGTGTTCCGCGGTCTCCGTCTGGAGGCCGTTGCGGTTGAAGTACCAGAAGACGTCGCTGGCGACGTCGTCGAGCAGGCCGAGGTCGGGCAGCGCGGCGACCCACGCGGCGGGCAGGCCGGGCACGCCGAGCCGGGCGCCGACGAGCGCCCCGGCGATCGCGCCCGCGACCGGGCCGGACCGCGCCGCGAGCGTGATCGCCGCTTCCGGGTCGTAGCCGCGCTTGGCCGCGGCGAACAGCGCCCGGCCGAGCACCGACCGGACGCTCCGGCCGTCGCCGATGCTCTCCAGCTGCGTCACGTCGTCGGCGTCACGGTCTTCGCGCAACGCCAGCGTCGAGGTCGCCAGGTCGCCGCCGATCTCCCGCAGCCGCAGGTGGACGGGCAGCGCGAACGTGTCGCGGGTGAGCAGGGCCTGGAAGAGCGCGATCAGCAGGTCGACGCCCTCGGTGACCTCCGCGCCGGCGTCGCCGGTCAACGCACGGGCGACGTCCTTCGCGTACTGCTCGGCGTCGACACCGTCGATGGCGACCGCTCCCGCCGGCGTCGCGGCCAGCGCCGTGGCCAGCAACGTCGAGAGATCGTCGGGTGCGGGACCCGCGCGCCGCGTCGCGACCGCCAGCCAGCCGACCGGGTCCGGATCGGGCAGCGTCGCCGGCACCTCGCCGGTGGGCACCGGCGGCAGGCCGCGCAGCGCGATGTCGGTGTGGAACAGCAGGTGGCGCGTCAGCCCGCCCAGCGGCAGGGTGCCCACGGCGCCCTCGCCCAGTGCGTCCCCGATCGCGAAGCCGACGTACGCGCCGACGATCCGGTGCCACGCGAAGCGCGCGGCTGGCGTTCCGAAGGCGGAGAACTTCCCGAACGTCCACGGCACCGGCCGCGGGCGTGCGTCCTCGTCGACGTGCGCGATGAGGCCGTTCGCGCCCAGGTCGGCGGGCCATTCCGGGTCGTGGCCCGCCCGCCGCCGGACGCCGTTGCGGTACTGCCAGGCGAACCCGCGCAGGTACCGGACGCAGTCCTCGGGTGCCAGCTCGAAGTGGTGGTCGCGGGCGTGGTCGACGGCGTACCGCAGGTGCCGTTCCAGCAGGTCGGGCGGCTCGACGCCGAACTCCGCGACCAGCCCGGGCAGTGCCTCGGCGACCTCGGGCCCGGCTTCCGGTGCGGACTCGTCGAACTGCGGCCGCCGCTCGCCAGGAGCGGCGCCGGCCAGCTCGGCGGCGGTCAGGCTGCGGACGAGCCCGGTGCCGGGGTCTAGGGTCAGCCCGGTCGACGGCCGGTCGGCCACCAGGTCGCGGACGACGACCCGCCGGCGCAGCGGGTACCGCCCGGGCACCTTCGCCGACGAGCTGTACGCGATGACTTCCTGCCCGTTGCCGGGGACCTGGCGCACCAGCGGCTCACCGTCCGCGACCGGCACGAGGACTTCGCAGTCGAGCAGCGCGGTCACGAACTCGGCGCGGCTGATCCAGTTCGCGCCCAGGTAGTTCAGCAACTTCTGGACGTCGGTCTCCGGCCGGGGAAACCCGAGCCAGGCCGGGCCCGGGCGGTACTGCTCGCCGGCGCGGCGCGGGCCCGTCGGCTCGCCGAACAGCGTGTACTGCGCCCAGCCGCGGATGGCCCGCACCGGGATGCCGAGACCGGGAAACGCCTTCTCGTCGAACTCCGGATCGACGTCGGGCCGCCACTCGACGAAGCCGTCGTCGATGGCTTCCGCTTCTGTCATTCTCCCCATCCTCGAGCTAATGCCGCGGGTACCGCTCGATCCACTCGTCGCCGAGCGCGCTCAGCGCCGAGTGCCGGTCGAAGTGCCAGTAGGCGTCCGAAGCGACGTTCTCGACCAGGTAGCGCAGCTCCAGCTGGTCGACCCACTTCTGCGGCAGGCCGGGGATGCCGGTGCGCGCGCCGAGCAGGGCGCCGGCGACCGCGCCGGTGAGCGCGCTGCGGCCGGAGTGGTTTACGGCCCGCAGCAGCGCCTGCTCCGGGTAGTTCTCGAAACCGGACAACGCGGCGAACGCGCGTCCGAGGACCGAGAGCGTGGTCTTGCCGTCACCGATCAGCTCGGGCATCCGCAGGTCGGGGAGCCCGTGCTCGCCGAAGAACGGCACCGACTCGGCGACCATGTCCTTGATCGCCGTCCACTCCGGACCCTGCTGGAACTGGTTGTCCGGGTTGAGCACCTCGCGGCTCAGGTTCCAGATCGGGAAGCTGAACGCGTCCTTGGTCAACGCGTGCTCGAACAGCCAGGTCAGGTAGGTCGCGGCGGCCAGGTCGGGCTCGGTCGGGTGGGTGACGCCGGCCAGGTCTCGCACGGCCTGGCGCGCACCGCCGCTGAGCCCGCTGCCCGGACCGGCCATGGTCAGCGCCGCGGGCAACGCCGGGATCAGCGCGGCCGGGCCGGTCATGGGGGGCGCGCTCCCGGCTTCGGACGCGAGCTGGTGGTAGGAGTTCAGCTCAATGTCGTCGGCGTCACGGCGGGCGTGCAGGTCCGCGACCTGGACCAGCCAGCCGTCCGCGTCCTCCAGCGGCGCGCCCTGCGTGCGCAGCCAGCGCTGCAGCGCGCCGCGGACGACACCGGGGAAGAGCTGCTCGGCGTCGCGGGACTCCGGCTGTTCGCGGTGCGGGCTGCGGATCGCGGCCTCGGTGTAGAACAGCAGCCGCTGCGTCAGCGAGCCGATCCGGCCCGGCTGGTCGAACGCCGGGATCAGGTCGGTGACGCCTTCGATGCCGAACTTCGCGTGGATGTCGTGGAGCGGCATCCGGTCGACCGCGGCGCCGAGTGCTTCGCCCAAGGCGAAGCCGACGTACGCGCCCGTGACGCGCTGCCAGCCGTAGCGGAAGCCGTCGAGGTCCCGCTCGAAGTACTTGCCGAAGGTGTCGAGCCGCGGCGTCGCGCGGCCGGCGTTGTCGTAGGTCGGCGCCAGGCCGTTCGCGCGCAGGTCGTTGGGCTTGCTGCGCGGCGGCTCCGGCATCTGCAGCCGCTTCAGCCACGACTCGCCGAGCACGGTCTTCGCGCACTCCTCGGCGGTCAGCTCGTACCCGCGCCGCCGCGCCTTCTCGGCCGCGGCGAGCGGCGGCTTGACCGGGTCCGGCAGGCCCATCCGCGACGCCGTGTCGGTGGCGACGCGGATCAGGTCCTCCTCGGCCTCCGGGCAGCGGCCGTGCACGTCGATGCGCGGCTCGTGCCGCGGGAAGCGCTGGACGATCCCGGCGAGCTCGCCGCTGGAGACGTCCTCGATGGTCGTCGGGCCGCCGTTGATCACCAGGTTCGGCGGGTGCTCGAACTCGGCCAGCGTCGCGACGTCGACCTTCCACCAGCCGTGCTCGCGCGAGGGCAGGTGCCGGGTCGAGCTGAACACCTTGAGCTCGTTGCGCTCCTCGGCGAAGTAGAACCGGTCGGTCTTGCCGGTCTCCAGGTCGAGCGGGATGAACACCTCGCACCGGATCAGCCCGATGAGCAGCAGCTCCCGCGTCAGCCAGCCGACGCTGGCGAACGACAGCAGCGTCTCGAGGGTGTTCTCGGGCTTCGGGTAGCCGCGGCGGATCGGGCCCGCCTTGTACTCGGGGTTTTCGCGCTCTTCGCCGGTCTGGTTGCCGTCGGCGTCGACCTTCACCCAGCCCGCGACGGCCTGCAGCGGCACACCCAGCTCACCGAGCCCGGCCTTCACGTACTCGGGGTCGACGACCTCGCGCCAGTTCTCCTGGCCGGGGAACGCCACCGGCACCGACAGCCCGCCGGGGTGCGGGTGCGCCTGGCGTAGCTCGCCGTCCGGCTCGCGCACGACGACCGACGGCGGCGGGAAGATCTCCTTCTCCGGCCGTCCCTCGTCGAGGAACGCGATGGTGTTGTAGGGCACCGACCAGCCCTCGGGGATGCGCAGCACCTTCTCGGTGTCCACCCGGAGCCCGGCGGGACCGGAGACGTCCGGACCGTGCACCGCGCGCAGCCACTGGCCGACCTTGGCAATCGCTTCCGCCGCTTCCACCTACTCGATCCTCTCCAGGCTTCCGTCGGACTCGTGCTCGGCGATCGTCTTCGGCAGCACGAAGGCCACCGCGCCACCCGGCAGGTTCGCCCACGGAACCGTGATGCCGGTGATCACGTGCAGAGGGCGTCTCAGCCGGTAGCTCCGCCGTTCCCGCTCACGTTCCAGCGGCAGCGACGTCGTGGCGAACCGTACCTCGCCGTGGTGCACGAGGTTGCCGGGTTCCTCGCCGAAGCGCAGAACGACCGTACCCGCCACCAGCCGGGTGATGCGCTTGTTGCGGAGCAGGGTGAGGGGAGGCTCACCCGGAGCCGGGTGGACCGGCCAGTCGTCGAGCTCCTTGGCGGTTTCGAGCGGGGTTTCGTGCCCGGCGGTCATCCGGGCGGGGTGCAGCAGCAACGCCCCGAGCAGCTGCTGGGCGGCGTCTTCGAGCCGCGCGAAGTACTTCGGCTCGCGAGGCTCCCCACTGGCGTAGGCGGCGACTTCCCAGCCCTCGGGAGTGAAGTTGAGGCACCACGTGCCGTCGGCCCGGCCGCCGACGCGGTAGGCCTCCGGCCAGACGCCGTGCTCGCCGAGCCGCTGGACCAGCACGATCAGCAGTTCCTCGTCGCCGAGCTTGGGGTCCGGCGTGGTCTCGAGCTCCGCGGCGACGTCACCGCTCGTCTTCTTGACGTCCGCGCGGCTCGGCTTCGGCCGTGGCTCGCCCAGCAGGTCGGCCTCGGCGGTCCGGCGCACCAGCGGCTCGACGTACGGCGGCTGGAAGTGCTGCCGGCGGATGTGCGCGACCAGGTCCGGTTCGGGCGGGATGCCCTGCTCGGCCAGCAGGTCGGCCACCGACGACGGCCAGATCCACGCGCCGTCGGTGTGGAACCGCACGTCGCCGTCTTCGTGGACGACGGCCTCGCGCTCGAGGTACTGCAGCACGAGCGGGACCTCGGTGTCGGTCAGCGGCGGCCGCTCGACGTCCGGGCTGCTGGCTTCAGCGTGCCGGAACACCACACCGAGCGGGAGCTGGGCGCGCAGCCGCCACCAGTCGGGGATGTGCTCGTCGGCGCGCGGGAACGCGGCGAGCTCCTCCGGGTAGGCGGCCGAGGGCGGCGCGTCCGTCCACACCGGATCGTCGTCGAGCGCGAAGTCGAAGTCGAACGTGCCGTCCGGGGTGAGGGTGAACCGCGCCTGCAGCCAGGTGCCGCGGTCCTCGGTGTACATCCCTTTGCGCATTTCGGCGAACAGCTCGGCAACGGCGTCGGACGTCGTCGCGTTGTGGCCCTGGAGTTCGATGTGCGCCCCGACCTGCCGGAAGTCGACTGCGGCCGGCCCGGCGGCGTCGGTCCGGAGCTCGCGGACGAGCTTTCCCAGCTGCACCAGGACAGTGCGCTGCTCTTCGGGCGAAAGTCGTTGTTCCACGTGAATCATCGCGCCAGCACCGAGGTGAACGTGAAGGTCGGGGCGTCGCCGGCGTCGCGGCGGGCGAACTCGTCCTCCCACATCTTGAAGGTGCGCCGGTACAGCGAATCGATCAGCGCGCGCTCTTCCTTGGTGATCTTGCGGTTCTCCTCTTCAGTGGCGGCCCAGATCGCGTCGATCGTCTGGTAGAGCGCGAAGATCGGCCCGTCACCGCGGAGGTAGTTCTTGCGCTCCTCTTCGGTCCGGCGCACGAACTTCGGGTGGTCGAGGCTTCGGATGTCCGGGCCGTGGTCGAACAGCACGTCGATGACGTGCTCGTTGTCTTCGTCGAACCGGCCGGTCTTCCAGTTGAGGATCCGACCGGTGAGCCCGCCGTCGGGCGTGCTGTCGACCACGAACGCGTGGTCGTAGTACTCGAAGTAGGACGGCGTCTGAACCATCTAGAGACTCCCCTGCAGCGCGTCCCAGAACAGCTCTCGTTCGCGCTTGATCAGCCCGTCGATCAGGGCCTGTTCCTCGGCGGTGTGTGGTCGGTCTTCGGCTTTCTTGAGCGCCTTGAGGTCACGTCGCACCTCGTACAGCGAGTGCTCATACGCCGAGACATCGTCCAACGCCTTCAGATGGAGGCGCAGTTCGGCGACGTGCCCGTCGATGCGCACGCTCATCTGCAGGTCGCGGTAGCCCGCCGGAGCCGGGTTCGCGAAGCGGTCGTCGAAGTCGACGATCTCCAGGTCCGGGTGCTCCGCGATCCGCGCCAACGCGGCGTAGGCATCCTGCACGCGTTCGAACTGGATCATCGCGCCCGCGAGGTCGACCAGCCGTGACGCGTCGCCGTCGTAATTGGTGTTGATCTTGTCCATCGCCCGGCCTTCGGACTTCGGCCCGGGCCGGAACCCGGCGCGCCCGCCGGTCTCCTCCGCCAGCGGCGGCAAGATCTCCTTCAGCTTGAGGTCGGCCCGAGCCGCTTCCCGGTAGCGCTCGGCGAGGTACTCCCGCGTGTACGCCTCGTCCCCGAGCTTGCTCTGGTCGAACGGTGCCTGCTTGCGGTGCGCGTCCGGGTGGTCCTCGGCCTGGTCGATCACTTCCCGCGACGTCTCGGCCTGCTCCGGCGTGAGCGGCGTCGGGTCCGCGTGCGGTGCCACCGGTTCCGCGTCGGGCAGCGGGTGGTGCACCTCGTGCACGGCGTCGGCCAGGATCGGGATGGCCTCGTCGTGCACCAGCAGGCTGGCGATCGTCTCCGGCTTGCGCAGCAGCGACCGCGTCAGGAACTCGTTGGCCGGGTCGTGGAGCAGGTCCACCAGCTCCGGGTGCCCGGCCAGCCGCGTCCGGACGAACTCGCCGACCGGCCCGAGGTTCTGCGGGTTCCCCTCGTGGTCCTTGACGACGAGGTCGGTGGTGGCGCCGTCGAGCGCTTCGGCGACCCGCGGCTGGGCGAGGAGCTCGTCGAGCCGGGACTGCGGGGCGCTGCCGTAGCCGCCGTGCTCCGGCGTCTCGGCGTGCTCGGTCTGGACGTGCGCCTCCTCCGGCGTGCCGACGTGCATCAGCTTGATGCCCTTCGGCGGCTGCGGCAGGTGCATGAGGTCGCCGGACTGCGGGTCGATGAACGCGACGCCGTCGCGGGTGTGCACGACCATCGCGACGTGCCCGTACTCGACGCCGTTCGGGCCCTCGTACTTCACCGCGACCACGGCGTGGTGGTCGAGCGGCATGTCCCGCATCTCGCGGATGACGTCGTCGTAGCTGCCGCGCTCGGAGAACGTCTCGCCGAACCGGCCCTCCATGTGCTCGAGCGTGCCGCGGGTGCCCATCTCGTGGAAGAGGATCGGCTCGGCCGTCATGTCCCCGCCGCGCAGCCGGTCCATGTACGCCTCCGGCGCACGCGTGCAGTTCGACATGTACCCGTTCTCCAGCGCACCCGGCTGGTGGAAGCCCGGGTTGACCTCGCGCAGGTGCGGGTGCCGGTCCTGGACGTAGGCCGCGCGCTCCGCCGGCGTCGCCGCACCGGCGTGGATGGCGGGCTCGAACGGCGGGTTCGTCGCGCGCGCCAGGTGCCCGTAGTCGGGCTGGGGGGTCGGTTCGACGGGCGTTTCGTGCGTGTCGAGGACGTCGCTGACCTGCGGGTGCTCCGGCGTGGAGACGTGCTCGGGCTCGCCGAAACCGCCGAGGCGCTCCATCAGCGCGGCCTGCTTGCGGCGTTCGAACTCGGCCGCGTTGTGGTCGTTCTCGGCACGGCGCTCGGCCATCTTCTGCTGCGCGGCCTCGGGGTCGAGGTAGCGTGGGTGGCCGGGGCCGATCTCCTCGGCCTCGATGACCCACTTCCGGCGGCCCTCGGGCGTGATCTCCAGGCGTCGCTCGTGCACCAGCAGCTGCGTGCCGGGCGGCGACAGCGACTCGCGCTCGGACGGGTTCTCGGCGAGCTTCGAGATGTCCCGGAGGTTGTCCGAGCGGACGTGCAGCTCGACGTCGTCGCCGAACTTGCTGGTCGAGAACTCGTCGGTCTTGATCGAAGCGCTGGAGAACGACGGCTCGACGACCACGTCACCGGGGTTGTACGGCCCGGCGACGAGCTCGGCCAGCCGCGGATCGCCGCTGACGTCGAAGGCGCGGATGGTCTCGCCGGACGTGCGCGGGACCTGGTTGAGGCCGTCGGTGATGGCGCGGGCGTTCGCCTGGGCGAGGTCGAAGCCGGGGTGGCCGAGGCCGCGGCGCAGGGCCTCGTTGACGTCGTAGGCGTACTCGCCGCGGGTGTAGCCGTGCACCGCGACGGCGCCGTCGTCGGTCATGGCCATCCCGGCGGCGTCGCGGCGGGCGAGCGCGCGGTCGTGGATGTCCTGGTGGATGCGCTCGTCGCCGACCGCGCGGCGGATGCTCTCGTGGTCGGCCGGGGTCCCGCGGTGGTCGTCGTCGAAGAGGTAGCCCTCGTCGTGCGGCAGCCGTTCGGGCGTGGGGTTGAGGCGGTCGGTGATGGTCGGGGTTTCGTGCCGGCCGAGGGGCAGTTCGCGGATCTGGGTGGCGTCGTGCGGCAGCTCGGCGAGCCGTCCGGTGACGGGATCGGCGAACAGGACCCCGTGCTCGGTGTGCACGGCGGCGACCAGCTGTTCGTGGCCGCCGTGTTCGAAGGCGACGGCGGACCGCGCGCCGACGGGACGTTCCCCGAGGTCGCGCGCGACGTCGTCGAAGCTGCTCCGGCCGCTCCACGGTCCGTCGAGGCTCTCTCCCCGAGCGGGCCCGGCGACGACGTCCTCACCGTTCATCCGCCGGTCGAAGGCGGTCATCGACTCGGCGGCGTTGGTGCGGAAGCCGTGTTCGCCGGGGCTGTAGTGGTTGCGGGTGTTGACGGCAGCGAGGTCGGGAACGGCGTCGCGCACGAGCCGCGCGTGCTGCTGCGGGGTCTCGACAGACCCGGCGTGGAGCACGGGCGGGCCACCCGGAGTCAAAGGTTCGGCGAGCTGCGACCAGCCGCCTTCGGGCGCGTTGGTAGCGGGCACGCGCTTTTCAGCGGGCGGCGGCGCGGGTTCGTCGCCACCGAGCAGCTTGAACAGGTCACCGGACGGCTTGAGGTGGGGGTATTCGGCGTAGAACTGCTCGTCCTTCGCGGCCTGCTCCCGCTCGAAGCGCTCTTCATCAGCGCGTTCGGCGGCCCGGCGTTCGTCGATCGCACCCTGGGCGTCACCGCGATACCGCGGATCCCCGGGCGCGATTTCTTCGGCGTGCACGATCCACTGCGGCTGGTCCCGGGCGCCGGGGCGGTTCTCGAAGTCGGGGTGCTGAGGGTGGCCGGGGCCCATCTCGACCCCGGTGATCTCGAACTGCGACCCGGCCTTGAAGAGCACCTCGCGTTCGCGCCCGATGCTGGCCATGGCCTCGACGTCGCGGCCGGTCCTGGACTCGATCCGCATCTCGACCTCACCGGCGAAGGTACTGCGCGGATGCTCCGCGTCGACCTTCGACGAGCTGAGGAAGGAGGGCTCGGTGATGTGGGCGCCCTCGTGGAACCGTCCGAGGAAGGCCTGAAGCCGCGAGGGATCGCCGTGGAAGTCGACCCGCCGCGAGACGGTGCCGACGTGCGGAGGCAGCTCGTTGAGCCCGGAGACGAGCGCCCCGGCTTGCGGTGCGAGGTCGACCAGCTCGGGACCGCCGAGCCGGAGGGCCCGGTTGAGCGGCCCGACCATCTCGTGCCGGGTGTAGGCGTGCACGGCGAAGGCGCCGTCGTCGGACATGCCGGGGTGGAACTCGCCGCGCTTGGCGAGCGCCTCGCGGTGGACCTGTTCGTGCCGCCACTCGCCGCTGGACGGGCTTTGCCGCCCGGAGTCCATGAAGGTGTCTTCGATCCGAGCGATCCCGGTCGGATCCTGGGTCCGGAATGCAGGGTCGGCGAGGTAGGGCTCATCAGGGACCTGGTCGGCCTGCCCGTACGGCTCTTGCGCACCGTCGTGCTCGCTGACTGCCGGCGGCTCGCCGTCTTCGCCGTGCGCGGTGTCGGCGTGGTCGTGCGTGGGGCTGTCCGGCTCAGCGGCTTGCTCGGCACCGCCTTGCTGTTCAGTCGGTCGTTCCTGCGGCGCTCCCTGCTCAGCAGCAGGCACGCGATGCTCGACCGGCCCCTCGGCGGCGGTCGGATGTTGGGTTGCGGGTGCTTCCTGCCCGACCGGCCGCTCCGCGGTGGGTGCCGGCCGCTCGGTCGGCTGGCTTGCCCGCGCGTCATGCCTACCTGGCTGTTCGGCCGCGTTCGGTTCCTGCCGCCCCGGTTGCTCCGCAGCAGGCACATCCCGCCCGACAGGCCGCTCCGCGGCAGGCACGTCTTGCCCTGCTGGCCGCTCTGCGGTGGGCTCCTGCCCGGCAGCGTTCGGTTGTCGGGTTGCGGGCGCATCCTGCTCGACCGGCCGCTCGGTCACCGGCGTCTGTTCGCTGGCCGGTTCCGTCGACCGTTCGTGCGGCACTGCCTGGTCAGCAGGTCGTTCGGCAGCAGGCGCGTCCTGCTTGCTCTCCGCCGCGGGTGCCTGCTCTCTTGCGGGCGTTTGCTCGGTCGGCTGTTCGTGCGTCGCGGGCTGTTCGGCAGCGGGCGCGTCCTGCCCGTTCGGCCGCTCCGCAGGGTTCGGCTGCTGAGTTGTGGGTGCGTCGAGGTCGACCGGTTGCTCTGTTGCCGGCCCGCGCGTGGGCGGTTGCTCCGTCGGCCGGTTCTGGGGCTGACCGTCCGCGGGTCGCTCCTGGACCGGGGCGTGCTCAACCGTGGGCACGTTCGGTTCCGTCGGCCTCGCGGCCGGCTGCTCGGGCGTCCGCGGCTGGTCGAAGGCGCGGGGCAGGTGCTCCTGCGGCGGACCGAACCGTGGCGGCGGAACCTGCGGCGGCCCCATCGGCCGCGGCGGACCCAGCCGCGGATCGTGCGGCGGCATCGGTGGCCGGCCACTCGGCGGTGGCGGCCGTCCGCCGGGATGTGGGCCTGGCCCTTGCGGTCCGCGCGGCTGGTTCGGGTACCCCGCGGGACGCTGCCCGCCAGGCATTCCAGCATGCGGCGGACCACCCTGCGGTCCCATCGGCGGCCGCGGCGGCATCCGTCGCGGATCGTTCGGAGGCAACCCACCCTGCGGCGGCTGCCCGCGATGCGAGGTCTGCGGAGGTTGCCCTCCCTGCGGCGGCTGCCCGCTGTGCGGCGGCGACCCCTGCGGCGCCTGCCCGCCACGTGGCGTCGGTCCACCTTGCGGCGGCGGCCCACCGCGATGCGGCTGTCCACCGTGTGACGGCTGCCCACCTTGCGACGACTGTCCGCCGTGCGGAGGCTGCCCACCCAACGACGCTTGGCCTCCCGGCGGCCGCTGGCCACCGTGCGATGCCTGACCGCCCTGCGCTTGTCCGCCGTGCGGCTGGCCACTCTGCGGCTGGCCACCGTGTGGGGCCTGGCCACCCTGCGGCTGTCCGCTCTGCGGCTGTCCGCTGTGTGGAGCCTGACCGCCCTGCGGTGGCCCGCTCTGCGGTTGCCCGCTCTGCGGTTGCCCACCGTGGGGTGCCTGGCCACCCTGTGTCTGGCCGCCGTGCGGTTGCCCGCTGTGCGGAGCCTGGCCACCTTGCGGCGGCCGCCCACCCGACGGCGCCGGCGGTTGCCCGCGCATCGGCTGGCCCGGCGGCATCCGGCGCGGGTCCTGCGGTGGCATCCGTCGCTGCTGGTCGTGGGGTGGCTGACCGCCGCGTGGGGGCGGCGGGCCCTGGGGTGCCGAGCCGCCCGGGCGGGGACCTGGGCCGCCCGCACGTCCTGGACCGCCGCCCGCGTTCGGCATTCCGCCCGGTGGGGGCGGCGTGAATCCGCCCTGGGGCGGGCCCTGTTGCTGCGACGGTCCGTGCTGGAACGGCGCTGTCCCCCCGTCGGCCGCGAATGGCTGGCTCGTGCCGCCCGTGAAGCCGGCCGCTCCGACGTTGTCCTGGGGGCGGCCGCCGGTCTGGCGGCCGGGCTCCGGTGGGGCCATGCCGTAACCGCCGTTCGACGGTGCTCCCGCCGAACTCGGCGTCCCGCCATGCGACGACGTCGGCTGCGGTGCCGAACCGCCGGACTGCGGTGCCGAACCACCCGAAAACGGTGCCGAACCACCTGATGACGGCGCGGAGCTAGCCGGCCCCGCCGCCGACCCGCCCGCTGTCGGCGCCGAGCTACCCAGCCCCGCCGCCGACCCGCCCGATGACGGCGGCACCCCACCCGTCGAAGGCGCTGCTCCGCTCACCGGCTGGCTCGGCGGGGCCGCGGCCTGTTGCTGAGGTGCCGGACCGTCCGCTGCCCGGGCTTCGGCCTGCTGCTGGGGCGCCGGGCTGTCGGCCGCCGCCCTTACCCCGGCCTGCTGGACGTGGTCGGCACTCGGACGCGGCCCATCGGACTGCTGGGGCTCGTCCGCCGTGACGGACTGGCGTTCCGGTCCACTGCCCGCGCGTTGCTCGGGTTCGCTGCGGGCCTCCGGCTCGAACGACCCCTCGCGCCGCGGCTCCTCGCCGCGTGACTCTGGTTCGGACGACGGCTGTCGCGACGGCTCTTCCCCGCGCGACTCAGGTCCCGACGAAGGTTCCTCACTCCGCGACTCAGGCTCACTCCGCGACTCGGGCTCAGTCGAAGGCTCCCGCGAAGAAGCCTCACCCGACGACTCAGGCTCACTCCGCGAACCAGACTCCCCATCACCGGAGGACCCACCCGCATCACCGGGAATGTTCGCCTCGTGAACCGAGTGCATCTGCTCCTTGGCGCCCCCAACAGCACCCCCGACCGCGCCACTGGAAGCCCCGGTCAGCAACTGCTCCGGCGTCAGCGACCCCAAATCCCCGGTAACCGCCGCCTGCCCGACAGTCTGCGCAACCCCCTCGACAGCCCCCCGAGCCCCAGCCCGCATGGCCGCGTCCGCGACCTGACCACCAGCCGAATGCGAAAGCCCCTCGGTGGCCCCCCGCCCGATGGATCCGGAAGCCGCGCCGACCACCCCGCCGACCGCGCCCGAGATCGCCGCGTCCGAGGTCTTCGACCAGTCCCAGCTCTGGCGGTCGCCCTTCGCCATCTGCAGGCCCTGGATGCCCGCGTCCATCCCCAGGTTGATGGCCTCGTTCTTGAGGATCTCCATGCCGATCTTCTTGAGACCCTGCTTGAGCAGCTTCTCCAGCAGCTCCTTCGCGACCTGCTTGAACCCCTGCTGTGCCAGCTTCTCGAGCAGCTGCCGGAACAGCATCTGCACGGTCATCCGCGTCGCGACCTGGGCCGGCGCGATGCCCGCCGTCGAACCGCCGAACGTCACCGCCGCCGCCGCGATCATCGCCGCGATCTGGGCCGCCAGCACGATCAGCGAGATGATGATCATGTACTTCGTGTACTCGACGTCCAGCGCCGTCTGGTCGCAGGAATCCCCGAGGGCCTTCGTCGCGTCGGCCAGCTGCTTGAAGTACGCCTCGTCGCCCTCGACGAACTTCTTCCACTGCTCGACGAACGCGTCGGCGCCGTCGCCGGTCCAGTTGTCGCGGATGCCGGACGCCGCCTGGTTACCGGCCTCCGATGCCGGGGCGATCGCCGAAGGCGCCGTGTGCCAAGCGTCGCGAAGGGCGCGCAGCTTGGTCTCGTCGCCCTCCGGCCAGCTCTCCCCTACGACGATCGGCAGCAGCCACTTGACCGCGTCGGGCATCTCCATACCCACGGGTCATTGCCCCTTGCCGAGCTGCGAAGTCACGTCTTCGTCGGCGCCCGACAGCGCCTTCATCGACTTGGCGACGTTCTGCTGCATCCCGCGCAACCCCTGCACGAGGTTGGCGAAGCCTTCGACGGCGCCCTGCGAGCCGGGCACGTAGTCCTTGGCGAACTCCTTGCCGGAGTCGTCGTCTCCCCAGCACGCACCCTGTGCGTCGAGGGCCCCCTGCAACGTCTTCAGCGCGCTGTCCAGGCCGTCCGCCGCCGTGGTCAGGCCGTTCGACGCGCGCAGGACAGCGTCGGGTTCCGCGGTGAACCCGGAGCCCCCCTCGGGCATCAGTCGCCCCTCGTCATCCAGGACGACGGCGGCTCCTCGTCCTCGTCACGAGGCGGGCGGACGCGCTTGGGAGCGGGCTTCGGTGCGGGCATCGGCGGCGGCACGGCGTCGTTGCGCAGGATCGACCCGGTCTCTTCGAACGACTCGGGCCGCGGCGCCTCCTCAGGCGACTCGACGAAGTCGGGGATCTGCGGCACCAGCCCGGCCAGCGACGGCGCGCCTTCGACGAGGTCCGCGAGGTCGGGCAGTCCTTCGGTGATCGGCGCCATCAGGTCCGCGATCTTCTGCTTGACCTGCAGGGATCCCTGGCGCACCACCGTCTGGACGGTGTTCGCGAGCTGCGCGGGCGTCGTGCGTTCGAACGCGTTCGGCGCGAACTCGAGCTTCGCGAGGTTGCCGCCGGCGTCGATCGTGGCGCGGACCAGGCCGTCGGGGGAATTCACCTGGGCAGTGGTCTCGGCGGCCGCGGCCTGCGCGTCACGCAGCTGCGTGGTCTGCCGCTCGAAGTTCTCCAGGAGGGTGTCCATCTGGTCCTTCATCGCGGCATTGCGTGCTTCGAGCCGTGCACGGTCGTCGCCCGCGGTGGTCACAGGTGCCCCCGGTGTCCCTCGAACCTACTAATCCCTTGCCGTCACCCTAATGCCAATGGAGCAGCGGCCGTGACCGGTTCGGGTGTTTGCCTCAGCGAATCGCGCGCCGCCGCGCCAGCACGTACCCGGCTCCGCCGACGAGGTAGCAGAGGGTCGCCGCGATGAGCAGGCCCGGCGAACGGCCGTCGTCCGGCACGACCAGCGCGCCCAGCGAAACCGCCGCCACCTGCGTGATGTTGAAGAGCGTGTCGTACAGCGCGAACACCCGGCCGCGGGCTTCGTCGGCGACGTCGAGCTGGATCGACGAGTCGACGCAGAGCTTGAGCACCTGCCCGGCACCGGTGATGACGAACGACGCGAGCAGCGCCAGCGGCAGCACCATCGGCAGGCCCAGCGCGGACTGCGCGATCGCGGCGAGCACCAGCGAACCGAGCACCGCGCGCAGGCGGCCGAGCTTCCGGATCAGCCGCGCGGTCAGCAGGCCGGCGATGAGGATCCCGGCTCCGGCGAGCGCGGCCATCTGCCCGAGCCCGGGCAAACCGGCGCGGAAGATCCCGTGGTCGGTGAAGTAGTTGCGCATCATCAGCACGGTGACCAGCAGCGACACCCCGAACGACGCCCGGTGCGCGAACAGCGCGATGAACCCGGCGGTGACGCTCGGCGCGCGCCAGGCGTGCTTCGCGCCGTCGGCCAGCCCGCGCGCGACGGCCAGCACGGGGTTCGGCGGCTCGTCGACCACCGTCGGCCCGAGCACGCCGCGGGCGAAGCCGCGCGCGATGAACGCCGAGAGCAGCGTGCCGAGGACGGCGAACACCGTCGTCTCGGCGGAGCCGAGGTCGTTGCTGCCGAACAGTGCGCGCAGGCCGATCGCGCAGCCGCCGCCGAGGACGGCGACCACCGAGCCGAGCGTCGTGGCGAAGGCGTTGGCCGTCACGACGCTCTCTTCTTCCACGACGTGCGGCAGCGACGCCGAGAGTCCGGAGCCGATGAAGCGCGAGATGCCTTCCGCGGCCAGGGCCAGCGAAAACAGGCCGATCCCGCCGAACCCGAAGCCGACCGCGGCGGACGCCGAGACGATCGCGAGGCCACGCAGGAGGTTCGCGAAGATCAGGACTTTCCGGCGGTCCCAGCGGTCCAGCAGGGCACCGGCGAACGGCCCGACGATGGAGTACGGGAGCAGCAGCGCGGCGAACCCGCCGGCGATGGCCAGCGGATCGGCGGCACGCTCGGGGTTGAAGAGCACGGCCCCGGCGAGACCCGCGCGGAAGACGCCGTCACCCCAGCTGGCGGCGAAGCGCGTGAAGAGCAGACGGCGGAAGTCGGGATCCTTGAGCAGCTCCCGGGGGCCTCTTCGGGTCGCCACACCGGCGCTGATCGTCACGAAGCCAGAGTAGTGGAGGGCCGGCGCACTCAGCCTCGCCTCTCGGCGGCTATGCGCAGTGTGGCTCCTGCCGGACGGTATTCCACAAAGGCGGTTCTTCAGTGAGCCCGGGGGACACGGAGTGCGCCGACCACTGTTTCAAACGAGGCTGCTGGGGCGATTGTTCCCGAGCCGAAGTAATTCACCAGGCCCGAGGTGGGATCATAGGTCGCGTGCCAGCGGACGCCGAGGTTGAACCGGGAACGCTCCTGGTCGCCGCCCCCACGATGGTCGACCCCAACTTCCGGCGGACCGTCGTGTTCGTCATCGATCACCGCGACGAAGGCACGCTCGGCGTGGTCCTGAACCGGCCGAGTGACGTCGCCGTGCACGACGTCCTGCCCAACTGGGGCGGGCACGTCGCCGAGCCGCAGGCGGTGTTCGTCGGCGGGCCGGTCGAGAAGAAGACCGCGTTGTGCCTGGCCGCGTTGCGCACCGGCGAGACGGCGGCGAGCGTGCCGGGCGTGATCGCGGTCCGCGGCCCGGTCGCGCTGGTCGACCTGGACACCGACCCCGAGGTGCTGGTGCCGAAGGTCCGCGGCGTGCGCGTGTTCGCCGGGTACGCGGGCTGGGACTCCGGTCAGCTGGCCGGCGAGATCGAGCGGGACGACTGGGTCATCGTGCCCGCGCTCCCGAGCGACATCCTGGCCTCACCGAGCGGCGACCTGTGGAGCCAGGTGCTGCGCCGCCAGGGCATTCCCCTGGCCCTGCTGGCCACCCACCCGGGCGACCTCCAAAGGAATTAAGCGTCTTCCTTCTTGAAGACCCCGCAGCCGCCGGCGCCGCACGCGCAGCCGCTGCAGCCGGCGGGTGCCGCCGGAGCCGGCGCGGGCACGGTCAGCGCGGCCCGGTTGCCGAGCACCCCGCCGCCCATGACCAGCACGAGCATGGCGAGCACCCCGGCGAGCGCGGCGGAGACCAGGCCGGCGGTCGTCGGCATCGCGAGCCCGGCCAGCCCGGTGAGCACGGAGATCGCGCCACCGGCCATGGTCGGCAGCGCCGCGACGCGGTTGGCCAGCTTGAACGCTTCTTCGCTGCGCAACGCGGCCTGCGTGCGCACGCCGGTGCCGCCTTCGCGCGTCAAGCGCTCGCGGAAACCGAGGAACCCACCAAAGCCGACGAGCAGACCCAGCACGACCGGAACCAGCGCGATAGCGAACACGAGGTCAAGGATAAGCGTGACGTCCTGGCAACCTGGCGGATACCCTGACCGACTGTGCTACAGGCCATGTCACCACGCGTACTGCCCACAGTGCTGGCCCTTGGTCTGATCGGGGGAATTCTCGCCGCGTCGCCGGCGAGCGCCACCGAGAGTCACCAGCGGCCGGTCCGCCTGCTCGGCGAGCAGATCGTCCCCAACTCCCTGCTGTTCCAGGGCACGGTGGTCGGCGGCCTCTCCAGCATCGACCACGACCCCCGGACCGGCGGATACGCCCTGATCTGCGACGACCGGTCGGCGATCAACCCCGCCCGCTTCTACACGGCGACGTTCCCGGTGTCGGCGGACGGCGTCGGCCCGGTCACCTTCACCGGCACGAAGCCGCTGCTGCGCCCGGACGGCACGCCGTACCCGCCGCTCACGCAGAACGACCCCTCGAAGCCGCAGAACGAGCAGACGATCGACCCCGAGGAGCTGCGCGTCGACCCGTGGACCGGCGACTACTACTGGTCGCAGGAGGGCGAGCGCACCGCGACGACGTTGATCGACCCGTCGATCCGTGAAGCGCGCCGTGACGGGAAATACGTCCGCGACCTGCCGATCCCCGCGAACGAGAAGATGACGCCGACGGCCGGCCCGCGGCAGAACCTCGTCCTCGAAGGCATCACCTTCACCGGTTTCGGCTCGCTGCTGGCCAGCGAGGTCGAGGGCCCGCTGCTGCAGGACGGCCCCGAGCCGACGACGACCGCGGGCGCGCTCTCGCGGATCACCCTCCAGTCGCGCTTCGGCCCGATCCTGGCGCAGTACGCGTACCCGCAGGAGCCGCTCTTCGCCGCGCCGGTGCCGCCGACGGCGTTCGCCACCACCGGCGTCTCCTCGATGCTGGCCGTCGACCAGGCCGACCCGACGAAGTTCCTGATGATGGAGCGCTCGTTCAGCACCGGCGTCGGCAACAAGGTGCGCGTCTACGAAATCGACACGAAGGGCGCGACGAACGTCCTGAATGTGAAGTCCCTGGCCGATGCGAAGGACGTCAAGCCGGTCAAGAAGCGGTTCCTCTTCGACGCCGCCGACCTCGGCTTGTCCACTGTGGACAACCTCGAAGGCATGACCTGGGGCCCGAAGCTGCCGAACGGCGAGCGCAGCTTGATCATCGTCAGCGACAACAACTTCTCGGCCACGCAGGTCACCCAGTTCGTCGCACTGGCGGTCCCCTCGGAACGGCTTTGACCAGCAAGTTACGATGAACGTATGAACACGGCTCGGCTGCTCCTTAGCCTGCCGCGCTGACCGGGTCCGGCCCGGCCGGCGCGGCGACCCCTCATGCCCTGGTGGCTGAGGGGTCGAGTTGTTTCTGGAGTACCTCGCGACGAAGGAAGACGGCGATGACCGAGACAACAGGGACCGACGTCCCGGCGCACCGCTACACGGCCGCGCTGGCCGGCCAGATCGAGCAGCGGTGGCAGGACCACTGGGCCGACCAGGGCACCTTCCACGCGCCCAACCCCGTCGGGCCGCTCTCGGTCGAGGGGCAGCCGGTCCCCAGCGACAAGCTGTTCGTCCAGGACATGTTCCCGTACCCGTCGGGCTCCGGCCTGCACGTCGGGCACCCGCTGGGCTTCATCAGCACCGACGTCTTCGCCCGGTACCACCGGATGATCGGGCGCAACGTGCTGCACACGATGGGCTTCGACGCGTTCGGCCTGCCGGCCGAGCAGTACGCGGTCCAGACCGGGCAGCACCCGCGCAAGACCACCGAGGAGAACATCCGGACCTACCTGCGCCAGATCCGGCGCCTGGGCCTGGGCCACGACGAACGCCGTCGCATCTCCACGATCGACCCCGAGTACTACCGCTGGACGCAGTGGATCTTCCTGCGGATCTTCAACTCCTGGTACGACACCGACGCCGGCAAGGCGCGGCCGATCGCCGAGCTGGAAGCCGCGTTCGCCGACGGCTCACGCCCGGTGCCCGGCGGGAAGGACTGGGCGTCGCTGAGCGCCGCCGAGCGCAAGACGGTCATCGACGACCACCGGCTGGTCTACATCTCCGAGGCGCCGGTCAACTGGTGCCCGGGCCTGGGCACGGTGCTGTCGAACGAAGAGGTCACCGCCGACGGCCGCAGCGAGCGCGGCAACTTCCCCGTCTTCCGCCGCAACCTGCGGCAGTGGATGATGCGGATCACCGCGTACGCCGACCGCCTGGTCGACGACCTGGACCTGCTGGACTGGCCGGAGAAGGTCAAGTCCATGCAGCGGAACTGGATCGGCCGCTCGCACGGCGCCCGCGTCACCTTCAAGACCGGTGACGACGCGATCGAGGTCTTCACGACCCGGCCGGACACCCTGTTCGGCGCCACGTACATGGTGCTGGCGCCGGAACACCCGCTGGTCGACAAGCTGACGGCGGACGCGTGGCCCGCGGACGTCGACGCCCGGTGGACCGGCGGCGCGGCGACGCCCGCCGACGCCATCAAGGAGTACCGCGTCGCCGCCTCCCGCAAGTCCGAGCTGGACCGGCAGGAGAACAAGGAGAAGACGGGCGTCTTCACCGGCGCGTACGCGACGAACCCGGTCAACGACAAGCGGATCCCGATCTTCGTCGCCGACTACGTGCTGATGGGCTACGGCACCGGCGCGATCATGGCCGTCCCCGGCCAGGACGTCCGCGACTGGGAGTTCGCCGAGAAGTTCGGGCTGGACATCATCCGGACCGTGCAGCCGTCGGAAGGCTTCGACGGCAAGGCGTTCACCGGCGACGGCCCGGCGATCAACTCGGGCTTCCTGGACGGCATGGACGTCGCCGAGGCCAAGAAGACGATCATCGAGCGCCTGGCCGAGGACGGCACCGGCGTCGGCACCGTCCAGTTCAAGCTGCGCGACTGGCTGTTCTCGCGCCAGCGCTACTGGGGCGAGCCGTTCCCGGTGGTCTACGACTCCGACGGCGAAGTGCACGCCGTCCCCGAGTCGATGCTGCCGATCGAGCTGCCCGAGGTCGCCGACTACTCGCCGGTGACGTTCGACCCCGAGGACCGCGACTCGATGCCGTCGTCCCCGCTGGCCCGCGCGACCGACTGGGTCGAGGTCGAGCTGGACCTGGGTGACGGCCCGAAGAAGTACCGCCGCGACATCAACACGATGCCGAACTGGGCGGGTTCGTGCTGGTACCAGCTGCGCTACGTCGACCCGACCAACGCGGAGTCGTTCTGCGCGCCGGAAAACGAGGCGTACTGGATGGGCCCGCGCCCCGGCGAATACGGCGCGGACGACACCGGCGGCGTCGACCTGTACGTCGGCGGCGTCGAGCACGCGGTGCTGCACCTGCTGTACTCGCGGTTCTGGCACAAGGTGCTGTTCGACCTGGGCCACGTGACGTCCAAGGAGCCGTACCGGAAGCTGTTCAACCAGGGCTACATCGAGGCGTACGCGTACACGGACGCGCGCGGCGTCTACGTCCCGGCCGAGCAGGTCGAGGAGCGCGGCGGGAAGTACTTCTTCAACGACGAAGAGGTCACCCAGGAGTACGGCAAGATGGGCAAGAGCCTGAAGAACGTCGTCACGCCGGACGAAATGGCCGAGAACTACGGCGCCGACACGTTCCGGTTCTACGAGATGGCGATGGGCCCGCTGGCCATGTCGCGCCCGTGGGCGACCAAGGACGTCGTGGGCTCGCACCGCTTCCTGCAGCGGCTGTGGCGCCTGATCGTCGACGAGACCACCGGCGAGCTGCGAGTGTCCACTGAGGACGCTTCGGAGGCGGACCGCAAGGTGCTGCACCGCACCATCGCGGGCGTCCGCGAGGACTACGCGGAGATGCGGTTCAACACGGCCGGCGCGAAGCTGATCGAGCTGAACAACCACGTGACGAAGACGTACGGCGCGGCCGCGTCGACGCCGCGCGAGCTGGCCGAGCCGCTGGTGCTGATGCTGGCGCCGCTGGCCCCGCACATGGCGGAGGAGCTGTGGCACCGCCTGGGCCACGCGGATTCGCTGGTGCAGGGCCCGTTCCCGGTGGTGGACGAGAAGTACCTGGTCGAGGACTCGGTCGAGTACCCGATCCAGGTCAACGGCAAGGTCCGCTCCCGCGTGACGGTGGGCGCGAACGCCGCTTCCGACGACGTCCAGGCGGCAGCCCTGGCCGACGAGAAGGTCGCGGCCCTGATCGGCGACGGCACCCCGCGCAAGGTGATCGTGGTGCCGGGCAAGCTGGTCAACATCGTCCTGTAACGCTCCGTCGGAAAGCCGCCGGTACTCGGCGGTCATCCCCGATTTGATTGAACGGTCAAGGAAATCCGTTCGATCGAAGGAGAACCGGGGATGACCCTCGACGGCAAGGTGGCGCTGGTGACGGGCGGCAGCCGCGGCATCGGCGCGGCCACGGCACTGCGGCTCGCCGAGGACGGCGCGGACGTCGCGCTGACGTACCAGCACAACGGCGCGCGGGCGGCCGAGGTGGTCGAGCAGATCAAGAACCTCGGCCGTCGCGCGCTGGCGATCCAGGCGGACTCGGCGGACGCGGACGCGGTGTCGGCGGCCGTTTCGGCGACGGTCGCCGAGTTCGGCCGGCTGGACGTGCTGGTGAACAACGCGGGCGTCGGTTTCGTCGGCGCTTTCACCGAAACCGCGCTCGAGGACGTCGACCGCGTGCTGGCGGTGAACGTCCGCGGCGTGTTCGCGGCGACCCAGGCGGCGGCCGGCGTCCTGGGTGACGGCGGCCGCGTGATCACGATCGGCAGCTGCGTGACCGATCGAGTGCCCGGCCCGGGCATGGCGTTGTACGCGACGAGCAAGGCGGCGATGGTCGGCCTGACCAAGGCGCTGGCGCGGGAGCTCGGCCCGCGCGGCATCACGGTCAACCTGGTCCACCCGGGCCCGACGGACACGGACATGAACCCGGCCGACGGCCCGTACGCGGCGGACCAGCGGGCGTTGACCGCGTTCGACCGCTACGGGAACCCGTCGGAGGTGGCGGCCGCGGTGTCCTACCTGGCTTCGCCGGCCAGTGCTTACGTGACGGCGGCGACGCTGTCGGTGGACGGCGGCCACGCGGCCTAACCGGTGTAGAGCCCGATCTCCCGGGCGAGGTCGATGAGCATCGCCTCGAACAGGACGTCCGGTTTGGACATCGGGATCGGGTAGTTGCCGAAGACCTCGAGCGTGACGTGCCCGTAGAGCCGGGCCCAGAATTGGATCATCAGGTACGTCACGCCGAGGTCGATCTTCTCCACCGGCACCGCCCGATCGGACTCGGCGAGCACGGTGACCAGCGATTCCTGGAACGTCTGGAGGTCGTCCCGCAGCTCGTCGGGCACCCCGCTGGCGGACGGCAGCACGATGTCGGTCCGCGCGAGCACCCGCCCGGCGGCGGCCAGGAAGATGCGGCCGAAGGGCTCGTCGACCCGGCTCAGCGCGGAGCCCGCGGTGGACCCGACCCCGCCGGTCGGCGACGCGAAGACCAGCGTGAATTCCTTCGTGTGGGTGAGCGCCCAGCGCCGGAAGCCCTTGCAGATGGCGAACAGCTGCATGATCCCGTCGTCCGGCAGCTCGGCGATGTCCTCGGCGAGCTCGTCGGCCAGATCGGCGCAGACGTCCAGCCGCAGGTTCTCGACGAGGTCGTCCCGCGACTCGTAGTACCGGTAGAGCGCGGGCGCGGTGATCCCCAGCTCCCGCGCGATGGCACGCAGGGTGACCGCCTCCGGCCCCTGCTCGACGAGCAGCTTCCGGGCGGTCCGCCGGATGTCCTGTTCGGTAGCCGCACGCGCGCGACCCCTCCGCGTGGGGTGGCTCATCCGAACAGTCTAGGTGCTTACTACGACAAGTCTTGCATTAACGCGATCTGCGCCGTAACGAAAAGGTGCAGCTCAGCCGCGCGAAGACTCGACGAGGCCAGGCACGCGCGTCAGCGGCCGCAGCAGCCACATGCCCACGACGGCCATGCTCATGAAAGCCCACGCTATGAGCCGCTGAGCAGCGCGGACACCCGGTTGACCGCCCGGACGGGTGGGGAAACCCCGGGGTCTTCGTCACAAAGAGCCGAACTACCCGCAACTGTCGGTGCCATGTGCCACACTCGGTCGCCGTACGGCTACTGACGTGAACGGGGAGGTTCGCGTGACGAACCCTGAGCAATTGCTGGCCGGCTTCGACGCCAAGATCGCCGAGGCCAAGCAGCGCGGTGATCGCATGCAGGCCGAGATGGCCACGGTCTCGGTGTCCGAGCGCAGCCAGGACGGGCAGATCGCGGTCAAGGTCAACCACCTGGGCAACCTCGTCGGCCTGGAGATCGGGCCCGGGGTGCGGGAGAAGGCGAACCTCGCCGACGAGATCCTGCGGACCGTCCAGCGCGCGCAAAGCAGGCTGGCGGGCGCCGTCCAGACCGGGATGCCGTCGATCGCCGGCACCGAAACCATGACCGAGCTGGTCGAGCAGCTCCACCGCGAGTACCCGGAGCCCGAACCACAGGGGTTCGTGGAGGGCGGCTACGCGGCCCCCGCCACCGATGGGGCGCGCTTCATCGCGGAGGAAGAGCCACCCCCGCCGGCCACCGCGAAGCTGGCCCCGCCGCGCCCAGTGCGTCCCGAAGCCGGGGAAGGCGCCGACGACGACTACTTCAGCGACGGCGACTACCTGCGCTGACCAGGGGAACGAGGGAGGGAAGACGATGAACAGCCCGCAGGCGGACATCCGGATCAAGCCGGAGCAGTTGCTGGAGCACGCGAAGAAGCTCGAACCGTTCGTCGACCGGTTCGCGAAGACGCTGGATGCGGCGGCCCAGGTCGTCGACCCGATGGCCTTCGGGCTCATCGGCCAGGCCTGCGGTCTCGGCGCGCTGTGCGGCGTGGCCCAGACCCTGGGAAGCGACTCCATCGGCCACGCGAAGAACGTGGCCCAGGAGCAGATCGACCGCGTCCGCACCTGGTCGCAGCACGTCGAGTGGCGCGAGCAGGACGTCAAGGACAGTTTGGACGGTATCCACCTTGACTGAGAACGCTTTGGTGACGGACGCCAAGAAGAAGGTCGACGAAGGTTCTTCGGCGCTCGAAGGTGCCGGGATGGCGCAGGACTTCTGGGACGCGGCGACCAAAGCCGCCGACGGTGACTGGACGGAAGGCCTGCTCAACCTCGGTTTCGGTGCCGCCGGCGTGATGGAGTTCCTCCGGGACCCGATCGCCGGCCTGGCCAGCATGGGGCTCGGCTGGCTGATCGAACACGTCGAGTTCCTGCGCGCTCCGCTCGATTGGGTGACGGGGAACCAGGAACAGCTCGACATCATGCAGGAGACCTGGGGCAACATCAGCGACGAGATCGACGCGGTGGCCAAGGACCTCCTGGAGACGGTGAAGGCCGACAGCGCGGAGTGGACGGGTGAAGGCGCGAACGCCTACCGCGCGTTCACCGCCGAGCTCGGTGACATGTACTCCGGGGTCGCCGGCGGCGCGAAGGCCGTCTCCGTGCTGATCGATGTCTGCAAGAGCATCCTGAACGTCGTGCGCAGCGTGCTGCGCGACCTGCTCACGGAATGCATCGGCAAGCTGATCAGCATCCTCGCGCGGTATCCGGGACCCGCCGCGCCCGCCGGCCTGGCCGGCGAAGGGACTGCCGAGATCGTCAAGTGCGGCTCGCGGATGTCGGAGTGGCTGCAGAAGCTCATGCGGGCCTTCCAGAAGGGCATCAGCCAGTTCAACCACCTGAGCGGACTCTTCAGGACCGTCGGCCAGAAGCTGCTCGCGGCACTGCGGGACGCGGCTCACGCTGCGCCGGGCATCTTCAAGGACGCGCTGAAGGAGCTGCCCAAGGCACTCGGTGAAGAGGCCGGAAAGGAAGCGGGCAAGAAGACCGCGGGCGCCTACGACGAGGCCGACAAGAAGTACCGCGAGAACCACTACAACGAGAAGAAACCCGCGGCGGCCGAGCCGGTCTTCCAGCAGCAGGGCGCCCAGCGCATCTCCGGGTCGATCTAGCCGCCGTGGTGTCGACGACTCCCGGTGAGCCGGAAACGGCGGTGGTGCGCGTCCGGCTGCCGATCCACAACCCGCCGTCCGAGCTGAGGATGGCCGTCGGGTGCATGGCCTTCTTCGGTGTTGTGTTCGCCGTCCTGGCCGGGCTGCTGGTGTGGGCGCGCAGTCAGGATCCGGTCGTGTACCTGGTCGCGCCGGCGCTCGGCGTGCTGGCGTTGGTGTGCTTCTGCTTCCGGCCGATCCAGCGGCGGTACCTGCGCCGCAACGGCGCGATGGTGACGGCGAGGGTCGAGTTCGGCCCGGACGGGTTTCGGCAGCCGCTCGAAGACAAGACGACGCTCGTCCTGCCCTGGGACGACGTCCGGCGATTCGTCTTCCGGGAAGGTCAACCGGAAGACCGGGTCGCGCTCGCCGTCTCGCTGACGGACGACGACGCGATCCGCAACCTGACCCCCGACTGCCGGCACGAATCCGAGGACGGCTTCATCCTGTCGTCGGCGATGGCCCGGGACGAGGCGGAAAAGGCATTGGCGGCGATCGAGCGGTATCGCCCCGGGCTCGGCCGCTGGACCTCCAAGAACGTCCGGCGTGGTGGCTTCGGCGTGCCGAACCCGGTGAAGCGCCTGGTAAAGCGCTGGCGCGCCGACCAGCCGGGAGCGGTCATCCGCGCCGAGCAGGCGTCTGCCGTCCGGCTGGTGCTCCTGTGGACGGCTTGGCTGGCCGTCATCGCCGACTTCGTGGCGCCCGCCTTCTACGACATCCCGCCGGGGATTCCGTTGCCGGTCGCCGTGGCGATCTGGGTACTGCTCTACGTGACGCGCTACCGGGGCGAATTCGGCGAGTTCGCCCTGACGCCCGCCGCGATCACCTGGCGCCCCAAGGAAGGCGACCCAGTCACGGTGCGGCGCGCCGACCTCGCCCGGCTGACTGTCGAACCTTCGGCGAGGAAAGCCACCCGCCACTACGTCGCCGTCCACGCGATTCGCCGCAACGGCGAGGATCAGCTGTTGGCAGCGAAAGTTTCCCCCGGTGCGGCCAAACACCTGCTGCAGCTGGTGACCACGTGACTGTTCCCACCGTCCGGCGTCCGGGATGGCGCCGGATCGCCCTGTTCACCGTCCTCGGCCTCATGTTCACGATCGGTTCGTGGACGGCGGTGGCGCGGATGACCTTCAGCCACGGTCCCGATCGCCAGGGCTCGTCGAACGCCGTCGCCCGGGTCGAGTCGTGTGAGCGGGTCGGACCCGTCAGCCGCGGGGGGATCGGCTTCTATTGGGTCTGCGTCGCCGAAGTGACCGCGAAAGACGAAAGTCCCCGAGCAGTACGGTTCGACCTCGACGAGCTGACTCCGGATGACGCCGGGAAGGCTGTTCCCGTCGTCGACGTGGACGGGAGGTACCGGCGTTCCGCCGAGACGCCGAAGATGCCGTCGTGGATGCCGATCCTCGTGGTCGGCCTGCTCTTCCTGCTGTGCGTGATCGAGCGGCAGCGCAGCAAACGCCGCTGGCAGCGGAGGATGGTGCGGCACTCGGCCGATGCCCGGCTGTCGTCGCCGGTCTGCGTCCTGCCTGCCGCGACCGGTGGCGGCGGCGCGTCCGGCAGGCGCGTGATCTCGCCTGGCGAGTGGTCCCGGCGGCAGTACTGGCGGATCGCCGGTCCGACAGTGGGTGCCGGTGCTCTTGCTGCGGTCCTGGCGGCGCTGGTCGGCAATCCGGAGGGGCGGCGCGCCCTCTTCGTCTTGGCGTTGTTCGGGTTCTCCGCGCCGTTGTGGCTGAACGTCGTCACCCCGCGCGGGTACCGCACCAGCCGGAAAGCCGCGCACCTGTTCGTCTCGGACACGGGAATCGGCTGGGAGCGCCTGCCTCGCGACGAGCACTTCGGGCTCAACTGGGACGAGGTAGCCGAGGTGCGCGTGCTGACCGTGGCCTACGACGGCCTGGTTCTGCGTGTCGTCGACGTGTTCCCGGTCGCCGATTCGGTGCTGGGACAGCGTCCGGAGCTGCGGCCGTTCTGGGAGGTCGGCGCGATCCTCGGCCCACACCGGCTGCCGGGTGAGCGGGGCGCGGTCCGGCTGCCTCATGTCTTTTCGGAGGCCGCGGTTCGAGACCTGCGGGCGGCGATGACGGCCTTCCGGCCGGAGCGGTACCGCGAGTTCACCGCCGAACTCGGGCCGGTCCGGCGTGAGGCGCCGCCGACGCCGATCACTCGGGGGGCTACGTGATCGGCGCCGGCGACATGATGCCCTGTTCCGGCTCTCGCCGGTCGGGGCACCGTCACCACGTCTTGCGTGGTGACGCACCTGGAGAGCGGGACCGGTCCGCATAGTGACGGCCGGGGGAATGTGATCCCCCGATCGAGTGACGGGCATCCGCTGCTCGCATGATTGTCGCACTCAACGCCGGATAAGTTACAAAAACCTTCACTTTCCTCTTCCCCACCCTTCCCGACCTGGTCGGACGGCTTTCGTGGCACAGTGCGGGGATGAACTCCGACGTCCTCGTTGTGGGATCCGCCAACGCCGACCTCGTCGTCGCGGTGGACCGGCGGCCGGCAGGTGGCGAGACCGTGCTGGGCGGCGACACCGTGCTTTCGCCGGGTGGCAAGGGCGCCAACACCGCGGTCGCGGCCGGCCGGCTCGGGGCGGACGTCGCGCTCCTCGGTGCCGTCGGCGACGATCCCTACGGCCGGTTGCTGCTCGACTCGCTGCGCGCCGCCGGTGTCGACACCGGACTCGTCCGGACCAGCGACCGGCCGACCGGCATCGCCTACATCACCGTCACCCCGGACGGCGAGAACGCCATCCTCGTCTCCCCCGGCGCCAACTCGAGCCTCGAGCCCGCCGACGTCGACGCCGTCTTCGACGGGGTCGAGATCATGGTCGCCTCGCTCGAGGTTCCGCTGCCGACCATCGAGCACGCCGTCGCGCGGGCCGCCGAAAAGGGCGTCAAGGTACTGCTGAACCTGTCGCCGGCGGCGAAGCTGTCCGCGGAGACGCTGGCGAAGCTCGACGTCCTGCTCGTCAACGAACACGAAGCCGCGTGGCTGGCCGGGTCCGGCGCGGACTTCCGGAAGCTCCTGGAGCTCGGACCGCGGGCCGCCGTCGTCACGCTCGGCGCGGCGGGTGCGGTCGTCGTCGAGCAGGACGACGTGACCGAGGTGGGTTCGCCGGCGGTCGAGGCCGTCGACACCACCGGCGCCGGGGACGCCTTCGCGGGTGCGCTCGCGGCCTCGCTCGCCGACGGCGCCAACCTCGTCTCCGCGGCGAAGCGCGCGGTGCGCGTCGCGGCCTTCAGCGTGACGCGGCACGGTGCGCAGCCGTCCTACCCGACCGCCGCCGACCTGGGGGAATGATCATCCGAGGGCCCGTGTTGCACCTCACATGGGCGACTCGTTCGGTTCGGCCTGGTGGCGCGGCTACGCAGCTCAGCTGAGGGCGATCGCGGAAGCACGCCGGCCCGACCACCTGGCGATCATGCCGCTCGACGAAACCCTGAAGGCGCTCGGCAAGCAGACCGAGGTCGACGAAGGCGTCTACGACGTCCCGCTGGAGGGCATCGTCGGCACGGTCGCCCGCGCCGGCGACTTCGACCGCGAGTTCCGGCCGCGCAACCGGGCGCTGCGCGATCGCTGGGAGCGGCTGACGCGGACGTCGGCCGACCTCCCGCCGGTGCGGCTCGTGCGCCTGTCCGACATGTTCTTCGTCGACGACGGTCACCACCGCGTCGCCATCGAGCGCGCCCGCGGCGCCCGGACGATCCGCGCGCGGGTCCGCTGGATCAGCACAGTTGCCTGCGCGCTGCGCTGCCTGACGCTCGCGGACCTGCCGTCGAAGACCGCCGAGCGGATGTTCCTCGAGCGCGTCCCGCTGCCGGACGACGTCCGCCTCGGGCTGTGGCTCGACGACCCGGCCGACTGGTTCCGGCTCGCCGACTCGGCCGAAGCCTGGGGTTTCCGCCGTATGCTGGCCGGACGGCCGGTGCGCAGCCGCGGCGAACTGGCCGAAGCCTGGTGGCACGAGGAGGTCCGGCCGGTGCTCGAACAGGTGCGTCAGCGAGGGTTGTGCCCGCCACCACGAGATATCCAGACCTACTTGAGCTATGGTCTAGACCATGTCTGAGCTTCTGTCCGGGGTCGCCGTCAGCCCCGGCCGCGCGAGTGGTCCCGTCGTCCGCGTCGCGGAGCCGCTTGGCGAGCCCGCCGCCACCCCGGCCCCTGCCGACCCCGCCGCCGAAGCCGCGCGTATCGCGCCCGCCGCGGCGATCGTCGCCGGCCGGCTGGAGAAGCAGGCGGAGACCGCCACCGGCGAGGCCGCGACGATCCTCATCACGACCGCCGCGATGGCAGCCGACCCGGCGCTCGCTTCGCAGGCCGAGCAGCTGGTCAAGACGCAGGGGCTGCCCGCCGCGCGAGCCGTCCACCAGGCCGCCGAAGGCTTCGCCGAAGCGCTGGCCGCCGCGGGCGGGTACATGGCCGAACGCGTCCGCGACGTGCGCGACGTGCGCGACCGGCTGGTCGCCGAGCTGCTCGGCATCGCGCCGCCGGGAGTGCCGGAGCTGCCGTCGCCGAGCGTGCTGGTCGCACGCGACCTCGCGCCGGCCGACACCGCGGGGCTCGACCCGGCGAAGGTGCTCGCCCTGGTCACCGAAGAAGGTGGCCCCACCAGCCACACCGCGATCCTGGCGCGGGCGCTGGGCATCCCGGCCGTCGTCGCCGTGCGCGGCCTGCTCGCGCTGGAGGCCGAGGCGCTCGCCGTCGACGGCGACGCTGGCACGGTCGAGGTCGCCGACCCGTCGGCGCCGATCGTCACGGCGACCAAAGCGCAGCTGGCCGACTGGAACGGCACGGGCGCGACGTCCGACGGCCACCGCGTGAAGGTCTACGGCAACGTCGGCTCCCCGGCCGACGCGCAGGCCGCGGCCGACGCGGGTGCGGAAGGCGTCGGCCTGTTCCGCACGGAATTCTGCTACCTGGACGCCTCGGACGAGCCGTCGGTGGCCGAGCAGCGCGCGGCGTACACGGCGGTGCTCTCGCCGTTCCGCGGCAAGCCGGTGATCGTCCGGACCCTGGACGCGGGCGCCGACAAGCCGTTGGCGTTTCTCTCGCCGGAAGTCGAGCCGAACCCGGCGCTCGGCGTCCGCGGGCTGCGCGTGGCGTTCGACCGCCCCGAGGTGCTGGACCGCCAGCTCGAGGCGATCGCCGGCGCGGCGGAAGATTCGGGCGCCGAGGTCTCGGTGATGGCCCCGATGGTCGCGACGGTCGAGGAAGCCACCTGGTTCGCCGCCCGCGTCCGCGCGGCGGGCATCGCCCGGGCGGGCGTGATGATCGAGATCCCGGCGGCGGCGCTGAGCGCCCGCGAAATCCTCGAAGCGGTGGACTTCGTGTCCGTGGGCACGAACGACCTGGCCCAGTACACGTTCGCGGCGGACCGCCAGCTGGGCGCGGTGGCGAAGCTCAACGACCCGTGGCAGCCGGGGCTCCTGCGCCTGCTGAAGCTGATCGGCGACGCGGCCAAGGCCACGGGCAAGCCGGCGGGCGTGTGCGGCGAGGCGGCGGCGGACCCGAGGCTGGCACTGGTCCTGGCTGGCCTGGGCCTGACGAGCCTGTCGATGAACGCCCCCGCGGTCCGCACGGTGGGCGCGAGCCTGGCGACGGCGACGCTCGCGGAGTGCGAGGCGCTGGCAGAGGCGGCGTTGGCAACGTCGGACCCGGCGGCAGCCCGGGCGGCGGCTCGCCCCTGACGGAGGCCGCCCGGCTTCGAAGGCAAGCGGCGGAGAGGGCTGGGTAGGGAATCCGCTGCCCAGCCAGCGGCTTCGAGTGCTTCGGGTGCCAGCCTCGGAAGGGGCGCGTGGGCCGCAATCGGGCCGGGCGGGGAATCGCGGAGCCAGTGCCTCGACGGGCGTCGGCATCAAGCGGCGGAGGGATCCCGCTGCCCGGCCAGTGGCCTCGAGAGACTCGGAAGGGCGGGCTGGGCCGCAGGTGAGGGCCGGGCGGGGAAATCGCAGCTCAGCGGCATCCCGCGCCGGCTCCGCGGTCCCGGACAAGCCCCGCGGGCGCTCGAATCAGCCCCTCCCGCAGGGGCGCCCCCCCCCACTTTCAGTCTATCGGTCATCACCGACAGTGCCGGTCTGTGCGAACCTGACCTCGCGGAGTTGTCCACATTGACCGAGGGGTGTGGACAACCCCGTCCTAAGCCGTGAAGGCCGCCTCCCAACCGAGGCGGCCTTCACGGCTTTCTCGACACACCTCGACAAACTCCGACCGAGCTGTCGATTCCGGCCCGGCCCGCTCGACGAAGTGGTGAAAGCACCACCGAGCCGAGAGGAAGCAGCCATGACCACCACCGCCGAAGCGCAGGCCGGGGTTCCGGCCGGGACGGAGACGGCGAGGGCCGGGCGCCGGGAGTGGATCGGGCTTGCCGTGCTGGCCCTGCCCACCCTGCTCGTCTCGCTCGATGTCTTCGTCCTCGTCCTCGCGCTGCCGAAGATCGCGTCCAGTCTTCACGCCGATGGCACCGAACAACTCTGGATCATGGACACCTACGGCTTCATGGTCGCCGGGTTCATGGTCACCATGGGGACCCTCGGCGACCGGATCGGGCGGCGGAAACTGCTGCTCATCGGCGCCGCCGCCTTCGGTGTCGCCTCCGTTGGCGCCGCCTTCGCCACGACTCCCGGCATGCTCATCGCCGCGCGGGCCGTGCTCGGGGTCGCCGGGGCGACGCTCGGTCCCTCCACCCTCTCCCTCATCGGGACCCTCTTCAAGAACCCGCAGCAACGCGCCCAGGCCATCGGGATCTGGGCCGGCTGCTTCACCGTCGGCGCCATCATCGGCCCGATGGTCGGTGGTGTCCTGCTCGAGCACTTCTGGTGGGGCGCGGTCTTCCTGCTCGGCGTTCCGGCCATGGTCCTGCTGCTCGTCATCGGCCCGAAGCTGCTGCCCGAATACCGCGACGAGCGGGCCGGCCGCCTCGACCTGCCCAGTGTCGGCCTCTCGCTCGCCGCCATCCTGCCCGCCGTCTACGGAATCAAGGAGCTCGCTCGCGACGGCGTCCACCCCGTTCCCGTGGCCGCCCTCGTGGCCGGCCTGGCCGTCGGGTACGTCTTCGTGAAGCGGCAACGCGCCCTGCGAGACCCCCTGGTCGACTTCAGCCTCTTCGCCGCGAAGGCCTTCCGCACCACGCTCGGCGGGATGCTCCTGTTCAGCATGCTCGGCGGCACCACGATGCTGTTCACCGCGCAGTTCCTGCAGGTCGCGCAGCACCTCTCGCCGGTCGGGGCCGCGCTCGGGCTGCTCCCGGGGATGGCCGCCTCCACCGTCAGCTTCCTCGCCGCGCCCGCCCTCGCGCGCCGGGTGAAGCCGAACGTCCTGATCGCCGGTGGGGTCGCCCTCGCCGCGGCCGGCATGGTGATCCTCGCTCTCGTCGATCCCGCCGCCGGGCCCGCGTGGCCCGCGCTCGGGTTCGCCGTGACGTCGCTGGGCGTCGGCCCGATGGTCGCGCTCGGCACCGATCTCGTCGTCGGCTCGGTGCCGCAGCGCAAGGCCGGTGCCGCCGCGTCGCTGGCCCAGACCGTCAACGAGTTCGGCTACGCCCTCGGCATCGCCACCGTCGGGACCCTGGGCAACGCCGTCGCCCGCGCGCACGGCCTCCCCAGCGGGCTGCACGTCGTCGCCGGGCTCGCCGCCGTCGCGTTCGTCGTTCTCGTCTGGTTTGTTGCGCGGAACCTTCGGGCCGCCTGAACAGCGCGAAGGCCTCCCCACCCGATGCCTGGGTGGGGAGGCCTTCTTGACGCCGGGGGCAGAGGGACCCCGGCTAGCCGAACAGCCCGCGCCGCGGGTGCCGGATGACCAGCGAACCGCCGTGGACCCGCCCGCTCAGCACGAAGCGCGGGTTCCCCATGTGCCCGTTGCTGCGCGTCTTGTCCTCCAGCGAGCCGAACTTGACGTCGGTGATCGAGTTGACGTCGACTGCCGCGTGCTCCGGGATGATCACCTCGACCGAACCCCACTTGGCGTCCAGCTCGATGTGCACCACCGGCGACTGCACCTGGGCCTCGGTGAAGTCGAGCTTCGTCGAGCCGTACTTGTTGCGCACGACCATCTCGGGCGGCACCACCCACGGCCCGCTGCGGACCAGCGACGAGTACTTCGCGTTGAGCTCGAACCGCCGTCCGGGCGAGTAGCCGCCGGCGAAACCCACCGGAGGCGCGTACGACGGCGCGGCGGCGGACGCGGCCGCCGGGTGGTACAGCCCGGCGAGGTCGGCCAGCACGGCGTTCAGCTCGCCGCGGGTCCGCGACGCCAGCGCACGGTCGGTGCGCTCGGTGAACTCGTCGAGGTCGATCATCCCCCGGCCGATCGCCTTCTGCAGCACCCCGACGACGTGCTCGCGCTCGTCGTCGGACACCCGAAGATCGCGCTCGCCCAACGGCTTGGTTTCGGTCACCGGTTCCGCCGCCGCGTTCTCTTCCTCGCCCATGTCCATGATGGTAGAACCGGATTTCACCAGGGAGATCGGGGGAAAACCCTGAACGGACCCGTATTCCGCGCCGCCGCCCTCTGCGCGGCGCTGGCCGTCCTGTCCGGGTGCACGGGCGAAACGCCGCCGCCGAGCCCGAGCAGCACGAGTACATCCCCGACCGCCCCGCCGACCCTGCCGGAGGGACTCACCGGCGTGCGGACGACCGGTGGCATCGGCGTCACGGCCCTCATCCCCACCACCGGCCCGACCCTGTTCGACGCCGACGCCGGACCCGTCGCCACCCCGCCGGGCTATCCCGGCGGCGACCTGGGGCTGAGCGTCATCCGGGTCGGGAAGTCCGCCGTCCTGACGGCCTATCCGACGGGCGCCGACAGCGACGACCCGTTCGAGGTCCTCGTCTACACCGGACCCGCGAGCCCGCCGCGCTCCCTCGGCCGCGCCTGGTCGGTGGCCCCCGCCGCCGACGGCGAAAGCGTCTGGGTCATCCGTCAGGACGCGCCCGACACCTGCCGGCTGCAGCGCGTCTCCCTTTCCGGTAGCGAACTCGGCCACGGCCAGCCCGCCAGCTGCCGCACCCAGGTCCGCGCCGGGACCACACGCGGCTTGCTGATCACCATCAACGGAGACGCCGCCGAATCGACGGACGCGCTGATCGATCCGGAGACCGGCCGCACGATCCAGCAGGCGCCGCGCATCTTCGGCGTCGCCGGCGACCGGATGCTCCTCGACGGCCTCACCGAGCTCACCCTCGTCGACCTGCGTGACAACAGCCGCAAACAGCTCAGCCGGCCGGTGATCGCGCGGACGCCGACCGTCGTCCCCTCGCGCGACGGCAGCGTCTGGGCCGTCGACTTCGCCAACCCCGCCTACCGCGGCACCAGCACGCAGACCCGGGACCTGTGGCTGCTGCACCCGGACAGGCTGACCTGGGAACACGTCGCCGCGATGCCGTTCATCACCGAGCACCTCAAGCGCGGCGGCGGCTTCGACTGGTCCGAGGACGGTGACCTCGTGCTCGCCGACGGCGTTCTCGCGGCCTGGCACCCGGGCGAGCCGGCGTGGCGGCTGGGCAAAGCGGCGCTGCCGACGACCATGTGGTCGGGGTTCGCCGTGCTGCCCTAGCGGCTACTCCTCGTCGAGGCCGTGTTCGATCGCGTACCGGGCCAGCTCGACGCGGTTGTGCAGCTGCAGCTTCCGCAGCGTCGACTGCACGTGGTTCTCCACCGTGCGGTGCGACAGCACGAGCCGCTCGGCGATCTGCCGCGCGGTCAGCCCCTTCGCGACCAGGCGCAGGACGTCGGTCTCGCGCTCGGTCAGGCGGGGCGGCTCGGCCCCCTCGGCCGGGGCGTCGGCCATCCGCCGGTACTCGCCGAGCACCAGCCCGGCCAGGCCCGCGGTGAACACGGGGTCGCCTGCCGCGGTCCGGTGCACCGCGTCCACCAGCTCCGCCGCGGACGCCGACTTGACCAGGTAGCCGGACGCGCCGGCCTTCACGGCCTCCAGGACGTCCTTGTGCTCGCCGCTCGCGGACAGCACCAGCACCCGGGTCGACGGCAGCGCCGACGTGATCTCGCGGGTGGCGTCCACCCCCGACGTGCTGCCGAGGTTGAGGTCCATCAGCACGACGTCCGGCCGGACGGTCCGCGCGATGCGCAGCGCCGCGTCGGCGTCCGGGGCGGTCGCCCGCACGTCGAAGCCGTGCTCGGTCAGGTCGCGGGCCACTCCGTCGCGCCAGATCGGGTGGTCGTCGACCACCATCACCGAGATCCGCTCCTCGCTCACTTCGCACCCCTCGTGCTCGGCACCTTGACCTCCCACTCGGTGCCCCGGCCGGGCCCGGTGTCGAGGGTCGCGCTCCCGCCGAGGTCGCGCACCCTCCCCCGGATGGATTCCACCACACCGAGGTGCCCGTCGGCGGCCGCTCGCGCGAGAACTCCGTCCGGAATGCCCGGTCCGTCGTCGCGGATGCTCACCACCACCTCCGTGCCGAGGTCCTCCAGCAGTACCCACGCCTGTGCACCGGCGCCCGCGTGCTTCTCCACGTTCGAAAGCGCTTCGCGGGTTACGGCGACCAGCTCGTCGGTGACGTGGGCGGGCAGCTCGACGTCGTCCGCCGGGGTCGAGACCTGCACCGACGACGTCGCGAGCAGCTGCAGCGCGGCTCGCAGGCTGGTCGTGCCGCTGTCGTTCGGCGTCAGCGGTTCGGTCGTCACCAGCGACCGCAGCGCGATCTCCTGCTCGCCGGCCAGCTTCGCCAGCTCGGCCGCTTCGCCGCCGACCTCGTTGCCGCGCTTGCGGACCCGGGCCAGCACCTGCAGCACGCTGTCGTGGATCGACCGCGCCAGCCGCTCCCGCTCGGCCGTCGCTGCTTCCTTCCGCAGCGCCTGCTCCAGCCGCGCCGCGGACCGGCGGCCCATCGTCGCGGCCATGCCGACCAGCAGCCCGGCGGCGGCGAGCAGGACGCCGTCGCGGGCGACGTCGATGTCGAACTTGTCCCGCGCCAGCCCGGTCGCCACGCCGAGGACCAGCCCGGCCAGCACCCCGCCGCTCGCCCCGAAGCGCGCGCCGGCGGCGACCGGGGGCACGGCCGCCCACACCGTCGTGATCAGGGGGACGTTCGAGGCGAACTGCTCGTCGCTGAGCACCCAGTGCGAGGTCAGCAGGAGTGCGGTGGTGAGCACGAGGTCGAAGACCACCAGCGCCGGCGGACGCGTCCGCTCGCGCAGGTAGAAGAAGCTGCTGACGACCGACCACAGGGCCATCACGCCGAGGACCGTCCAGGCCAGCCACTCACGCTGGTAGTGCCCGCTCTGGATGATCACGGTGCCGCAGGCGAACGCCCAGGTGAGCACGCGGAACGCGAGCACGCCGCGCCACATCGGCGTGATCGGGTCCGGGGAGCGCCGGACGGTCACGGCTGGTCGGTGCGCTTGGGCGGCTCGGCCGTCGACGCCTCGGCTTCCTTCTCGGCGACCGTCGCGATTTCGGCCTTCGGCCCGCCGGGTTCGGCGTCGTTCGGCTGCGCGGCCTGGTCCTTGAGGACGTTCACCTCGGCGGGATCCGGGTTGGTCTCGTGCAGCAGCGACCGGACCCCGGCGTTCAGCACCGCCAGCAGCGGCACGGCCAGCAGCGCGCCGGCGATCCCGCCCGCGACCAGGCCGGCGGTGATGGCCAGGACCACGGCCAGAGGGTGCAGCTTCACCGCCCGCCCGAGCAGCAGCGGCTGCAGGATGTGGCTCTCCAGCTGCATCACGCCGATCACGATGGCCAGCACGATCACCGCGCCGATGAACCCGTTCGTCACCAGGGCGATCAGCACCGCGACGCCACCGGTGATGACCGCGCCGATGATGGGGATGAACGCGCCGATGAAGACCAGCGTCGCCAGCGGGATCACCAGCGGCACGCCCACGAGCCACAGGCCGACGCCGATGCCGACCGCGTCGACCACGGCGACCGCGGCCGTCGCCCGCACGTAGCTGACCAGCGACGCGAACCCGCGGCGCCCGGCGACGTCGACGCGGTTGCGGACCCGGCGCGGCACCCCGCGGCACAGGAACGTCCAGATGCCGTCGCCGCCGCTGAGGAAGAAGATCGTGATGAACAACGTCAGCAGGAAGCCGGTGAGGATCTCGCCGACGGTGCTCGCCGTGGTCAGCGCGGTCGTCGTGATGGACGCCTGGTTGTTCTGGATGAACCCGATCGCCTGGTTGATGAAGTCCTGGATCTGCTCCTGGCGCAGGTGCGGCGGGCCGTTCAGCAGCCAGTTCTTGATCTGGTCGAGGCTCGCGTTCACCTGCTGCTGCAGCTGCGGCAGGCCGGAGGAGAACTGCGTGACGACGAACGTCAGCAGCCCGCCCAGCACGGCCAGCCCGGCGATCAGCACGATCGCCGTCGCCAGGCCGCGCGGGAACCTCACCGCCACCAGCTTCTGCACCGCCGGCGCGAGCAGCGCGGACACCAGCAGGGCGATGGACAGCGGGATGATCACGACGGACAGGTAGCCGATCACCCAGACCACGGCGTACAGCGCGGCGACCACCACGATGAACCGCCACGCCAACGCTGCGCTGATGCGCAGGCCCCGGGGGATCAGCCCGGTGATGTCCTCGTGCTCCGGCAGGAACGGGTCTTCGCGTCGCGCGTGGCTCACTGGCACACCGTACTGGCAAGACCGTCCGATTCGGCCGCTTTCCCGCGGCCACGTCCGGCACCGATCACTGCCAGGCGTGATCACCCGCCGTCAGACCGGGCTACACAGTGTGTCGTTCACACGATGGGGGCATCAAGTCGTGTCAAAGGTGCGCGCCCCGCCGCGGATTTGGTTAGGTCGCTTCCGCAACGCAATGTTGCCGATTGATCACAGACCCAGCACGACTCAGGTACGAGGAGACGACGAGTGGCGAAGAACGCGACGAACGAGGGGCAGGGCGCCAAGCGCACCCGCCGTCTCGTGTCGCGTGCGCTGCTCGTCCTCGGGGGCGCCGTGGCCGGCACCGCCGCCGCGTGGCTCGTCTCCGGTGCGACCGCTTCCGCGGACACCGTCGAGGTGGGCACCGCCCCGGTCACCGAGGCCGCGACCGGCAGCATCGGCGACGTCGACAAGGGCGCGGCGGACGCGACCGGCGACGTCGCCGGCTCGAGCTGCCACCAGGACGTCACCGCGTGGAGCGAGCCGTGCGCCCGCGTTCTCGGGCACGAGGTCTCCGACCGCGCCAGCGACTCGGTGTCGGACCTCGCCGAGGACGCCGTCGTGAGCCCGGCGAACCGCACCCTCGGCGCCGTCGAGCACATCGTCCGCGAGCCGCAGGACACCCGCCAGGTCCTCGAGCAGACCTTCACCCCCGAGCCGGCGCACGACGTGCTGCAGCTGCTCGACCCGGCCGGTCACGGTGACCTGGTTCCGTCGCTCCCGGGGCTCGCCCCGGTCGAGCAGGAGCCGGTGACCACGGGCCTCGGCCAGGCAACGGACACGGTCGCCGTCTCGACCGTCCAGCTCCCCGCCGCGCTGCGAGCCATGCTCGCGTCGCCGCAGGGTTTCCAGCACGAAGACGGCACCGGTGCCGCGGGCGAGTCCCGCGACGGGCACCGTGACCTGCCGTCCCCGCTGGCCCCGGTGCAGCTTCCGGTTGCACCGTCCGTCCCCACCGCCCCGGGTGGCAGCACTGCCCCCGGTGGTCACCTCGACGGCCTCAACTTCGGTGTCCCGTTCTGGACGACCGAAGCCGTCGATTCCGCCGTCGCGGCCATGAGCCGCGCCGGCCTGCGCACCGCGATGCGCACCCCGGGCGAGCAGCCCGGTGTCACTCCTGACTGAACACCTCCCTTCACGGGTCGCTGACGCGCCCGAGCCCGTCTTCATCTGACGGCTCCTGCGTCCGCGGAATTCCCGTGACACGGCGGTGCGCTTTTGTGCGCCCGCAAGAAGTTCCTTCCCCCTCCGGTGCGGCTCGGACCCCGTTTCGACTTCGACGAGCGCACCCCCATAAGCCCGCAAGGGAACCCGAAATAAAGGAGAAAAACCCCATGCAGACGTGGGCAAAGCGCGGACTCCAGACCGCACTTGTCACCGGTGGGTTGCTGATGCTGGGTACCGGCATCGCTTCGGCCGACGAGAACGTCAACCCGGACGCCCCGGCGTCCCCGCTCGACCTGAACGTCACGGCTCCCATCCAGGAAGCCAACAACGCGGTCGGCACCCCCTTCGGCCAGCTGGACCTGCCCGCCGGGCAGACGGAGCTGAGCACCAAGCCGGTCACCAACGCGGCGAACGAGGCTGCCAAGCAGCTCGACGAGGCCAGCCCGATCAGCCAGAGCACCCTCGGCGGTGCCACCAAGGCCGACGGCGCGGGCGCCTTCACCCCGGGGCACAACAACCTCAAGGGCAACAAGGTCACCGGCGACGTCGTCGTCCCGATCCAGATCGTGGACAACGCGGTCGGCGTGATCGGCGACGCGAACGTCGAGGGCGGCGACCACACGCAGACCTGGGACCACAACCAGGACATCGCGACGACGGGTGAGGACTCCAGCCTCGCGGGCAACGCGGTCGCCCTCGACTGGGCGCTCCCCGTGCAGATCGCCGGGAACGGCGGCGGCGTCGCCGGCGGCACCGGCCGCGTGACCGGTGGGTCGGCCAGCCAGAGCACCACCGAGACCGGGAACGTCGACACCAACGGCGACGGCTCCTCCCTCTCCGGCAACGTGGTCGCGGGCCAGCTCGCCACCCCGGTGCAGGTGACCGGCAACGCCGCTTCGTACCTGCTCGGCAACGGGCAGAGCCACGGCTACTCCGCCGACACCGTCGCGACCTCGGGCGGCTCGCTGCTCAGCTCCGGCGACCAGAGCGCCGGATCGGGCAACGTGGTCGGCGCGCCGATCGCCCTGCCGGTCAAGTTCAACTGCAACTCGGGCGCCGTGTGGGGCGCGCTGTCGAACTCCGACGGCTGCAACACCTCCGCCGACGCCACGGCCGGGGACACGCGCGAGGGCAGCCTCGGCATCCCGACCTACCTCGAGACGAGCGGCAACGACTCGTTCCTGTCCGGCAACGGCGGGGCGGTCGCGCTGTCCCCGATCGCGAACGTCGCGGGTGTCGCGGGCTCGTGGATCGGCAACGCCACGGCGGGCATCCCCGAGACCGGCAGCTCCTCCAGCACGGTCGACTCGGGCGGCTTCGTCAAGACCGCGGGTGACGACGCGAGCGCGTCGGGCAACGTCCTGAACCCGTCGGTCGCGCTGCCGGTCGAGGCCTTCGGCATCGGTGGCACCTACATCGGCCAGGCCAACGCCGCGCACGACAACACCACCGACGCCAACGCGGGCGACGGCAGCTACACCAAGGGCAACGGCTCCGTCCTCGGCGGCAACATCGTCAACACCCAGGCCGCGGGCGCGCCCGAGGTCTTCGGTATCGGCGGCAGCCACATCGGCAACGCGTCCGGCACGGCGACCGAGGACAAGACGGTCACCGCCGGGGCGTACGACGGCACGCAGGGCAGCGACTCGTCCGGCTCGGGCAACGTCGTCCAGGTGCCGGTCGGTCTCCCGGCCGAGGTCTTCGGCGTGGGCGGCTCCTTCATCGGCCAGGGCTCCGGCTCGGCCGACGAGACCAAGGTCGTCTCCGGCGGCGGCGGTGGCAGCACCCACGACGACAACGGCTTCCTGAGCTCGAACCTGGGCACCGTGCCGGCTTCGCTGCCGGTGCAGGTCGCCAACATCGGTGGCGCGTTCGTCGGCCAGGGCCACGGCAAGGGCTCGACCGACACGACGTCCAACGCGGGCGGCGACGTCACGGCGAACGGCCCCGCGGGCGCCGGCGCCGGCAACATCATCGAGGCCCCGGTCTCGCTCCCGGTGCTGGCCGCCGGCAGCGGTGCCGCCCTCGCGGGCATCGGCACCGGTGAGAACGACAACATCACCGACTCCTCGGCGGGCGGCGACGCCCTCACCGACGGGCAGGACGGTGCGCTGGCCGGCAACATCGTGAAGGCCCCGATCGCGGGTGCCGCGCAGCTGTTCAGCGACGGTGTCGCGGGTGCGGCCCTGGGCCACGGCCTGGGCACGAGCGACACGATGTCGCAGGCGGGCGGCGACGCCACCACCAACGGTGACCGCGGCAGCGTGGCCGGCAACATCATCGGCGCCGACGCGCTGCCGGTGGCGCAGGTCTTCGGTGACGCCGTCAGCGCGGCGGGTGTCGCCAGCGGCACCGGGATCAACACGACGTCCGTGGAGAACGCGGGCGACGACACCACCTCGGGTGTCGAGGGCGCCATCTCCGGCAACATCCTCGACATCCCGGCCACGGCGATCGCGCAGCTGTTCGGCGACGCGGTGACCGTGGGCGGCGTCTCGCACGCCGTCGGCGACGACACGCTGACCACGGAGAACGGCGGCGAGCCGATCACCGAGGGTGACGGGTCGAGCCTGTCGGGGTACAACTTCTACCACGACATCGTGGCGCCGGTGCAGATCTTCGGGGTGCCCCTGGAGCTGCTCGGCGTGGCCACCGCGGACGCGACCGACATGACCAGCATCGACGGGGACGCCACGGAAGCGGCCGACTCGATCGCGAACCCGGTCGAGGGTTCGGAGCTGGGTGCCGGCGAGCTGCCTTCGCTGACCGGGCTCGCGAGCGGCCTGCCGACGGCGGGGCTGCCCACCGCGGGCCTGCCCGCGCTGCCGACGGCCGTCCCGGCGCAGCGCGCCGACGTGCCGGTGAGCCCGATGGCCGGGCTGCCCCACCTGCCCACCGCGGGTGGCCTGCCGGGCCTCAGCGCGCTGTCGGGCCTGGGCGGTTCCCTGCCCGGCGCCGAGCGTGCCGACCTGCCGACCGGTGGCCTGCCGGTGCACATCCCGACGCTGAACGGCGGCCTGCTGCCGACGCTTCCGGCGCTGGGTGGCACCGAGCGTGCCGACCTGCCGACCGGCGGCCTGCCCGTCGCGCTGCCGGCGCTGCCCGCGCTGGGTGGCGGCGTCCCGACGCTGCCGATCGCGCTCCCGGTGACCCCGGCGCTGCCGGCCGCCCCGGCCGCGCTGCCCGCCGCCCCGGCCCTGCCGGTGAACGCGAAGCTGCCGGTGCTGGACAGCGCGGCCCCGGCCGCGCAGGTCCCGGCCATGTCGGGCCTCGACTCGACCGGCTTCCTCGCGAAGCTGCTGGGTCTGGTCAAGCGCAAGTAGTTCGGTGACGCCGGGCGGGTTCAGCCAGAACCCGCCCGGCCCTCCAACCCGGCAGGCGCTCCACCGCGCCGCGAGGTCTCCTCGCACGGAGTGCCTGACGATCGAAAAAAGCTCTCCTTCCCTGGAGAGGACGAGCCCCAAGAGCCGAATCCGGCTCTTGGGGCTCGTTCGTGTTTCCGGGAGGTCAGGAGAACTGCAGCGAACGCTTCGCCAGGCCGTGCCAGAAACCGTCGATCACCGTGCGGCCGGACTTCTCCTCTGCCGTCGCGCCGAGAGAGACGAACAGCGGCGCGAAGTGCTCGATCCGCGGGTGCGCGAGCGCCGCCGCCGGCGCCTTGTGCCGGAAGTCGAGCAGCGCGTCGACGTCGCCGCCGCGCACCACCTCGTCACCCCAGTGGTCGAACTCGGCCGACCACGCGGGCGGGGTCCCGTCGGTGGCGCGGGCCATGCCGCTCAGGTTGTGGGTGAAGAAGCCGCTGCCGATGATCAGCACACCTTCGTCGCGCAACGGCGCGAGCTTGCGGCCGAGGTCGAACAGCTCCTGCGGGTCGAGCGAAGGCATCGAAACCTGCAGCACCGGGACGTCGGCGTCCGGGTACATCTCGACGAGCGGCACGTAGGCGCCGTGGTCGAGGCCGCGCTCCGGCGCGTCGTGCACCGGGGTGTCAGTCGAGCGGAGCAGTTTCCGCACCTTCTCCGCCAGCTCCGGCGCGCCGGGTGCCGCGTACTTCACCTGGTAGTAGCGCTCGGGGAAGCCCCAGAAGTCGTACACGAGCGGCACGGTCGTCGTGGCCGCGATGGTCAGCGGCGCCTCCTCCCAGTGCGCCGACACGACCAGGATCGCGCGGGGCTGGGGCAGGTCGGCCGACCAGGCGGCGAGCTGGCGGGTCCACGTGGTGTCGTCGGCGAGCGGCGGCGCTCCGTGGCTGAGGTAGAGGACCGGGGTGCGGGTCATCGACGGCTCCAGTGCTTGAAAGTTCAACTACTAGAGTACCTGACGCCGGAGCTTCCCGGGATATTCCTTCAGTGCCGTTCGAGGTTCGCCGCGCAGCGCTCCAGGGTGCGGATCGTCGTGCGGTAGTCGTCATCGCTGATTCCGGTGGTCACCGCGGTGCGGAACGCTTCGACGCGCTCCTCGACCCGGGCATGGGCTTCGCGGCCGGCTTCGGTGAGTTCGCCGGTTTCCGCGACCCAGCCGCGAGCCCGGAGGTCGGCCACCTTGGCCGTCATCGACCCGTCGGTGGCGACGAACGGCGCGAGTGCGGAGTCGACCTCCTCCGGCGTGCGGGCGCCGCGGGCGATCGTGTTGAGTACCTGCCAGTGCCGGCGGGTCAGCGACTCGGCGTCGAGGGCCCGGGCCATGGAGGATTCGAGGAGCTCGTGGACGTGGCGAAGCCACCAGCCGAGGGGTTTCATGAAGACTCCGATGATGTCGAGGAACAACTACATGTAAAAGTACATGTAGTTCGGAGGGTGGAGCAACCATGACGGACGCGGTGGCCGACGTCGAGCGCGCGATGATCGCGATCCGCCGCAGCCAGCAGCGGCGGGCGCTGAGCCGGATCGGAAAAGCCCGCGGCCAGGGCGCCCACGACCCGGTGCACGAGCTGCTCGACGTCGTCGAAGAACTCACCGAACGCGGCGAGCCCAGCACGGTGACGGCCCTGAGCTCGGCGATGGGCGTCGACCAGCCGCGTGCGAGCCGGCTCGTCGCGCGCGCTGTCGAGCAGGGACTGCTTCGCCGCGAAGCCGATCAGCGCGACGGACGGCGTGCGGTCCTCGTGCCGACCGAGGCCGGCCAGGCGCACCTCGACGAGCTGCACGTCTTCCGGCGCTCGGTGTTCGCCGAGGTCATGGCGGACTGGCCGGACGAGGACCGCGCGAACTTCGGCCGGCTCCTCACGGCCTTCGTCCGCGGGTACAGCGCCCTCGGTTAGTCGTGGGAGAGGTCCACGAAACGGCTGTAGTGCAGCTGGTGCGCGACGGTGATCGTCGCCGTCGGGCCGGCACGGTGCTTCGCGATGATCAGGTCCGCCTCGCCCGCACGGGGGTCGTCGCGCTCCCAGGCGTCGGGGCGGTTGACCAGGATGACGAGGTCGGCGTCCTGCTCCAGTGAGCCGGACTCACGCAGGTCGGACAGCATCGGGCGCTTGTCCGTCCGCTGCTCGGGACCACGGTTCAGCTGGCTGATCGCGATCACCGGGACCTCGATCTCCTTGGCCAGCAGCTTCATCTGCCGCGAGAACTCCGAGACTTCCTGCTGCCGCGACTCGACGCGCTTGCCGGACGTCATCAGCTGGAGGTAGTCGAGGACGACGAGCTTCAGGTCGTTGCGCTGCTTCAGCCGACGCGCTTTCGCCCGGATCTCCATCATCGTCATGTTCGGCGAGTCGTCGACGAACAGCGGCGCCTCGGACACCTCGCTCATCCGGCGGGCCAGGCGCGTCCAGTCGTCGTCGGACATCTTGCCGCCGCGCATGTCGGAGAGGCGGATCTTCGCCTCGGCCGAGAGCATGCGCATGACGATCTCGGTCCGGCTCATTTCCAGCGAGAAGATGACGCTGGTCAGCCCGTGCTTGATGGAGGCCGACCGGACGAAGTCCAGGCCCAGCGTCGACTTACCGACACCGGGGCGGGCCGCGACGATGATCATCTGGCCCGGGTGCAGGCCGTTGGTCAGCTCGTCGAAGTCGGTGAACCCGGTCGGGATGCCCTGGGACTGGCCGCCGCGCGAGGCGATGGCGTCGATCTCGTCCATCGTCGGCTGCAGCAGCTCTTCCAGCGCGACGTAGTCCTCGCTGGTCCGGCGCTCGGTGACGTCGTAGATCGCGGCCTGCGCGCGGTCGACCACCTCGTCGATGTTCGCGCCGTCGGCCGCGGCCGCGCCGTAGCCGTACTGCACGATCCGGGTGCCCGCCTCGACCAGCCGGCGCAGCACCGCCTTCTCCGCGACGATCTCCGCGTAGTAGCCCGCGTTCGCCGCGGTCGGCACCGTCGCGATCAGCGTGTGCAGGTAGGGCGCGCCGCCGACGCGGCCCAGCTCGCCGCGGCGTTCCAGCTCCGCCGAGATGGTGATCGGGTCGGCGGGCTCGCCGCGGCCGTAGAGGTCGAGGACGCAGTCGTAGATCGCCTGGTGCGCGGGCTTGTAGAAGTCGTCGGGGCCGAGCGCCTCGATGACGTCGGCGACCGCGTCCTTGGACAGCAGCATGCCGCCGAGCACGGACTGCTCGGCCGCGATGTCCTGCGGTGGCTGGCGGTCGAACCCGCCGCCGGGGCCGGGGTCACTCGGACCCGGGTCGTTCTCCGCATACATCGGACTGCGGTCGTCGGTCAGCGCCACCGCCCCGGACACCTCCTCATCGTGTCGAACACTAGTTCGAGTATGCCGGATCTTCGCTCTCGAAGCACGCGGCCGGCCTGTGCCTGACTCTTCCGGACGTCTCTCCCGATGATCGGCGAGAACGTCGTCCGGCTCTCGGAGGCACGCCGGGCGCCACCGTGAGTACAGGCCCGAGCGGGCACGCTAGATCCCCCGGAAGGCGGATGGCAATTCCAGATGGGGACCCTTCTGTGGACAACCTGGGGATGAATGGGGGTAACCAGTCACAGGTGCCGCCATAGCTGTGGACAAGTTGGGGACAAGCGTGATCGGGTTCGGTGAATCCGCAGGTCAAAGGCTGTGAACAAGGTGTGGAGAACTTCCCGGAAACTCGTCCGGCGTGTCGCGCGAAGTCCGTTGTTCGGCGTGTCGTGGACCAGCTGGAGACCATTGACCCGCACGACCTGTGGATGAATATCACGGAGGGTAGAGCCGTAACCCGGTGGGCTGAACGGCCGTCGGTCAGGCCGTGGCGAGCCGGCCCTGTGCGCTGCGTAACCGGTCAGCGAGAACGCGCTGGTCGGCCGGGGTGAAGGCGATCCGGTTCTCCCCACGCCCCGGAACCTCTTCGGTCAGCCACCGGCCTTCCGACGTATCGATGTAGTTCACCGGGCGTTCGATGCGGTGCCAGGCCCCGCCGCGGTTGCGGGCCGCGACGTAGAGGCTGCCGCTCCCCATTCGGCGCAGCGCCAGGATCCGCCGGAGCTCCTCGACCTCCTGCGAGCCCTCGGCCGGGCGGTCGTTGCGGAGCACTGCGTACCCGCCTTCGTCGCCGCGGGCGGTCCCCTCGATCTGGCTCTTCGGCACGGCGAGCGGGGTCCCGCGCCCGGGCGCCAGCTTCGGGATCTGGCCGAGGAAGCCGTCGAGCAGCTCGTGCGGCTGGGTCGACTCCAGCACCACGACGTCCAGCTCTTCGTGCTTGGCCAGCACGAACGCCTCCCCGCCGGTGCTGCCGGCGAGCAGCCGGTAGCTGACCGGCTTGCCCTGGTACCCGCCGTCGATCCAGCCGTAGTACTCCAGCTGCGGCCGGGCGATGGCTTCGACCGTCGCGACGAACCCGGGGTGCATGCCGCGCGGGCCGTACAGCCCGGCCTTGGCGAGCTCGGCGTTGACCCGCTCGTCCTCGCCGCGCTGGGCCTCGTCGCTGTACCAGGTGGGCTTCTCGGACAGCACGGTGTGCGGCTCGCCGCCCCGGCGCCGGATCAGGTTGATCAGGGTGCCGGTCGTGATGGTGACCTGCCTGTCCAGCACCGCTCTTCCCCCAGTGAAGATCGAGATCAGCTTTGGTGAACCCGCAAAAGCCGGGCGCGCCCATCTTGGCACGCGCCCGGCGGTCTCGCGTGCGCTACTCGCCGATGACCGGCGGGGCGGTCAGTTCGTCGGAGCCGAAGATGTCGTTCGGGTCCTCGCCGAGCAGGTACTTCGACGTGCGTTCCTCGTCGCCGCCGCCCTGGCCCTTGGCGCCGTGGCCCATGCCGCCCATCCCACCCATGCCGGTGGAACCGCCGCGCCCGGCCGCCGCGCCGCCCGCGCCCATCGCGCCGCCGCCGGCACCCATGCCGCCGCGGCCCGCGCCCGTCCCGCCGGCGCCACCCGGCAGGGCCGCGCCGGTCGAGCCACCGGGCCCGAAGCCGGCGCCGCCGCCCGGGCCGAAGCCCGCGGTGGGATCGCCGATGCCGCCCGAACCGCCGCCGGGCCCGAACCCGCCGCCTCCGCCACCGGAGAAGTTCGGCGTGCCGCCCGGACCGAAGCCCGGCATGCCCGGCACGTCCGAAGGCGAGAAGCCGGACGCGCTGGTGCCGTCGCTGAAGTTCGGCGGGGTGTAGTTGCCCCCGCCCGGCAGCTTGGACGGGTCGTAGCTGCCGCTCGGCACCTTCGACGGATCGAAGCCCGGCACCTTCGACGGGTCGAAGTTCCCACCCGGCACCTTCGACGGGTCGAAGCTGCCCCCGGGCGTGGTCGGCTGGCCGCCGAAGGACGGGACACCGCCCGGTCCGGGCATGTTCACGCCGCCGGGGCCGCCACCCGGAGCACCTCCGCGTTCGCCGCCGCCGCCATTCCCGTCGCCGTCGCCGTCACCCGGCTTCTTCTTGCCGTCGTCGACGTTGACGTTCTCCTGCTGCCCCTTGAGCGCGGAGTACGTCGGCATGTTCTGGCCGTTGTCGTTGCTCGCCTTGTAGTAGGTGTTGAAGGCGTCGACGTTGGCCTGGCCCTTGGTGTTGTAGTCGCGGATCGCCCGGTCGGTGTCGGTCGTCCACGGCGTCACCGCGTTGAGCAGGTTGTTCTTCGGCGGGTCCTTCGGGACCTCCTGGACCTGCGCGTGCACCGTGGTGAACGCGGTGTTCTGCTCGCCGAGGTACTTGTCGGAGTCGGTCAGCTTGGTGCCCGAGTCCTCCATCCACACCCGCAGCGGGTGCGCGCCCGCGTTCTGCGCCGCTTCCGAGCCGCCGCCGGTCCAGGCCGCGTCCATTTCCTTGGACAGCGTGTCGATCGTGGTGAGCCGGTCCGAGTAGGCGCCCTTGAGCCGGCTCGCCGCCGACTGCCCGTTCTGGATCGAGCCGGTGCCCGGGCCGGTGGTGATCTGGTGCCAGATGTCGTAGCAGTCGATCTTGCGGTCGCCCTGCTGCGAGGTGTGGTCGTCCGAGTGCGTGGTCGCCATGTTGTACGCGGCGAACCCGCCGAGCAGCACCAGTTCCAGCATCTCAGCCCTCCTTCAAGGTCTGGATCATCGCCTCGGCCGCCTTCTCCGCGTACGGGCACGGCTGGGTCGCGCCCGGGCCGTTGCCGATCTGCGTGAAGACCTGGACGGCCTGGGTGTCCGTCACGCCCACCAGCAGCTTGCACTGCCCCTGGGTGCGGAAGTCCTTGGTCGCGGCGTACACCGCGGGGTAGCCGGAGATGTCGGCCGGCTCCCAGTACTCGTACTGGTCCTTGCCGCCCTTGGCGTAGAGGTCGTAGATGCCCGCGAGCCCGTCGGTGTTCGGGTCGGCCGCGATGTCGATGCGGCTGCTCCGGGTCTCGTCGCCGGTGTAGATCCAGGCGCAGGACGCGCCCGCCGAGGTGGAGCGGGGCGTGCCGTCCTCGAGGCCGAGCGTCGAGCGCTGCGAGGCCGAGAGGACCGAGCACGGGTCGGACTTCAGCTTGGCCGGGTCGAGCGGGCTCGACACCTTGGGTGCGCCGTCGCCACCGCCGCCGTCGGTGCTGGTGGCGGAGTCCGGCGTACCGGACGCGGCGGCCGGGTTGGCCGTGCCACCGGTCGTGGAGCTGCAGCCGGCGAGGGCGAGCGCGGCGAGGGCGAGCCCGGGCAGCACGAGACGGCGGTTCACGCCTGCGTCCCCGCCTTCGAGATGTCGCCGGTGTGGTCCGCGTCCGCGGCCGTGATCCTCTTCTTGGCGTCGAGCAGGGCCTGGATGTAGTTCTTCACGTAGTCCTGCATCTTTTTGTTCTGCTCGAGGAACGCCTTGCCGGAGGGGTTGGCGAGCTTCTCCCAGTCGCCGCTCGCGAACTCCTTGCCGGGCGCCTTGACGTCGGCCATCAGGTTGGCGTCGGCGGCGTCGTTCTGCAGGTCCGTCTGCAGGTCCTGCCACTTCTTGATGACGCCGTCGATCTTGCCGGCGTCGAACGTGAAGCCCCCTCCGCCGGACGGCGCGGACATGTTGACCTCGTTACCCATCCGAGTGCGCTCCCTTCGCGTCCCGCTCCATTGTCCTACGACGACGCCCGTGTGTCCGGGGTTCCCCCGAAACGCGTGAAGGCGGGCCGCCCACCAGGGAGCGACCCGCCTTCGACGACGTACTGACTTGCTGAACTACGCCTGCGTGGCCTTGACGTCGAGCCGCACGTCGACCTTCACGTCCGGGTGCAGCCGGGCGCCGACCGAGTGCTTGCCCACGGTCTTGATGTGGTCGCGCAGCTCGATGACGCGCTTGTCGAGCAGCGGGCCACCGGCCGCCTTGATCGCGTCGACGATCTCGCCGGCGGTGATCGAACCGAAGAGCTTCTTCGAGCCCTCGGCCGCCTTGCCGGTGAGCTGGATGGCGCCGAGGCCCTCCAGCGTCGCCTTGATCTCCTTGGCGTGGTCGAGGTCGCGGATGCGACGGCTCTCCTGCGCGCGCTGGATGGTGCGCACGTTCTTCTCCGCGCCCTTGGAGGCCGCGATCGCATAGCCCCGCGGGAGCAGGTAGTTGCGCGCGTAGCCGTCCTTGACCTCGACGATGTCGCCGGGGCCGCCGAGGTTGGCCACGTCCGTGGTGAGGATGATCTTCGCCATGTCAGTGCCCTCCCTTAGCGCGCGGTCGAGGTGTAGGGCAGCAGCGCCATCTCGCGGGAGTTCTTGACCGCGATGGCGATGTCACGCTGGTGCTGGCTGCAGTTGCCGGTGACGCGACGGGCACGGATCTTGCCGCGGTCGGAGATGTACTTCCGCAGCAGGTTGGTGTCCTTGTAGTCGATCAGTTCCGGGCGGCCCTTTTTCTCGGCCTTGCAGAACACGCAGACCTTCTTCTTGGGCTTGCGAATGGGTGGCTTGGCCACTGTCTACTCCTGGTAATTCAAATCTGTGGATGTGTACGAGATCAGAAGGGAGGCTCGTCCGAGAAGCCGCCGCCACCGCCACCGCTGCTGGCGGCCGGGGCGGAACCCCACGGGTCGTCGGCCGGCATTCCGCCGCCACCGCCGCCACCGCGGTTTCCACCGCCACCGCCGCCGCCGAAGTCACCACCGCCGCCGCCACCGCGGCTGACCTTGTTGACCTTGGCCGTGGCATAGCGCAGCGAGGGGCCGATCTCGTCGACCTCGAGCTCGACGACGGTCCGCTTCTCGCCTTCCTTCGTCTCGAACGACCGCTGCTTCAGGCGGCCCTGCACGACGACGCGAGCGCCGCGAGTCAGGGACTCGGCGACGTTCTCCGCCGCCTGGCGCCAGATGTTGCAGCGCAGGAACAGCGCCTCGCCGTCCTTCCACTCGCCCGACTGCTTGTCGAGCGTGCGGGGCGTGGACGCGACGGTGAAGTTCGCGACCGCCGCACCGGACGGGGTGAAACGCAGTTCCGGGTCGGACGTCAGGTTGCCGATCACCGTGATGACGGTGTCTCCAGCCATCGGGAATACCCTTCGGCTCAGGCCTTGGCGGCGACGGGCTTGGGCGCTGCGGCGCGCTTGATCTCGCGACGCATGACCTTGGTGCGGAGCACGGTCTCCTGCAGCGAAAGCTGGCGGTCCAGCTCCTTCACCGCGTCCGAGGACGAGTTCAGGTCCAGCAGGGCGTAGATGCCCTCCGCGTGCTTCTTGATCTCGTACGAAAGCCGGCGCCGGCCCCAGACGTCGACCTTCTCCACGCTTCCACCCGAAGTGCGGATGACGTTGAGGAAGGTGTCCAGCGTCGGAGCGACAGTGCGCTCGTCGAGCGTGGGGTCCAGGATGACCATTACCTCGTAATGGCGTGACACAACCACTCACCTCCTATGGGCTCGCGGTCACGGACTGTCCGTGACAGGAGGGTTTGTCCAGGTAAGGCTACCTGGGGGTGTCTTCGGGGCCGGACGGCGGGGTCAGCTCGCGCGGCGCAGGACCCAGGTGCGGACGAGCCCCGCGCTGACGCCGGCGAGCACGATCACCGCGAGCAGCATCGGCAGCTGCACGTCGTTCGACGAGCCGGGCGAAGCCAGCGACTGCGCGTTGCCCGCGTCGCGGATGTCGGCGCCCTGGCCGCTCTGCGCACCCGTGTCGCCCTGGGGCGCGGAGGCGTCACCGGGGAGCGAGCCGTCGGCCGGGTAGCGGACACCCGGGGCGACGGCCGTGCCGGCGGTCGCCGTGGGGATGCCGCCGTAGTCGCGCATCGGCGCGGTGCCGGAGCCCGCCGCGTTGCCCGGGTTCAGGTTGGAGAGGTTGCCGGAGGAGCCGCCGGGGACGGTGCCGGTGCCGCCCTGCGGGGTGCCGGTGCCACCCGCGCCCGGCTGACCCGGCGTACTCGGAGCGACGTAGTTGGCGGCCAGCAGCGTGAGGTTGCAGCCCTTCGCGACCGTGCTCTCGACGCTGTTCAAGGTCTTGTTCCAGTCGAGACCGAGACCCCACGTGCCGGAGGCGGCCAGCGCGGTGCGGACCGCCTTGCCGATCGCGGCTCCGGTCGCCTCGCCGCCCGCGGCGTTCGGCACCTGGCCCACCGGGATCGCGTGGTTCTTGGCGATGGAGTCGCCGGCCCAGCTGCCGATCGCGAGGGTGCCGGCGTTGTTCGCGCCGTTCGTGACGAGGGTCTTGACCGAAGCACCGTCGATCGCCACCTGGTCGCCCATCTGGCCGGTGACCGTGCCGGTGCAGCTGCCGCTGACGACCTGCTGGCTCGCCGAGGCCGTGCCCGTGGAGAGAAGTGCGCTACCGGTGACGAAGGCGGCAAGGGCGGTCACGGTCAAGAACTTCCGCACGAGCACAGTCCTCCGCAGGGTTATGGAGACGTCGTCCTGAACACCAGGGTCAACGAAGAAGATACGTGAAAGATACTCGGCAGTCGGGTCAATTCGCAGCGGCCATTCGGCGGAGCACCCACGTCCGCACGAGGCCTGCGCTGACTCCGGAGAGTGCCAGCACCGCGATCAGCAGCGGCAGGTTCGACCCGTCCGTGAACCCGTCGGACGCGGACGGCAGCGCTTCGGCCTGACCCGCCGTCTGGATGCCGGAGTTGCCGGCCGCCGCGTTCTGGTCGGGCCCGGTGAGGCCGTACTGCGGCGCGTAACCCGGGATCTGGCTGCCGTACCGGATGGCGGGCGACGGCGTGAACAACCCGGCCGTCGCGAACGGGATACCGCTGTAGTCCCGCATCGGCGCGTAGCCCGTGCCGGTGGTGAACGGGAAGCCACCGAACACCGGGCTGCTCGAGAAGCCGGGCAGCAGCGGGCTGTTCGCCTCGGGGATCGGGGTGGTGCCGGCCGGGGTCCCGCCCTGCGGCGCGCCCCCGGTCCCACCGGACGGCGGCTGCTGCGGGTTGCCGCCGGTGCCCGGCTGCGGCGACTGCTGCTTGCCGCCGCCGTTGATCGTGTTGAGGCCGCCGGTCGCGGCCGAGTTGACGCTGTCGAGGCCCTGGTTGATCGCACTCGCCGCGGGCGCGCCGACCCCCGGGACCGGCGCCACGACGTCGTTGATCACGGTGACCGTGACCTTGCAAACCGTGTTGAGCAGACCGCCGACCACGCTCGTGAGCACGGTGGTCGCCTGGCCGACGATGCCGAGGTCGATCGCGGGAAGGCCGAGGATCGAGCCCTGGATGTGGTCGCCGGGCTTTGCGGTGACGGTGCTGCCGCACGGGACGGTCTTGGTCTCGCCCGCCGAAGCGGTGCCGGGCATGCCGAACACAGCCGAACCAGCGAGGACGAACGCCGTCGCGCCGACCGCCGTTGCCCTCCGTGTCCGATCCTGCATGCTCGCCGCCCCTTTGTCGCGTCCCTTTCCTGAAACAACGACGTTAAGGCAGCGCGGTGACGCCCGCTCGCTCAGAAATGTCCGGCATTCGAGTGGAAGCGAGCGTCACCGTAGGTGAGATCAAGCCGGCTTGCGGCGGATCCACGCCCGGACGAGGGCCGCGGCGACGATCGCCAGGGCCAGCACCGCGAGCAGCATCGGCAGCTTCGCCGGCGGCGTGACGCCGGGCAGCGCCTCGGCCGTGCCGGACTTCTGCTCGTCGACCGTCGGGACCTGCTGACCGGGGATGACCTGCGCGATCACCGGCGCCTGGATCAGGCTGCCGGGCAGCAGGGCCGAGTTGCTGTAGATGCCCGAAATCGCGTCACCCGGGAGGCTCGCGCCCCCGGGACCGGTGGTCACCGGGCCGGTGCTGTCGCCGGGCGGGGTCTGCCCCGGCGGGGTCTGCGGGGGCGGAGTCGGGTCCTGGCCGGGCGGGGGCGGCGGCAGCACCGGGGGCAGCTGGCCGGTTACGCCCTGCGTCACGCCGCCGACGGTGTTCACGACGCTCTGCGCGGTCGGGCAGACGGCCTTCGCCGCCGCGTCTCCGACCACCGGCACGTCGCCGATGCCGAGCGCCCGCACCGTGTCGCCCACCGGCAGCGTGAGCAGCGGGTTCGAGCCGTTCGTGTTCTTCGCGCTGGAGTCGAGGCCGACGGTCAGCCGGTCCGGGGAGTTCAGCGCGGCGCCGGCGTCCAGCACGAGGCCGGTTTTCGCGTCGCGGGCCTGGCCGTTCTGCAGGGTGGCCGAGCAGTCGCCGCCGAGGGTCGGGCTGGTATCGGCGCTTGCCACAGCCGGCATCGCCAAAGCGGACAGCGCGGCCGAAGCGGCGAAAGTGAATCCCAGTGCGGTGATCCGGGTGAACTGCTTCCCCATCGATGCCCTCCGGCAGTCGGACCAATCTGGATCACGGAACGCGCTCACGGTACTCCACGAGCGTCACCAACCGGTCCCACAGGGGAAAGAAGCACCCGGAGTAGCCTGCTCGGCATGCTGATTGGCGCCCATGTCCGTGACGACGACCCGTTGACCGCGGTCGCCGAGCGCAAAGCCGACGTCGTCCAGTTCTTCCTTTCGGACCCGCAGGGCTGGAAGGCCCCGAAGCCACACCCCCACGGCGAGGCCATCGCGGCCGACCCCGTCGAGGTGTTCATCCACTCTCCCTACCTCATCAACGTGGCTTCGCTGAACAACCGGATCCGGATCCCATCCCGTAAGAACGTCACGCAGCACGCGGACGGTGCGGCAGCCATCGGCGCCAAGGGCCTGATCGTGCACGGCGGGCACGTCGGCGACAACGACGACGTCGAGGCCGGCCTCGACAACTGGCGCAAGCTGTTCGAGCGCGAGCAGGAGAAGGGCGGCTTCAAGGTCCCGATCCTGATCGAGAACACCGCCGGCGGCGAGAGCGCGATCACCCGCGACCTCGAGGTCATCGCCCGGCTGTGGGACAAGGTCGGCGAGTTCGGCGCCGGGTTCTGCCTGGACACCTGCCACGCGTTCGCCGCCGGCTGGGACCTCGCGACCGCCGTCGAGAAGGTCAAGGCCATCACCGGCCGGATCGACCTGGTGCACCTCAACAACTCCCGCGACGAGTTCGGCTCGACCCGCGACCGGCACGCCAACGTCGTGCGGGGCGAAGGGACGATCGACCCCGAGGCACTGGTCGCCGTCGCCCGCGAGGCCGGCGCGCCGGTCGTCGTGGAGACCCCGGCCGACGGCCAGGCGGCCGACATCGCCTACCTGCGCGAACAGCTGGGCTGAGTCATGAGGGGCACCCTCATGGCTCTTATGTCCATGAGGGTGCCCCTCATGGACATTCAGGCGGCCACGGCCTTCCGGCGGCGCCGGACGGCGTTCGGGACGATCGCGTCCCGGGCGCCGTCGAGGAAGCCGCCGGCCGGGTCGTCGTCGCCGGCGATCCGGACCAGGTCGGTGCCCGGGCGGTAGATCTCGCGCACCACCAGCACGCACAGCGCGGCGACGGCGAGGTCGCGGACCACGACCGTGCCGAGGAACCAGCCTTCCGGCAGGCCCTTGTGGTCGACGCCGAGGTAGTAGAACATCCGCGGCACCCAGACCAGCGCGTCGATGAGCATCCAGCCGAGCAGCAGCCGCCAGCGCGGGATCGCCAGCACCGCCAGCGGCACCAGCCACAGCGAGTACTGCGGGCTCCACACCTTGTTCGTCAGCAGGAACGCGGCCACGACGAGGAACGCGAGCTGGCCGACGCGGGGTCGTCGCGGCGCGGCGAGCGCGACGTAGGCGATGCCCGCGCAGCAGGCCAGGAACAGCACGGCCACCGTGAGGTTGAGATACGTCGGCGTCTGGTTCTTCTGCAGCACGCCGTCGAGGCCGGTCCAGCCCGTGGCGTAGGAGATGACGTTGTACAGCGAGTCCGGGTCCATCGGCCGCAGCGTGTTCATCCGGAAGAACTCCCACCAGCCGCGGGTCGCGGTGAGGATGAACGGCGCGTTCACCGCCAGCCACGTCAGGACGGTGGCGGCCGCGGTCTTCCAGAACGGCGTCAGCTTCCCCGCGCGCAGGCACAGCACGAACAGCACGCCGAGCAGGAACAACGGGTAGAGCTTCGCCGTCGCGCCCAGGCCGAGCAGGAGCCCGGCGAGCAGCGGGCGTTTCCGGGACCAGGCGAGCAGGCCGGTCGCGGTGAACGCGGTCGCGATCGCGTCGAAGTTGGTGAACGCGTGCACCAGCACCAGCGGCGAGGCCGCCACCAGCACCATGTCCCACGGCCGGCGTTTCATCGTCCGCCCGGTCGCCCAGACGGTGACCAGCCAGGCCATCGCCAGGAAGAGCGCGGTGAGGTCGAAGTAGACCGCGACCGGCAGCCCGCCGGGCAGCCAGCCGGTCTCGGCGACGTTCTCCCAGCCCGCCGCGAGCTTCGCGTTCGCCCACTGGAAGAGGCCGGTGAACACCGGGTACTCCATGTACCGGGTGTCGTTCTCCGCGGTCTGCGAGCTTTCCTTCCACGACGTGTAGTACGGGAAGGTGCCCGGCCGGTCGAGCCGCTCGGAGCTGTAGAGCGGCACGATGTCGGAGTAGCACATCGCGACGAACGGGCGGCCCGCGCGCCAGTCGAGCTGGGTGGCGCCGCTGGAGTCCTGGTACTGCTGGATGCACGAGCCCTTGCCGAACCAGCAGAGCATCAGCGCGAGCGTGGCGAGCAGCAGGCCGACGCGCTGCGGCGACCAGAACCAGTGCCTGCCGACCGCGGCGTGCTCGCCGAGCGGGCCGCCGATGGGTCTGGTGACCGCCTCCGCGAGAGGCTCGTCCCAGCTCGGGACGACCCGGTCGGCTCGGCTCAGCGTCACGGGGCCGGGGTCCGGCTCGCGCGTGGTCTCCTCTGGCACGAGTGCGGATGTTAGCGGTGTTCGCCCGCCACCGAGGTGAAGGCGGTGATCATGCCGGATTCGCGTAGTACGAGGCCAGGACCTCGGCGGCGGCTCCGCGCGTGACGAGCTCCTCGCCGCCGGCGTCCTCGACGACCTCGATGCGCTGCCAGTGCGGCAGGGGCAGCAGCTCCTCGAGCCGCTCCGAAACGGCGTCACGGTACGTGCCCGGTTCGTCCCGCACAGCGCGTCCGGCCAGCACGATCCGCTCCAGGTCGAGCACCTGCACGAGGTCCGCGAGACCGATCCCGAGGAAGCCCGCGGCGGTCCGCGTGTCGGGTGCCTGCTTGGCCATGATCTCGACGCAGCCGCGCCGCCCGCACGCGCAGACGGGGCCGTCGTAGGCGATCGTGGTGTGCCCGAACTCACCCGCGTTGGTCCGCGGACCGCGGTAGAGCCGTCCGTCGATGAGCAGGCCGACGCCGATCCCGGTGCCGACGAGCACCACCGCGGTCGCCGTCGGCTCGCCGTGCGGCCAGAGCCGGGCGAACGCGGCGGAATTGGTGTTCTTGTCGAGCGTTACCGGCAGGCCGGTGCGCTTCTCGAGCAGGTCGCGCAGGGGGACCTCGTGCCAGCCGGGCATGTTCGTCGCGTCGCGGACCAGGCCGGCGAGGTGGTCCAGCGGGCCGACCGCGCCGAGCCCGAGCCCCAGCACCTCGAAGCCGTCGGCGAGCTCGAGCGCGGTGGTGCCGATGGCCTCCACGGCCTGTTCGGGGGTGAAACCGGCCGGGAGCGGGCCACCGGCCATCTCCTCGACCTCGCCGATGAGGTTGGTGCGCAGCACGCGGTACTCGTCGCGGTCGAGGCGGGCGCCGAGCGCGTGGCGGGCGCCGGCGCGGACGGTCAGCTGCGTGCGGGGCTTGCCGACCCCCGTCGACGGCTGGCGCTGTTCGTCCAGCAGGCCGGCGTCGAGGAGTTCGGGCACGATCTTGGAGACGGCCTGCTGGGTGAGCCCGGTGCGTTCGGCGAGCTCGACGCGGCTGAGGCCGCCGGCGCGCAGGATGTGCGTGAGCAGGAGGGCGCGGTTGTGCTCACGCACGTTGCGCAGGTTCCTCCCGGTGTCCGCCATGGACAGGATCTTCCCACGCCTGGTCAATAACGCAACAGTGTTGTTTAATGGGCCGCATGAGTGACTTGCGCGTGGGCATCCTCGGGTACGGCATCGGCGGTCGCGTGTTCCACGCGCCGCTGGTGGCCGCGACGCCCGGGCTGACGCCGGCGGTGATCACGACGTCGGGCAACGCCGTCCAGGCGCGCACCGACCACCCCGGCGCGGAGATCGTGCCGGACGCCGACGCGCTGTTCGAACGGGCCGGCGACCTCGACCTCGTCGTGGTCAGCACGCCCAACCGCACGCACGTGCCGCTCGCGCTGCGGGCGATCGAAGCCGGCCTCCCGGTGGTCGTCGACAAGCCGTTCGCGCCGACCGCGCTGGAGGCCGAACAGGTCGTCGCCGCAGCGAAGGCGGCGGGCGTCGGCCTGACGGTCTTCCAGAACCGGCGGCTCGACTCCGACTTCCTCACCGTCCGGAAGGTCCTGGAGTCCGGGAAGCTCGGCGAGGTGTTCCGCTTCGAGTCCCGCTACGACCGCTGGGTGCCCAAGCCCAAGGACAACTGGCGCGAGTTCGGCGACCCGGCCGAAGCCGGCGGCCTGCTCTACGACCTCGGCGCGCACATCGTCGACCAGGCGCTGCAGCTGTTCGGCCCGGTCGCGCAGGTCTACGCGGAGACCGATCGCCGCCGCGCCGGCGTCCAGGTCGACGACGACGTCTTCGTCGCGTTGAAGCACGCCAACGGCGTCCGGTCGCACCTGTGGGCGTCGGCGCTCGCGGGCACCCTGAACCCCCGGTTCCGCGTCCTCGGCGACCAGGCGACGTTCACCAAGTACGGCCTCGACGTGCAGGAACCGCAGATCAAGGCGGGCCTGCGCCCGGGCGAGGACAGCTGGGGCGTCGAGCCCGCGTCGGACGCGGGCAAGATCGGCGTCGGCCACGACCTCAAGACGGTGCCCACCGAGACCGGCCGCTACGAGCAGTTCTACGCGCAGGTGCGCGACGCGCTGCGCGGCGAAGGCGACTTCCCGGTCGCCCCCGAATCGTCGGTCGAAGCCCTGCGCGTGATCGAGGCCGCGCACCGCTCAGGAGTGGAAGGAACCGTCATCAAGCTTTGAGGACGGCTTCGACGACGTCGGCGGCGGCCTCCGCGCCCCCGGCCTCCTCGATCTCCCGCCGCATCCTCGCCAGACTGGCCGTGACGCCGGTGTCCCCCAGCGCCGACGTCACGGCCTCCTCAATTCCCTCGGGTGTCACGTCCTCGGGCGCGAGCCGGCGGCCCAGGCCGAGCTCGGCGATCCGGTCGGCGTTCGCGCGCTGCTCCCCCATCTGCGGGACGGCGACCAGCGGGACGCCGAAGCTGAGTGCCTCCATCGTCGATCCCATCCCGGCGTGGGTGACGAACACCTTGGCGTGCCTCAGAACGTCGAGCTGGGGCACCTGCTCGTGCAGTTCGACGTTGTCCGGCACCGGACCCAGCGAGGCCGGATCGACCTGCTTCCCGTGCGCGAGCACGACGTGCAGATCGGTGCCGGCGAAGGCCTCGACGCAGGTCCGGTAGAAGCCGGCGCGGTCGTTGTAGGCGGTGCCGAAGGAGATGTAGACGACGTCGCGGCCGTCCGCGGGAGGCGTCCACCCGCCCTGGAAGGCGCGCTCGCCGAGGGCGGGGCCGACGAAGTGGTAGCGCTCGTCGAAGGTGTCGCCCGCGAACTGGAACGCGCGGGGCAGGAAGACGAGCTGGGCCGCGGAACCACCGCCGTCGGTGAGGCTGGTGCCCGGAACGCCGTACCTGGCCGCGAGCCGCAGGGTGCGGGCCATCGCCAGCAGCAGGGTGGGGCTCAGCGTGTTCACCGGCAGGTACTGCGCGAGCTTCCAGTGGTCGTTGCTGACCAGGTGCGGCCAGGTGACGACGGCGGGCACCTGCCACTTCGCGGCGAGCAGCCGGCCCCACCAGCCCATCGGCCCGTCGTGCACGACGAGGTCCGGCGGGCCGGGGAACGTCCCCTCGACCTGCGCGAGGACGGCCTTGGTCTCGCGCAGGTTCATGGCCATGGCCTTGCCGAGGTCCGTGCGGTCGAACTTCGGCGGCTCCTTGACGTTCCCCCAGGTCGACTCGTAGGGGACGAGCTCGGCCCCGGTCTCCCGGATCCGGTCGCCCACGAACTCGGGCGCGGCGTAGGTGACCCGGTGCCCGCGCTTCGTCAGCTCGGCGGCGACGGCGAGGGTCGGGTTCAGGTGCCCGGCTCCGGCGGGCATGCAGAAGGCCAGCTGGCTCACGGATTCCCCCTGGTGGCGTGCGTGAACAACGTGACGAGCTCACGGCGGTAGGCGGCCAGGTCCAGCTCCGGCCGCGCGACGAACTCGTCGAGCGCCCCGTCGAGCGCGGCGCGGATGGTCACGGCCATGACGGTGACGTCGAAGTCCCGGAACTCGCCGGACTCCTGGCCCGCCCTGAGGAACTCCGCGACGGCGGAGTCGTGCGGGGCGGGTTCTTCGGGCTCGGGCAGGTTCGGGCAGATCCGCCGCATCGCGAGCAGCTGCGACCGGTGCCGCGCGAGGTACTCGAGGTTGCTTTCGAGGAAGCTCTCGAGCTTTTCGGCCGCGCTCCCGGCGGCCGCCATCCGCGGCCCGATGAAGCCCGCCATGCCGGCGTAGATGTCGAGCAGCACCTGCTCGATCAGCTCGTCCTTGTCCCGGAAGTGGTAGGAGATGACGCCTTTGCTGGTCCCGGCCTTGGCGGCGATCCGGGCGAGCGAAGCCTGCGCGAACCCGTGCTCGGCGATCACCTCGATGGCGCAGTCGACGAACTGCCGCCGTCTGGCCTGCTCGGTAAAGGTTCGGTCGCCCGTGCTGCTTTCTGGCCGCATGGTCAGAAGATAGCACGAGCGACCTGTCAGCCGCCCGGATCGGGATCCGGGGTGCCTGCCTGGCCGGAGTCCCCGCCGTTCTGGCCGCCGTTCCCGTTTCCGTTGCCGTTCCGGTTCCGCTGCCGGTCCTGCAGCTCCTGGAGCCGTTGCTGGAGCTGACGGAACTGGTCCAGCTGCTGGTCTTGCCGGTTCCCGGGCTGCTGCTGCCCGCGCGGGTCCTGCTGGTTGCGCGGGTCCGGTCGTTGTGGCTGCTGGACCTGGACCTGCACCCGGTCCTGCGGCGAGCTGATCGCGGCCACGCGGTCGAAGCGCTCGCCCGGCCGTCCCGACAGGTACAGCTGCATGAACCGGTCCCAGATCGGGCCCGCGAGCGTCGAGCCGAACAGCGGTGCGCCGTTCGGGCCGCGCAGCGCCTTGTCTCCGTCGCTGCCCACCCAGACCGCCGCCGACACCGAGGGCGTGTAGCCCACCATCCACGTCTGCGAGTTCGCGTTCGCGGCCGACGCCGGCTCGTCGTTCTGCGGGGTGTGCTGCTGCGTGCCGGTCTTGCCGGCGCACTCGTGGCCGGCCGGGCAGCTCAGCTTCGAGAACTGGATGACCGGTGCCAAGGCGGCCGTCACGTTGCCCGCGATCTGGGCGCTCTTCTGCGGGTCGTTGTCCGCGAACGCGTCCGCCGAGCGGTCCTTGGCTTCGTACGCGGTTTCGCCGTTCGCGTTGGTCACCTTCTGCACGAAGTGGCGGTCGCGCTGGACGCCGTTCGCCGCGAACGTCGCGTACCCCGATGCCATGTCCGCCGCCGTCACCTGGGTTCCGCCGCCGCCGATGGAGATGTTGTTGTCGCCGGTGAACAGCTTGCTGCGGCCGCCGTTGTCCGACGTCCGGATCCCCGCTTCCTGCGCGGCTTCCGCGACCCCGGACGGTTTCGTGATGTTCAGGACCATGTCGTAGAACACCGTGTTCGTGGAACGCTGCATTGCCTCCGCGACCGTGCACTGCTGCGAGCAGCTGCTGCTGTCGCCGGCGTTGCGGATCGGCAGGTCGACGCCGGGGAACGTCCGCGGTGACGTGCCGTCGAACCGCGCGTCGAGGCCGCGGCCGAGCTTGAGGAACGCCGCCAGGTCGAACGGCTTCATCGACGAACCCGGGTTGTGCGGCTCGTCGGCCCAGTCGCGGCCGGCCTGGTCTTCGCCGTTGGGGCCCTTCACGATCGCGTCGCCGCCGTAGTAGGCGAGCACGCCGCCGGACTCCGGCTCGACCGCGACGAGTGCGTTGAGGATCCGGTCGTCGGTCTGCCCGTCCATCCCCTCGGCCACGGCCTTCTCGGCCGACTGCTGGGCCACCGGGTCGATGGTCGTGAACACCTGGAAGCCGCCGGAGTAGTACTGCTTCTCGTCGATGCCCTGCGCGGCCAGCTCGGCCTTGACCTTGGCCTTGATGAACGGGTTCAGCGCACCCGCATCCCGGCTCTCCCGCAGCGGGATCGGCGTCGGGAACTTCGCCGCCGCGCGCTGGGCCGGCGTCAGGTAGCCGTTCTTCAGCATCCGGTCCAGCGCGGTGTTCCACCGGCCCGTCGCGACGGCGGTGTTCTCCGAGCGGCCCGGCTGCTGGATCAGCCCGGCCAGCAGCGCGGACTGCGAGTAGTCGAGCTGCCCGACGTCCTTGCCGAAGTAGGCCTGCGCGGCGGCCTGGATCCCGTAGGCGCCGCGGCCGAAGTAGATGATGTTGAGGTAGGCGGTGATGATGTCCGCCTTCTCGTAGGTCTGGTTCATCTTGAACGACTTCGCGAGCTCGACCCACTTGCGCGCCAGCGTCGGGTCGTCGTCGCCGGAAGCGTTCTTGATGTACTGCTGCGAAATCGTCGACCCGCCGCCCGAACCGCCGGTGACCTGGTTGTACCCGGCGCGGAGGATGCCGCCGATGTCGAAGCCCGAGTTGGTCTCGAAGGACGCGTCCTCGGTGGCGATCACGGCTTTCTTGACGACGTCCGGGATCTGGTTCGGCGCCAGGATCTGCCGGTTGCCGCCGGTGGGCACGTCCTTGCCCATCTCGGTGCCGTCGCGGTAGAGGTACGTCACGGCCTGGCCCTGTGCCTGCGCGACCGTCTCCGGCGAGGGGACGTCGACGGCGAAGTAGGTGACCAGGAACGCGATCGCGGGGACGGCGAAGAACAGCCCGGCGACGACGTACCCGATCCGCCGGATGCGCCGCCACCGCCGTTTCCGCAGGTCCCCGTCGGTGAGCGGCCGGGGCCGCCGCGGCGGCTGCCCGGGGCGCGGCCGCAGGATCGGCACGGTCGGCGGATCGACGTCCGGTTCGGTGCCGTTGTGCGCGTGGTGGGTGATCAGGTCCGGCTCGGTACCCAGCAGCCCGGCGCGGGGCACCGGCCGCCGGGTGCGACGACGACGAGGGTCGGGCCGCCGGCCGGGTGACGTGCGGTCGTTGTTCACGGGCCGTCCTCCACGGTGGGCTGCGGACGCAGTCCTCTCGTAGGCACACGGACCGCGGCCCACCGTGGTTCACCCGAGCCGGCTAGGTGCCCGGCTCGCCGGTGTCGGTCGGCGTCTCCTTCGGGGTCGTCGACCCCTTCGTGTGCTTCGGCGTGGTCTCCGGCGACGACGACTGGCCGTGGCCGTGACCGTTGTTGTCGCCGCCGTTGTCACCCTGGTCGCCGTCGTCGGGGTTCTCGTCCGTCGGCGTCGCGTCCGTCGTCGTGGCCACGTCGGACGACGGCGGCGGCGGGACTTCACCGCCGATGCGGTCGACCTTGTCGAACTTCTCGCCCGGCTTGCCCGTCAGGTACAGCGACAGGAACTTCTGCCACATCGGGCCGGCGATGGTCGAGCCGTAGATCGGCGAGTTGTTCTTGCCGTGCAGCGGCTTGTTGCCGTCGCCGCCGACCCAGGCCGCCACCGAGACCGACGGCGTGTACCCGACCATCCACGTCTGCGAGTTCGCGTTCGCCGCCCATGCCGGCTCGCCCGCGACCTTGGTGTGCTGCTGCGTCCCGGTCTTGCCGGCGCACTCGTGGCCCGCCGGGCACTTGAGCTTCGAGAACCCGATGACCGGCTTCAGCGCCTCGGTGACGTTCCCGGCGATCTGGCGGCTCTTGCCCGAGTCGTCGTCGAACGCCGACTTCGCGTCGGTCGGCGCCTCGTAGGCGACCTCGTTCTGCCCGTTGGTCACCTTCAGCACGAAGTGGCGGTCGCGCTTCTCGCCGTTGGCCGCGAACGTCGCGTACGCCGAGGCCATGTCCAGCGGCGTGATCTGGGTTTCGCCACCGCCGAGGGAGATGTTGTTGTCCTTGGTCGAAATGATCGACTGGCCGCCGTCGTCGTTCTTGGTCTTCACGCCGGCCTCACGCGCCGCGTCCTTGACCGGGCCCTGCTTGGTCTGGTTGAGGACCATGTCGTAGAACACCGTGTTCGCCGAACGTTCCATCGCTTCGGCGACGGTGCACTGCTGCGAGCAGCTGGACCCCGGGCCGGCGTTGCGCACGACGCGGCCGTCGAACGTGCGGTTGTTGGAGCCGTCGAACGTCGCGTCGAGGCCCTTGCCCATCTTGAGGAACGCCGTGAGGTCGAACGGCTTCATCGACGACCCGGGGTTCTGCGGTGTGTCCGCCCAGTCGCGCCCGGCCTGGTCCTGCCCGTTGACCTGCACGATCGGCTTGCCGCCGTAGTAGGCGAGCACGCCGCCGGTCTTCGGGTCGACCGCGACGAGCGCGTTGAGCAGGTTGTCGTCCACCTGGCCCTTCATCGCCTCGGTGGCGGCCTGCTCCGCGGCCTGCTGGGCCTTCGGGTCGATCGTCGTCTGCACCTGGAACCCGCCGGAGTAGTAGCGGTCCTCCGGGATGTCGTGCGCGGCCAGCTCGTCCTTCACCTGCTGGACGACGAACGCGGGCGGCGCGCCGGCCTGCTGCTTGCTGTCCTCGAGGGGGATCGGCGTCGGGAACTGCGCCGCGGCGCGGTCGGCCGCGGAGATGTAGTTGTTCTTCACCATCCGGTCGAGCGCGGTGTTCCAGCGGTCCTGCGCGACCTTGGGGTTCTCCGACCGGCCGGGCTGCTGGATCAGGCCGGCCAGCAACGCGGCTTCCGAGAAGCTCAGGTCCTTGGCTTCCTTGTGGAAGAAGGCCTGCGACGCCGCGCCGACCCCGTACGCCCCGCGCCCGAAGTAGATGATGTTCAGGTACGCGGTGATGATGTCCTTCTTCTCGTACGTCTGGTTCATCTTGAAGGACTTGGCCAGCTCGGTCCACTTGCGCGTCAGCGTGGGCGCGTCGTTGTCGGTGGCCTTCTTGATGTACTGCTGCGAAATCGTCGAACCACCGCCGGTACCGCCGGTGGCCTGGTTGTAGACCGCGCGCAGCAGGCCGCCGACGTCGAAGCCGGAGTTGGTCTCGAACGAGTCGTCCTCGGTCGCGATCGCCGCGTGCTTCATGACGTCGGGGATCTGCTCCGGCGTCAGCAGCACCCGGTTGCCGCCGCGCGGGACGTCCTTGCCCATCGGCGAGCCGTCGGCGTAGAGGTAGGTCACCGCCTGGCTCTGGTTCTGCGCGACCTCCGTCGGCGACGGCACGTCGACCAGGAAGTACGTGATGACGAACGCGATCGCGGGCAGTACGAAGAACACCCCGACGAACCCGTAGCCGACCCGCCGGATGATCTTCCAGCGTCTCTTCTTGCGCTGCTCCGGCGTGAGGACCGGCTTGCCGTCGGCATCCGGCCGGTCGTCGTCGTAGCCGTCCGGCTCTTCGTAGGCGTGGTGCGTCATCAGCTCGGGGCCGCCGCTCATCGGCGGCGGTTCGGGCCGGTACCCACGCGGCGGCGTCTGCGGCGGCTGCTGCTGCGGCCGGCCGGGCGGCGGGGGCACGGGCCGGCGCGGACCCTGGCCGTACGGACCCTGGGGTGCGCGACGGCGCGGATCAGGTCCCTGGCCGGGCCAGGAGCGGGATCGATCGTCGGGCACGGGCAGTCCTCCAGTCAGCGCGGGCAGCGACAGCCGCCACCCCCTTTAGGAAGGGACGCGCGTGGAGCGCTCGGGTTCATTGCCCCGGCGCGAAACGATCACTCGCGGGTCCGGCGTCGCCGGGAGCGGCGGGCCCCCGGGAGGGGCTGACGCCTTTCGATCGTGTTTGTCGCGTTTGCCGTCTCCTTGCCCCGGATGGTGGCTTGCCGTGGTCGGAGGCGATTGAAAAGGTGATCCGGGGTCCGCAAATTCAGTGGACAACAGGGGGGATTCAATTGGTTTCAATTCTGAGACGCGTCCTGGTGGTTTCGGTCATCGCTGCCGGTTCGTTCGCGCTGGGAGTGGTCGTGCCGGCGGGCACCGCCTTCGCGAACGACGCCGAGAAGCTCGGCTTGGACGCCGGCCAAGCCGCGGAGCTCCAGGGACGAGTCGACCACTACCTGGCCAAGGTCGGTGGGGTCCAGGTCGCGGCCAACGAAATTCGCCTCCCGGGTGCGGTTCTTTCGCTCGCGTTGCCGGGGAGCGAACTGGCGGGCACCTGCGGGTGGGGACACATGTGTTCGTGGGCGGGTCAGAACTACACCAGCGACAAGCTCGACATGGCCGAGTGCAAGGAATACGGCATGCCGTTCGGGTCGATCGGGTCGTGGAAGAACAGTCAGACCACGGGAACGACGGTCGACTTCGAAAGCCGGGACCACGTGACCCGGTGGAAGTCGCCCGGGGCCTACGTCGATGACCCGAGCGCCGACTGGAGCTGGGTCTGGTACCTCAGCCTCTGCTGAGGCGGAAACGGAGAACGACCGGGACCCCGCGGGTCCCGGTCGTTCTCCGTTTCATGCGCTGCTATCCGGGCCCGGAGCCCGGTGGCTGGGCGAACCCGCCACCACCACCCGAGGTGTTGCCGAGCGGGAACGTCGGCGTCTCACCCGGGCCGGGCCGGGTGGGCCGGCCGGTCCGCGTCGAGGTGGTCGTGTCGGTGTTCGTGGGTTCTGTGCTGTCGGACGACTCCGGGGTGGTCGGCGTCGTGGTGATGCTCGGCGTGTCGGACGGCTTCGACTGCGTCGTCGTCACGTCGTTGACGTCCTTGCCGATCGCCTGGACCTTGTCGAACTTCTCCGCCGGTTTGCCCTTGAGATAGAGGTTCATGAAGTTCTGCCACGTCGGACCGGCGATGGTGGCACCGAAGATCGGCTTGTTCTTCGGGTCGTGCAGCGGCTTGTTGCCGTCGCCGCCCACCCAGACCGCGGCCGACACGGACGGTGTGTAGCCCACCATCCACGTCTGCGCGTTGCGGTCCTTGTACGACGCCGGGTCGCTGTCCTTCGCCGTGTACTGCTGCGTACCGGTCTTGCCGGCGCACTCGTGGCCGGTCGGGCACTTCAGCTTCGAGTGGTCGATGACCGGCACCAGCGCCTCGGTGACGTTGCCCGCGATCTGCTGGCTCTTCGACGCGTCGTCGTCGAACGCCGGGTTGGTCTTGATGTTGTTCTGGTCGAACTCCACCTCGTCCTGGTTGTTCGTCAGCTTCGAGACGAAGTGCTGCTCGTGGTAGACGCCACCGCTGGCGAACGACGCGTACGCGGCCGCCATGTCCTCCGGCGTCACGGCCGTGCCACCACCACCGAGCGAGATGTTGTTGTCGTCGGTGTAGAGGATGCTCTTGCCGTTCGGTGAAACCTTGACGCCGGCTTCCTTCGCCGCTTCCGCGACCCGCGACGGCTTCGTCACGTTCAGGACCATGTCGTAGAACACGGTGTTCGCCGAGATCTCCATCGCCTTCGCGACGGTGCAGTCCTTGCCGCAGCTCGCGCTGTCACCCGCGTTCCGGACCGTGCGGCCGCCGAGCACCCGGTTGTTCGAGCCGTCGAAGACCTCGCCGAGGCCCTTGCCCATCTTGAGGAACGCCGTGAGGTCGAACGCCTTCACCGACGAACCCGGGTTTCTCGCCTGGTTGGCGCGGTCCTGGGCGACCTGGTCCTTGCCGTTGGCGTCCTTCACGATCTCGGGCCCGCCGTAATAGGCGAGGACACCGCCGGTCTTCGGGTCGACCGCGACGAGCGCGTTCAGCAGGTTCTCGTCGGTCTGGCCCTTCATCCCGTCGGCGGTGGCCTTTTCGGCCGCGTCCTGGGCCGCCGGGTCGATCGTGGTGTAGATCTTGGCGCCGCTGGAGAACAGCTTGTTCTCGTCGTAGCCCTTCGCCGCCAGCTCGTCCTTGATCCGCTGCTGGACCTGGTAGGTGAGCTTGCCCGAGTTCTGCTCCTTGTTGGCGTTCTTCGGGATCGGCGTCGGGTACTGGAAGGTGGTGCGCTCGTCCGCGCGCAGCCACTTGTTGGCGACCATCTGGTCCATCACGTACGTCCAGCGCCGCTGGGCGTAGTCCTGGTTCTCCGAGCGGCCCGGCCCCTGGATCAGACCGGCCAGCAGCGAGGCCTCGGACGCGTTCAGGTCCTTGGCGTCCTTGTTGAAGTACGCCTTCGCGGCCGCCTGGATGCCGCTCGCGCCGCGGCCGAAGTAGACGATGTTCAGGTAGGAAGTGATGATCTCTTCCTTGGACTGCTGGTTGTTCATCTTGAACGACTTGGCCAGCTCGGTCCACTTGCGGGTCAGCGTCGGGGCGTCGTTCTGCGTCGCCTGCTTGATGTACTGCTGGGAGATGGTCGAACCACCGCCCTGGCCGCCGGAAACCTGGTTCCAGACCGCGCGCAGGATGCCGGTGACGTCGAAGCCCGAGTTGGTCTCGAACGTCGCGTCCTCCGCCGAGTACACCGCGTGCTTGACGACCTCGGGGACCTCGCCCGGCTTGAGCAGCTGGCGGTCGCCGCCCGGCGGCAGCTCTCGGCCCATCACCTGGCCGTTGGCGTCGTAGTAGGTGATCGGCTGGTTCTGCAGCGACTTGATGCTGTCCGGCGTCGGCACGTCGACCAGGAAGTAGGTGATGACGAACGCGATCGCGGGGACGACGAAGAACAGCCCGACGCAGGCGTACGCCACCCGCCGGGCGATCTTCCACCGGCGCTTCTTGCGCTGCGCCGGCGTGAGGACCTTCTTGCCCTTTTCGTCGAGCTCGTCCTGGGGCTCGACGTCGTCGGCGAACTCGTTGAACGCGGCAGCGTCGTAATCGTCGTAGCCGTCGTCGTACGGGTCGCGCCCGAAGTCGTCGGTGCCGTTGTGCGCGTGGTGGGTGATCAGGTCCGGTTCGCGCTCCGGGGGCGGCACCGGCCGCCCGCCGCGAGGCTGGCGGAAGCCCTCCGGCGGGGAAGCGGGCGGACCCTGCTGCGCGCGCTGGCCGGGCGGTGGCGGGACCGGCCGCCGCGCGGGCATGCCCTGCTGGCGGGGTCGCTGCGGCCGCCGCGCCGGCTCTTCGCCGGGCCACTGGGGGCCGCCTTCGTCGCCGGACGGCCACTCGGGCGATCCGCCGCCGCGCGGGTTGCCGCGGGGCGGCGTGCCGCGTTGCGCCGAATCACCGCGTGGCCGGCGGGGGGCTTCTTCGCCGGGCCAGGCGGGGCCGGGGTCTTCTCCCGGCCGTGGGCCCGGCTGGGCACGGCGAGGTGCATCTGGCTCCTGGCCGGGCCAGGAGCGGTTGCGATCGTCGTTCACGAATGGGCCTCCCAGACCGGCACCCGGTAGTGCGCCGTTCTGCGCTCTTCAGCGGTTGTGATCCAGCTCACCGGCCTGCGGTCCTTCGCGGACCGTCGACCGATTCCCCCGTACCGAGGACGTACGACCGGACCAGGTGGTTCCAGTGGCACGCCCGGCAGACTTCGACGTCGTACACGGTGAACTCGGCGAACGAGCCGGCCATCCTGGCCAGCTCCTCGGGGGTCCTCGCCGAGCCCGCGACGTGCTTGAGTTCGTCACCGTAGACCCAGGACACCAGGGTCAGCGGCTCCTGGCGGCAGATCGGGCAGGGCAGGTCACCGGCCCGGCCGTGGAACTTCGCCGCCCGCAGCAGGTACGGGCTCGCGTCGCAGGCTTCGTAGCTGCCGACGCGCCCGGAGCGGACTTCGGCGAGCAGCGCACGGCGCTGCAACGCGTAGTCCACGACCTGCCGCTGGTTAATCACCAGGACAGAGTACGGGCTCTTCCTGTGTCGTCCACGCCCCCTAGCGCGGCCGGTGGCCGGCCCGGTGGGGACACGCCGGACGTTCGATAACTCTCCGGTGAATTTCGCCCACTCCAGAGTGAGCAGGCCCGTTAGCTTCGCCACTTCGATGTATCGGCGCGATATAGTGGCTGAGTAGGTTGGATCGAGGCGATCGTTCGGAGCAACGCCGGTCGGCTCGGTTTGTTCCCGGAAGGGGGTGCGGTGTGCTGGAGTTCGCGATCCTCGGGCTTCTGCACGAAGCACCCATGCACGGGTACGTGCTGCGCAAGCGGCTGAACGAGACGCTCGGCACGTTCCGGACGTTCTCGTACGGCTCGCTGTACCCGACCCTGCGGAAGCTGCTGCGGGCCGGGTACCTGGTCGAAGAGCTGGACGAGGCCGACGACCGGGCGTGGTCGCGGCGCGGGCGGCGGGTCTACAAGCTCACCGCGGAGGGCAAGGAGCGCTTCGGTGAGCTGCTCGGCGACGCCGGGCCGCAGACTTGGGACGACGAGGGATTCGGCGTCCACCTGGCCTTCTTCTCGCGAACCCCGGCCGACGTGCGGATGCGGATCCTCGAGGGCCGCCGCCGCCGCGTCGAAGAACGCCGCGAGGGTATGCGGGCGGCCCTGGCCAGGGCAGAGCAGAAGATCGATCGCTACACCCGCGAGCTGCACCGGCTGGGGCTGGAGACCAGTGAGCGGGAGGTGCGCTGGCTCAACGAGCTGATCGCGCACGAACAAGCCGAACGGCAGGGTCCGGAGACCTGAGCCGCGCGGCCGGGCCGCAGCGTCGCGGCACCTGACCTACTGAACAGACACGGATTGAAGGAGAAACCCCCATGGGCGAGAACCGCCGCGTTCGGGTGGCCATCGTGGGCGTCGGCAACTGCGCGGCGTCGCTGGTCCAGGGTGTCCAGTACTACCGCGACGCGGACCCCGCCACGCGGGTCCCGGGTCTGATGCACGTCGACTTCGGCGGCTACCACGTCCGCGACATCGAGTTCGTCGCCGCGTTCGACGTGGACGCCAAGAAGGTCAGCCGTGACCTGTCCGAGGCGATCTTCGCCTCGGAGAACAACACGATCAAGATCGCCGACGTGCCGCCGCTCGGCGTCACCGTCCAGCGTGGGCACACCCACGACGGGCTCGGCCGCTTCTACCGCGAGACGATCGAGGAGTCCGACGAGACCCCGGTCGACATCGTCGCCGCGCTCCGCGAAGCGAAGGCCGACGTGCTCGTCTCCTACCTCCCGGTGGGTTCCGAGGTGGCCGACAAGTTCTACGCGCAGGCCTGCATCGACGCCGGTGTGGCGTTCGTCAACGCGCTGCCGGTGTTCATCGCCTCCGACCCGGAGTGGGCGCAGAAGTTCACCGACGCCGGCGTCCCGATCGTCGGTGACGACATCAAGTCCCAGGTCGGCGCCACCATCACGCACCGCGTCCTGGCGAAGCTGTTCGAGGACCGCGGCGTCCAGCTCGACCGGACGATGCAGCTCAACGTGGGCGGGAACATGGACTTCCTGAACATGAAGGAGCTGGAGCGGCTCGAGTCGAAGAAGATCTCGAAGACCCAGTCCGTCACCTCGCAGGTCGACCGCGACCTCGGCAAGGGCAACGTCCACATCGGACCGTCCGACTACGTGCAGTGGCTCGACGACCGCAAGTGGGCCTACGTCCGGCTCGAGGGCCGCGCGTTCGGCGACGTGCCGCTGAACCTGGAGTACAAGCTCGAGGTCTGGGACTCGCCGAACTCGGCGGGCATCATCATCGACGCCGTCCGCGCCGCCAAGATCGCGCTCGACCGCGGCATCGGCGGCCCGATCCTGTCGGCGTCGTCGTACTTCATGAAGTCGCCGCCGGAGCAGTACGACGACTCGACCGCGCGCGACGCCGTCGACAAGTTCATCCGCGGCGAGGTCGAGCGGTAAGGACTGTCCACCGTCGAAGGCCGTCACCGCTGGTGGCGGCCTTCTTCGCGTGGTGCACTAAACCGGTGGGGTGGGGCGCGCGTGAGCGTGGTGTGAGTGCGAGCGTCGGGGAGAGCGTGCCGGGGGACCTGGGCGCGCCGACCTTCCACGCCCTGTTCCGGGAGTACTTCGCCCAGATGACACGGCTGGCGCACCTGCTCGGCGCGGACGACGCGGAAAACGTCGCGCAGGAGGCTTTCGTCAAGCTCCACCAGCGCTGGGACACGCTGACCGATCACACGCGCGTGGCGGGCTACCTGCGCACGACCGTGGTGAACATGTCCCGGTCGCGCACGCGGCACCTGCGGGTCGTCCGGCGCACGCCGCAGGACAGGCCGCCGGACGAGCTGTCGGCCGAGGTCAGGGCGGTGGCCAACTGGGAGCACGAACAGCTGCGCGCGGTGGTGGGGAAGCTATCCCGGCGCCAGCGCGAGGTGCTGGTGCTCCGCTATTGGCTGGACTTGAGCACGGCGGCCATCGCGGAGACGCTGGGCATCTCACCGGGCACGGTCAAGGCGACCACGCACCACGCGATGGAGAATCTGCGCAAACACTTGGGGGACGACCTGGGAGGTGAGCGATGACCGACCTCGAACGCAAACTGGCCGAAGCACTGCGCGGACAGGCCGAGGAGGTCACGCCGAACCTCGACGCGGCCTGGGCGGAGCAGATGCGAAGGCAGCGAAAGCCACGCCGCCGCCGCGCGACGGTGTGGCTCGCCCCGCTGGCGGCTGTGTTGGTGGTGTTGACCAGCGTTCTGGTGGTCACGCGGATGCAGACGGCGGAGCCCACTCCGACCACGCCCGCGGACCGGATCGAAGCGTTGAGCCTGGCGAAGTTCGCCCCGGTAGCCATGGATTCCTTGCGATTGGAGCCGGGGGCGGTCGCACTCACCGACTTCGCCGGTCAGACCGACATGTGGACCGCCTACGCGTTCGCGGCTTTCAAGCCTGGCCTGACCGGCGGGCTTTTCTGCGTGGCCGCTGTGCCCGTCGGCCAGCCGCTCGCAGTCGGCGCTCCGCTGTTCAGCACGCCACAGTGCGTCTCGATGGAGGGAATGCCGTCCCATGGGGTGCGCGCCGGGTACGTCGGCGAGTTCGGTGGGCCGCTGCCGGCGGGCAAGGCCGTTTACTTCATGGATCCCACCGTGCGAACTCTGCAGCTCTTCGCGCCCAACGGTGACATGACCCAGGCGCGCTCGACCGGGCGGAGGATCTCGGAGTCCATGGTCTTCGTGGCCGATGTCGTCCCCGGAGCCGAGCCGGTCCGGTGCCGGGTGATCTGGGGTCCGCTCAGTTCGCCTCTAACGAACCCGGCAAGTCGGTGATCTTCTCCACCACCGCGGTCGCCTGCTTCAGCACCTCGGGATCCGGCGGAAAATGCGGGTTCGGCACCGCATACACAGCCATCCCCGCGGCCAACGCCGACCGCAGCCCGTTCGTCGTGTCCTCCACCGCCGCACAATCGCCCGGTGCCACTCCCAGCAGCTCGGCCGCCCGCAAGTACACATCCGGCGCCGGCTTCCCGGCCCCGACCTGCTCGGACGACACCGCCGCCCCCACCGGCAACCCCGTCACGTCCAGGAACCCCTTGATCAGGATCACCGGCGACGAGCTCGCGATCGCCACCGGCCACCGCTTCGCCACGGCGCGGACCACCTCCACCGCGCCCGGGATCAGCGGCGGCTCCTTGGCGTACCGCGCCGCCATGCGCTTGACCACCAAAGTCGCGATCTCGGGTGGCGTGAGCCGCGCGCCCAGCTCCTCCACCAGGTACCGGGCCCACTCCGGGGTGCTCATCCCCTGCTGCGCCCGCGTCGCCTCCTCGCGCCACGTGCCGCCGTGCTCGGCGACCACCGTGCGGCGCACCTCGTCCCAGATCCGCTCGGAGTCCACCAGCACGCCGTCGAGGTCGAAGATCACCGCGTCCATGCCAGGAGCCTAGCTTGTGAGCCGAGTTACTTAGCCACACTTACTAATTTTTGTTAGCCTTGCTAAGTGACTTCCGCGATCGCCGATCTCGCCCACCGGCTGCGGCCGCTGGTCTTCCGGCTCTACCACCAGGTGCGCCGCCAGACCCCGCAGCTGACGCTGACCCTCACGCAGGGCTCGGTGCTGAGCGAGCTCGTCAACGGCGGACCGCGGCGGATGAGCGCGCTGGCGGAGTTCGAGCGGGTCAAGCTGCCGTCGATGACCGACGTCGTCAGCCGCCTCGAACGCCTCGGCCTGGCCACCCGCGCGCCGGACCCCGCCGACCGGCGGGCGGTGCTCGTGGACGTCACCGACGAGGGTCGTCGCTTCTACGCCGAGATGGTCACCGCCCGCGAAGAGTTCCTTCGCGAGCGCCTGATCGCGATGGACGACGCCGACCGCGCTGCGATCGAGGCCGCCCTCCCGGCCCTCGCCAAACTGCTCGTCGACACCAAGAAGGAGGAACTGATCAGCGATGAGCGCTGAACACCACTCGAGCCTGCTGGACGCCGTCAAGGGCCAGCCCAAGCAGGTGTGGATCACCGCGTTCGCCGCGGTCATCGCCTTCATGGGGATCGGGCTGGTCGACCCGATCCTGCTGTCCATCGCCAAGGGCCTGGACGCGACGCCGTCCCAGGTCACCCTGCTCTTCTCGTCCTACCTCGGCGTCCAGGTCGTCGCGATGCTGGTCACCGGCGCGGCGAGCGCCAAGTTCGGCCCGAAGCGCACGGTGCTGGTCGGGCTGACGCTGATCGTCGCGGCGACCGCGCTGTGTTCGGCCGCCGGGTCGATCGAGCAGCTCGTCGGGCTGCGCGCGGTCTGGGGCCTCGGCAACGCGTTCTTCATCGCGACCGCGCTTTCGGTGATCGTCGGCGCCGCGACCGGCGGCCAGTCCGGCGCGATCCTGCTCTACGAAGCCGCCCTCGGTGTCGGCCTGTCGGTCGGCCCGCTGCTGGGCGCGCTGCTCGGCACCATCTCGTGGCGCGGCCCGTTCCTCGGCACCGCCGTCCTGATGGCCGGCGCGCTCGTGCTGTGCGCGGTGTTCCTGAAGAGCGACAAGCACGAGAAGCGTGATCCGATCAAGCTGCTCGACCCGCTGCGCGCGCTGAAGCACACCGGTCTGCTGCGCACCTCCGTCGCGTCGGCGCTGTACACCGCCGCGTTCTTCGCGGTGCTGGCCTGGTCGCCGTTCGTGCTGGGCTGGAACGCCATCGCCGTCGGGCTGATCTTCTGCGGCTGGGGCCTGTGCGTCGCGGTGGCGGGAGTGGCGTTGGCGCCGCGGCTGGCCGCGAAGCTGGGTGAGCGGCACGCCGCCGCGGCCGCCGTCTTCGGCTACGCCGTGCTGATGCTGGTGCTGGCCGTGCCGAGCAAGCGGGTCCTCGTCGCCGGCATCATCGTCTCGGGGCTGGTCTCCGGGCTGCTGAACACGCTGTTCACCGGCACCGCGATGTCGATCAGCGCCGCGCCGCGCCCGGTCGCCAGCGCGGGCTACAACTTCTGCCGCTGGCTCGGTGGCGCCGTCGCCGCGACGCTCGTCGGGCACGTCGCCGAGTGGTTCGGTTCGCCGCAGGCGCCGTTCGTCGCCTCCGCCGTGCTGTGCGTGATCGCCGGCGGGCTGCTCTCGCTGCGGGAGAAGAAGGCGGACCCGCACGCGGTGCCGCAAGAGGCGGTACTCGTCGGCGAAGAGTTCTGATCCACGGCCATTCGGGTGAGCGGTACATCTGCCGTTCACCTGTATGTCTGGAATGGATGGTTTGGGAGGCTTACGGTCGGTTCGTTCCCGAACTCCCACCATGGAGGCCTCGTGCCCGACCGTCTGCTTCCGCTGCTGCCCGTCCACCCGGGCGGCCGCTCCCCGATCACCTGCGAGTACCGCTGCGGCAACGCCTGTGCCCACCCCGAGCCGAACGAGTCCGGGAACGAGTACTTCGGCGACGTCGTGAAGGACATCTCCCGCCGCGGGGCCTTCAAGGCCGGTGCCGTGATGGCCGCCGCGGCCGGCGGGTTCGCCGCGCTGTCGGGGACCGCGGCCGCCGCACCGGCGCAAAAGCCGCGGCCGGTGCCCGGCACCGACTTCGACCCGGTCCCGCCGAACAAGCTCGACGCGGTCACCGTCCCGGACGGCTACGCGCAGAACGTCGTCATCCGCTGGGGTGACCCGGTGGTGCCGGGCGCGCCGAAGTTCGACTTCACCAAGCAGACCGCGGCCGCGCAGGCCAAGCAGTTCGGCTACAACGCCGACTTCGTCGGCCTGATCCCGCAGGATCCGCTGGGCCTGACGAACCTGCTCGTCGTGAACCACGAGTACACCGCCGAGGTGCACCTCTTCCCGGCCGACCAGTACGACCCGGCGAACCCCACCGAGGAGCAGGCGAAGATCGCCTGGGCGGCGCACGGCCTGTCCGTGCTGCTGACCCGCCGCGACCCGAGCCACGGCGGCCTCGAGGTCGTGCCCAGCCGGTACGGCCGCCGGATCACGCTCGACACGATCTTCGAGGTGCGCGGCCCGGCCGCCGGCTCGAAGTACCTGAAGACGTCGGCCGACCCCAGCGGGCGCAAGGTCCGCGGCACGCAGAACAACTGCTCCGGCGGTGTGACGCCGTGGGGCACCGTGCTTTCCGGCGAAGAGAACATCCACCAGTACTTCGCCAACTCCGAGAAGGTGACCGACCCGGTCGAGGCCGCGCGGCTGAAGCGGTACGCGATCGGCACCGGCACGAGCACCCGCAAGTGGGAGCGCTTCGACAAGCGCTGGGACGTCGCGCAGGAGCCGAACGAGCCGAACCGGTTCGGCTGGGTCGTCGAGATCGACCCGAACGACCCGACGTCGACACCCATCAAGCACACCGCCCTCGGCCGCCTCAAGCACGAGGGCTCGAACATCAAGATCACCGCCGACGGCCGCGTCGCCGCCTACACCGGCGACGACGAGCGGTTCGAGTACATCTACAAGTTCGTCTCCAAGGGCAAGTACAAGCCGGGCAAGAGCGCGCACGCGCGCCGCCACAACTCGGCGCTGCTCGACGAGGGCACGCTGTACGTCGCCCGTTTCACCGGCGACAGCCCGGGTGAGATCGACGGCACCGGCAAGCTCCCCGCCGACGGCGAGTTCGACGGCGCCGGCGAGTGGATCCCGCTGGCCAGCGGCAACAAGTCCTTTGTGGACGGATTCACCGCGGAGGAGGTCTACGTCTTCACGCGGCAGGCCGCCGACAAGGTCGCCGCCACGAAGATGGACCGGCCGGAGGACATCGAACCGAACCCGGTCAACGGCCGGATCTACGCGGCGCTGACCAACAACTCCGACCGCGGCGCGGCGGGCAAGGCCGGCGTCGACGAGGTGAACCCGCGCGTGGCCAACAAGAACGGGCAGATCCTGGAGTGGGAGGAGGCCCGCGGCGACGCGGCGTCGACGACGTTCTCCTGGCGGCTGCTGCTCGTCTGCGGTGACCCGGCCGCGGCCGACACCTACTACGGCGGCTTCGACAAGACCAAGGTCAGCCCGATCTCCTGCCCGGACAACGTCACCTTCGACCGCCACGGCAACCTGTGGATCTCCACCGACGGCAACGCGCTCGGCTCGAACGACGGCCTCTTCTCGGTGCCGGTGACCGGGCCGGAACGCGGGCACGTCAAGCAGTTCCTGTCGGTGCCGGTCGGCGCCGAGACGTGCGGCCCGAACGTCACCGACCACGTCGTGCTGGTCGCGGTGCAGCACCCGGGTGAGAACGCGGCGAGCTCGGCGAACCCGGCGTCGCACTGGCCCGACGGCGGCACCGCGCAGCCGCGGCCGTCGCTCGTCTCGGTGTGGAAGAAGGGCCGCCCCGGGCGTCCCGGTCGCATCGGCGAACGCTGACGCGCCGGGTCCGCGCCGGCCGAGGTTCACTCTTAAGTGGACGGTTCTCGGCCGGTGCGGGCCCGGGCCCCGCGCCATAGTCGAGGCATGATCCGTTCGGCGCGCGTGGTGGCAGTGGCGGTCGTGGCGCTCTCGGGGGCGGTGGTGCCCGCGGCGACCGCGGACCCGGCGCCCGCGTGCGGCGGGATCGCGGCCAACCCGAGCGTCGAGGAGACGGCGCGCAACGGCGCCCCGGACAGCTACGTCTTCACCCCGGCCGCGCCGGTCCCGCCCGGAACCCCGGCCGCGAAGGCGCCGAAGCTGCTGACCGAACAGGCCTTCGCCGTCGACGGGCAGCGGTCGGCGGTGATCCAGACGCCGGACGGCAAGGCCAGCACCGCCTACTCCACCGAGAAGTTCGTGCCCGGCGGCGTGTACACGCTCAGCGTGTCGACCGGCTCGTACGTGCCGGCCGCGGCTCCGGCGACGGGCCTGCGCTTCTTCGACGTGAACGGCGCCCAGGTCCAGGAGACCAAGCTGGTCGCCGACCACGACGCCGGCAACGGCCACCTGGCGAAGCAGGACTTCCCGGCGGCGACCGCCCCGGCGAAGGCGGCGGCGGTGAAGTTCTTCGCCACGACGAGCGCCGAGCGGCTGCGCTGGGACTGCGTCGGCCTGCAGCTCGCGGCCTACTCGGTGAAGAAGGAAGTGCAGAACCCGGCGACCGGCGCGTGGGGCCCGTTCGCGACGGTCACCGCGGGCGAGACCGCGCACTACCGCGTCACCGTGACGAACGAAGGCACGCAGGACCTCACCGGGATCACGGTGCAGGACCCGTGGTGCAGCGGGAAGTTCGAGCCGTTCGCGCTGGCCGGCGGCGCGAACAAGCAGCTGACCTGCGACCACCCGAACCTGACGGTGGCCGACACCGGGCACGTCAACACGGCGAAGGTGACCGGCGTGCAGTACCCGGGCGGCACGCTGGGCGACAAGACGGCGTCGGCGACGATCACCGTCCTGCCGCCGCCGGCGATCGCCAAGATCGGCGACTTCGTGTGGAACGACCGCAACCGCGACGGGATCCAGGACCCGGACGAGCCGGGCGTCGCGGGGGTGAAGGTGACGCTGAAGGACGGCGCGGGCGGCACGGTGGGCACCGCGACCACCGACGACAAGGGCAAGTACGGCTTCGAGAAGCTGAAGGACGGCACTTACCAGGTGTGTTTCGCGGTCCCGGCGGACTTCACGGTGACCCGCAAGGACGCGGCCGCCGACGACCGCGACTCCGACGCGGACCCGGACGGCTGCACGGCACCGCGCACCCTCGGCGGACCGAACCGCGAGGACTTCACGGTGGACCTCGGCCTGGCCCCGCCGACGAACCGGATCGGCGACTTCGCCTGGTCGGACACCAACGGCAACGGCCTGCAGGACGCCGGCGAACCGGGCTTGGCCGGGGTGAAGGTGACGCTGGCCAACGGCACGAGCGTGGTCACGGGCCCGGATGGTGCCTACGCCTTCACCGGCCTGGAGGACGGCAGCTACCAGGTCTGCTTCACGGCCGAGGGCAAGCACCCGACCGGCAAGGACATCGGCGACGACGCGAAGGACTCGGACGCGGACCCGGCGACGGGCTGCGCGGACCCGCGCCAGCTCGGCAAGGACAAGCGCGACGACCAGACGGTGGACGTCGGGTTCGCCTAGTTACGGTGGGCGCATGACGGATCTCCCCCTCGCCCTCGTCACCGGTGCCTCACGCGGCATCGGCGCGGCGGTCGCGCACCAGCTGGCCCCGACCCACCGCGTCCTCCTCGGCGGCCGTGACGCGACTGCCCTGGCCACGCTGGCGAAGGAGCTTCCCGGCGCGAAGCCGTGGCCGGTCGAGCTGACCGACCCCGCGTCGCTCGCCGAGGCCGTATCGGACATCGCGGAGCTCGACGTCCTGGTCCACTCGGCCGGCGTCGCGCGCTTGGGCCGGATCGAGGACGCGTCCGCCGAAGCGTGGCGCGACAACTTCGAGGTCAACACCCTGGCCGTCGTCGAGCTGACCCGCCTCCTGCTGCCGGCTCTGCGCGCGGCCCGCGGGCACGTCGTCGTGATCAACTCCGGTGCCGGCCGCAACGCGCGTCCGGGCTGGTCGCCGTACGCGGCGAGCAAGTTCGCCGTCCGCGCCTTCGCCGACGCCCTGCGCGAGGAAGAGCCCGAGATCCGCGTGACGTCGGTCTACCCCGGCCGCACCGACACCGAGATGCAGCAGGAGATCTTCAAGGGCGAGGGCCGCGACTACGACACGTCGCACCTGCTGAAGGCGGACTCGGTGGCGACCGCGGTGGCGACAGCCGTGTCAGCCACCCCGGACGCCCACCTGACCGAGCTGATCCTGAGGCCGAACTAACGCAGGCGGGCGGCGGTCTCGGCCACCCCGGCCTGGACCTTCGCCCGGTCCACCTTCAGCGACTCGCCGTCGGCCACGACCTGCTCGCCGGCGACCCACACGTCGCGGACGCGCCGCGACCCGGCCGCCCAGACGAGGTTCGACAGCAGCTGCACGTCCGGGACGTCCACGCCGCACGCGAAGGCCGGGTCGTCCAGGTCGATGTGGACCAGGTCGGCCCACCGGCCCGGCTCCAGCGCCCCGATGTCGTCCCGGCCCAGCGCCGCCGCGCCGCCGCGGGTGGCCAGCAGGAGGACGTCGGCCGCGGTCAGCACCGTCGAGTCGCCGGTCGCCAAGCGGGCGAACATCGCCGAGAGCTGCAGCTCTTCCCAGAGGTCGATGTCGTCGTTGGACGCCGGGCCGTCGGTGCCGAGGCCGACCGCCACGCCGGCGTCGCGCAGGTCCTTGATCCGCGCGATGCCCGAAGCCAGCTTCGCGTTCGAGCCCGGGCAGTGCGCCATGCCGACGCCGTACTGGGCGAACAGCGCGATGTCGGTGTCCGACAGGTGGATCGCGTGCGCCGCCAGCACCCGGCCGTCGAGCACGCCGAGCTTCTGCAGCAAAGCGGGCACCGAGCCGTGGACCGCGCGGACAGCCGTGTCCTCGGCGGCCGCCTCGGCGATGTGGATCTGCACCAGTGCACCGCGCGAAGCAGCTGACTCCGCCGTCGCGCGCAGGCCCTCTTCGGAGAGCATGTACGCCGAGTGCGGGCCGTAGCCCAGCTCGATGCGGTCGCCCGGGCCGAAGCGGAGGCCGTCGGTGTCGATCCAGCGCTCGATCGCGGTCAGCTGGGCCCGCCAGTCGAGGCCCGGCAGCTCCATCACCGGCGGCGCGACCAGCACGCGGCCGCCCGTCGTGAGGACCGCGTCGACCAGCTGCTCGCCTTCGAAGTACATCTCGGCGCTGGTCGTGACGCCGTGGCGCAGCATCTCGACCGAGCCCAGCAGCATGCCGGTGCGGACGTCTTCGGGCCGCAGCTTCGCTTCGGCGGGCCAGATGATCTCGTTGAGCCAGGGCAGCAGCGGCAGGTCGCCGCCCATGCCGCGCAGCAGCGTCATCGGGCTGTGCGCGTGCGTGTTGACCAGGCCGGGGAGCAGGATGCCGGTCAGGGTGGTGACCGGTGCGGCGGACTCGGGGGCGGTGGCCGCCGGTCCGCAGTAGGAGATGCGCCCATCGCTGTCCACATCGACGACCGCGTCACGCAAAAGCGAACAAGACGCGTCGGCGGGGAGAACGACAGGGGCGTGGAAACGGCGTTGCATCTCTGGATACTACGCACCCTCGATTACGACACGACTCCACTCCGCCACGCCCAGGCGGCGATCTCCACGCGGTTGCGGGCGCCGATCTTGCCCTGCACCGATGCCAGGTGCGTCTTCACCGTGGACAGGGACAAGAACAGCTCCGCGCCGATCTCGGTGTTCGTCAAGCCGCGCGCCGCCGCCTGGACGACGTCCATCTCCCGCGCGGTCAGCGGCTCCGAAGGCGGTGCCGCCTGCGAACGGGTCGAGCCGCCGTCGAAGTGCTTGAGCAGCCGGATGGTGATCTGCGGCGAGACCAGCGCGTCGCCGCGGTCGGCCGCGCGGACCGCCTCGATCAGCAGTGCCGGGCCCGCGTCCTTCAGCAGGAAGCCGTGGGCGCCGTTGCGCAACGCCGTGTGCACGTATTCGTCGAGGTCGAACGTGGTGACCACGACGACTTTCAGCGGGTCGGTCACGTCCGGTCCGGCCAGCTGCCGGGTGACCTCCAGCCCGTCGAGGCCGGGCATGCGGATGTCGAGCAGGCAGACGTCCGGGCGCAGCTCGCGGGCCTTCGACACCGCCGAGACGCCGTCCGCGACATCGGCGACGACCTCGATGTCCTCCTGCGCGTCCAGGATCATGCGGAAGCCCATCCGCACCATCTCCTGGTCGTCGGCGATCAGTACCCGGATCACTCGTCCCCTTCCCCGGCGGCCAGCGGCAGCCACGCTTCGACCCGCCAGCCGCCGTCCGGGCCGCGCCCGGCCGACAGCCGTCCTTTGAGCAGTGCGACGCGCTCGCGCATCCCGACCAGACCGTAGCCGCCGGACCCGCCGGCGGGCCGTCGCGCCGTCTCGTGCCCGTTGTCCGTCACCCGCAGGTGCAGTTCGGTGCCGCTCACCTCGGCCAGCACGAACGCGTCGGTCGCGTCCGAGGCGTGCTTGCCGACGTTCGTCAGCGACTCCTGGACCAGTCGCAGCGCGGAGCGGCCGACCTCGTGCGGCAGGTCCGGCGGCAGGTCGAGGTGCATCGACGTCGGCACGCCGTGGTTGGCGCTTTCGACCAGCTTCCGCAGGTCGGCGCCGAGATCCGTGGTGGCCTGCTCGCTGAACTCGCTCGACCCGGCCGGCGCGTCACCGCGCATCGAGCGGACCAGCCGCCGCATCGCCGCGAGTGCTTCGACGCCGGCGTTCTCGATCCGGCCCATCGCCTCGACCGCGATCTGCGGGTTCCGCTCGGCCATCATCCGCGCGGCCTGGGCCTGCACGACGATGCCGGTGACGTGGTGGGCGACGACGTCGTGCAGCTCGCGGGCCAGCGCCATCCGCTCGGCGGTCTGCGCGTCGGCCACCGCCGACTGGACGACCGTGGTGCGCTCGGAGTCCCGCGACCGCAGCATCAGGCCGACGGCGATCGAGATGCCGAGCAGCAACGCGGCGGCGAAGGCCAGGATGGACAGGGTCTGGGGGTCGGCCTGCAGGCCCTGCGGCCGGTTCGAGTTGAGGATCGCGCCGAGGGCGACGACGGCTGACAGGAGGCCGATCCGCGGCCACGACTGGCTCAGCCCGCGGGCGCGGGTCACGTTCACGATCACGCCCATCGCGGCGATGACCTGCACGAACGGCACGCCGCCCGGCATCGGGTACTCGTAGCGCAGGTGCAGGAACGGCGTGACGAGCGCGGACACCAGCAGGATCCCGCCGATGCCTAGGAGCGCGTCCGCCGGCCGCCGCGGGGACAGCACCGCGATGACGGCCGCGACGAGCGAGCAGAACAGGATCGGGAACCCGCGGGCGTTGCTCGAATACGTGTAGCCGAACTCGAACAGCAACGCGAACCCGAGCAGGCCGATCAACGGCCACTGCCCCATGGCCAGCTCGTTCACCCGCTGCAGCTTCCGCGTCCGCGGATCGGCCTTCGGGCTGCGGTCCCGGAGCGTGATGGCCGGCACCACCGCCCCGGCGAGCAGCAGCAGGCCGAACAGCAGTGCCTGGGTGGCCGTGCCGCCGTCGATGTCGCCGACGCCGCTGTACCGGCCGAAGACGGCGACGAGGCACCCGACGACCAGGACGCTGACCACGCAGAACGCCACACCCGCCCGGGCCCGGCGGGCCACGAAGTAGACCATCAGCACCCCGGCCACGACCTCGGTGATGGTCACCTTCGGCAGCACGCTGGAGTAGGGCGGGACGCGGAACGCGTGGATGAAGAGAGTCGAGAACACCAGCACGGCGGCGCCGGTCACGCCGGCGACGGCCGCGCGCTTCTGGGCCCACACCCCGCACGCCGTCATCGCGAACATGCCGGGAAGCAGCCCGAAGTCGACGAACTTCGGGCCTTGGTCGTCGAGCGCTGCTTGCGTCGTGAAGACGACGTCGAAGAGCAGGGCGGCGAACAGGACCGCCGAGGGCACGCCGATGCGCCGCACGAGGGCGGCGGTGCGTGCGTAGAGCTTGTTCGGCGGGGGCGCGGCGGTCACAACGTGACGTTAGAGGATCTGCCCGCGTCCGCACCTTGGCCGAGTGGTCCGCACTCCCTCGGCCGATCGGCCGATGCGCCACGGCTCGTGACTGGCCGTCTGCCCGAAGTGGACTCCCCCGATCTCCGCGAAGCTCGTCGGCATCAAGATCCGAACCGACAGGGAGAACCTCGTGGACCCGAACACTCCACAGTGGACCAATGGGCCGGTGTTGTCCGGCCGCGGGCTGGTGAAGCGCTACGGCGCTCAGTACGCCCTGGCCGGCATCGACATCGACATCCAGCCGGGCGACGCCGTCGCCATCGTCGGGCCGTCCGGCTCCGGCAAGACGTCGCTGCTGCACGTCCTGGCCGGGATCCTCCGGGCCGACGACGGGCAGATCCTCCTGGCCGGGCAGCGGATCGACCACCTCGGCGAGAAGAAGCGCAGCGAGCTGCGCCGCACCGAGTTCGGCTTCGTCTTCCAATCGGGGATGCTGGTCGCCGAGCTGTCGGCCGAAGAGAACGTCGCGCTGCCGTCGCTGCTGGCCGGGCTCGGCCGCAAGGAGGCCATCGACGCCGGCCGCCAGTGGCTCGCGCGCCTCGGCCTGGCCGGCAAGGAGCGCCGCCGCCCGGGCGAGCTGTCCGGTGGCGAGGCCCAGCGCGTCGCGATCGCGCGGGCGCTGACGCACCGGCCGAAGGTGATCTTCGCCGACGAGCCGACCGGCGCGCTGGACACGCGTACCGGCCGCGACACGATGGACGCCCTGCTCGGCGCCGCCCACGAGACGGGCGCCGCGGTGCTCGTGGTGACCCACGATCGCGAGCTGGCCGAGTCGATGCCGAAGACCGTCGCGATCCGCGACGGCCTGATCGCGACGAGGCAGGCGGCGTGAACTCGCTCCAGATCGCCCTGCGGGTGCTGAAGGTCGACCGGCGGACCCGGACGTCGGCGATCCTCACCGCGATCGGGGTGGCCGTCGCGACCGGGCTGGTGCTGCTGCTGGCGACGCTGCCGTTCGCCACGCAGCACCGCGAGCAGCGTGCCCTCTGGCAGGGCGAGCACTACTACAGCCGCGGCTCCGACGCCCCGGCCAAGATCCTCTTCAACTCGTCGAAGGACTACTTCGACGGTCAGCAGATCATGCGCGTCGACGTCGCCTTGACCGGCGGCGCGACGCCCGGGTCCATCCAGCTGCCGGCGGGGGTGCCGCAGCTGCCGGGGCCGGGTGAGACCGTCGTGTCGCCCGCGCTCGGCCGGCTGCTGCAGGCCCACTCGGCCGACCAGCTCGGCGACCGGTTCGGCAAGCCCGTCGGCGCGCTCGGCGAGGACGGCCTCCGCTACCCGGAGCAGCTCGTCGCGCTCGTCGGGCACACGCCCGACGCGATGCCGGAGAACGCCTACCCGATCGCGGGCTTCCCCGCCGGGAAGGCGAGCGCGGACGGCCTGCTGATGCTGCTGTCCTGGGTCGGGATCATCGTGCTGCTGGTGCCGAGCCTGGTGCTGGTCGCGTCGTCGGCGCGGCTGACCGCGGCCCGGCGGGAGCGGCGGCTCGCCGCAATCCGGCTGGCCGGGGCGACGCCGGGGCAGGTCACGAACATGGTGGCCGCCGAGACGACGTTGTCCGCGGGCATCGGCGCCCTGCTCGGCCTGCTGCTGAGCCCGGCGCTGCGCGGCCTCGCGTCGTTCGTGCCGTGGGCCGGCGGGACCTGGCAGGCGTCCGACTTCGCGCTGCCGGTCGGCCTGACGGTGTTCATCGCCGTGGCCATCCCGGTGCTCGTGGTCCTGGCCGGCATCCTCGGCCTGCGCCGCGTGCTCAAGAACCCGCTGTTCGCGACCGGTGGCCACACGAAGAAACCGCTGCACTGGTGGCGGCTGCTGGCGCTGCCCGCGGCCGGGCTGTTCTTCCTCGTCGCGGTGACGACGGCGAAGGACTCCGGCGGCATCACCATGGTCATGGCGGGCCTGTTCCTGCTGGTCGGCTCGGCCGCGATCGTCGGGCCGTGGGTGACGTCGGCGGTGGGCGGCACGTTCGTCCGGATCTGGCGCCGGCCGTCCTCGCTGCTCGCCGGGCGCCGCCTGCGTGACGACCCGAAGAGCGCCTACCGGGCGTCCGCCGGGATCGTGCTCGCGGTGTTCGCCGGGTCGATGGCGCTGACGCTGCTGCCGACGTTCGAGTCGATGGCCGGTGGCGGGCGGTCTTTCCAGGACTCCGTGCTCTACGTCGACACCGATGCCCAGCACGCGGACAAGATCGTCGGCCAGGCCAACGCGTCCCTGCAGAAGTACGGCCAGTCCGAGAAGGCGGTCGCCGTCGGCGAGATCTACCTCGCCAAAGGCGAGGGCCGCGACCGCTCGCTCCAGCGCGGCCTGGTCATGAGCTGTGCGGACGCGGTCAAGCTGACGCGGTTCGGGATCACGCCGGAGATGTGTGCCGGCGGGCCGGCGATCTACGGCGACTCCGCGCTCGACCTGGCGCAGTACAAGCTCACCGGCGACTACGACGCGGCGGGCGCCACGCCGAAGTCGGGCACGCGGATGGAAGCCGTCCACTTCGCCGACTCGGACCTCTCGGGCTCGCTCGTCATCGACCCGGCCGCGCTGCCCGAGGGCGTCACGCCGAAGTACGTCACCGTGGTCGCGCCGACGACCGACGCGAACCGCGAGATCGTCCGCACGGCGCTGGCCGGGCCGGCCGCCGGCGCGGAGGTCGGCAGCCGCGACCAGTACCTGTTCAACCAGCAGACCGAGCTCGGCGACCTGCGCCGCGTCACGGTGATCGGCCTGGTCGCGGCGGGGATCCTGGCCGGCTGCAGTGCCGCCGTCGCGACCGCGGGGTCGGTGATGGACCGCCGCCGGACGTTCGGGGCGCTGATGGCCGCGGGCACGCCGGTGCGGGTGCTGGCGAGGGCGTTGCGGATGGAGGCCGCGCTGCCCGCGCTGGTCGCCACCATCGGCGCGGGAATCGTCGGGGTACTGGTCGGTGTTGGGTTGTTCAGCATGGTCGACGAGCGGGGCATCGTGCTCAGCCCGTGGATCCTGGCGCCGGTCGTGCTCGGGGTCGGGGTGGCCCTGCTCGGCGCGTCGGTCTGCACACCCGCCCTCAAGCGGGTGCAGGCGGAACCGCTGGCCGACGAATAGGACGTTCGCCCCTCTGTCGGGGGAGGGGCGAGCACCGGGGGTAAGAGGGAGGTCGTGAGTGAGAAACAGTGTTAGAACTGTCGATGGGCGCTGGCGTGCGCTCGCGGGTGGGATGAGAATCGGTGGGCGTGTCGCCGGTCGACGTCGGCTGTGTTTGGCCGTGGAGGCCGGGTTAGAACTT